>CAIZIT010000001.1 GCA_903933115.1 uncultured Burkholderiales bacterium
AGCACAGCATGAAAAACGAATTGATCGTGGCCAAGTACACCGGCCAAGCCAAGAAGCTGGCTGCGCAAAGGCTTCGTGCCTTATTGAAAGAATTTGGTCTTGAGTCGATGATGGGGAGCCGGTTCAAGAGAATTGAGGAGCTTGCAACCCTATGAAGACCCTGACAAGACCCTATCCATGCGCTGTAAAGAGCCAAGGGCCAATGTTTGCGCAAAGTACGCCAACCGGTGTTGGGACACGAGAGCGAGCATGGTCGGCTTTTTGATCGAGAGGTCTTAGATGGCAAGGCTTGCTCGTTTGTCGGTGCCGGGGGAAGTCCATCACGTGAGGGTGCAGGGCAACAACCTTCAATCCTTTGCTTTGTGCGATGAGGACTTTGAGTTTTTGCATGCCCTTTGGCTTCGCGAGAGCAAGCGCTACGCAGTGATGGTTCACGCCTATGTGTTCTTGCCCCAAGCGGCCCATGTGCTGTTGACGCCCAAAGATGCGCACGCCATGACACTGTGCATGCAAGCGGTTGGTCGCGTGTATGTGGCTTGGTTCAACAAAAAATACGCCCGCTCGGGCACCTTGTGGCAGGGTCGGTTTCGCTCCACGGTGCTCGAGTCCGAGACGTGGTTGTTGCCAAGCCTGGTGTACGTGGACTGGGCAGCGGTGCGTGCGGGCTTGGTAGAGACCCCAGAAGACTACCGTTGGAGCAGCCACGCTCATTACGTGGGACGCTTACGAGACCCTTTGATCGACAGCGCCCAGGGCATTTGGCGACTGGGCAACACGCCCTTTGCCCGTGAGAGCCAATACGCCGAAATGGTGCAGCAAGGGCTCTCAAGCGCCCAAGTGGTGCAAATCACCCAGGCCCTCGAGTCGGGTTGGCCATTGGGGGGGCTTGAGTTTGTTGCTAAATTACAAAGTCAAACCGATAGGCGCTTGAGCCCCAAAAGGCCAGGACGGCCCAAAAAGCAGCAAGAATCCATGTCTTGAACAGGGGATTGGACTTAATTTAATCCATAAGTTTTATTTGTCTTTTAAATTGTTCTGACCCTAATTATTTCGGGCTTGTGGTGATCTTTTAATAAATAGTATCTGACCCCAATTTAATATCTTGGCATTATTGTTGCAAAAGGCTATGCTACTCGACTGCGCAAAATTCTTGTGTCCATGAGGCTTACAGCTCGTGATGCGATGCAAAAAAATCAGCGTTGAAGGTTCATTTTTTCTCTCTTTATTTCAGGAGTGCATGCCATGTCTGAGGCATCCAAGGCTTTACAAAACAATTTGACCAACGCCAAAACACAGGGTTTGTACCAGTCCAACCAAGAGCATGACGCTTGCGGTGTGGGTTTTGTGGCGCACATCAAAGGTCAAAAGAGTCACGCCATCGTCAGCCAAGCGTTGAAGATTTTGGAGAACTTGGACCACCGCGGTGCGGTCGGTGCAGACAAGTTGATGGGTGACGGTGCCGGCATTTTGATTCAAATTCCAGATGCGCTCTACCGTGAAGAGATGGCCACCCAAGGCATCACCTTGCCCCCTCTTGGCGAGTACGGCGTGGGTATTATTTTCCTGCCCAAGGAGCAAGCCTCGAAAGAGGCCTGTGAGCAAGAGATGGAGCGTGCCATCAAGGCCGAGGGACAAGTCCTCTTGGGCTGGAGAGATGTGCCCATCAACAAAGACATGCCCATGTCACCCACCGTGCGCGCCAAAGAGCCCCTCATCCGTCAAGTCTTCATTGGGCGCGGCAGCGATGTGATCGTGCAAGATGCCCTTGAGCGTAAGCTGTATGTGATTCGCAAAACCGCAAGCGCTGCCATTCAAAACTTGCACTTGAAGCACAGCAAAGAGTACTACGTGCCGAGCATGTCTTCTCGCACCGTGATCTACAAGGGCTTACTATTGGCCGATCAAGTGGGAGACTACTTCCTTGATTTGCAAGACCCCCGCTGCGTGTCTGCTTTGGGCCTCGTGCATCAACGTTTTTCCACCAACACCTTCCCCGAGTGGCCCCTGGCCCACCCCTACCGCTATGTTGCTCACAACGGCGAGATCAACACGGTCAAGGGCAACTACAACTGGATGAAAGCGCGTGAAGGCGTCATGAGCTCTCCAGTACTGGGTGCAGACCTTCAAAAGCTCTACCCCATCAGTTTTGCCGACCAGTCCGATACGGCCACCTTTGACAACTGTCTTGAGCTCCTCACGATGTCGGGCTACCCCATCTCTCAAGCGGTCATGATGATGATCCCTGAGCCCTGGGAGCAGCACACCACCATGGACGAGAGAAGACGCGCGTTCTACGAGTACCACGCCGCCATGCTCGAGCCCTGGGATGGTCCCGCTTCGATCGTCTTCACCGATGGCCGTCAAATTGGCGCGACCTTGGACAGGAACGGCTTGCGTCCCTCTCGTTACTGCATCACCGATGAGGATGTGGTGATCATGGGTTCTGAGTCCGGTGTGCTGCCTGTGCCAGAGAACAAAATCGTTCGCAAATGGAGACTGCAGCCCGGCAAAATGTTCTTGATCGATCTCGAGCAAGGCCGCATGATCGATGACGAAGAGTTGAAGGCCGGTTTGGCCAACTCCAAGCCCTACAAACAGTGGATTGAGAATTTGCGCATCCGCCTCGATGACGTGCCTGCACAAGTGCCCACAGGCTCGAGCGCACACGCTCACGTGGAGCCCACCAAAGAGGAGCTCCTCGATCTCCAACAAGCCTTTGCTTACACCCAAGAGGACATCAAGTTCTTGATGGCCCCCATGGCCGCCAACGGCGAAGAGGGCATTGGCTCCATGGGCAACGACAGCCCCTTGGCCGTGCTGTCGTCTAAAAACAAACCCCTCTACAACTATTTCAAGCAGCTCTTTGCTCAAGTGACCAACCCCCCCATCGACCCCATTCGCGAAGCGATTGTGATGTCCTTGGTCTCCTTCATCGGCCCCAAGCCCAATTTGCTCGACATCAACCAGGTCAATCCGCCCATGAGGCTTGAAGTGTCTCAGCCCATCTTGGACGCGGCGGACATGCAAAAGTTGCGTCACATCGAGGACCACACCAACGGTAAATTCAAGAGCACCACGCTCGACATCACTTATCCTTTGAGCTGGGGACAAGAGGGTGTGGAGGCCAAATTGGCGTCCCTTTGTGCAGCTTCTGTGGACGCCATCAAGGGCGGCAGAAACATTTTGATCATCAGCGATAAAGCGGTGAGTGCGACCCAAGTGGCCGTGCCCGCCTTGCTCGCCCTCTCAGCCATTCACCAGCACTTGGTGCGTGAGGGTCTCAGAACCTCCGCTGGTTTGGTGGTGGAGACGGGTTCTGCCAAAGAGGTGCATCACTTTGCGGTCTTGGCCGGTTATGGCGCAGAGGCGGTGCATCCCTATTTGGCCATGCAAACGCTGGAGGCGATCCACCGCGATTTGCCAGGCGACTTGTCTGCTGAGAAAGCGATCTACAACTATGTGAAAGCCATCGGCAAGGGTCTGTCCAAGATCATGTCCAAGATGGGGGTGTCCACCTACATGAGTTACTGTGGTGCGCAGCTCTTTGAGGCGATTGGTATCAATGCGAGCACGGTGGAGAAGTACTTCACCGGCACCGCCTCCAGAGTCGAGGGCATTGGTGTCTTTGAGATTGCAGAGGAATCCATCAAGGCGCACCGCGCCGCTTATTCCACCGACCCCGTGCTCGCCACAATGCTCGACGCGGGTGGCGAGTACGCTTGGCGCGCGAGAGGTGAGGACCACATGTGGACACCCGATGCGATTGCCAAGTTGCAGCACAGCACGCGCACCAACAACTTCAGCACCTACAAGGAATACGCGCAGATCATCAACGACCAAAACAAGCGCCACATGACGCTTCGCGGTTTGTTTGAGTTCAAGATCGATCCGAGCAAAGCCATCTCCATCGACAGCGTGGAGCCCGCCACTGAAATCGTCAAGCGCTTCGCTACGGGTGCGATGTCCTTGGGATCGATCTCGACCGAGGCCCATGCGACCTTGGCCGTGGCCATGAACAGGATTGGCGGCAAGAGCAACACGGGCGAGGGCGGGGAGGATCCTGCTCGCTACCGTCAAGAGCTCAAAGGCATCCCCATCAAAGTGGGCGAGAGCTTGAAGAGCGTGATTGGTGAAGCACAAGTGGAAGTGGACATGCCTCTTCAAGCGGGTGACTCCCTGCGCTCCAAAATCAAACAAGTCGCATCGGGTCGATTTGGCGTCACGGCCGAGTATTTGAACTCGGCCGATCAAATTCAAATCAAAATGGCCCAAGGTGCCAAGCCTGGTGAGGGCGGTCAATTGCCCGGTGGCAAGGTCTCTGAGTACATCGGCAAGTTGCGCTACAGCGTGCCAGGTGTGGGCTTGATCTCTCCCCCTCCTCACCATGACATTTACTCCATTGAGGATTTGGCACAGTTGATCCATGACCTCAAAAACGTGGCCCCTCATGCCTCCATCAGCGTGAAGTTGGTGTCCGAGATTGGTGTCGGCACGATTGCAGCGGGTGTGGCCAAGTGTAAGAGCGACCACGTGGTGATCGCTGGCCACGATGGCGGCACAGGTGCTTCTCCTTGGTCATCGATCAAGCATGCGGGCAGCCCCTGGGAGATTGGTTTGGCCGAGACGCAGCAAACGCTCGTGATGAACGGTTTAAGAGACCGCATCCGCGTTCAAGCGGACGGCCAGATGAAGACCGGTCGCGATGTGGCCATCGCAGCCCTTCTCGGGGCCGATGAGTTTGGCTTTGCCACTGCACCCTTGGTGGTGGAGGGTTGCATCATGATGAGGAAATGTCATCTGAACACCTGCCCCGTGGGTGTGGCGACCCAGGACCCCGTGCTCCGTAAGAAGTTCTCCGGCAAGCCCGAGCACGTGGTCAATTACTTCTTCTTCATCGCTGAAGAGTTGCGTCAAATCATGGCCCAACTTGGTTTCAAAACGCTCCAAGAGATGATCGGACAAGCGCAGTTGCTGGACATGAAAAAAGGTCTGGAGCACTGGAAGGCCAAGGGACTCGATTTCACGAGACTGCTCTTCACGCCTGAGGTGCCCGCCGATGTGCCCCGTTACCATGCGCAAAACCAAGACCACGGTTTGGACAAAGCGCTCGATCACCGTTTGATCGAGAAGTCCAAGGCGGCGATCGAAAAGGGCGAGAAGGTGCAGTTCATGGAGGTCACCCGAAACGTGAACCGTTCAGTGGGCGCCATGCTCTCGGGTGCATTGACCAAGGTCAGACCTGAAGGTTTGCCAGACGACACCTTGCGCATCCAATTGGAGGGCACGGGAGGTCAGTCCTTTGGTGCCTTCTTGGCCAAGGGCATCACGCTTTATTTGATTGGTGACGCCAACGACTACACCGGCAAAGGCTTGTCGGGTGGACGTGTTGTGGTTCGACCCAGTTTGGATTTCAGAGGGGTCTCGACCGAGAACATCATTGTGGGCAACACGGTGATGTATGGTGCCACCTCCGGTGAGGCCTACTTCAGTGGTGTGGCCGGTGAGCGTTTTGCGGTTCGTTTGTCGGGCGCCACAGCAGTGGTCGAAGGCACGGGTGACCACGGCTGCGAGTACATGACCGGTGGAACGGTGGCGGTGCTCGGTAAAACGGGACGAAACTTTGCCGCTGGAATGAGTGGCGGTATTGCTTATGTCTTTGACGAGGACGGTCAATTCGCATCGAAGGCCAACACGGCCATGGTGAGTTTGGAGCCGGTGTTGAGCGCTGCCGAGCAAGAGGCCAGCATTCCAAAGGCCATCTGGCATTTGGGCCAAAGCGATGAGGCCAACATCAAAAAGCTCCTTGAAGACCACCACCGCTGGACAGGCTCCAAGAGAGCGCGTGAACTCCTAGATCAGTGGAGCGAGTCCAGAAAGCGCTTTGTGAAAGTCTTCCCCAATGAGTACAAGCGTGCTTTGGGCGAGATGGCTGCGGCCAGCGCGCTCTCCAAGGATGGCGACTCAGTGAGTGCAAAGACATCGAAGACCGAGAAGGCTCCAAAGGCCGCCAAGTCTTCCTCTGCCAAAGCTTAACGACATCAAACCTCAACATCAATGTAGACATGACCCCCTCCTCACGCGACACGCTGACGGGGGGAGGGGTCAATAGAAGGATTCAATCATGGGAAAAATCACTGGTTTTTTAGAACTCGAGCGTCTTGAAGAAGGCTACAAACCCGTTGCCGACCGGCTTAAAGATTACAAAGAGTTCGTCATCACTTTGGATGACGCAAGTGCAAAGCAGCAAAGTGCTCGGTGCATGGATTGCGGCACTCCCTTTTGCAACAACGGCTGCCCAGTCAACAACATCATTCCCGACTTCAACGAGTTGGTCTATCAAAACGACTGGCAAAACGCGATCACGGTTTTGCATTCGACCAACAATTTTCCCGAGTTCACGGGTCGCATTTGTCCAGCGCCTTGTGAGGCGGCTTGCACCTTGAACGTCAACGACGATGCGGTCGGTATCAAATCCATTGAGCACGCCATCATCGACAAAGCCTGGTCGCAAGGTTGGGTCAAGCCCCAAGTGCCTTCGACCAAGACGGGTAAAAAAGTGGCTGTGGTGGGATCAGGCCCAGCCGGTCTTGCCGCTGCGCAGCAACTCGCCCGTGTGGGCCATGAGGTGACTGTTTTTGAAAAGAACGACCGCGTGGGTGGACTGCTGCGTTATGGCATTCCTGACTTCAAGATGGAGAAGTCCCACATCGATCGCCGTGTTGATCAAATGAAAGCCGAAGGCGTGGTCTTCAAAACCGGTGTGGTGGTGGGCAACTGGCCCAAGGACTCCAAAGTGACCAACTGGGCCAAAGAGCAAATGAGCGCAGAGCAGTTGCAAAAGGACTTTGACGCGGTGCTGCTTTGTGCGGGCTCTGAGCAGTCGAGAGACCTGCCCATTCCAGGACGTGAGCTCGAGGGCGTGCACTTTGCCATGGAGTTCTTGCCCCAGCAAAACAAGGTCAATGCGGGCGACAGCCTCAAAGCGCAGTTGCGCGCTGATGGCAAGCACGTGATCGTCATTGGCGGCGGCGACACCGGCAGCGATTGTGTGGGCACGAGCAACCGCCACGGCGCGCTCTCGGTCACTCAGTTTGAGGTGATGCCGGAGCCCCCAGCAGAAGAGAACAGACCCCTGACGTGGCCCTACTGGCCCTTGAAGTTGAGAACCAGCTCGAGCCACGAAGAGGGTTGTGAGCGCGTGTTCTCGATTTCAACCAAAGCTTTCCTTGGTGAGGGCGGTCGAGTCAAGAGCTTGCAAACCGTTGAGGTGCAGTGGAAAGACGGCAAGATGCAAGAAGTGGCTGGAACAGAAAAAACCATGCCCGCCGATTTGGTGCTCTTGGCCATGGGATTTGTCAATCCCGTGGCATCTGTGCTTGATGCTTTTGGTGTGGAGAAAGACCAACGAGGCAATGCCAAAGCCAGCACCGAGGAGTCAGCCGCTCAGGGCGCGTACTTCACCAATGTGAAAAAAGTCTTTGCAGCCGGTGATGTGCGCCGGGGACAGTCTTTGGTGGTCTGGGCGATCCGTGAGGGCAGGCAAGCGGCCAAAGCGGTGGATGAGTTTTTGATGGGCACGTCCACCTTGCCCAGATGAGCCTTGAGGTGCTTGGAGCCTTTGGTGGCTGTGCTTTGGTGTTGTTTTTTGGAGGCGAGCCCATCAAAATGCTTCATCAGAATGCTACATCCAAAGGCTTCATCCAAAGGGTTCATCCAAGGGGTTCATCTGAAAGCCTCGGCTCCAATGCGCTCTTTCAAGGGCAGCAAGCCGAAGAACTTAAGGCCCCCAAGAACCCTAAGAGCCCCAACAGCCCCAAGAATCCTAGGGTCCTAGGGTCCTTCATGGCCTTTGGACGACGAATCCTCCCTCAAAGTTGCACCAAGGGCTGAAAGGGGGGAGTGGTGGTGGCCTGGTCATTCGTACAAAGACCCGTCCATGGGTAGAAGAAAAAGCTGAGGGCATCACGGATGCAGGCAAACCCTTACAATTGCACTTCTGTCTCATTTATTCCCCCAACACCCGTCCTCCATTTCGTGAACACCTCTACCGCCTCTGCTTTGGTTGAATTCAAGAGCGTTCGCTTTGCTTATGGTGAGCGCTTGATCTTGGATGATGTGTCCTTTCAAATTCCAAGGGGCAAGGTGACCGCTTTGATGGGTGCCTCGGGTGGAGGCAAAACCACGGTGCTGCGCTTGATTGGTGGTCAATACTTTGCACAATCGGGGTCTTGCCTGTGGCAAGCCCAGGAAATTTCGGACTTCACCCCCGATCAACTCTACGCCGCTCGCCGAGAGATGGGCATGCTCTACCAATTTGGAGCGCTCTTTACCGATTTGAGTGTTTTTGACAATGTGGCCTTCCCCCTCAGAGAGCACACCCCGCTGTCTGAAGCCTTGATCAAGGACATCGTCCTCATGAAGCTGCAGTCGGTGGGCCTTAGAGGCGCCAAGGACTTGATGCCCAGCCAAATATCGGGCGGCATGGCCAGGCGTGTGGCGCTTGCCAGAGCCATTGCCCTCGACCCCCAATTGGTCATGTACGACGAGCCCTTTGCGGGTTTGGATCCCATCTCGCTCGGTACTGCGGCCAGACTCATTCGCCAACTCAACGACAACTTGGGTCTCACGAGCGTCATCGTCTCACACGACTTGGACGAGACCTTTCACATTGCCGACCAAGTCATCATCTTGGCCAATGGGCGCGTCGTGGCCCAAGGCACGCCCAGTGAAGTGAGACAGAGCACGGACCCCTTGGTCCATCAATTCGTCACCGCCTCGCCCGAAGGCCCCGTTCAGTTTCACTACCCCAGTGTGAGCTTGCAAGACGACTTTGGCGCTCGCGTGGGCAGCGCTCAAAGGGGAGCTCTGTGATGGAACGAGTCCTCCATTTCTTGGCCGAGGTGGGCGTGCGTGTTCAAGCTTTCTTTGAAGACATGGGCTACGCCGCCAAGCTCTTTTGGCGGCTCGTCTTGACCTTTAAGGCCAGCTTCAAGCGCTCGGTCTTGATTCGAGACCAGATTCATTTTTTGGGCAACTATTCCCTGGCCATCATTTCGGTCTCGGGGCTTTTTGTGGGTTTTGTGTTGGGGCTTCAGGGCTACTACACCTTGCAGCGCTATGGGTCCTCCTCGGCTTTGGGGCTTTTGGTGGCTTTGAGCCTGGTGCGAGAGCTCGGGCCCGTGGTG
>CAIZIT010000002.1 GCA_903933115.1 uncultured Burkholderiales bacterium
GATCAAAGACAATTGGTTTCAGCATTGTGCGGTCGAGCAGAAAAAATACGATGCACTGATGAGTGCTAGATCTTTCAATCGTTTTTATAACGATGAAATCAAAGGGCAATTCAGTTGTTATCATTGAGTAAGCTTATAAATACGAATTCCAAAAGTACTCATAAATAAATTCAATATGTAATTGAATTGAATTTGAAGAAAATACTTGATAGCGTCTTTAGCAAAATAAATTGAGGTAAGCTTTGAGTCCTGAATCCCTTCTAAAGTTGGTGTATTGGAAAATGCCATTTGGGAAATACGAAGGTCGATTTCTACATGAACTACCTGGACATTACCTAGCATGGTTTGCCCGGGAAGGTTTCCCTAAAGGTGAATTGGGCGAGTTGTTGGAATTGATGTATACCATTGATCACAATGCATTGCGGCACTTGTTGGTGCCTATAGGTAGACAGCAATAGTTGTTCCAAGGATGATTTCACTCATATTTATGGATGCGTAGTAAAGGACACCCGTTTACGCAATTGACGAGAAGTTTATTTTTTTTCAGTAGGGGTACTTCATTGATCGTGTTTTCTTTTTTAAATCATTTTGTATTAGTCACTTTCTTTATTGGTACCTTCGCTGGTGGGCTATATGCTCAGGATAAAAAAGATTATCCCGATAGGCCAATCAAAATGGTTGTTCCTTATGTTGCGGGTGGAGCTGCTGATATCACCGCTCGTTTGCTTGCGCAAAGTATGTCGCAGAGTTTGAATCAAACCGTAATTGTTGACAATAAACCTGGCGCCAATGGAAACATTGGGGCAGAGTTTGTGGCGAAGTCCCCTGCAGATGGATACACGCTGCTGCTAACGGCCAGTGGGCCCTTGGTGGTCAATCCCGTGCTCTACAAAAAGTCACCTTTTGATCCGATCAAAGATTTTTCACCCATCAGCTTGGTGATCAGTTATCAGTATGCTGTGGTGGTCCCGACTCAGTCACCCATAAAGGGTCTTACAGAGCTTGTTTTGGAGGCTAGAAAAACACCCAAGGCCATCAGTTATGGTTCAACTGGTATTGGAGGCGGTGGACACTTGGCTGGTGAGCTTTTGGCCTTGATGGCCAAAGTGGAGATGACCCATGTTCCCTATAAAGGTGCGGCCCCTGCTTTAGCCGATTTGTTGGGTGGCCAACTTTCCTTCACTTTTGAACCCCTGGTGACAGCTACTCCCTTGATCAAAGCGGGAAAACTTCGTGCTTTTGCTGTCTCCAGCGCCAAAAGAAGCAAAGCTTTGCCTGCTATACCAACACTAGCGGAGTTGGGTTATGAGGGCTACGATATCTCTCAATTTCAAGGTCTTTTGGCTCCGAGCGGTACCGATTCCTTGATCATCAATAAACTCCATTCCGAGGTCGTTAAGGCTTTGAAATTGCCCAATGTGATCAAGAGACTGGTGGACGATGGGGGCAATGAAATCGTGGGAGGTTCTCCACAAGAGTTCACCCATCAAATTCAAGCCGATTTGAAGTTGTACGGCAAATTGATCAGTGACGCCAAAATCCAATCTGAATGATGCGTATTTGGTGGGACTGAAGATTTGAATGATTAAAGGATTTTGAAAATTCAAGGATAATTGGTTCATCTTGAATCAAATTATGCGCTATGAACATCCTTGACAGCTTTTTAGACGTCTCTCGTTTTGTGAAACTGAGGCGTGACATTCACGCTCACCCTGAGTTGGGTTTTGAAGAGCACCGAACCTCAGAGATCGTTGCTCAGCTTTTAGCTGAGTGGGGGATCACCGTTCACAAAGGTGTTGCAGGTACGGGTGTGGTGGGCGTCCTCAAAAGAGGCACGAGTACGCGCACCATTGGGCTCAGAGCCGATTTGGATGCACTCCCTCTTCAAGAGGACAACCATTTCGCCCACCGCAGTCAGCATGACGGCAAGATGCACGCCTGTGGCCATGATGGTCACACCACCATGCTCTTGGCCGCTGCTTGGCATTTGTCCCAATCTGGAAAATTCGATGGAACGGTTCATTTTATTTTTCAGCCTGCAGAAGAAATGGGCAAGGCGGGGGCCAAAAAGATGATCGAGGATGGGTTGTTTGAGCGCTTCCCATGTGATGGTGTTTTTGCACTTCATAACTTCTCCATTGGGCACGTCGGACACTTTGCGCTCAATCACGCAGCGCTCATGGCGTCCAGCAACACTTGGCGCGTGACCATTCACGGGCAAGGCACCCATGCTTCCTTGCCACATACAGGAGTCGATCCTGTTGCGGCAGTGATCGATTTGGCTCAGCAGTTGCAATCCTTGGTGGCCAAAGTCATCAACTCCAATGAGCGTGCACTGTTGGCTGTTACACAAATACAGGGCTCAGGTGCTCCCAACGTCATTCCAGATTTGGCCTATGTAGGTGGGACCATTCGCACTTTCTCTGAAGATGCTACAGATAAATTAGAGGCGGGTTTGAATCGCTTGGCGAGTGGTATTGCCCAAGCTCATGGTTGTCGAGCTGATGTGAGCTTTTTGCGCGCATCTCCTCCAGTGGTGAACCATGAAGCGGAGGCGAAGTTTGCTGCTGAAGTGATGCGAGAAATCGTTGGATCAGAGGCTGTGGATGAGCATTTTCCTGCCATCATGAGCGCAGAGGATTTTGCGCATATGTTAAAAGTCAGACCCGGGTGCTATGCGTTCATCGGTAACGGCGATGGAGACCATCGAATGCCCGATCATGGTCCTGGGCCTTGTATCATTCATAACACCTCATTCGATTTCAACGACGAGATCATTCCTGTCGGTGCAAGTTACTTTGTGAGGTTGGCGGAAAAGTGGTTGAATCAATAAAGAGGATAAAGATGAATAAATTACTGCGAACGACGTCGATGGTGGCGTTGATGATTTTGGGTTCAAGCGCAATGGCTCAAAAGGTGGTGAAGTTGATCGTCCCCTTTGGGCCCGGTGCGGTGCAAGATACGGTGGCCAGAACTTTTAACAATGAGTTGGGCCAGATCCTGGACGCCACCGTGATCATTGAGAACAAAGCGGGAGCGGGAGGTACGATTGGTACTCATTTTGTCGCGAAATCCACGCCCGATGGAACGACTTTGATTTTGGCCGCAGCGAGCCATACCCTGGCGGGTCATTTGTATGAGAAGCTGCCCTATGACCCCATCAAAGACTTCTCGGCTGTGTCACTGATCGGATACTCTGGCTATGTCATTGCTGCTCCAGCCGCACTGGGGGCCAATTCGATCAAAGATTACATCCGCGTGCTCAAAGCCAAGCCCAAGGAATACAACTATGCCTCTGCCGGCAACGGCAGTGCTTCTCACTTGGGCATGGCCTCCTTTTTGTCCAAAGCCGGCATTGAGATGCAGCACATTCCCATGAAGTCAACTGGAGACGCTGTCAATGAGGTGCTTGCCAACCGTGTTCAAGGGGTGACGTCTGCCACCATTGGTTTGATCGGTTTTCGCCAAGACGCTAGGATTAAATTGTTGGCTTACACCGGTAAACAGCGATCAAAATTTTTACCCGAATTGCCCACCGTAGCGGAGTCGGGTTTGCCAGGGTTTCAGTTTGATTCTTGGATGGGGCTTTTGGCTGCAGCCAATACGCCTAAAGCGGAGGTCGAACGAATCAACCGCGCTATGATGAAGGTCTTGTCGGAGGCGTCTGTTCAGGAAAGATTGGTGAAATTGGGACTTGAAGTGCAGACCGCCACTCCTGAGGAGTTCCAGCAAATTTTGAACTTGGATTGGCAAAATGCAGCAGGGATTGTCAAATCCTCTGGTGCAAAATTGGAGTAAAAAGTAAAAAAGGCAAAGCGATTGAACGCTTTGCCTTGGGTTTGCTTTTAAAACACGGTTTTGTGGACCGCGATCAAAGGGCGTCGCTCGCGAAGTCGGCCAGTCTTGAGCGCTCGCCCCTGGCCAAGGTGATGTGTCCGCTGTGGGGCCAGCCTTTGAACTTGTCCACCGCATAGGTCAAACCTGAAGAACCTTCCGTAAGGTAGGGCGTATCGATTTGCGCCAAGTTGCCCATGCATACAATTTTGGTGCCTGGGCCTGCACGGGTTATGAGTGTCTTCATCTGCTTGGGCGTTAAGTTTTGCGCCTCATCAATGATCACGTATTTGTTGAGGAATGTTCTGCCTCGCATGAAATTCAAGCTCTTGATCTTGATCTTGCTCCTGATGAGTTCATTCGTCGCAGCTCGACCCCACTCGCCTGAGCCCGTATCTGTTTTTGCCAATACCTCTAGGTTGTCATCCAATGCACCCATCCATGGGCCCATTTTCTCCTCTTCAGTACCGGGAAGAAATCCAATGTCTTCACCAACGCTTACGGTGGCTCGGGTCATGATGATCTCCGTGTAGCGTCTCTCATCGAGCACTTGGGTCAGACCTGAGGCCAAAGCAAGAAGTGTTTTACCGGTTCCAGCAGTACCGGTTAGCGTCACAAAATCAATGTCTGGGTCGAGCAGCAAGTTGAGGGCAAAATTTTGCTCACGGTTTCTTGCGGTCACACCCCAAATGGCATTCTTCAAATGATTGAAGTCCTTGAGTGTTTTGAACACCGCTGTCTTGCCTCTGATTTCAGTGACTCTCGCGTAAAGACTGGGTTCACCGGGGGACTCGAAATAGACAAACTGGTTGATGTGTAAGCTCGGAACAATGGGGCCACTGATTCTGTAGTAAGTGTGGCTGCCTGATTGCCAACTCTCAACGGTCTTGCCATTTTTGATCCAAAAATCAGCTGGCAAGGACAGCCATCCGCTGTACAAAAGATCGCCGTCCTCAAGTGTTTTGTCATTTTGATAGTCCTCAGCCGCCAAGCCAAGGGCTCTGGCCTTGACGCGCATGTTGATGTCCTTGGAGACCAACACAACTTCTCTGGAGGGGTGTTTGTTCCTGAGTGCTTGCACGACCCCCAAGATTTGATTGTCCGCTTTGCCTTGTGGCAAGCTGATGGGTAGGCTGATGTCGAGAGGCTCGGTTTGAAAAAAGAGTTTCCCGGAAACATGCTTGTGGCCTGTGCTGCTAAGCAAGAGTCCTTGGGTCATTTCGGCCTCGTTGGAGGCGGCAAGCGCATCCAAGGAGCGACTGGTCTGGCGAGCGTTGCGAGCAACCTCAGTCATGCCTTTCTTGTGTCCGTCTAGCTCCTCTAAGACGATCATCGGCAAGAAGATGTCGTGCTCCTCGAACCGAAAGAGACACATGGGGTCATGCATGAGGACATTGGTGTCGAGTACAAACAGTTTGTGCTCTCCCGAGGTTTTTCTTTTAGCAGGTTTGGGTTTTGCGACCGCAGCGAGAGGCGCTTTTTGAGCCACTTTGGTGGAACGGTAATTTTGAAGTTGTTCATCAGCACTTGCCAAAGTCATGCTGCTTGGTGGTGTTTTTAAGGTGCTGGGAGCTGGAATTTTCTCGGATCCTGAGCTCAATGGGAGATTGTGTTTTTTGACCGGTTTGGCACTGCTGGGTGTCTCTAAGGCGTCTTGAACTAAAAGAGCGGCACGTTTGGATGGAGCGGGTGGCAGTGGCATGGGTTTTGAATGAATGGAGTTGATGGTGCAGGATGGCGGGGTGGGCGGCTGGAGATGGGGGGGTATGGTTTAAGTTGACAAAAGAACCAATGAAAAAGCCGCCAAGCGAGCCTGGCGGCTTAAAAGCAAAGACTTTAAACTGTCAAACAAATTCAACGGCTCATGAATGTTCATGAAAACATCATAACCCAATCAAATGACAATTTTGGTCATTTATGCCGCGGCAGCGGCAGGTTTTTTAAGGGCTTTGACCGCCTTCAACACCTCATCGACGTGCCCGGGGACCTTCAATCCTCGCCACTCTTGCTTCAAAAGGCCATCGGCTCCAATCAAAAAGGTGCTTCTCTCGATGCCTTTGACTTTTTTGCCGTACATGATCTTGTTCTTGACCACACCGAACATATGACACATCTTCTCTTCCGTGTCTGCGATCAGCTCAAAGGGCAATTCGAGCTTGGTTTTGAAGTCATCGTGAGACTTCATGTTGTCACGTGAAACGCCAAAAACAACCGCGCCTGCTTTTGTAAAGTCTTTGTATTTGTCCCTGAATTGCATCGCCTCTGTGGTACAACCTGGGGTATTATCTTTAGGGTAGAAATAAAGAACAACAGTCTTACCCACATGGGTGTGATTTGTTACTTTCACGCCCCCAGTGGCGTTGGCTTCAAATTCGGGAAGGGGTTTGTTGATCACAATCGCCATAAATCTACTTGTCCAATGTAACAAAAGGGCCGTGTCAAAAACGGCAACCCCCTATTTTAACTTGAAAATGGCAAGTCAAGTAGCGCGAAAACTCATATTTAAATGACCAAAGTAGGGGTTTTGTTCAAGCTGTTCTCGCCCTTGAGCTTGAGCTCAATCATCCTTTCTTTAAGGGTAAACCCTGATCTTGACGAATACCTCTCAAAATCAGTCATTTTGGGGCTCAATCAGAAGAAGCGCCGCCACTTTTCTGCCCTCACCAGCCAAGATGTTGTAGGTCCTGCAAGCAGCAGGCGTGTCCATGGTCTCAAACCCGAGTCGACTGGTATGGAAGGCTTGAAGCCAAAGTTTGGGCATGAATTGAAGCTTTTGGCCACTGCCCAGGATCACCAGCTCAATGCCCTTATTTTTCAATTCAATCAATTGCTCCAAATGCGTCGGCGTCAAGTTTTGAGCCCTCAACAGACCCCATTGATCTTTTTGCCCCTCTGAGCTGATCAGCAAGGATTCATGGTGTTTTTCACCATTGATGGCGATCCAATCCTTGTCATAGGCTGTGACGGCTTGCGCATCCATTTGATCGGGTTGAAGTTTCATTTGATTTTGAGCTAAAAGGGCCAATTATGTGTTCAAATTATAGGTTTTCATCATAAAAGACCCCAAAGGAGGGACTTTGAAGACCATACACAAATCCAACAAGTTGGCCAACGTCTGCTACGACATCCGTGGGCCAGTGCTCGACCGGGCTCGGCAAATGGAGGAAGAGGGGCACAAAATCATCAAACTCAATATCGGCAATTTGGCTGTTTTTGGTTTCGATGCCCCTGAGGAAATACAGCAAGACATGATCCGAAACTTGCCCAACGCTGCCGCCTATTCGGACAGCAAGGGTATTTTTGCCGCCCGCAAGGCCGTCATGCATTACACCCAGCAGCAGGGCATATCCGGTGTCTTGCTGGATGATATCTATTTGGGCAATGGTGCCAGTGAATTGATTGTCATGGCCACCAATGCATTGCTCAACGACGGCGATGAGATGCTCTTGCCTGCACCAGACTATCCCTTATGGACCGCGGCAGTGAGTTTGTCGGGTGGCACGCCTGTGCACTACATGTGTGATGAGCAAAACGCATGGATGCCCGACCTCAAAGACATTCGCGCCAAGATCACACCCAACACCAAAGGCATTGTGGTGATCAATCCGAACAATCCAACGGGTGCGTTGTATTCCAATGAGTTGCTTTTGGGCATCATTGCACTGGCCAGAGAACACAATTTGGTGATTTTCGCCGATGAGGTGTATGACAAAGTTTTGTACGATGGTGTCAAACACACCGCCATGGGTTCCTTGTCCGATGATGTCTTGACCCTCACCTTCAATTCTTTGTCAAAGAGCTATCGCTCCTGTGGTTACCGAGCTGGCTGGATGGTGGTCTCAGGTGATAAAAAGTCAGCCAAAGACTACATCGAGGGACTCAACATGCTGTCCTCGATGCGTCTTTGTGCCAACGTTCCTGGGCAATGGGCCATTCAAACCGCTCTTGGAGGCTATCAAAGCATTCAAGACTTGGTCAAAGAAGGGGGGCGATTGAAGCGGCAAAGGGATTTGGCTTACGAGTTGATCACGGCCATTCCAGGGGTGACTTGTGTCAAGCCCAGTGCTGCGCTCTACATGTTTCCAAAGCTCGATCCCAAAATGTACCCGATCGAAAACGATCAGGACTTTATCAACGAGATGCTTCAAGAGACCAAGGTTTTATTGGTTCAAGGCTCAGGATTCAACTGGCCGCTCACAGATCATTTTCGAATCGTCTTTTTGCCCCATGAGGATGATTTGAGAGTTGCGATCAATAGGATTGCAAAATTTTTAGAACTCTATCGAAATAAAAAAACAAAATGAACAGTATCAAAGTTGGCCTGTTAGGCATTGGCACAGTCGGTCGAGGTACCTTTGAGGTTTTAAGACGCAATCAAAGCGAAATTGCCAGACGTGCAGGACGTGGCATTGAAATCGTGATGGTGGCCGATCTGGATGTGGCGCGTGCTCGTGAAATTGTGGGCCAAGACGTTCAAGTGGTCTCTAACGGTCAAGAGCTGATCGACAACCCCGAAGTGGATGTTGTGGTCGAGCTGATTGGTGGCTATGGCATCGCCAAGGAATTGATTTTGAAAGCCATAGCTGCGGGCAAGCACGTCGTGACAGCCAACAAAGCGCTGATTGCTGTTCATGGCACAGAGATTTTTGCGGCCGCAAAGGCCAAAGGCGTCATGGTCTCTTTTGAGGC
>CAIZIT010000003.1 GCA_903933115.1 uncultured Burkholderiales bacterium
GGTGGGTTCATCAACCATGATAGACCTTGGGGTTCGTGAGGGGTTTCAATTCAAAGCCAACGGTGTGATCTCGTTGAAATCAGTGCCAAATGTTTTCCCCATCCATTGCCCCCACATGTGAAGGACTTTCATTCTTACAAACATGGATTCTGTAAAAAAATTATGCTTTTGCGCAGCTCCAATCGCGCGCATGTGTGCGCCTTGGTGGGCATAGTTCGTGAGCGATTGGGCATCTTGCCAAACACTGAACGTGCACTGTCTCAACAGTGGCGCCTCCCCAAGGCCCACGGCCAGCTCGCAACCGCTCGCTTTTTTCAAGTCCACTTGTGCTGGGGGTGCAAATCGCCAAAAATTCATCGCTTGAGACGCCCTGATGCTGGCCCTTGTCAAGGAGGCTATATAGGCGGATGAGCCATCATGGGCTGAACCACTTTGGACTGGATCTTGGACTGCTTCTTGGAGTAAGTTTTGACTGTTCCAACTTTGGTGGTCCCAAGAGCCACGACAACTGTCGACCAACAACACGCCTTGCCAGTACTCATGTGTTTTTTCTTGATAACGCATGATTTCACCGCTCTTCAGACTCTGGTATGCGTGGATCAAATCATCAAACACCATGATCAAACCTTGATGCGTTGAGCTGGGACGTAAGCCAAAACCGCCCCCCTCACCCGAGCCCATGACCTTTGCAAAGCGTAAACCGGGAAAGGTTTTAAAGAGGCCTCGAGTACCCTGCATCAATTTCATCCATGCCCAGATGCGGTGCTGGGGCAAGAAATCAAAAAGAAAAACAACCACCACCCCATTGATGACGGGGATGGTGGTTGTGGTGTCGCTCTTTTGTGTTGCCATGTTTAATCAATCATTTCAACACAAATCGTCCTGAAAACGCAAAACAAGATTCCAGGCTGGATGGCTTTGACGGCACTGATGCCTTGACCATCCAAAGTGCACAACTTGATTTTATCGTTTGGCCACCTTGATGCTTTTCTCAGCGGTTTGAACTGCTGGGACCGTTTGGAGCTCAGGATAGTCTTTGGCCATTTTTGCGCCATAAAGAGGCTTATTGGCCCCTTGATGGCATGTGGCGCAATAAACTTTCGCAACATCTCCAGTTTCGCCAAGACGCTCATGAGGGAAAGTGCCCAAGAGTGGCTCCAAATACTGTGTATTCAAATCACGCACCATGCGAATACCATACCAAGCCGTGGCGCGCTGGGGGGGATTGCCCTCCCAGCTGGAGAATGAACGGGTGTTGTGACAGTAGGTGCAATTGACCCCTAAGGATGCAGACATGTGCGTCATCAATCCATAGGTCCATTCCGCTTGCTTGATGGAGTGTCTGTTTCCATTGGGCAAGGCGGTGACACCACCTACGCGAATGCCCTCTGCGCCCAACAAGAAAGGCGTGAAAGGATCATTGGGCAAGGAGGAGAGGCCAACGCTTGGCGCAGGCTCATTTTGACCCGATTTGTCTCCAATGAAATTGGCGCCTGCAGGGGTTGAATCCCTTTTGAACCAAATTTCCTTAGGAATGTTGTTGCCCCTGTGGCAGGTGTAACAAGTGACGCCCGTGTCAGCAACGTGTTGGGTCCAATCGGCATTGATGTGCTGCGTCATTTGGATCATGCGACGAGCAACCACTTTGGTGTACTTGCTGTCTTCGGCGAAATTGGCTGGATTGTGGCAATAAATACAGCCCTCTTTGGGTGCAATCCATGAAGCCATGGAGACCATCAAGCGTGTGAATTGTCCAGAGGACAATCCGCCCAAGACTTGGACGTTTTTATAGACCTGGCTCGCCTTAGGACCATCTGCTGGCGCTTGAGGGAGTGCAAAAGGTGCGGCATTGTTGTCGGCTTGAGCCTCCACTGTGCGTGGGTTGATGACTTGAACCATACCGGTGCCACGGTAGCCGTGTTGAACACTGTCCATGGGTGGACGTTCACAGCCCGTCAGCAAGAGGGCCAAAGAAAGGGTCAACAACGACAAGAGCTTGATTCTCAGAGTCTTCATGGTTTCGCTCCTGGTAATGTAGCTGGATCAATCACGTTCGGGAATACAGCAGGATAAGGTGGTGCAACGCC
Source organism: uncultured Burkholderiales bacterium (assembly GCA_903933115.1). Lineage (GTDB taxonomy): Bacteria > Pseudomonadota > Gammaproteobacteria > Burkholderiales > Burkholderiaceae_C > Limnohabitans. The sequence goes on from CAIZIT010000003.1 coordinate 2,088, forward strand.
GTGTTTGACGGCCCACAAGTACCAGTTGTCAACGACTGTTCCTGTCAGCAAAATACCAATGCCACCCACCAAAGGACACAACACGGCAAACCACCAAGCCCAACGGTGAATCGACTCCATCGTTGCATTAAAGCCCATGGTCCATCTCCAAAACAAGGCAGCTCGCTCAGAGGCCGTTCCTCTGTCAACGATTTGTTCAATCTCTCTCTCACCGCCGTAACGGCTCACGGCAAGAATGGTCGCACCATGCATGGCAAACAACAAGACCGATCCATAAAGAAAGACAATGGAGAGTGCATGAAAGGGGTTGTAAAACAAATTGCCATAACGAAGGGAAAATGCAGCCGTCCAGTCCAAGTGCGGAAAAATACCAAATGGAACCGCCTCACACCAGCAACCCATGAGCAAGGGCCTGAAAAATCCCAGAACCAAATACAACCAAATCGCACCCGCAAAAGCCCAAGGCACATGGGTGCCCATCCCCAGTTGCCTGGCGCGTCGGTAAGTTCTTGCCCACCATAAAAAGATGGAAATCGTCAGAAATAGGCCAGAGATCATCCACCAGCCACCCTGATTCATTGCAGGCCAATGCAAACCATAGACAGGCGCTGGTGGCTCCAAGGCCAACCAAAACAACTGACGGACAAACTGAACGGGATCAAAATTAACGGAAGCCAACATGTTCACGCCAATGATGTTGAAGGCCAAGATGCCAAACACCAAAGATGCCAGACCCAGTCCGCCTAAATAAACAGGTCCGATTTGAGCATTGCCCAGTCGGCCAGCCAAATGGAGAAAAAAGGGTTTGATCAACCGTGGATCATTTCCTTTTCCCAGGGGAATTCCGTCACTGGTCGGTCCAGTCACTTGAACAGTCGTGAATAGATTTTGATACTGCGCCATGCTTTAATTCCTTTGAACTTCGAGTTCGATCGATTCTTTTAAGTTCACTGATGTTTTTTTAAATTCTTAAAGAGATGGGTTCAATGCCAAATGGGCATGTTCAACCACCAACCCCACCACTCAGGCCAACCTCTTGACCAAAATGGACCACTGATGACGATACATACAGCGGAGAAAAAGACCGCAGCCAGTGCCAAAAACAAGCCCAAGCGGTGAATGCCCAATGTGCCAATGGAGTAGCCGACAATGTCTCTAAAGAACGTGTCCTCGTGTTCGGGCGTTTTCACCACTTCGCCAGTTTTGGGGTTCGTTGCTGAGAGCACCAAAGCGCCGTGCAAAGCCAATGCAAAAGTGGTGGTGAAGAAAAACGTCACTGCAAGCATGTGTGCAGGGTTGTAGTGAAAGTGAAGGTATTGGTATCCCACATTGGAGACCCAGTCCAAGTGACTGAAGATGCCGTAGGGAAATGCATGACCCCAAGCACCCATCAATACGGGACGAATCACTTCAAGGGTAAAGTAGGCAAAAATCGCAAAGCTGAAGGCAACAGGCACGTGGTAACCCATGCCTAATTTTCTGCAAATCTCAACTTCCCTCAAAGCCCAGGAGCTGAACGCGCCCATCGCACAAACCGTGATCCACTGCCACAGGCCCCCCTTGAGCATGGGTGCCATTTTGAGCCCATAAGACAAATCTGGAGGGGCTATATTGATTTGCCAAGGGTTCCATGTGGGTCCCATGGCTGCACCGTACAAAATAAGCGCAGTTCCAAGCACTGAGAAAAAAAGCGTAGTCACTCCAAAAAAGCCCACATAAAAGGGGCCAACCCAAAAGTCAAACAAATCGCCACCAATCAAGGTGCCACCTCTGACTCGGTATTTTTTCTCAAAACTCAGCATGGCCATATCAGAGCCCTCCACTTCCCAAATGGGATTAATCTAAAAAATTGCCAGGATATGCAGACGTCATCAATTTCAGCAAACACATCGTTGAGACGTCTGCACCCTTCCCTCAAAGGTTTTTAGGTCAGGACTTGACCTCAGCCACAGGAGCTGGCATCGGCGCGTTTTGCGCTGAAGCAGCCGCTGGCTTTCTGGGTCCATCGAACCAGTTGTACTTATTTGTGCTGAGCAAAATGAGGTGAATCATTGCTGCAATCGCAAACAGAAAAATTCCTTGGGCCACCATGGCTCGCAAAGGATCAAACAGTCGCCAAATTCTCCACATGGCATTCTCCTAATTGATATGAGACATAAGGGTGTAAACAGCCGACTTGATACCAGAAAAGATATTTTGAGAACCTTCTGCACCCGTCAACCAAGTTCGCCAAGAAATGCCGATCAATTGACCGAGCACTGCAGCAGCAAACAACACAATAAAACAAGGCACAAAAATCACAAGATCGCCCAATTTCTCTTTATAAGAAATCAAACTTTGGTTTTCATTGATCATTTCTGACATGGCCGTTACTCCTCAACTTTTAAAAATACTGACTTGCTCTGATTCAGAACCAGGGCCGCCATGCCCAGACCAACATGTGGGCAATTACAGCAACTGCTGTAAAGCCTACAAAACCTTGGACCCAGTAATGGTGGAACTCCTGAGCTTCTTCGTCGGTCAGGCCGGAGATTGAATTCCGATTAGACATATGATTGCTCCTTGTTGATGAAAGTGGTCTGTTCGACCA
>CAIZIT010000004.1 GCA_903933115.1 uncultured Burkholderiales bacterium
CAACCAAGATCTGAAGGACACCTTCCAAAACCGCTTTGGCGTTGAAACTTTGATCGAGTGCTACGGCATGACCGAGATTCCTGGCGTCCTCAGCAACCCTTTTTTAGGGCCTCACAAAATTGGAAGCATGGGCATGATTTCGGCTCATCCGAGTGCGAGCATTGAACGCCCTCAGGTGCGCATCTTGGATGACGATGGGGAGGAAGTTCCCCTGGGAGAGGTGGGTGAAATTGCGGTCAAAACCCCCACCATCATGCAAGGCTACTACAAAGATCCTGAGCAAACCCAAGGGAGTTTTTCCAAGGGTTGGTTCTTAACGGGAGACCTGGGGTTCAAGGACCAGGACGACTTTTATTTCTTTTTCACGCGAAAGAAGGACATCATTCGCAGAAAAGGCGAGAACTTATCGGGCGCCGAAATCGACAGCGCCATCTCCACCCACCCCGATGTTTCTGAATGTGCCGCGATCGGTGTGCCCTCAGACCTGGGGGATGAAGAGGTCTTGGTCGCGGTGGTCGCCAGAAACGGCGCCAACCCCCAACCTGAGGACATCATGAACCATGCCAAAATTCACCTCTCAGCGCTTAAGCTGCCCAGGTACATTGTCATGGTGGACAGCTTGCCTCACACAGGCTCCATGAAAATCGCCAAATTCAAATTAAAACCTGCGACGGACTTGCTTCGTCGCGCCACCGACTTTTCAACACTATAAAGGGGCAAAACACCATGAGCTCAAAACCACAAAACGCTCACACCATTGAAAACTTGTACGATGCAACAGACCTCATCACCCAAGAGGTCTTGAAGCGCTACGAGCAAACTCCCGACCCGCGTCTCAAGGAGATCATGCTCTCCTTGATCAAACACTTGCACAGCTTTGCCAAAGAAATCAAACTGAGCGCCAAAGAGTGGCTGTTTTTGATGCAGTATCTTGAGGAAACAGGCAAATGGTGCTCACCAGGACGCAACGAGTTCATGATTTTCTCCGACGCATTGGGCTTGTCCATGCTGACGGTCACTCAGGATTACCCAAGACCCGAGCATGCGACTGAGGCCACCTTGGTGGGACCCTTCTTGCTAGAAGATGCGCCCAAATTTGAGATGGGCACCGATATCAGCAATGGCTGCGCTGGCACACCGATGTTTGCCAAAGGACGCATCTTGGACACGGAGGGCCAACCCATTGCCAACTGCGTGATCGACGTCTGGCACTCCGATGACCGCGGTGTGTATGACGTGCAAGACAACTTCGAAGAGTCTGGTCCTTGGGGACGTGCTGTGTTGACCACAGGCGCCGATGGAGAATACAGCTTTTGGTCGGTCTTGCCTGTGGACTATCCCATTCCACAAGATGGTACGGCCATTCGCATGCTAAGAGCCACCACGGGACGCAGCTGGAGACCTGCCCACTTGCACTTCAGAATTCAAGCGCCAGGACACCGTCAATTGATCACTCACATTTTTGACAAGAACAGCAAAAATTTGGACGGTGACGCTGTCTTTGGCGTAAGGCCCTCATTGATTGCTGACTTTGTGCATCACGATCATGGCGTTGCACCAGACGGCAAGAAGATGGACAAAGCGTTCTATACCTTGGACTATGACTTTGTCATGACCCGATGAGAACATCAAAGGGCAAGATCGGCTCAGGGGCCGACTTGCCTGTCATCACAAACAACTGAAAAGTACAGCCAGAGGGTGTGCTTTTTTTTGCGCGGTATTTATGCCGCCTCGATGATGCGAATATCGCGAACGACAGAGTCGCTGCCGAGTGCTTCTAAAGCTTTTTTATAGTCTGCGCTGTCATAGACCGCTTGGGCTGCTTGAAGGCTGTCAAACTCAATCAACACCACCCTTTGCATCAAGCCTGCTTCTTTGGCAATGGAGGGCATGCCTCTGGCCAAAAACTTGCCGCCACCAGCCATGATCGCGGGACCCGCCAACTTGGAATACTCGGTCAAATTGTCTTGATTTTTAATTTCACGGTAAGTGGCAACCCAGTAGGCTTTGGTCATGGTATCTCCAAAAGTAAGGAATCAATGAATAACGAGATCAAGCTAAAACACGCTTAATCAGCGAGCTGATCTTGCGTGCTGGGTATTGTAGTGTTGAATTGAAAGGAGCTGCTGGGGATGAGGCGTCAAAGTCGCTCCATGTGCGCAACATGAGCATATTGAATTCACACCCTTTAGGGGCGCGATGGGTTCAACTGAAAGAGAAATTCTGAAGTGTGGAACAAGCGTCCCCAAGGTGCAAAACCTCGCTCTGCGTATTGAACTTGACCACTCCTGTGCACCATGATCACGGTGCTGCTCCGGGTACCGTAACGCTCATCCATGGCGATGAATTTGGCACTCAAAGCCCTTTCTCTGTCCATTGGAATACCCGTTTGAGGCAGCATGGCGTCTTGAAAGGTTTTGGTGTCTTGAAGCATCTTAAAAAGGGCCTCGAGATCAAGCTCAAGAGGATTTGAAAGCAATTGGGTCAACTGCGCTTGACCACTGGTGACCTTGGGCCAAGGGGTGTCTAAAAAGGCATTGCTGAGCCCATGAACACCAGGTTCAATGGCAAAGATTTCATCACATCGATTGGAGTGAAAATACAGTTGATGCACGTCGCCCATCAAACAACTGTAGCCCGCATAGAGGTGCCTCTCGGCTTTGATGGCATCTAAATAGGGCTCGGGCTTCGTGTGACCCATCAAATAGCGCTGAACCAACTCGCCTCGGGACTTGGGCGCATTCGGTTGGGGGAAACCTTCTCTAAAGTTCGTCAGCGCTGCAAAGCGGCCCTCCAAATCCATTCCCATCCAAGTCCCGCCCATCTCCAAATCTCGCCCTGCTAAAACTTTTGGGGCATCGGCCCAAAAATGTGCTTCTTGTGTGGGCCGACTGTAAGCCTCGTCACGGTTAGAGGCCACAATCAAAGGCCACTCTGGATTGGTCTTATATGCAAACAAAATCAAACACATGCACCCTCACCTCTTGAAGCGAAAACTGTAAACACCTGAAAACGGGTTGACGATGAATCACACAGACTGAAAGTCCAGAATGAAGCGAGCGAGCTCTTCACAGGCCTCTAGGCTCACTGCATTGTAGAGTGAAGCTCTCAAGCCTCCAATCGATCGATGTCCCTCCAAGCCTAGAAAGCCTTGTTGCTTAGAAAGTTGGAGAAAGGACCGTTCTTGCTCTACGGACTTCATGGAAAAAGCAATATTCATCAAAGAGCGGTGAGGTGGCTTTGCATGGATCTTGTAAAAATCCTCACGCTCAGTGAAGGCCTGATAAAGACAATTCGCTTTGGCTTGATTGATGACCGCCATTTTGGACAAACCACCGATGTCTTGAATCAACCAATCGGTGACCAATTTCAAAACGTATATGGAAAAAACGGGCGGTGTATTGAGAATCGAGTTGGCATTTGAGTGGGCCAAGTAATTCAAAATGGGAGGTGTATGGGGCTGAGCCCTCTCAAGCAATGCACGTTGGATGATGACCACAGTCACCCCAGCAGGCCCCAGATTCTTTTGCGCATGGGCGTAAATCATGGCGTAACGCTCGACCTCAATGGGCTTAGAGAGCAAGTCAGAGGACATGTCGCAAATCAAAGTCTGGGCCTGAGGGGTGGTGTCATTTGAAAAAGCCAAGCCCTCAACGGTTTCATTCGATACATAATGCAGATAGGCTGCACGGGGGTCCACTCGATTTTTCAAATCGTCCATGGTGGGCAAGCGTCTATAGCCCTCACTTTCACCACTCCAAATGACCTCCACTTGCCCCTGAGCCATCGCCTCCAGGGGGGCTTTGGCGCTCCAGTATCCACTCACGATGTACTGGGCAGTTTGATGGGAACTCTTTAAGAAGTTCATGGCCATCATGGCAAACTGAAGACTTCCTCCGCCTTGCAAAAAAAGGACTTCATAATCGTTTGGAATATCGAGCAGTTCCCTTAAATTGCTTTGAGCCTTTGCGTTCAATTCTTGATACCAATCAGAGCGGTGGCTCATACCGAGCAAAGACACCCCTGTGTCATCAACAGACTCCAGTGCTGCTTGTGTTTTTTCCAAAACACTGATCGGTAAGGCGCCTGGACCACCCGAGAAGTTAAGCACATTGGTTTTCAAGATGCTTGCTCCATTTTGGAATGCAGCATTTTAGAAAACGCAGCCATCAAGATCTTCATGGGTTGATCTTTATAGGGAAACAAAGTCTTGGAGTCGGTGTTGTGCACCCAGGCAGAATTGTCAAGCTCAAAAACAATCAACTCGCCATCTCTTGAGATTGCACAATCAAGAACCAAATGGTCGAGTGGGATTGTTTGATGGATGGCCGAGAATTGCGACTTGAATTGTTGAGCAATCTTGACTTCAAAGTCTTTCATGAAATCGGCCTCCTCTTGCCTCTTGCTGGGATGGTCTTGCATGTTTGCAGACATGTAACTGACCACCCAATGACCAGACACTGCCAAATGGGAGACAAAGGGGACTCCATCAATCAAAGCGACTCTGAATTTTCTGTACTGACCATCTGAGCTTTGATAATTCAAATACTCGCCCACGTAGAACTTCTCTTGGGTATGCTGCTCCAAGTACACGGACAACTCAATTTCATTGCGAAGCATTTCAAAATCTTGGCCCGCATGAGAGTCTAAGGGTCGAATCGTACAAGGATAGGAGTCGATGACCATCGACTCGCGGTCATACTGACGCTGTGCAGACAGTTTAAGTCCATCGATATGTTGTAGAGCCTGATAAGTTTTATCCCTTGCACAAAGTGAAATGTATTGAGGATGGTTGACGAAGGGCTTGGGCCAAAAGGGTATCAGATCGCACAGTTGACTCAGGAAGACTTCGTTTTGACTGGACTGCCCGAGTGCAAAAACAGTCACATCGTGATCAGGGTATTCGGTGGGCAAGGGCTGATTGGGCAACAAATAAAGCAGTGTCAGCTCAATGCCCTGTCGCTCAAGCAAATAATCAAGTGGGAGATTTTGCATCATGTCGCCTGGCGCAACAATTGCTAGCACCCTCAAAGTCTCGGCTTCATTGAATAAATCGAGCTTATAAACCGTTCGAATCGATAAAGCTTTTTGCTGCAACTCCAGAGAAAAGGCCTCTTGCTGAGTACCCTGGAAAAGATAGAACATGCGCATGTAGCGATTCGCTTCATCCGCATCTTGAACAGCCTGCTCGAGCAATTGAGGGGCTTGACTCAAGTGAGTTTGGTGAACCCCCACATGAGAGACGATGGGGTCAAGGTCGAAAGCTTTGAATTGAATGTTCATTTCGCAAAAGAGGCGATCACAAAACGAATCAAGGCATTAGCCGCATTAGCCACCTTAGCCGCTTCAATTGGAAGACACGCTGGCGTAAAAAATTGCTTTAAAAGTTCACCGCGATCGACAGATAGGACACTCATCAACTGCTGATCTGGGCCACACTCACCCCCTTGATTCCGTGAAAATCTATGATGTCTTGAACTCGCCCACTGGCCAACATCTCTTTGACAAAATCTTTGATGTAATTGGCTCCATTCGTTTTACCCTTGGGCACACCTATGGCTTGCTGCACAGCCGTGAATCGACCCGGTAAGATTCTTGACCCCTTGAGTCTTTGCTGCTCATTGAGCAGTCGAGGCTTTAATCCCGCCAAGACATCTAATTGTTGAGCAACAAAAACATCGAACGATTCGTCCATGCTTGAAGAGCGTATGAGTGTTGCATGTTGAATGTTTCTGGTCAAATAAAGATCGTATGCACTTTTATTCATCACAGCAATTTTGATACCGTCTTGGTCTACATCTTCTATGGATGCCAACTGGGACTTCTCGGGCACCAAATAAGTGGACTCAATTTCCAAATAGGGGGCTGTAAAGTCGATGACCTCAGATCTTGCAGGTTCAACCGCCAACAGTGCCAGATCCCAAATATCAGATGTTGCATCCTCAGCAATCTCACCTGGTGTCCCATAGGGTAAGAACTCAATTTTGAGACCTAAGCGAGTGGCCAATTCACGGGCCAAACTAGGGGCAATTCCCTCTGGCTCACCAGTGGCTTTATTCATATTCACCAACAAAAAGTTGGCCAAATTCAGCCCCACTCTCATTGTTCCACTGGGTGCCAAGTCTTGGCGCACATGGCTTAAATCTTTATCAGATGTCATGATCCATTTTTCCTTGTTGACCATCCGCCAATTCTTGGGCGTCTTTTCACTCCCAAAACACCATCTTATCGAATCTGATCCTCAGCGTTTCAGCACGCCTTTTATGGAAGGCATGGAGCGAATGTGTTTGCTTTTAGACCCTACGCCAACTTTACCGCACAGATCGTTCACAGCTAGCCAAGGATAACACTACGACACAGCAAGTATCTGGGGCTATACAATAAATGTTCCATTGAATGAGAGACCCCATGCACTCCAGCGAAACCCCCATCAACGCATTGCCACTGAGCGGCATTAGAGTCATTGAATTGGGACAAGTCCTCTCTGGGCCCTTCGCGGGCGCCATTTTGTGCGACCTTGGGGCTGAGGTGCTCAAAATCGAGAAAACCGATGGCGGCGATGATGCTCGTCATATGGGCCCCGCGTTCAAAAACGGTGACGCTTTGAATTTCCACCTCTTCAATCGAGGCAAGAAATCCATTGCCCTGGACTTGAAGAGCCGTCAAGGCATCGATGCGCTCCACAGCCTTGTGGCCGAGGCCGACATTTTGATCCACAACCTCAGGCCCGGCGTCACACAAACCATGGGCATCGATGGGCCAACCCTTTGTGAGCGGTATCCCCATCTGATTTACTGTGAAATCTCTGCGTTTGGGCACAACGGTCCGATGCAAATGCGCCCGGGCTACGAGCCCTTGATCCAGGCTTTCAGTGGACTCTCGAGCACCAACGGTGGGCCACAAGACCCACCCATTCGCATTGGCGCCTCGGTTTGTGATCAAGGCACGGGCATGTGGGCAGTGATTGGCGTGCTCTCGATGCTCGAAAAGCGCCGTCAAACCCAAAGAGGTGGTGTGGTCAATGCCTCTCTTTTAGAGACCGCCTTGGTGTGGAATGGGCAAAAGAGTGAGGCTTACTTGAACCAGCAGCAACTCCCTGTCAGGCACGCCTCGGGGCACCCCAATTTTGTGCCCTACGAGGCTTTTGACGCCCTTGATGGGCCATTGCTGATTTGTTGCGGCAATGACCGCCTCTTTGCCAAACTCGCCACCGTTTTGAATCAAACCCAATGGATCACGGACCCCAGGTTCTCGAGCAACCGCCAAAGATTGATCCATAAGGATGAACTGCTCGAGCAGTTGTGCCCTTTACTGCTTTTGCAAACCCGGGACCATTGGGTGGAAGCTTTTGAGGCGGTTGGTGTGCCTTGCTCCCCTATTTTCTCAGTCCCCCAGACGCTTGAACACCCTCAAGTCCAGGCGCTCGATCTGAGACAAGAGGTGCCTGGCGAGAACTTCAAACTCACGGGACTGCCCTTGTCCTTCAATGGTCAACGCCCACCCATCCTGAGTGGTGCTCCGACCCTTGGTCAACACAACAAGGACTATCAAGTCTAAAACCCCATACGCCAACCCACTGAACTCTTCAAAACAGCAATGAACCACTACCCCTCATCCATCCACATTCATGAAGAAGGCCCCAGAGAGGGTTTTCAAATCGAATCGGCCTCTATTGCGACGGCCGACAAAGTCAAATTCATTGAAGCCTTGGCCAACACGGGACTCCAAGAGGTTCAAGCCGTCTCCTTTGTGAACCCCAAGCGGGTTCCTGGGATGGCCGATGCAGAAGAAGTAGCCCGTTTGATTCAACGCAAAGAGGGGGTGAAGTACACCTCCGTTTGGTTGAACCTGAAGGGACTTGAGCGGGCGATGCAAACCCAACTGGATGTTTACGGAAGACTTCAAATCAGTGCCTCGGAGAGCTTTTCCATCAAAAATACAGGTAAAAACACGCAAGACACCCTGATGGAACAAAGACAAATCATTGAGTTTTGTCGCGAGAAAAATCTCTCCATCGACTCCGCCATCGTGATGACGGCCTTTGGTTGCAATATTGAGGGGGAGATCAAGGAACATGTGGTGCTTGAAAAAATTGAACTCTTGATGGGTTTACTGAAAGAATACGACATGACGCTGCCCTATTTGCGCTTGGCTGACACGGTCGGGTGGGCCAACCCAAGGACCATGGACCGGGTGATTTCGAGCGTACAAGACCGATGGCCAGATCTCACTCTGGGCCTGCATTTGCACGACACGAGAGGGACTGGTTTGGCCAATGCACTGGTGGGCCTCTCCAAGGGCATTGAACACTTTGACAGCTCTTGTGCGGGCCTGGGGGGTTGTCCTTTTGCTGGCCACAAGGGCGCTGCGGGCAACATTTGTACGGAAGACTTGGTGTTCATGTGTGAGGAGATGGGCATCTCTACTGGCGTGGACCTGGATGCGCTCATCGAGTGCGCTCACATGGCCGAGTCGATTGTGGGGCACAGCCTACCAGGCAAAGTCATGCGCGGGGGCAGTTTGAGCAAATACAAAACACCCGCTTAAGAGGATTGGCATGAAGGATTTGAATTTGGGCATCAATTCGCTTTGGAATTCACGTTGGAGTTCACATTTGAACTCACGCTTAAAGACTCTTTTAAACTTTCATTTAAACGCTCGTTTTTCAATGCGCGCTGACGCATACGTGCTGTTGCAATTCATGCTCACCCTCATGACTGGGCCATGGATGAGCGCTCAGGTCCAAGCACAAGACTACCCCAGCAAACCCATCAAATTGGTGGTGCCCTTCGCGGCAGGTTCAGGCAGCGATCAAGCGGCTCGCAACTACGCCCAAACGATCTCCCAGCTCTACAAAGTGCCCGTGCTGGTGGAGCCCAAACCTGGGGGCAATGGATTCATTGCGGTCCAAAGTGTGGCCAAGGCTTTGCCCGATGGTTACACCGTGCTCTACACCACGAACACCACACACGCGGCCAATGAGCATTTGTATAAAAATTTGCCCTACGATCCCATCAAAGACTTCACCCCTGTTGCCTTGATCTCCATTGGGCACATGTCATTGGTTGTGAATGTGAACTCCAAATACAAGACACTTGAAGACTTGGTTCAAGAGGCCAAAAGGAGACCGTCAGAGCTCAACTTCGGCAGCGGAAGCTCTTCGAGCCGGGTGGCCAGTGAGATGTTCAAGCAATTGGCCAGAATTGATGTCAAAAGCATTCCCTACAAAAGCAACCCCATGTCGATCACCGACTTGATGGGTGGACAAATTGATTTCATGTTCACCGATGCGGCCACTGGTGTGCCTCAAATTCAATCGAAAAAACTTCGTGCTTTGGCTGTGAGCGGGCAAAAGCGATTGCCCTCCTTGCCCCAGGTCCCCACCATGGAAGAGGCTGGCATCAAGGGCTACGACATGTCTTATTGGAATGCGGTTTATTTACCCGCTGGAGCGCCAAGCGCCATTGTCAACAAACTCAATGAGATGTTTGTGAAAGCCTCATCGTCCAGCGCCGTTCAAAATTACCTGAGTTTTACGAGTGGCGAGTCCGCGCTTTCAAGTCCCGAGGGGCTGGCGCAATTTCAAGCGAGCGAATCCGCTCGCTGGGGCAAGGTGATCCGACAAGCGGGGATTGAACCCGAATGAAAATCAAGTGGCCCGAAGCCAAAAGAGTTGGACCGTTTAAACGCCCCCCTTCAGACCTTGAAGTCATTTAATCCTTGAGCGCTGTCAGGAGTTTCTCTTCTAAGAGCTTTTTGTCCTCAGCCCTAAATCCCGGATGAATAAAAACCACCTTGCCTTGGGGGTTGATCAGGTAGGAGGTGGGCATGCTCTTCAAATTCATGCGCCTGGGCAACTCCCCTTTGGCATCAAAAGCCAGTGCAAACTTGGCAGGATTTTGCGACAAGAAACGATCGGCATCGCTTTTTTTAGCATCCACATTGACCGCGATGATTTGAATGTTCTTGCCCTGCAACTGGGTTTGCATGTCGTTCATGAAGGGGAAGGATTGACGACAAGGCACACACCAAGAGGCCCAAAAGTCCAAATATACCCATTTGCCTTTGAGGTCGGAGAACTTTGGGGCAGGGCTGTAACCCGGGATCTCCAACTCACCCACCCCCTCCCCCAACTCAATGGCCTGGGCGCCGAAGGTGCTCAACAAGAGCACGAGTCCAAAAAGCGGAAGTTTAGAGAGCAATTTGTTCATGCAAAAAAAGACCAGAAAAAAAGTAACGTTAAGTGGACTTTGAATCCGGCACACTTCGCTAGAGTGTGTAGCCCGTATAAGCCAAACCACTTTGCGGAATCCCCATGGCCGTGATGTTGACCAAATCTGCGGCCATGACGCCAAGGGAGGCGAGAGATTGAGTCCCCTTGTCGAGCATGTCCACAAAGGGCTGAGCCTGAACAGTGCTCGGAGCCGCTCCCACCACATTGGTGTAGAGCAAATTGACGACTTGGGGGTGTGATCCACTGGGTACGGCCACGGAGAGTGCCAGGGCCATGAGGTCGGCAAACTTTTGCGCAGAGGTGGTGTTGACATCTTGGTCCAAATACTTCAAACCAATGCCGACGTAGTCGGCTTTGGTGAGCGATGAAGCGCCAAAGACCGCGACCAAAGTTTTGGCCACCAGAGAGGCATTTCCATTGTTGGCAAAATCCAAAGCCACGCTCTTGTCGGTGAACTGTATTCGTTCAATGTTGTTGAACGTGTACAAGCCCGTCCCATCCTTGGCCAAAGCCTGAAACCCTGTGCCCGTTGCACTGAGGGTGTAATTGCTCGATGCTTTTTTATAGGCTGCAGAGGATGAACCATCAAAAAAAGCCACATCCAAGCCTCCTAGGCCTGTGTAGTCGTGGTTGGAGTTGTAGACCAGCACCTCCATGTTTTGAAGCGTCGCATGAAGCGGCGCACTGGCAGCAGAGACCGAGTCCACATGGATGGAGCCGTCACTTGCAGTGCTGACACTGTAATCGGATTTGAGGGAGGTGCCTAAATAAAGCGTATCGATACCTCCAGCACCATTCAAAGTGAAGGTGCCCGCTTGAACCACCGTCCAACCGTCGTCGCTAGCATAGCCTGTGTAAGTGGTCATATTGAAGTCAGTGTTGAATTCGTTGAGTCATTAAGTCGTTGAGGGGCTGAACTAATCAAAAAAGTGACTGAGTCCAAATTGAATACTCTTGGCCATGAAAGGATCGAGTCCTGGACTCCCCTCGCCAAAGAGCCTCCAGCCTGCTCTTTGCTGGTACTGCTCCAACTTCAAATCCAGGGTGGTGTCTTGGCCCACGACCTTTGAGATCTTCACGCCATAGGTGTGTGCACCATAGGCCGACATGCGTTGGTCTTCGGTGTAGTAAGAGGCATCCAAGGAGGGGTTGGGCGGAAAAGGCAAGCCCGAGCTGTCAGCGTTGACAAAGAAACTGGCCGCTGTCTGGGTGTACATGCGCACATAGGGCATGAGGGTCCACTGGTTTTGAAGGGGTTTCACGTACTCGAGATGGAGGGTGTGGGATTGAATGCCCCAACTGTCGTTGTAGTACCGATAGCTCATCTTCAAGGTGCTTTGGCTGGACTCAAAATGATGGTTCCATTTGCCCATGAGTGTGTTGTGTGAGCGGGTTCTGGGTCTGAGGTCAAAAACTTTGTAGGGATCAGAAAAATAGCCTTGCCCCGTGTAATGACCCACTTGAACTTGGGTGATGTCATAGATGCCCATGACTTGAGTCACACCTGCAATGAGGTCCAAGGACTGCTTGGTCTCATTGGCGACGATGTGATTGGTGGGATTGATTTGGTCACTGTTGGTTGAGACGCCAGCGTTCCAAGTGGTGTTCTTGTCTTCGCTCGACTGGGTCCAAGAATAGAACAACCCCCTCGACAAGTAGTCGGCCTCTTTGGAGAAACTGCCCCCCAGTGTCTGGGTCCCAAGAGGATCGTAGTGAGTCGCACTCAGCTCCAGGGCATGACGCTGGTCATGCATGTTTCTGAGCGCTTGGGTGTGGTATGCGGGTGATGCGCCTGAGATGGTGTCGGTTGTGTAAGTGCCCGACATGGACCACTCGCTCGACAAGGGCTTCATCACCAAGAGGGAAGGCGCTTTCACGCGAATGCGGTCACTCCCCGGTTGGCTGTCCAAATAGTCCAAATACTTAAAAGCCATCAACCCACGCTCGGGCGCTGAATCGGCCACTGCGAGCCGAGGGCTGACGAGGAGTTGCATGGCAAGGGCTGCACTCATAAGACCCATGCCCATGCCCATGCCCGCACCGGTACCCATGTTGTTTGATAGTGCGCAGACCTGCTCCTCCTGCCCCTCAATCATGGGGTGTTCAATTGCAGCCACATCCACCCCCTCCTACACCCGCCCCTCCAAAGGAGCCTTCTTTGCTGAAATAGGTGTGTTCCGTGAAATTTTGATCCAGCACATCCACCTCAAAGGTCATCTCTGGCTTGGCCAAAAAACCTTTTTCCCAAGGTGCGACGGGCTCGATGGAAGCGCAAGAGGCCAATAGACCCAGGAGCGCGATTGCCCAAAAAAGTCTTTTGATGATCGAGATGCACTTGAAGAGGGTCAAATCGTTACCTCAATGGTCATGATGCTACAAGATTTCATGTTAACTGATCTTGGCGGCTGAGGGGGCAAGATCAGTCAGAATTTTTTGTAAATGTTCTTGAAAAGTTTTCACCACACGGTGCAGGTGTCACTCGCGCGTCACATGGTTTCAAATGAGGGGCACGCTCAAGGGGTCGTAGGAATACAACCACTGGGCACGGGACTTGGTGAGGTCTTGGTTGGAGAACGCTTGTCGCATTTGGGTGACGTCTTCGATGCGGTAAAGTCCTCGGCTCTCGGTTGAACCCACAACGATTTTTGAGGTGCGGTCGATGCGGTTGCGCTGAAAGAGCTGTAGAGCCTGAGCGATGCTCGAGCTTTGCTCGAGACAGCGGGTGATCACCGCTGCATCCTCAATGGCCATGGCCGCCCCAGAGGCCATGTACGGCAAAGTGGGATGGGCCGAGTCGCCCAACAAAGTGGCTCGCTCGGTGGACCAATTCTGCACGGGGGGCCGATTGTTCAACGCATACCGGTAACAGGCATCGGGGTCGATCGCATCAATCACTGTTTGGATGGACGGGTGCCAGCCCTCGAAGTCGCGCTTGAGCTCAATCCAGGGTCTCCTTTGGGTCCACGACTCCTCCTCGGGATGGTCGTGCTCGACCAAGCCCACAAAATTCATCAATGCGCCGGCTCTGAGGTAATACATGACCGCATGCTTTTTGGGCCCGCACCACACGGTGGAGACCGTCTCCATGATGTCCTTGGGGAGCTTCTCAACGGGGATGAGTCCTCTCCAGGCAATGTCTCCTGTATAACTCACCGGTGTTGGACCCAAGATTTGTGCACGAATGACCGACTTGATGCCGTCTGCGCCAATGAGCACATCGCCATGCACCACTTGACCATCCACCAAGTGAAGCGCAACCCCATGGCTCGACTCTTCGTATCGCGTCGCTTTGGCATTCAAAGTGATGCAATCCGGATCCAAGCGATAAACGGTTTTGGCCAACAGTTCATGCAAATCCGCTCGGTGCAAATGGAAGTAAGGTGCACCAAATGCATCCTCATGGGATTGCCCCAGGGGAATCCTGTGCATCAACTCTGCCGTATCAAAGCGACGAAATTCAAACGCTTGAGGACGCACGGCGAAAACATCCAGCTCCTCTTTCAGTCCCAAATCATAAAGGACCTTGACCGCATTGGCCGAGCTTTGAATGCCCGCACCCACCTCAGCCAAGACGCTGGCTTGTTCAAAGACACGAACAAAAAAACCTCTTTGCAAGAGTTGAGCTGCCGCCGTGAGGCCTCCAATGCCTGCACCGACGATGATCACTTTGAGTTCATTTTTTTTCATGGGAGAATTCTCGATTGAAGGCTCACGGGATGATTCATGATGGATGATTCATGCATCACGATAGTTTCAAGGGTCTCATTTTAATCGGCTCTCCAAGCGGCAAACTTTGATTGCTTTAACTTTCATCAAGGTGCTCTGCCTTAGAATCAAGGCGTTGACCGTGAAGCGCCTCACAACACCTTTTCAACCTGGGGTAAACGAGGCTTGCTTTTTATTTTGAATTTCATGGAGATGCGGCATTGAGCACCATCGGTTTCTTTGACTCAGGCTTAGGGGGGCTGTCCATTTTGCAACTCGCCTTGGCTCAAATGCCTGAGCATGACTATGTTTATTTGGCCGATACCGCTCACAACCCCTATGGAGAGAGAAGTGGCGAGTGGATCAAAGCGCGTGGTCTGGAAATCGTTCGTTATCTGAGCCTCACGCATGGCTGCAAGGTGATTGTCGTGGCCTGCAACACCGCAACGGCCGAGGCGATTACTGACATCCGAGCGAGTTTTCCCGATCTGCGCATCATTGGCGTGGAGCCTGGGATCAAACCCGCAACACTCACCTCCGCCTCAAAAAGAGTTGGCATCTTGGCCACCAAAGCCACGCTTCAAAGCAAGAAGTTCAATGACTTGATCGCCTCCATGCCTGAGGGCTTTGAGTTCATCAAAATTGCAGGCACGGGCCTGGTGGAAATGATTGAGCAAACACATCGCGACGATGCACAAATTAAGGCGTGGCTCAGGGAACATTTGAGCGAAGTGCGTGCTCGTCAAGTTGACACACTCGTGCTCGGATGCACGCACTACCCCTTCATCAAAGATTTGATCCAAGACCATCTGGGCGCTGGCGTTCGATTGGTCGATACGGGGCAAGCGGTGGTGAACCATTTGGCCAACCATCTGTCACAGCCCCCTCACGCGAATGAAGGCCACACGTCATCAGCTCAACTGCACTTTTTGTGCAATGTGGACCCTCAACTGTTTGTCCTAAAAGCCCAAAAACTCCTGCGAGATACGGACATTTTGGCCTGCACGACCCAACTCTTTAAACTCTAAGGCTCCTCTTGCGCTCCTAAGGGGGCGGGGCAGGAACTCATCCAGCCCCAGGCTTGGGGGATTTGGGATCTTGGATTGCGTTAGAATGTATGAAGAATTTCAAATTGATCATACCGAATTCATCATCATGACATCTTGCGAGCCTTTCTTTTGCGACGTCAAGCGCCCTGTGGCCTTGGCGATCTGGCTTTGGAGTGGTTTATCGCTGGCTCAAAACGCGGGTGAGCCCACCCCCAGCATCAAGCTGGCCCAAGCTCAACTCCAAGACATTGAGATCCTTGGCCACTATGACAACTCCCTTGGGAGTTCAGAGTCGGCATCAAAGGGCGTGATCAGCGCCGAGGTGATTGTGAGCCGAGCCTTGCTGAGACCGGGTGAAATCCTTGAATACATCCCCGGCATGGTCGTGACACAGCACTCAGGGGACGGCAAAGCCAATCAGTACTTTCTCAGAGGCATGAACCTTGACCACGGGACGGATTTCGCCACATTTTTAAACGGCATGCCCATCAACATGCCCAGCCATGCCCACGGGCAAGGCTATACGGATTTGAACTTTCTGATCCCCGAGTTGATCAACCAAGTGGAGTACAAGAAGGGGCCCTATTACGCTGAAACGGGAGATTTCTCCTCTGCGGGCTCCGCCCAGATTGCCTACCGCACTCAACTCAAAGACCCTTTTGCTCAGTTCACCTTGGGCGCCAATGGCTACCAGCGAGCCGTAGGCGCCAACTCCACCACACTCCATGAAGACTTGAATTTCTTGAGTGCCTTGGAACGCATGAACAACAATGGCCCTTGGACCACGCCAGAGGGGTTGAGAAAAACCAATGCCCTTATGTCACTCAGTCAAGGCTCCAAGAGCAATGGTTGGTCTTCCTCGGTCTCGGCCTATCAAGCACATTGGAACTCCACCGACCAAATTCCCACACGCCTCTTGGAGCAGGGCCAATACCAAGGTCAGTCCTTTGGTTTATTCGATGCCATTGACAGCAGTGATGGTGCAAAAACCAACCGCTACAGCCTCTTTGGGCAGTGGCAACAATTGGACCGAGAGCACATCGACAAGGTCAATTGGTACGCCAGCTATTCGGACTTGAGCATCTACTCCAATTTCACCTACTTCACCGATCCCGTGACCCGCCCCTATGGTGACCAAATTGAACAATTCGAAAAGAGAAACCTCTTTGGCGGAGGCGCCAGCAGGAGTTGGCTCTCGGAGGACGATGGCGGCCAAAGTGTGATCAACACTTTGGGCGTTCAAGTCAGACAAGACGACATCCGCTTAGGCCTGAACAACACGGCCAAGCGAGTGGTGATGCAAAATGTTCGCGACGATCAGGTGAGACAAATTCAACTGGGTCTTTTTGCAGAAAACGAAATGAACTGGAAAGAATGGCTCAAAACGATTGCCGGCGTTCGTTACGACCAACTCCAAGTACAAGTCAACAGTTTTTTATTGCCTGAGAACTCCGGCAGCAATCAAAGTGGCAAGATCTCCCCCAAGTTCTCTTTGGTTTTGGGTCCTTGGCAAAAAACAGAATTTTTCTTCAACCACGGGCAAGGCTTTCACAGCAACGATGCAAGAGGCGTGGTTGCCAAGCTCGACCCTTTGAGCCGTGAGCCCATCAGTTCCGTTCCCGGCATGACCTCCTCCCTGGGCCAAGAGGTGGGGCTTAAAACACAGCTCGTCCAAAACCTGCAGTCCACTTTGGCCGTTTGGAGACTCAAGTTTGACTCTGAACTTTTTTACAGTGGCGACCAAGGCACCACCGTCGCAGGTCGACCCAGTGAGAGAAAAGGCGTTGAGATGGCGCACCACTGGAGCCCCAACGAGCACTGGTTGCTGGATGCGACCTTTGCGTGGACCAAAGCCCGATACTCGGACAACGATCCCGCAGGCAACTTCATCCCCAATGCGGTGGACAAAGTGGTGAATTTCACCGCAGCAGCAAGACGCTTAGGAGACTGGTCGGGCTCCATAGGTGTGCGCTACATTGGGCCTGCAGCGCTCATTGAGAACAACACCGTGCAATCGAGCCCCAGTGTCACCACCAATTTGAGAATCGCAAAAAAAATCGATTCCAAAATCGACCTCACCCTGGATGTGTTGAATTTGATGAACCGCAAAAACAACGACATCGCTTACTTCTACAACTCACGCCTGAGCTCGGAGCCCTTGTCGGGGGTGGATGATCTTCATATCCATCCCAGTGAGATGAGGACTTTGCGCCTCACCACCAAAATTAAATTTTAGAGCTCAGCGCTTGCACACTTTGAAGCTCTCAAGCTTCAAAGCTTCGCGCCTTACCTCTTAACCCTGGTTGCCCCTCCACGCCATGTCTCACCATGGGGACGCCAGACATGGTCCCCAAGTCTTGACACGGTGTATGCTGGCAGGATCTTGAGGGCTGCAGCAACAGAAATGGGGGGAAATGAGCTTTCCTCACCAAATACTTGAATTTAAAGCCTTTTATAGATCATTTTTGATAAATAATTGTGTCCGAAATGTTGATTTATAGATTGAATAACCTAAAATTTAAAACCACAGCGTGAGCTTGGGATCCCAGGAGCTGATCGACTCGTTCCAAGGATCCGTGACTGAGCCTTTCCCCTTTCAACCAACTAGGAAATTCCCATGGCCACTTATCCCATCGTTCAAGACAAAGTCAACACCAATCCCATCAACCCGATGGGCGAGTCCAGAATGGGTGAAAAAACCACCAACATCCATATTGGTGAAGGCGTGGTGATCAAGGGCTCCATCACACTGCCCGGGCATGCAACGGTCAATGGATCTGTGGACGGAGAGCTCAGAGCTGGCAGTCTTGAAATCGGTCAAACGGGCGAAGTCATTGGCAAAGTATTTGCCAACCGCATCAGTGTGTCAGGCATCTTGAACGATGAAATTCACTGCAAAGAACACTTCCACATCAGCTCCACGGGTCGAGTCACCGGCAATTTGGAATACTCAGAAATTGAGATTGACAGAGGCGGGAAATTCATTGGTGACATGAAAGAGATCAAATAACCCACAGCAACTCTCGCCTTTGGGCCTTCGAGCTCAAGCTCTGAAGAACGTATCTTGGAGCCCTTCGGGCTTTGAACCGGCCCCATCAAACACGAAAACGCTGAACAAGGTCTTCACTTGTTCAGCGTTTTTTTTATGCATCCATCCCCTCGCCTCGCCTCGAACCCTTAAAATTAGAACAGAAGCAAACCATCTTCATTGTTCATCGAGACCACCCTTTTGGATGAACAACCTCTTAGGCCATGAAAAGGTGACGACATGTTCAATAAACTGCAAAGCAGCACCATCCAAACCCCTCTCTTGTTGAGCCTCTTTGCTTGGGTGGCCCTCATGGGTGCTCCGTCCCATGCGGACAGTTATGATTTCCCCAAGGTCAAGTACAAGGATTTACCCAACACCTTGCAATCGGCCTACAAAAATGAAAAGCCCAATTTGGGAGAGATTGGCCGCTGTGCTGTGAATTTTGAAGACATGAAAGACGAGAGCAAAATGGTGTTCACCTGCTCCATTTACGTCAAAATGTCTGCTGTTGCAGAGAGAAAAGCCATGGAGCGCTGCGAGCAAATGAGTGGCGCGAAGAAATCAGGCTGCAAAATCGTTCAAGAGTAAGCCATACCAAAAATTGAAGTGCGCCAGCGGAACTGAAGGGCTCATTTGGCGGGCGTGAACTTCTTCATTCCAAAATGCACCTCACCCCTGGCCTTGGCCAGTTTGGTTTGTTTGTGGCGCTCCCGCGCCCTTGCTTTTTGATCTTCTGTGGTGCGATCAAAGCAACGCGGGCAACTCACGCCAAACTCAAACTTTGGAGATTCTTTGGCTCCCTCTTGCAAAGGATCTCGGCAGCATCGGCACAACTCGTGTTGGCCTGCAATCAAACCATGTCCCACCGAGACGCGTTCATCAAAGACGAAACATTCTCCACGCCAGAGACTTTTCTCTTGGGGTATGCGCTCAAGGTACTTCAAGATTCCCCCCTCAAGATGATAAACCTCCTCAAATCCATTCGCTTTCATCAAAGCCGTGGACTTCTCGCACCGA
The DNA here is from genome assembly GCA_903933115.1 of uncultured Burkholderiales bacterium. Lineage (GTDB taxonomy): Bacteria > Pseudomonadota > Gammaproteobacteria > Burkholderiales > Burkholderiaceae_C > Limnohabitans. The sequence goes on from CAIZIT010000004.1 coordinate 19,037, forward strand.
ATACCGCCCGTACAAAACATGGCGACCTTGGGTTTTCGTCCGCCCTCGCCCTTTAATGCCACTTGTTCATCGAGCCAATGGGGCAGGTCAGAGAATTTCTTCACATGGGGGTCTATTGCACCTTCAAAGGTGCCCAACTCCACCTCATAATCGTTTCGGGTATCGATCACAACCACGTCAGGGTCTTGAATCAATTCGTTCCACTGCTCTGCGGGCACATAGGTGCCAGCCCCATGAATGGGACTGATGTCAGGAATTCCAATGGTCACGATCTCCTTTTTCAGACGCACTTTCATGCGATAAAAAGGTTGCTTTTCAGACCAAGAGACCTTGTACTCAAGATCCATGAGCTCGGGCATGGCTTTCAGATAATTCAAAATGCTCATGACCGCAGTTTGAGATCCAGCGATCGTGCTGTTGATGCCCTCTTGGGCCAAAATGATCAACCCCTTGACATGGTGATACTCACAAAGGGCCAGAAGTTTCTCTTTGCGATCGGCGTAGTCAGGCAAGTCCACGAACTTGTAAAAGGCCGCGGTCATAAAGGGAAGGTTACTGTTCATTTTTTACACATCATATTCAAACAAGCCCTGAGGCTGAGGCTCCTTATGGCTCAATTCATGCTGAGTCCCGCACTTTTGACCAAACCCTTCCACATCGCCAACTCTTTTCGCAAAGTTTGCTGAAATTCTTGAGGACTGCCCACTTGAATGAAGGCCCCCTCGCTGGCAAAACGCTCTTTGATCAACTCTTTGTTGGCAACATCGTTGATGGCCGCGTTCAATTTATCCACAATCAACTTTGGGGTGTTGACTGGCGCCAAAATGCCCCACCAAGTGCTCACATCAAGATCCTTGACCCCAGACTCCTCCGAGGAGGGCGTACCCGGAAAGAGTCCCATTCGTTTGTTGCCTGCGATGGCCAAAAGGTCGACGCTGTTTTGTTTGATAAAGGGCAAGATGGTGGGCACGGTCGAGAAAAACACTTGCGTTCGACCTGCGATCAAATCGATGGTGGCAGGGCCACTGCCCTTGTAGGGAATGTGCGCCATCGACACACCTGTCTTGGCCTTGAAGAGCTCGCCCGATAAATGGTTGATGCTTCCGTTGCCGGCCGAGCAAAAATTAAGACTTTGTGGATTTTTTTTGGCATAAGCCAACAAGTCTTGCAGTGATTTGAGGCCTAGCTTTTTGGTGCTCACGATCAATATGGGCCCCTTGCCAATCAGCGCCACAGGAGCGAAGTCCTTGTCCGCATCAAAAGGCAAGCCCTCTTCGAGGGAGGAGTTGGTGACAAAAGTGGAGGTCGCAAAAAGCAGCGTGTAACCGTCACCAGATGCTTTTGCCACAAAATTGGCACCAATGGCACCGCCTCCACCGCCCTTGTTTTCCACAATCACGGGCTGCTCGAGTCTCTCGGACAAGAGCTTTGCAACGTCTCGTGCAATGCTGTCGGTACCGCCCCCTGGCACAAAGGGGACGATCATCGTGATGGGTTTTGATGGGAAATGCTGAGCAAAGGTGAGCATCCCACTGAGCAGCAGCCCCCCAAAGAGGCAAGCTTTGATCAACCCGAGCATTGTTTTCATTTTTAGGCCCTGAACAGCAAAATTCCCCATGGGAGGGATCTCCAAGATTTGATTTTTTGATCAGCCCGAGAGTTTACTGCACGTTCGAGCTCAGAGAGAGGTTTTCACACCTTAAGCTCTTAAAAATTTGATGTAAATCAATGACTTAAAGAAATTCGAACATGATCATCGCAAACCACTCATTTGGCCAGGACCTGGGAGTTTAGGTTTTGAACACGGGGTGAACACGACTCGATCGCTCGATAAGGCTCATGTAACAGATGTAACCTCTGCAGCAATGTGCTTCAGTCTTTAAGCTTCAAGACGATTCTCAATGACAAGACCGAAAACATCAGGAGCAAGACGTGTCAACCCTAGGCCTCAATTCCATCAAAGAATTCTCATCGAGTGACTCGATGAGTGGCCATGCCACGAACATCAAAAAGGCAGAAGAAAAAGCGGTTGAAGAGACGCAAAAGGTCAAGGCTCCCGTCAAAAGCCAGCCTGAGAAGACGCTCACCGATAAGGACTTTGACACCTCCTTGACTTATACCCTCTCAGGAGCAGGCGGCGCCATCAGCGTGAAGATGAAAAATGACACCACAGGCGACGTGATTCGCGAGTTCACCATCAAGGCTGCTGACTTGCCCGCCACCAAGAAGTTGAACTTCTCCATCAAAGGCACTCAAATCGATCTGAAGTCTTGATCTATGGAGCAAAAGCCTCTTTAGAAAAGCTTTGTGTCGTGAATGCTGGATTCCGAAAACATTGGAAGATGGCTCGATGGCTTCATGGCTTCATGGCCCCCATCCAAAACTCAACAAGATCCTACAAGATGCACCCGCGTCCCTTGGCATCCTCCAGAAATCTGCAAAACCCTCCAACGCCCTTGGGCACCACCCCCTCATGGGGATCAACTCCAAAGATCACGGATCAACTGAGCTTCAGCGAAACAATCACTTCAAGGCAGGATAGAGGTCCTTGGCCGTGTTGGACAGGATGTTCTCAAGATCTTTGGCGTTTAAAAAGCCCAAGGCTTCTTGAGTCTCTTGGACCATTTCCAACAATGTACCGTCGGATGCGGGGAAGTTAGAACCCCAAGCGATGCGGTGTGAGCCAAAAGCATTGACCACTCGGCCCAAAAAAGACTCTGGCGTTGCCAAACCCTTTTTACACTCCCGAACCGTGATGATGGACAACTTCAAATAGATATTCGGGTGGTTGGCCAAGCTGAACAGGGGTGCGCTATCGGTGTAGGGTTCGCCATGCGAGATGGGCACACTCATCAAATGATCGATGATGATTTTGATTTTTGGAAACTTCTCCATCAAGGTTTGAAGCATGCCCAAACCTTGAGGCAACATTTGAACGCAAAAAGGAATGTTCAAGTCTTGTGCAGCTTGCCAGGCCGGGAAAGTTCTGGGGTCATCCAAGGTGTTCGCTTGCGTGGGCATGGTGCTGCCAGCTGTGAACACCCGCACTCCCGTTAAGCCACGCTCGACCCAGTAGCGCATGCGCTCTGGTGCATCCTTGGCCATCAAGTCAATGGAGAAGACACCGGTAAAGCGCTCGGGTCTTGCTTGCACCGCATCGGCCACGTAGGAGTTGTCAAATCCATAGCAAGTCGACGCTTGAACAATGGCCGCTTTTGCCACCTGGGCCTCATCCATGGCATCTATCAATTGCTGCCATGAAGTGGGTCTGTTCTTGGACCAAATGGAGGGCACCCCGTTCAAAGGGTTTCGTGGATAGGCCACCTCGTCACTGGAGATGATATGGGGATGAATGTCGACGATCGAGGTCATTGGCGTGTGGTTTTGATGAGAGAGAGAAAAAAAGGGATCAATGGCAGCTTTGCACGAACTGCTTTTGAATTACTGCTTTTCGATTTTTGCATTATCGATGATCAAGCCCCATTTTTTGATGTCTGCGTTGATCCAATCCTGCATCTCCTCTGGGGTACTGGGCCTGGGCGTCACGCCCAGCTCGAGCATTCTGGCTTTGACCGAGGGGGCATCAAGCGCCAATTGAATGGACTTGTTGAGCCGCTGCACAACCAGTGGGGGCGTTTTGGCTGGAACAGAAATGCCGTTCCAAGAGGTCGCCTCGTAATTGGGCAAGCCACTCTCGGAGATGGTGGGAATTTGAGGCAGGCCTTGAAAACGCTTGGCCGATCCAATGGCAATCACCTTGATGGTGTTGCTCTTGATGTTGCCCATCATGGGCGTGAAATTTTCAAAACCCAATTGAATCTCACCGGACATGACGTTGGACAAAACATCTGCACTGGACTTGAAAGGGATGACAGTGATCTCAATGCCGCTCATGGATTTGAACAGCTCAGCCGATAAGTTCTGTGTGCTGCCCACGCTGATGGTTCCAATGTTGAGTTTTCCAGGATTGGCCTTGGCGTACTTCAACAATTCGGCAATCGTATTGAAGGGAGAATTGAGCGAAGTGACCAAAGCAATGTCATAAGTCCCAATGGAGGAGACGTGAGTGAAATCTTTGGCAATGTCATAGGGCAAAGATTTGAAGAGCGACTTGGCCAAAGCTTGCCCATTGCCAGCAATCACCATCGTGTACCCGTCGGGAGGAGCATTTTTAACGTACTCCATGCCAGGTGTGAGACCTGCACCGGGCTTGTTCTCGATGACAACGGGTTGACCAAGATCCTCACTCATCTTTTGAGCCACGAGTCTAGCCGTCACATCCCCAACGCCGCCAGCGGCATAGGGCACCACCAATTTGAGCGGTTTGTTGGGAAAAGATTGAGACCAGCTGGAGCCAAAGGCCCAGCAAAGCACTAAAGTCGCCACATGATGGAGTTTCATAATTCTTCACTGAGAACGAAATATGAAATCATGATAAGCCCCAGAGGCTCCTGATCACAGTGGGGATTACCTCTAAGACACGATCAACCGCTCCCCATCTGGAGCGCAAGCAAGGTTTTATTTCAAAGCGACGCTGAACCCACGTTGGACTGCAGGCCTAGACATCATGAGCTCATACCAACGCTTCACGTGGGGAAAGTTGGCCAAATCCACCTGATGTCTCTCATGGCGCCAGACCCAACCCAAAATTGCAAAGTCTGCAATGGAGAGTTCTGTTGCAAAAAAGGGCTGCTCAGCGAGTCGTTTGTCCATCACCCCATAGAGTCGAAGGGTCTCTTTCATGAACCTTGGCAATGCATAGCGTTGATCGGCTTGATCGGTAAGCCCCAAGAAATGGTGCACTTGACCAGGCATGGGACCAAACCCACCAACTTGGAACATCAACCACTCTAGGGCCGACACGCGAAGGGGTCCAGATTTGGGGAGGAACTGGCCCGTTTTTTCAGCCAAATAAATCAAAATAGCGCCCGACTCAAAAACACTGATCGGTTGCCCATTGTCCCCATCAGGGTCAACTATGGCTGGGATTTTATTGTTGGGGCTGATTTTTAAAAATTCAGGGTTGAATTGCTCATCCTTAGTGATGTTGACGAATCGAACCTCATAGGGCAAGTTCATTTCTTCAAGCGCCACGGAAATTTTTCTGCCGTTGGGCGTGTCAAATGCGTAAAGTTGAATGGTCATCGGTATTCCTGGAAAAAATAAATCATTAAAAAAATCAAGACTCGCGAATAAACGTATTTTGTAAACACCCCAACCCACTGATTTCTATTTCGACGACATCACCCGAGAGCAAATCAGGCGAGGAACCGTCCGTTCCCATCCAGACCACATCACCGGGCCAAAGGGTCAAGTATTTGGTCATTTCAACCAAAAAAGTGGGCACATCAAAAATCATCGCATTGGTCTTGTAGGTGGTATGGGTCTGGCCATTGACTTTGACGGTTGTGAGGGCCTCATCGGGCTTGAACTCCGTGTCGATCCAAGGCCCCATGGGCTTGAAGGTATCGGTGTTCTTGCTGCGCCAAAACGTGCGATCTGAGCGCTGCCAAGTTCTCTCACTCACATCGTTGCCTATGGTGTAGCCCAACACACAGGAGAGTGCATTTTCAGGAGTCAGATGCTTGGCTTTCTTACCAATGACCACCACCAACTCCCCCTCATAGTGAATTTTTTCTGTGGCATCTTGAGGGATGATGACATTTTCCATATGGGCAATCAACGCATTGTTGGCCCTGTAACCAATGTCTGCCTTTTGAGGAAGGACAGGCTCCAGACCTTGCTTTTTGGCCACTTCAATCACATGCTCAGAGTAGTTGAGTCCTGCACAATAGAAAGTTCTGGGCACCACGGGAATTTCAATTTTGACCTCCCCCAACTCCAGCACAACGCCGTCCTCTTGATAAGCATCAAAGGGAGAGCCCGTGACTTGAAATACCTTTTCACCCCTCAGGATGCCAAAATGAATTTCATCTCGGTATGAATAGCGTAACCATCGCATAAATGTACTCCTGGATATGGTGTTGTGCTTTAACGCGCTGAGCTCATGGCCACTTCAATGAGTTGAGGCCCCTTCATGGAGAGCACTGCTTTTAAAGTTTTATAAAAATCTCTCAAATCGGTGACTTGGAAAGCCTCAACCCCTTGGGATTTGGCAAGTCCAACCCAATTCAATGAAGGGGCGTTCAAGCTGAGCATGCTGAGCGCCTTCTCCCCATCGCCAGTCGCCCCCACGTTGATCAACTCGCCCTTTAAAATTTCATAAGACTGATTTGCAAAAATGATCACCTTCACATTCAGTTGCTCACGCGCCATGGTCCAAAGTGCTTGCAAGGTGTACATCGCACTGCCATCTCCCTCAAGCGCCAAGACCGTCCGATCAGGTGCGGCCACGGCCGCACCAACCGCAGCCGGCAAAGCAAACCCAATGGAGCCCCCCATCAAATTCAGCCAATCGTGGGGTTGGGCTGACATGGTGGTCGTGTCGAAATCTCGCCCCGTGGTGATGGATTCATCCACCACAATGGCATGTTCGGGGATCAAAGTGGCCAACACCTTGGCAATGCCCGCATGGGTGAATTCGCCCTCGGGACAAGTGGGCTGGCTCAGCGTGGGCACATGGGGCTTGATGGAAGTGGCGCCCAAATGATCTGCCAGCATTTGCAAAGCGTGATGAATATCGCCTCCCAAGCCGACCAACTCGTCAATGGCGCAATCCTTTTGAAAAAGATAACTGGGCTTATTGGGATACCCAAAAAATGCAACCGGTTTCTTGGCGCCAACCAGCACCATGTGCTTGAAATCTTTGAGCATGTCCAAGGCCGCATTGACAGAAAAAGGGATGGATTTGGCATGAACCCGACCTGCTCCACGCTGGATCCTGGCGTTGTTGTACTCAGAGTGGATGACGCATCCTGTTTTGGCAGCGATTTGACCCGCCAAGGCCAATGACTCCTCTCTCAACGCCATGCCGCCCAATAGCATGGCCTTGGGGCCAGGCGCAGATAAAACTGCTGCAATTCGGCGCACCGTTTCTTCGCTCACTTGGGGTCTTGCCGGCGGCTTTTGAGCCCGCGCAATTTCACCGGCTTGCCCCCATGCGGTATCGGCTGGTAGGATCAAGGTCGCTACCCTTCCAGGAGAATGATTGGCCTGCTCAATGGCCAATGCCCCATCCCGAGACACATCGTGTGAACTTTTGGTGGTCTTGACCCAATGCGACATTGGCCTGGCAACACCTTCGATGTCAGAGGTCAATGGCGCATCGCATTCAATATGGTGAAGCGCATGCTCCCCCACAATGTTGACGATGCCGGAGTTGGCTTTTTTGGCATTGTGCAAATTGGCCAATCCATTGCCAAGCCCAGGCCCCAGGTGAAGGAGTGTTGAGGCGGGTTTATCGGCCATTCTGTAGTAGCCATCTGCCGCTCCAGTCACCACCCCCTCAAAAAGGCCCAATACACAGCGTACACCGGGCACTTTATCCAGTGCAGAGACAAAATGCATCTCTGAGGTCCCTGGATTGGTAAAGCAGACCTCCACCGAGTTCTCCACCAGCGTTTTCACCAAACTTTCAGCACCGTTCATGGCTCAAAGACTTTCTAAATGTGTATTGAATAAGAGCCCTCAAGCTCAAAACCCTCAGATCCTTACTATACAACACTGAAATTTTGGCAAAAACACCCCCTAGATGGGTCATGGATCGAGATCGATTCCCTCCAAAACATCACACGCTGAACGCTTGAAGTTCTCCCCTCAACCACCTGGGATGAGCTAAAAACAGGGGAGGCTGATCAATCCAAACTGATGTTCTTGCGTTTGATGAGTTGCTCGTAAATTTTGGCTTTCGCCTCAGCGTTTTTACGGATCTCTTCAGGTGACCACGTGATGGTCTCAAATGCGAAGGTGTTGTAGCGGGTTTTGACCTCTGGATCGGCAAGGACCTTTAAGACATCGGAGTTGATTTTGGTTTTGATGTCGTTGGGAAGACCTTTAAGAGCCAAAAGACTCACAAATGAATTGATTTCAAACCCTGCTGGCCCCCCTGCCTCTGAGACGGTGGGGACATCGGGCATTTGCGGCAAACGCTTAGGCGCTGCGACTGCGATGTAGCGAATCTTCCCCGCCTTGAATACACCTTGACTCGAGGGAATGCTGGCCATGCTCCAAAGCACATCGCCTGAGCCGACAGAGGTAAAAAGCTGAGAGACCTCCTTGTAGGCAACATGGGTCATCTCCAAACCCGACAAGAGCTCTAGCTGCTCACCGCCCAAATGTCCTGGACTGCCCACGCCCCATGAGCCGTAAGTCACCGAGTGGGGATCAGCCTTGGCTGCAGCAATCAAGTCCTTCATGCTTTTCCACTTGGACTCAGTCGATACGGCGACCAAGAACGGCGTGCGAAACAAGGGGGCAACAGGATCGAATGCATTGAGCGTCACAAAGTTTTTTGATTTGTAGAGCAAAGGCAATGCTGCCAAATGTTCACTGTCCAACTGTAGCAATGTGTACCCATCGGCAGGCATGTGTTGCGTGGCATCGATGGCAATAAAGCCACCACCCCCAGGTTTGTTGGTGATGGTGACGGGTTGACCCCAGATTTTGGAGAGTTTTTCTGAAACTTGACGAAGCACTGCATCAGGGCCGCTTCCGGCCGCAAAGGCTGTCACGATAGTGACAGGCTTGGTGGGATAAGCGTTCGCTGGTTGCACGGGTTGAGACTGAGCCCAAGAGGCGCTCAGATGTGCAACGAAGGTCGTGACCAAAAGAAGAGAAAATTTTTGAAAAATAGAAATCATTTTTTTAGGCGTGATGGGTTACTGAACCAATGAAATGCATACATGTGATCCAGCCCCTCCAGCTCCAAAGGGGGAGCTTTAGGGGGAGCTTTAGGGGGAGATTTAGGGGGAGAGTTGGAAGCGTGGAAGGAATGGAAAGGAAGTGCGCTTGAAGAACGATCTGTCAAAAAAATACAGCAATGGACTTTTAAAAATCAATGGAACCCATGAACTTTCGGACTCGTCTTTCAGCTCGGTCTTGCCCCAATGAGGTCCAGGTCCTCATCAGAGGTAGACATGTATTTTTTTTAATTTAAGGCCAGTGCGATGGATTACTCGGCTTGACCGATGTTCAAAGAGATTTCTGCAACGCCATCAACACGCCCCGAGATCTTGTCACCCGGCACAACGGCATTGACCCCCTCTGGCGTACCTGTATAAATCAAATCGCCTGGTTGCAAGTGATAAAACAGTGACAAGTCTGCAATGACTTCCCTGATGTTCCAAATCAACTTGTTGACGTTAGAAGACTGCTGGGTGACCCCATTGACCTCTAAGGCGATGGCTGCATCGTCAATGATTTTTCCTTGCATGGGGACAATCTCCGTGCAAACCGATGAGTGCTCAACATCCTTGCCCAAGTCCCAAGGACGGCCCTTGTCGCGTGCAACGAGTTGCAAGTCACGACGGGTCATGTCTAGACCTGAGGCGTAGCCATAAATGAGCTCATGCGCGCGCTCCTGACTCACTCTGAAGCCCGCTTGACCGATCGCAACCACCAACTCCATTTCAAAATGAAAGTTTTGGGTCTCTGGTGGATAGCTCACCGTCGAGCCACTTGCCAACAAAGTTTGAGGTGATTTGGTGAAGTAAAAGGGCCTCTCAACAGACTTGTCAACGGGTTTGCCCATCTCAACTGCATGGGCGTGGTAATTTCTTCCTACGAAGAAAAGTCGGTTGATCGGAAAGCGCTCAGTCTTTCCACGAATGGCCAAGGATTGAACAACGGGAGGATTAAAGAGGTAGGAAGTCATTTTGAATTAAAGTGAGGTTGAAGTGATGATGAACGGTGATCAGCCGCGGTTTTCATAAACACCGAGTTTACGGTGTAAAGGGGACTCATCGGCAATGAAGATGAAAGTAGGTTGATCGGAATTCAGATTTTTCAAGGTGACCGACTCATAGCCGGGTGCACAACACGTATCCGCTTCGGCCAAATCAAATTCCTGGTCCAGTATTTTCGCAAGCGCGTGACCCTCAATGATGTGAAGCACTTGAGCGGGTGAGCGAGCGGGCAAACGAAGCGTTTGGCCAGGTCGAAGCATCAAGGCATAAAAACCCAAAATGTTTTCAGCGTCGGTCCCTGTTTCGGGGTTCACATAGGTCACTTGTACCGCATCCAATTGCGGCTCATCCATGGCTAGCGATTCGAGCGCTTTTTGGGTATCCGCCCACGAATAGCGCAAAATGGGATAGTCTTTCCTTTGACGATCAAAGACCTTGGAGGGTACGACCCCGGACACGGTGTATTTTTTTTCCCCATGCCCTGGGCTCACCGTTTAGCGCTCGCCATCGATATGGTAGCTGGCTTCCATGTAGTAGACCAAGGGGAGATCCAGCACATCAAGCCAAATCACAGGCTCCGTGCCATCGTGACCATGTTCATGCCACTGCCCCGTTGGAGTCAAGATCAAGTCTCCTCGGCTCATGGGACACTTTTCACCATTCACCGTGGTGTAGGCCCCTTCCCCTTCCACAATCATTCGCACGGCGTTGGGTGTGTGGCGGTGGCTTGAGGCCCACTCACCAGGCATCAACAACTGCATGCCCAAATAGATGGCAGCACTGGCTTGCATCTTATCTAAACCGTGTCCAGGGTTGGCCAGCACCAGCACTCGACGCTCGGCTTTCTCAATGGGGGTCAACTCACCAGACTTCAATAGCAAGGGCCGAAGGCTTTGGTATGGCCAGTGGATGGGTTGGGTTTGGCGAGTTGGAATTTTTGGAGGAAGCACCCCCCTGAGGCTTGGCCAAAGGGGAACCAAATTGAGCGCTTTCAATTCATCTCGGTAGTCTTGTGGTAAATCTTCAAGTCGTCCAAGTTCATTCATGATTTTGTCCCCTTTGTTTCAATCCAACTTCAAGCAGTTGTTCACATTCCAACCGTACAACCATTCGATCGCATCGTAAAAACCCTCCTGTGTGCGGTGGCGCCACAGTGAGTTGCGGACCAAGCGCTCTACACCTTCTGCGTGATAAAGACGCCCCATCTCACGCCCTGAGAGAACGATGCGAGCCGTTCTTGCGACTCTGGAGTGCTCATACAAAGCCAAAGCCTGGGTCCAATCGTTGTTCTTGACACGTAGGGCCTCGCCAAGCGTTACAGCATCTTCCATGGCCATACAGGCACCTTGGGCCATGTACTGCGTGGTGGGGTGTGCAGCATCGCCCAAAATGGTCACTCGACCAAAGACCCAAGTGCCAATCGGCTCTCGATCGGCTGTTGCCCAGCGTTTCCAAGATTTGGGCAAATCGATCAGTTGACGTGCTTTGGCGCAAATGCCTTGGAAGTAACTCTCAACTTCCTCTTTGCTTCCATCGGAGACACCCCACTCCTCTTTATTTCTGCTGTGAAAGGTCACAACCACGTTGTACTGCTCCCCCCCTCTGAGCGGATAATGGACCAAATGGCACTTGGGACCTGCCCATAAACTTGCGGCGTTCCACTGTAAATTCTCTGGAAAATCTTGCTTGTCCACCACGGCTCGGTAAACCACGTGGCCCGTTACACGAGGTGGGTCGTTGACATATTGTTGACGAACAACAGATTTGCCACCATCAGCACCAATCAAAGCTTGCCCCTCCCACCGTTTTGAGTTTTGGTCAATGGCAATGACTTTATCCCCCACTTGTTCGATCTTCACAATACAGGTGTTGGTGAAGAACTCAACTTGTCCAGTTTCCTGAGCACCCTCCAACAAAGACAAATGCACATCAGCGCGGTGGATGACGGCATAAGGGTTGCCAAAACGCTTTCGAAAAGCTTCGCCCGTCTCAATTTTTCCAACCTCAGACTCATCCAAAGCGTCGTGCATCACCATGCAATCGGTATAAACAGCTCGGGCCCTTGCTTTATCACCCACTCCCAATGCGTCAAAGGCGTGAAATGCGTTGGGGCCGAGTTGGATGCCGGCGCCAATTTCACCGATTTCAGGTGCTTGTTCAAACACTTGAACCCGGAAGCCTTGGCGCACCAAAGCCAACGCAGCCGCCAAACCACCAATACCGCCACCCGACACCAAAACGGGTAAATCTTGCCTTGAAGCAACCATTTCTTTTTCCCTTTATTTAATAAGCACACATTTAATAAGTATGCTGATTATATGTGAAATGTTAAAATCATGGGAAATAAGTGAAAACCCTAATAAGCCTACAAATGAAAAAACGAAATCCCATCAATTTGGATGAACAACCTGGGCACTTGATCAGAAGACTGCATCAGATTTCTGTGGGTATCTTCATGACCGAATCTGAGAGCCTTGATTTAACACCCATTCAATTTGCAGCCCTGCAAACCGTCAACTCAAATCCAGGCATTGATCAAAAGACGCTGGCCAAAGCGATTGCATTGGACACCTCAACCACAGGAGGCGTGATCGATCGACTTCAATCGCGGGGAATGATCGAGAGGAGAGCCTCAGCAACCGACAGAAGAGTTCATTTGTTGTACTTGACCCCCGATGGTGAATCCAAGTTGACCCAATCCATGCCCTCTATGCTGAAAGCACAAGAGAGAATACTCTCTCCATTGACAAGCTCTGATCAAAAGGTTTTCATGAACTTGCTGAGTCAACTCGTGAATTCAAACAATGAATTTAGTCGAGCACCAAGTCAAACCAAGAGCAATTCCTCACCCTCCAAAACATAGCCAATCTTCAAACTGAATCAAATCCAAAGCCATCTTCACATGGATATCGCATAGCTCCAAATGTGATCCTAAAAGGTAAGGATTGCAAACGAGCCTCTAGTGATGGAGTTAACTGGCAGGATCTTGCTAGCATGCAAATCCGGATCAAAAACGATCGAATTTAATTTAAATATTTTTTAAAAAATGGCAAACCATCAATACTCGTAAAACAAAATAATAGAGAGTAAAGGATCGATGTCATGGTAAATAATCAAGCCATATTTTCAATTTTAAATGATTGGGAAATCAGAAAGTTCTACTCAGACTGATTCACAAAACACCAAACAGGATTAACAAATTTAAGGACCTAATATCATATAAAAATGATAATGTTCTGACTGTCAATGAGATGAATGGTGCAACCTAAAAAGCTTGGTCAAAGTCGGAATAAGACTTGTTGATGAATCTGCATGAAATTGGTCTGCCCGGAGGGGATCGAACCCCCGACCCACAGCTTAGAATGACTTGCGCCTACCCATAAGCTATTGATTTTATTAAGTTATTTCAAACCACGAAATAACTGTGACATGCAAGTCTAAGTATTTTTCGCTTCACCACCACAGAATGTTTAGCATTGCTTTACATTTTTCTACTTATCGTTAAAATTGTCAATAACAAAAAAGGGAGCTGATTATGGAAGTGGTACTTAGAAAATATGGCAATAGCACAGTTGCAGTATTACCCCCCGTTGTTTTAAAAGATATCGGTCTCAGGGCTGGTCAAC
>CAIZIT010000005.1 GCA_903933115.1 uncultured Burkholderiales bacterium
ACCGGGAAAGATCTCAAAAGACAAGCCATTGACCACAGCTTGAGCTGAATAACTTTTGACCAAGTTCTGGCAACTCAACAAAGCTTTCATCGTTTTTTTTTGCTTTCTCGTTTTATCTGCTTTGGACAAGATCCTTCGACCTTTCCTGACAAGTGTTCATACCGAGCCTCTTCAAGGGCTCAAAGGCAGAGGGGCCTAGGCATGAGGGCGGCCTTTAAAAGAGCGGCGTCCATGGAGCCCTAGCTGCTGCTCTTCATCATGGCTTGATGGTGGCGAGAGATGAAGTCATCGTAAGTGTTGATGCCCCTCAACTGAAGAATGGTGTTCCTCACTGCCGCCTCCACCAGCACCGCAATGTTGCGCCCCGCCACCACTTGAATCACCACCTTGCGCACATCGATGCCCAAGACCTTTTGCGTCAAAGGCTCGTGTGGCAAACGCTCATAATCACGCTCCAAAGTCTCTCTTCTCACCAAGTGAACAATGAGCTTGAGCCTCATTTTTCTCCTCACCGCCGTCTCTCCAAAGATGGCCCGGATGTCCAGTAGACCAATGCCCCTCACCTCTAACAAGTTGAGGAGCAACTCAGGACAACGCCCCTCAATGGTGTTTTGGTTGATGCGAAACAAGTCCACGGCATCATCGGCCACCAAACCATTGCCCCTGGAGATCAACTCCAGGCCCAGCTCACTTTTACCCAAGCCCGACTCGCCAGTGATCATCACGCCCAAGCCTAAAATGTCCATGAAGACACCATGCATGGTGGTTCGGTCAGCAAAATGCTTGGACAAATAAGCGCGCAAAACATCAATCACATAAGCCGAGGGCTCCTTGGTGAGAAAGAGGGGGATTTGGGCGTTGTCGCACAGTGTGATCAATCGATCTGGGGGCCTTTGGCCATCGGCCAAAACCAGCATCGGTGGCTTTAAAGTCACGATGCGACCCACGCGTCTTTCGCAGTCTTCTTGTGTCGCGTTGGTGAGGTAACTGATTTCTCGCTCACCCAAGAGTTGCAAACGGTAGGGGTGAATGTAGTTCAAGTAGCCCACCAAATCGGCCCCCGAGCGTGCTTGCCTCACCATCACCTCATCAAACCGTCTGTCCGACGCGTTCAAACCCGCGACCCACTGCCAATCGAGTTTTTCTTTAAAGTCTTTGAACAACTCAACAGCGCTGACAACGGTAGGCTTCATCTTGAATCCTCAAAGTGTGAAAAGCAAAGCGCTCAAAGACTCAGGCTCAGACTGCCTTGAACGATTTTTGCATGGAACTCTTGCTCATCCTTGGCCATCATCAAGCCCTCACGCAAGGTGCTTTGACTCAAGAAACTCGCGATGTTGGACAAGATCTCCAAATGCCTTTGTGTGGAAGCCTCAGGGACCAACAAAAAAAACAACAACTTCACAGGCAACTCATCGGGCGCGTCAAATCCTATTGGATGGGCCAACAAAAAAGCCGCCAACATAGGGGTTTTAAGGCCCTTGATCCGTCCGTGGGGGATGGCCACACCGTGCCCCAGCCCCGTGGAGCCCAATCTTTCCCGAGCAAAAAGGCTGTCAGCCACGCTGGCTCTGGCCAAACCATGCAACTCTTCAAACAACAAACCCGCCTCCTCAAAGGCGCGTTTTTTACTGGTGAGGTCCAATCCGACCCGAATATGGGTGAGAGGAAGCAAGTTGGGGAGTCGATTCATAATGGCGTCACATTATGCATCTTTCAAAGAAGAACTTAAAGGCAAGTTGGGGGGCTTTTGTTTTTTTTCAGCCACAAAGGAGCAAACTTTCATCACACCCGGCATGAGCATTGCGCGCTTTGGGGCTTTGGGGCTTGGTCACCTTGACCCCAAAAAAAAGCGCGAGGGGTCTGCTCAACCGCCTCACGCTTGGTGACGATGTTTTAAAAATTAGCGCACGCGTCAGTGAAAGACCGTGGTCCGCTTGTTGTTGGACTGGTGATTTTGGACTCGCCCCTTGTGTTTGCCCACCTGACGGTCAAGTTTGTCCACCAAGTCATCCACTGCAGCGTACAAATCCTCGTGTTCGCTTTGTGCAAAGAGATCTCCTCCTGGGACATGAATATTGCATTCGGCCACTTGCCTGCGCTCTTTTTCCTTGTTGTTCTCCAAACTGAGCAACACTTTCACATCCACCACTTGATCAAAGTGTCTGATCACTCGCTCTAATTTTTGTGTCACGTAGTTGTGCAGTGCTGGCGTGACGTCTAGGTGATGACCGCTGATCGTTAAATTCATATGTAGTCTCCTATGGCCTTAGTGCCCTTATGGCTGGTTAACACAATTCATTTGTCCATCTCGCTCATGTGTCCGTCTCTTGGTGAAGGGATGGAGACCCTCCATCAAAAGCTGACGGTTCCACTATGCGCTCTTTTGAGCCCAATTGCAATGACTTTTGTACAACATGCGGTCGCAGCTTGGAGTGCAGTGCACCACAAGGTGTCGCCCCGTGCAGCAGTGTGCCCTTCAACTCGATCCAAAAGGATTGTGGCTCACCCCAAAAGGGGGATGGCATTTTTCAGGGTGCAGTGCGATAATGCTCGAAGATCAACTCTGGAGTTTTGTCTCTTGGAAACCGCCTCTATCATGGGGGTTGCATCTCTTTGATCTCATGGCAAAGGACTTGTCAACTGGCTTGACAACTCTCCTACCCCAAGAGCATCTGGATGGAACCTCCTCTCCATCCACATCAATGCCCTTGGGTTTTCATCACGAGTAAATTGCCATGCTCAATATTTTCACGCTGGCCAACGGCCGTTTGTTTCAAGAGGAAATCGAATCCCTTGAAGAGCTCTCTAAGTTTCAACCGATTTGGGTGGACTTGGAGTCTCCAACCTTAGAAGAAAAACGCTGGATCAAACAGTACTACGGTCTTCAAATCCCGGAAGACGCCATGGACGAAGACATTGAGGAGTCTGCCCGGTTTTACGAAGAGGACAATGGGGAGCTGCACATCCGAAGTGACTTCTTGATCGCCGACGAGGACGAGCCCCGATCGGTGCGCGTGGCCTTCATTTTGAACCAGCACAACCAAGAGCTCAAAAGCAAAGGCGTTTTGTTCTCCATTCACGATGAAGATGTGCCTGTTTTTCGCCTCCTGAGGCTCAGAGCGCGCAGAGCGCCTGGGCTGATTGAAGACGCCAAGGAAGTTTTGCTCAAGCTCTACGATGCGGATGCAGAGTACTCCGCTGACACGTTGGAGAACATCTACGACCAACTCGAGAAGGCCGGCAAACTGGTCTTGTCTGAAGGGGTCACGGACGCTTTGGCCGGAGAAGTCTTGGGCGCCATTGCCAGGCAAGAGGACTTGAATGGTCGAATCCGGCGCAACGTCATGGACACCCGGCGTGCGGTGAGTTTCATGATGCGATCGAAAATGCTGAGCGCTGATCAATTTGAAGAAGCCCGGCAAATTCTTCGAGACATCGAGTCCTTGGACAACCACACGGCCTTTTTGTTCGACAAGATCAACTTTTTGATGGATGCCACCGTGGGTTTCATCAACATCAATCAAAACAAGATCATCAAAATATTCTCGGTGGCCTCCGTTGCCCTGCTCCCTCCTACATTGATTGCCAGCATTTACGGCATGAATTTCCAATTCATGCCCGAACTCAACGCCTCTTGGGGCTATCCTTACGCCATTGTGCTGATGATTGCGAGCGCACTCGTGCCGATGTGGTACTTCAGGAGACGGGGTTGGCTTGCCTGAGCAGCCCAAAGAGGACTCTCACCCAATGCACGACAGGACATCATTGGGCCTCACAGGGCCTCAGAGGGCCGCAAAGGCCCTCATATGCGCCCTAGGCCCTAAGCCAGATGGCATTTAAGCCCGGTCCTGGCCCTTTTGAGACTCACCCCGTTGAGCCACAAAGGCCTCGATCACGTGAGCACCAAAGGGCGCGGCAACCGTGTCGATGAACTGACCGAAGTCCAAATGCGCGCTGTCATTGGCTCGGTCTGAAATGATTCTTAAGGCGGCAAAGGGCACACCGTAATCGCTGCACACCTGCGCAACAGCTGCACACTCCATCTCCACAGCCAAAGCACTCGGGAGCTGGCGCTTCAACTCTTCGCTTTTGCTGGCACTCGAGATGAACTGGTCCCCACTCAAAATCAAACCCTGATGGAGCGCAATGGGCCTTGCCCTCGAACCCAACTGCTGCCACAAACCCTCCGATTGCATCTTGCTTTGAATCTCAGGCAAGCATTGGGATACGGCCCCGGTGAGCTCTTGGGTAAGCTGCACATCGGTTGGGAAAATACTCTTGCCAGTGAGGGCAATCTCGTACTTCGGAAACAATGGAGAGGCGTCCACATCGTGCTGTAAGAGCGCGTTGGCAACAACCACATCACCCACATGAACTTGCGCATCCAAGGAGCCCGCGACGCCCGAGAAGACCACCTGATCCACACCAAAGTGCTCGATCAAACAAGCGGCGGTGGTGGCTGCAGCAACCTTGCCCACTCTGGAGAGCACCGCCACCACAGATTGCCCCATCCACTGTCCTTGCCAATAGGTCCTTGAGCCCCGCTCGATGGGTTGAGCTTGCAAGCGCTCCAAAATACACGACAGCTCTTGCGGCATGGCGCTCATCAGCGCCAACTTAGGGAAACCAGGATTACTCAATTGCCTTGACCATTTCTTCAACAACCTTCTTAGCGTCGCCGAAAACCATCATGGTCTTGTCCATGTAAAAGAGCTCGTTGTCGAGACCCGCATAACCCGCTGCCATCGAGCGCTTGTTCACAATGATGGTCTTGGCCTTGTAAGCCTCCAAGATGGGCATGCCGTAGATGGGACTGCCCTTGACCATCGCTGCAGGGTTGACCACATCATTGGCGCCCAAAATGATCGCCACATCAACTTGACCCAACTCCCCGTTGATGTCCTCCATCTCAAAGACTTGGTCATAGGGCACTTCCGCCTCGGCCAACAAGACGTTCATGTGGCCAGGCATTCTGCCTGCCACAGGATGGATGGCGTACTTCACTTGAATGCCTTTTTCTGTGAGCTTGTCGGCCAACTCCTTGACCGCATGCTGCGCACGGGCAACCGCCAAGCCATAGCCCGGCACAATCACCACACTCTCCGCATGACCCAAAACAAAGGCAGCATCGTCTGCACTGCCCGTCTTCACGCTTCTCTGTGCTTGGGCGCCCGAGCCTTGGGTGACCTCATCACCGCCAAAACCACCCAAAATCACGTTGAAAAAGGACCGGTTCATGGCCTTGCACATGATGTAGCTCAAAATCGCACCAGAGCTGCCCACCAAGGAACCTGCGATGATCAGCATGGCGTTGTTCAAAGAAAAACCAATGCCCGCAGCCGCCCAACCCGAGTAACTGTTGAGCATGGAGACCACCACCGGCATGTCTGCCCCCCCAATTGGAATGATGATCAAGACCCCAAGGACAAAAGCCAAGGCCAACATGCCCAAAAATAAAGTCCAGTCACCTTGGAGCATGAAGCCCACACCGAGGCCCAAGACGGACAGGCCCATGAACAAATTCAAATAATGCTGCCCTGCAAAACTCACAGGGGCACCTTGAAAAAGTCTGAATTTGTACTTGCCCGACAACTTGCCAAACGCAATGACCGATCCACTGAAAGTGATCGCACCGATCGCAGCACCTAAGAAAAGCTCCAATCGGTTGCCCATGGGGATGGGGTCACCGACTTGGTGAACGATCTGAAACGCTTGGGGCTCTGCAACAGCGGCCACCGCAATGAAGACAGCGGCCAGACCAATCATGCTGTGCATGAAGGCGACCAACTCCGGCATTTTCGTCATCTCCACCCGACGCGCCATCACCGTTCCTGCCGTGCCTCCCAACAACAAGCCCAAAAGCACATGACCCAGGCCAATCCAAGGTGCACCCATCTCCTGAGCGCCCATGGCGCCCGCGAGTTGACCGTCTTGGGCAGGCAGCGCCAATTTGTAAATCAAGGCGGCCGTCGTGAAGACCGCTAGCGCCATCCCCAGCATGCCAAACACATTGCCCCGAATGGAGGTCTTGGGGTGGCTCAAGCCTTTGAGTGCTTGAATAAAGCAAATGCTGGCCACCAAATACAAAAGCGTCACGAGATTCATGCTCATTTGCGCTCTCCTGACTTGGCTTGGGCGGGGGCCGGTTTCTTTTTGAACATTTCAAGCATTCTTCGAGTGACCAAAAACCCACCAAACACATTGACCGCGGCCAAGGCCACCGCCAACACCCCCATGGTTTGGCCCAGGGTCGTTTGCGTGAGGGCAGCAGCCAGCATCGCACCCACAATGATGATTGCAGACACCGCGTTGGTGACCGCCATCAAAGGCGTGTGCAGGGCAGGCGTGACGGTCCAGACCACGTGGTAACCCACATAAATGGCCAAAACGAAAATAATCAAATTAAGCACTGTAGGTGAGACCATGTCCATTTTTTATTTCCTCTTTAGGGTTCCGTCTTGCGTCATCAAGCATGCCGCCACAATATCGTCTTCAGGGTTCAACTTGAACTGAGCGCCCTCGGGACAGATCAATTTCAAAAAATCCAAAACATTACGAGCGTAAAGAGCACTCGCATCTGCTGCCACCATGGCCGGCAAATTCGTCTCCCCAACAATCGTGACGCCGTGAACTTGGACCGTCTGATTGGCTTGTGTCAAGGGGCAGTTGCCGCCCTGGGCGGCCGCCAAGTCCACGATCACACTGCCCGCTTTCATGGACTTCACCATCTCAGGGCTCACCAAAACGGGGGCAGGTCTGCCAGGGATCAAGGCCGTGGTGATCACGATGTCGGCCAAAGCCAAGCGTTTGGCCACCTCCATCCTTTGACGCTCCAGCCATGCCGCAGGCATGGGTTTGGCGTAACCGCCTACCCCTTGAGCGGCTTGTCTTTCCTCATCGGTCTCGTAAGGCACGTCAATGAATTTCGCCCCCAAAGACTCCACTTGTTCTTTGACACTGGGCCTGACGTCAGAGCATTCAATGACTGCACCCAGGCGTTTGGCGGTGGCAATGGCCTGAAGCCCCGCCACGCCCACACCCAGGATCAACACTCGAGCCGCTTTCACCGTCCCTGCGGCCGTCATGAGCATGGGCAAGAATCGCTGGTATTTGTCTGCAGCGATCATGACCGCTTTGTAGCCCGCAATATTGGCTTGAGAAGACAAGACATCCATGCTCTGTGCACGGGTGGTTCTGGGAGCCGCTTCAAGGGCAAAGGACGTGATCTGGGCCGCAGCCAAACGCTCCAAGCCTTGGGCGTCAAAGGGATTGAGCATGCCCACCAAAATGGCACCCGGCTTCATCCAAGTCAACTCTTGCTCGCTTGGCGCCCTCACCTTGAGCACCATGTCCTGAGACATGGCCTCTTGAGCGTCCGTGATCTGAGCGCCAGCAGCCTGATAGGCCTCATCCGTGATGCTTGCGCGCACGCCAGCACCCGACTGCACTTTCACCACATGGCCTTGGGCCAGGTATTTTTTCACCGTCTCTGGCGTGACCGAAACACGAGCCTCCCCAGAAAACGTCTCAAGTGGAACACCAATGTTCATGAACAAACTCCAAGAAGTCTTTAAGCGTCACGTTTTTATGCAAGCAGGTCTTGAAAACCATAAAAACCCATTGGGCTGTGCTTTTTTGAGCTCAGGCAATCTTTTCATCAAAAAATCAAAGCCCAACTGTCCATTCTAAAGACATTTTCGCCTTTATTTTCAGCCTTTTCCTTGGCGTCTTGGCCTGGGAAGTCGCCTCTTTTCACCCAACAATACGGCTCATCCACACCCATTTAACCGCTAAACTCAACGGCGTCTTCACTCCCAAAGAACCTGACCCCATGCCTCATCAGCCCCTTACCCACCTAGAGCGCTGGCGCCCCAGTGTGACCGTCGCCGCCATCATTGAAAAGGATGGCAAGTTTCTCTTGATCGAAGAGCACACCCCTGAGGGACTGAGGCTCAATAACCCAGCGGGTCATCTTGATCCGGGTGAGTCGCCCATAGAGGCTTGCTCGAGAGAGGCCTTGGAAGAGTGCGCCTATGACTTCTCACCCAGCCACTTGGTGGGCATTTATTTGAGCCGCTTTCAGCGTCCGGCCAAGGGCAACGCGCCTGCCGAGGACGTGACTTACCTGCGCTTTGCTTTTGCTGGCGAACTGGGCGCCTTTCACCCTGAGAGAGCCCTGGACCAAGGCATCGTCAGAAGCCTTTGGATGACACCAGATGAAATACGCTCAAGCGCTCACCTTCACCGCAGCCCCCTCTTACTTCAATGCATGAGCGATCATTTGAGCGGCCAGCGCTTTGGCTTAGAGTCGATCTCGACCGACCCGAGCGTTTATCTTTAATGACCTCTCCCCCGGATCTACGGGGTCTTCCAAGACCTCTTGGATCTGCTCGCAAAAATCATGACCTTCTCTGAGGGTTTCCATCTCCGCTTGCAATTCGGTACATAATAGTCAATATTGTCAGCAACACCCTTTTTTCTTATTGAGGTAATTTGTGGAATCAACCATTCTGAAATTTGGCAGTGGCCAAGCCGTTGAACGCGTCGAAGACGAGAATTTGCTCAAAGGCAAGGGACAGTTTGCTGACGACATTGAGCACCCCCACCAACTTCACTTGGCCTTTGTTCGCTCGCCCCATGCTCACGCCCTCATCGAATCCATCGACATCAGTGCCGCTGAAGGAATGCCTGGGGTTCAATGCGTCCTCACAGGCGCCATGCTCTCAGCCGCTGGGGTCAAGAACATGGCCAAACCGGTCAATTTCAAGCGCGCTGACGGCTCTCCCATTGCCTCAGCCACAAGAACCATTTTGGCCACTGAAAGAGTGCGCTTTGCTGGCGAAATCGTCGTGGCCGTGGTTGCGGACTCTGTCTTCAATGCCAAGAATGCTTGTGAAGCGGTGAATGTGGTGTACAAGGAGTTGCCCTGTGCCGTCACCCTTGAAGACGCTTTGAGTCCCCAAGCACCCTTGCTTGCGGATGTGGCAGACAACATCGTGGCCGAAACGAAATACGGCGACGCTGAAAAAGTCGCCCAAATCTTTGCCTCTGCAGCTCATGTGGTGAAGCTCAACATCGAGCACCAGCGACTGATCCCCTTGACCCTTGAGCCTAGAAGTGTTCAAGCCCATGTCCAAGATGGCCGCCTCACCGTCAGAATCAGCTCTCAAATGCCCTCTGCGGTTCGCGGCGCAATTTCAGACCTCTTCAGCATCCCTGGTGAAAACATCCGGGTGATCGTTGGCGATGTGGGCGGTGGTTTTGGGATGAAGACCGGTGCTTACCCTGAAGATCTGGCCGTGGCCTATTGCGCCCACCATCTGCAAAAACCCGTCAAATGGCAAGCAGAGCGCTCCGAAGACTTCCTGTCTTGCTCCCACGGCAGAGATATTGAGAGCCATTGCGCCATGGCGCTGGATCAGAACGGTAAAATTTTGGCCCTTCAAGTCCACAATTTGGCCAACGTGGGCGCCTACCCCGGCATGACCGGCGTGGCCATCCAGTTGCTCATCGGCCCTTGGGTACAAACCAGTGTTTATGACATTGGTTTGATCGATTTTGACTTCAAAGCCGTGATGACCAACACAGCGCCCACAGGCGCATACAGGGGCGCGGGTCGACCCGAGGCCATCTTCAACATCGAGCGTTTGATCGACGAAGCCGCTCGAGTCAGTGGCATCGATCGCATTGAGCTCAGACGCAAAAACTTCATCCGCCCCGAGCAAATGCCCTACAAAAATGCCATGGGTCAGACCTATGACACGGGGCACTTTGAATCCATCATGGACCAAGCCCTCACCCAAGCCGATTGGGCTGGATTTGCCAAGCGTGAAGCCGCCTCCAAGGCCCATGGCAAATGGCGAGGCCTGGGCGTGTCGACCTTTTTGGAGTGGACAGGCGGCAATGCACTTGAAGAGAAGGTGAACGTGCGCATCTTGGCCGATGGGGTGATCGAGGTCTTTTCTGCGGTCAATGCCATGGGTCAAGGCATTGCAACTTCTTTGGCTCAACTGGTGGTGGATGTGTTCGGCGTGGAATTGTCCAAAGTGCGTGTTGTCCTTGGTGACACCGACCGAGGCAACGGCTTTGGCTCTGTGGGCTCGAGATCCTTGTTCACGGGCGGCTCGGCCGTCTCTGTAGGAGCTCAACAAACCCTTGAGCGTGCAAAAGAGCTGGCCGCTCAATCTCTTGAGAGCTCTGCCGATGATTTGCTCTATGAAAGCGGTCTCTTTCGAGTCAAAGGGACAGATCTCTCCATCACCTTGGCCGCCTTGGCGGGCAAAGAGCCGACAGGTCGCATTGAACTCGATTCGACCACGGCAGCGAGTGGCCCCACTTGGCCCAATGCATGCCATATTTCTGAGGTTGAAATTGACCCTCAAACTGGCGTGATCGAACTCTCCAAATACTCCTCCATGAACGACGTGGGACGTGTGGTGAACCCCTTGATCGTTCGCGGTCAACTCGACGGTGGAGCCATCCAAGGCATTGGACAAGCACTCTGTGAGAAAGTGGTTTACGACCGCGAAACGGGCCAACCCCTCACCGGCAGCTTGATGGATTACGCCATCCCCCATGCCGACATCATGCCCGAATTCTTCACCACCAACATGGACCAAAGCATTCCCAGCACGAACAATGTCCTCGGGGTGAAGGGGGTCGGTGAATTGGGCACGATTGGCGCCACTCCCTCGGTGATCAACGCCGTGGCGGATGCGCTGGCAAGAAATGGCTTCATGGGCAAAACCCAGCATCTGCAAATGCCACTCACGCCTTCCAAGCTGTGGGAGTTGTTGCAATCGTCCTGAGCCACAACCAGCGCCATCTTCCAGTTGCGACGGTTGCAGCCCGCTTGACCGAAAGTCATCAAGCCTCTTCGCCCATCGGGCGCAGAGGCTTTATTTTTACCCAGAGACGTTAAAGTCTGCGCTTTTGATCAAGTCTTTTTCAAGTGTGCGCTCAACAATCCCGTGATCTCAAACATGGTCACTTGATCCTTTGCGAACACCGACTTCAACTTGGCATCGCACAAGATGGTTCTCTTGTCTTTCGGGTCTTGTAGCCCAGACGCTTTGATGTAGTCCCACAATTTTTTCACCGCTTGCGTGCGCGCGACCAACTCTTGACCGATCACCCCCGCCAAGGCTTCACTGGGCATGAGATTGGCGGTGACTTTTCTAGGGGCTGCAGGGGATTTTTGCGCGCTGGCCTTGCTTGTTTTAGCAGCAGTCTTCTTGGCAGCTGGAGATTTGCCCGTGGGCTTTTTGGCATAGGCCGCGGTTTTTCTGGGGGGGTACTTGCTTGCACGCTCCTCGAACTGGAAAGACACCTTTTGCGCCTCCGCATCCCAAGCCAAAAAGGCTTTGAAGGATCTTCTCGTTCTCATGGAGACAAACTTTTCCAACAAGTCGGTCTTGCCCGTGGCTAAAAGTTTTTGCAATTGCTCGATTTCAATGGGTTGCTGAAGAACAATTTTCCCCGTTTTAAATTTACAACTGCTCGTGGCTTGCTCCAGTGTCGGCACTGCTTTCTCGCAAACATACTGAGCACCCAACTCAAACACCTTGGAGCCGCAAGATGGGCAAGCACCCAAAGAAGTTTGGGCGGAGAAATCATGGAGCTCTCCACTGTCTTCGCCTTTGTCATCTCCAAAATCAAACTCCAGCTTCCAATTGCCCTCTTCTTCATTGAATTTGAGTGCAATTTCTGCCGCAAAAGGCCAACCTGCTTTGGATCTGAAACCCTCCAAAGGGCCAATTTTCTTATGCTCTAAAAACGACTCCACCTCGGCCACCTCAAAAGCTCGGCCTGCAGGTGTTTTGCCAAAAGAAAAGCCACAACCGGCACTTTGTCCATCGACACCTTGGCAGGTGTAGCGGCGATAGTTTTCTTTGACTTGTCCTCCACATTTAGGGCAAGGTGTCTTGAGCGTCACATAATCGCCCGGTACCGTATCTCGGTCGTATTCTTTGGCCTTTTTGACAATATGCTCCGTCATTTGAGCAATGTCTTTCATGAAAGCATCTCGACTCAGCTGGCCTTGTTCGATCAAGGCGAGTTTGTGCTCCCACTCGCCTGTGAGCTCAGGTTTGCTGAGCTCCTCAATGCCCAGCCCTCGGAGCAAGGTCATCAACTGAAAGGCCTTGGCCATAGGGATCAGTTCTCTCGCATCCCTGATGATGTACTTCTCGTTGAGCAACCCCTCAATGATCGCCGCACGCGTGGCCGGCGTGCCCAGACCCTTTTCTTGCATCGCCTCCCTCAACTCATCATCTTCGACCAATTTGCCCGCACCCTCCATGGCTCCCAGCAAAGTTGCCTCGGTGTACCGAGCTGGGGGTCTGGTCTTCAAGCCCTTGGGGCTTGCTTGGACGACCAATGCGTTTTCTCCTGGGTTGACCTTGACCAGCGTTTTATCCGTGTCGTCTTCCTCCGTGGCCTCTTTGCCATAAATCGTCATCCAGCCGGGGTTGACCATGACCTTGCCATCGGTTTTAAAGTGATGCGTTTTCCCCTTCGCACTCACTTGGGTCATGCGAGTGGTGACCAAAAACTCAGCTGAAGGGAAAAAGATGGCCATGAAGCGCTTGACCACCAAATCGTAAATTTTTTGCTCAGCCTCTGACAAGCCCTTGGGCTCCTCCAGCGTTGGGATGATCGCAAAGTGATCGCTCACTTTGGAATTGTCAAAAATGCGCTTGGAGGGCTTGATGTAATTGTTTTTCAACGCCGTGGCCGCAAAGGGCGACAAGTGCTTCATCCCACTCTCAGCCAACATGCCAAAGGTTTGTTTGACAGTGGGCAAGTAATCCTCCGGCAAGTGCTTGGAGTCTGTTCTGGGATAAGTCAAGGCCTTGTGGCGCTCGTACAAACTTTGCGCAAGCGACAAAGTGGTTTTGGCGGAGTAACCAAAGCGGCCATTGGCTTCTCTTTGCAGGGACGTCAAATCAAAGAGCGCCGGTGCGGCTTGGGTGGTGGGTTTGCTCTCATCGCTCACCACTCCAGTTTGGGCTAAAACGGCTTGAGCAATCTCTTGTGCCTCAGCCTCGGACCACACACGATTGTCTTTTTTCTCGGAATCGTTTTCGTCCTTCTTATGCTGGGGGTTGATCCATTTGGCAAGGTATTGGCCGCCCTTGACTTCAAAATTGGCGTGGATTTCCCAAAAATCTCGACTCACAAACTTACGGATCTGCTCCTCACGCTCCACAACAACGGATAAGGTTGGGGTTTGGACTCGGCCAACGGTGGTCAAAAAGAAGCCCCCATCCCTAGAGTTAAAGGCTGTAAAGGCCCTTGTTCCATTGATGCCCACCAACCAATCGGCCTCTGAGCGACTTCTGGCCGCATCGGCCAAGCCTTGCATTTGTTGCTCTGAGCGCAAACTCTCAAATCCATCCCGAATGGCTTGAGGGGTCATGGATTGGAGCCAAAGGCGCTTGACTGGTTTTTTGGCGTCTTTCTTCGTGGTGGCAAATTGCTCAATCAATCTGAAAATCAACTCCCCCTCGCGCCCCGCGTCACAGGCATTGACCAAGCTCGTGATGTCTTTTCTCTTGACCAACTTCACCACCGCATTGAGTCTTGACTTGGTGCGGTCCACGGGCTTCAAATCAAAATGGGGTGGGATGACCGGCAAATGCGCAAAACTCCATTTGCCCCGTTTGACCTCAAAATCCTCCGGCGCCTTGATCTCCAGCAAATGACCAACCGCCGAAGTCACGACAACGTCTTCAGATTCGAAATAGTCGTCGAACTTTTCAAACTTGCCTTTTGAAGGTGTTAAAGCTCGCACAATATCTTGTGCAACCGATGGTTTTTCAGCAATGACCAGTGTTTTACTCATTCAATTGGATTCCTTCTTGCCACGCATTGTGCCGTTTTTTTATAGCGTTTACATCTAAAACCTCTAAAATTGTCCAAAACACAAAGTCTACTTTTAACAACAAATACCTTTTTTTGAAACGGATCCCCCAGTTGTCCAAGTCATCTAGCACCAAAAAAACCGCCAAACGCATTCAAACTCGCCAATCAGGCGTTCACGGCAAAGGCGTGTTCGCGTTGACCGACATTCCCAAGGGAGAGGTGATCATTGAGTACAAGGGAGAGGTGATCACTTGGAAAGAGGCGCTGAAGCGCCACCCCCATAACCCGTTGGAGCCCAACCATACTTTTTATTTTCACATCAATGAGGGTCACGTCATCGATGGCCGAGTCAAAGGCAACAGCGCCAAGTGGATCAACCACTCATGCAATCCCAATTGTGAGGCCGATGAAATCGGTGAACATGTCTTTATCAAATCAATCAAGAATATCAAAGCTGGGGATGAACTCAACTACGATTATGGGCTGATCATCGATGAGCGCTACACCCCTAAACTGAAGGCAGAGTACCCCTGCTGGTGTGGCTCCAAGAAGTGCCGAGGCACCTTGCTTGCACCCAAGAGGGGCAAAAAATAAGCCTCCTACACTCAGCAACTCCTTACCCAGGCCATGACCAAGTTCACCCCATTGTCTTGATCAATTTTATGGCTCTGACTTTGGACATGAAGTGACCCCATTACCGTCGAACATTTTGAGCACTCCAGCAGCACATCAATTGCAATGCGAACTCCAGCAGTCATTCAACACGCTTGACTTGGATTGGGGCGTGGAAGTTTTCCAAAGCATTGACTCAACATCCTCGGAGTTGATGCGACAAGCCAAATTGGGGCTCCTTGCACCCAAAGTTGTGATCGCACTGGAGCAAAGTCAAGGCCGGGGTCGAAGGGGAAGGGCATGGATATCGAACGCGAATGACTCGCTGACCCTCTCCATGGGGTTGATGCTCGACCCCGTCAATTGGCTCGGTCTGTCCCTTTGTGTAGGCATTGATCTCATCCAGTGCTTAGACCCTGAGCGAAAACTCGGATTGATGCTCAAGTGGCCCAACGATGTATGGTCACTTCGAGAGGGTCAATACCGAAAAGTTGCCGGTATCTTGATCGAAACTGTGAGCCCCAGCCCAACGCTTGGATCCAGCCCGACCTCATCTCGCTACTGCATATTGGGTATGGGTGTGAATCTTCACACGCCTCAGTTGCACACGGATCTCCCCAACCCACAACCCATTGGTTTATCGTCATTGGGGGGTGAGGTCTCTTCTGTTGACATTGTGAAGCATTTGGCCAAGCTTTTACCCGTGAGCCTTCGACGCTTTGAGCGAGAGGGCTTTGCGCCCTTCAAATCCCAATTTGATGCCCTGAATTGTCTTCAGGGTTTGGATGTGTTTTTGAGCGATGGCAGCACCGGCACATGCCAAGGCGTGAACGACCAAGGTGAGTTGCTGCTGAAAAAGAACGGCATCGTTCATGCACACCACAGCATGGAGGTGAGCGTGCGACCCTTTGCAAACAACACCGCCTGAGCACGCCTGGAACCCGCCGCCGAGTTGAGGGTCTGCTCTTTAGATGCCCATTCAGTGAAGCTCATTTATGGGGCCAGAGAAAAGACCACCCTAACGCGAAGACCGCGAGACTTGTTGTACTCGGGCATGCCCATGTTTTGTCCAGCGTGTCCGGTTGGCGAATGCATCTCACGCACATCTTCTAAAAAAACTCTCGCATGGTGTTGGTCTGCAATTTCTTTGACGATTGACAAGCCAAGACCCGATCCATCGACTTGACTGGCCACGCCCAAGACTCTGTAAAAGGGCTGAAAGACCAAGTCTTTTTCTGGCTCTGAGATGCCAGGGCCAGAGTCCTCTATGGTGAAAATGAGCATTTTTTCTGGGTGACTCACTTGCACACTCAAATTGATCACCCCTGGGCTTTGAAGATCAGACGGGGTGTAATGGATGGCGTTTTCCAACAAATTGCGAACCATCTCTTTGATCAAGATCGGATTGCCCTCCAAGTGCATTGCGCCTCTTGAACCCGCAATTTTCTCGAATCCAAGGTCAATGTATTTTTGCGACGCCAATTGCCACGTTTCTTGTATCACCTCCTCCACCAATTCGGCCAAATCACAGCGCGTCTTGCTCATCGACTGTGCACCCCCTTCGGCACGCGCAAGAGACAGCAACTGATTGACCACTCGGGTTGCACGAACACTGGATAAACCGATCAGCTTTAAGGTGTGCTTGAGCTCCGTGTTCGACAGGTGCTCGGTTTGCGCCAACTCAGCTTGCATGCGAAGTCCCGCCAAGGGGGTTTTGAGTTGATGGGCAGCATCTGCAAGAAATCTTTTTTTCGCTTCAATGGAACTCTCCAGTCGGGCAAGTAGCTCATTGATGGAGGCCACAAGCGTCGTGACTTCCAAGGGCATGACACGCGGGTCCAAGGGACTCAAATCGTCAGACCTTTTCTTTCTGATTTGCTCCTCTAAACTCCTCAAAGGCTGAAGCCCTTTGGCCAGGGCAATCCACAACAGCAATATGCCCAAGGGCAGAATGGCCAACTGAGGCAACATCACGCCCTTGACAATCTCTTGGGCCAGGGTGCCTCGTCTCTCGTAGGTCTCTGCGACTTGCACCAAGAGCAATTTGGCTTTTAAATTTCCCTCATTCACATGGCCCATTTTGCCCAATGGTGCAGTGACCCAGCGCTGGGCGACTCGAATCTTCTCTCCTTGGTATTGTTCGTCTCGGAATCGAACTTCCGCGTTGGAAAAAACGTCCTCTTCTTGGCTCACTGGAAGCCCGGCTTCACCCACCACCAACCCATCCTCGACGCTTTTAACCTGTACATAGGTGCGTTTGGCCCCACTTGACTGAGTCAACAACCTCGCCATCGCTTCAAATGAGGGCACACTGATGTTGTGCTGTTCGCTCAACAAGGCTTCAACTGTTTGAATGTCTCGCTCCAAGACGCGGTCATACGGCTTATTGGCCACGCCAATGGCCACCAACCAAATCAACACCAAACTGATCGGCCAAAGAAACAAGAGTGGGATCAGCATCCAGTCCAAGATGCCACCAAACAAGGACGGTTGCTCGCGTTGAAATAGATTCACAATTTAGTTGTTGAGGATGCCCATGCCCATCGGCACTCGAGACGTTGTTTCATCGTTTGGCAAGCAGTCTAGGGTGTGACAATTTTCTCCAAGCAGTAACCTAAACCCCTTACGGTCACAATTCGTATGGGGCCTTTTTCAATTTTTTTTCTCAAGCGATGAATGTAGACCTCAATGGCATTGTTGCTGACCTCTTCGCCCCACTCACACAAGCGCTCGACCAATTGATCTTTGCTGACCAAACGCCCCGTTCTTTGAAGCAACACCTCCAGCAAGCCCAACTCCCGGGCAGACAAATCAACCATCTTGCCCTCAATCGTTGCAACCCTTCCCGCTTGGTCATACTGCATGGGTCCATGCTTGATGAGCGCACTGTTGGCGCCCATGCCTCGTCTGATCAGAGCTCTTACCCTCGCCTCAAGCTCTTGCAGAGAAAAAGGCTTGGCCATGTAATCATCAGCTCCATAGTCCAAACCTTTGACTCGCTCCTCAACACTGTCTGCAGCTGTCAAAATCAAGACCGGACATGCACTCCCTCTTGCTCTGAGGCGTTTGAGCACTTCTAGACCGTGGAGCTTTGGCAAACCCAAATCCAAAATGAGCAAATCGAACTCGTCCGTGCTGGTCAGAACCGCATCGGCTTCACTGCCGCTGCCCACGTGATCCACCACCGCTCCAGAAGCGCGCAAGCTGCGCAACAATCCATCGGCCAACACTTGGTCATCTTCTGCTATCAAAATACGCACAATGAGGACCTCCAAAAATATGAGCAAGCCTCATTTTAGAACCCATTGCCCTGGTTGCGCTCTGAACCTGCGTAAACTTCTAAGCCCAAACTGATGACAGTTGCCACTTCCGAGCTCACCTCCATCTTGAACTCTTGCTCTGCTTGTCCAACGGCCAACTCAAATGCCTTGAGCCACGCAAAGCCCAATTCCGTGAATCGAATGCGCTTGGCTCTTTTATCCACCATGTCTTGCTCCTTGGAGATCAATCCCCATGCCTCACACTGATCGACCAACTCACCCATGGCTTGCTTGCTCATGCCCGCACTGTGGGCCAAATGCGTGAGTTGAGCCCCCTCGATGGGCAAGTGCCTGGTGATGTGAATGTGTGCAGCACTGACTTGCCCTTTGCTGGCCAAATTGGACAACGCCAATGGAACCCGTACATCATGAGCCATCAAGTCGTATACCCGCTCATCAAAGCGACGCATCGCTTGGCCTAACAGTCGCCCGAGATGGCTTTGACGCCAATCTGGAAATGTAGGAGATTTGGACTTTGATTTTTTCATGGGCCCCCCTTTGAATTTGATCAAGTAAACTGACTAAATTTTCTATTTACAACATCATACTCTTCGGATAAATTACTGGTTAAGCATCCAGTTGTTTTGGATGCCTTCTCTCAATTCATACATAAACCACTGATTATTAAGGAATTTTTATGGACGCACCAGTTAAAGGTCTTGCAGCAAATACAGAAAAAAACAAAGCACTTCAAGCTGCACTTGCTCAAATTGAGAAGCAATTTGGGAAGGGAACGATCATGCGCTTGGGTGAGGGAGAGGTCATCGAGGACATTCAAGTGGTTTCAACGGGCTCCTTGGGTCTGGACATTGCCCTTGGTGTCGGAGGCCTGCCAAGAGGGCGAGTCATCGAGATTTATGGCCCAGAATCATCCGGTAAAACAACCCTCACACTGCAAGTGATTGCGGAGATGCAAAAGCAAAATGGCACTTGTGCTTTTGTGGATGCCGAGCACGCACTGGACATTCAATATGCACAAAAATTAGGCGTCAACTTGCAAGACCTGTTGATCTCCCAGCCCGACACCGGCGAGCAAGCGCTTGAAATCGTGGACAGCTTGGTGCGCTCTGGCGCTGTGGACTTGATCGTCATCGACTCTGTCGCTGCACTCACGCCCAAAGCAGAACTTGAAGGGGATATGGGAGACTCTTTACCCGGCCTGCAAGCCCGCCTCATGAGCCAAGCGCTCAGAAAGCTCACCGCGACCATCAAAAAAACCAATTGCATGGTGATTTTCATCAACCAAATCCGCATGAAAATTGGCGTGATGTTTGGCTCACCTGAAACCACCACGGGTGGCAATGCGTTGAAGTTCTACGCCTCCGTTCGCCTTGATATTCGCCGCACAGGAACCATCAAAAAAGGCGAAGAGTCCATTGGCAATGAAACCAAGGTCAAAGTGGTCAAAAACAAAGTGGCACCACCCTTCAAGACAGCAGAGTTTGATATTTTGTTTGGAGAAGGCATCTCTCGCCACGGAGAGGTGATTGACTTGGGCGTGACCGCTCGAGTGATTGATAAATCTGGCGCTTGGTATGCCTACAACGGCGAGAAAATCGGCCAAGGCCGCGACAATTCACGCGAATTCTTGCGTGAAAATCCCGCCCTTGCTCACGAAATCGAAAACAAGGTGCGGGAATCTCTGGGCATTCCTGCTGTGCCCCAAGCTCTCAGCATGCCCCCTGCCAGCCCATCGACCAAAGAGGAGTGAAGCAACACGCCTGAACATGCATGTCAGAACATGATTAGACCGTACTCAAAGCTCATACCCTTACATCAACCCCTTGTCTGAAAGACCCATTCAAACCTAACTCTAGGTGCGAATGGGCATCCTCATGATTGCCATCCATGTTTAATCGCCAAAATAGAAATTTTCCGCTCCTCAGCCTCAAAGCCAGGGCTCTGAGGGCCCTGTCTCAAAGAGAGTACTCACGCCAAGAGTTGACCAAAAAGTTATCACCCTATGAAACCGAGGAGGGTGAACTGGAGCGCGTCTTGAATGAGCTGGTGCTCAAAGACTTTTTGAACGAAACGCGCAATGCGCAATCGATCGCCTCTAGAAAAGAATCGAAATTCGGAGCAAAAAGAATACAAGCCGAGATGAAACAAAAAGGGGTGCCCATCGAGATCGCTCAAGGCGTGATCGAAGCGTTAAACGGCAGTGAGCTTGAAAGAGCACAATCCCTTTGGCTTAAAAAATTTGGCGCCCTACCCACCACCCCCAAAGAAGCCGACCAACAAATGCGCTTCATGCTCTCCAGGGGGTTTTCCATGTCGGTGCTCAAAGCCATTTACACAGCCTTCAAGGAGGGTGCGATGGATGGCGAAACGCGACTCAGCACTTGAGCGCCAAGTCGCCAAGTCTTTAAGGCTTTAAAGGCTCCAAGTCGAGCATCAGGTGCAAGTTTTGTACTGCCGCACCACTCGCGCCCTTGCCCAAATTATCAAGCCTCGCCATCAAGACCAAATGCCCCTTTTCAAGATTGTCAAAAACAGCAATCTCAAGTCGGTTGCTGTTGTTGAGGACCGTTGCGTCAAAATGCATTTCGGTGGGCTTTGGCAAGACCTTGACGAAACTGTTGGATATTGAGCTGTAATGGCTGAGGTACGCATCTCGAATCTTCTGGGGGGTCACCCCGATGGGCAACTGCTCCATGTGAAGAGGCAGTTGCACCACCATGCCTTGCTTGAAATTGCCCACGGAGGGAACGAACAAGGGGCGCTTCTTCAAGCCGGCGAATTTGACGATTTCAGGAATATGCTTGTGCTCCAGCCCCAAAGCGTAATAGTCCATCAAGGGCGCTTGCCCGGCCTCGTAAGCCTCAATCATTGCTTTTCCACCACCCGAATAACCGCTCACACTGGGTAGGCTCAGAGGCAAGTCAATTGGCAAAAGTCCCGCATTCATCAAAGGACGAAGGAGGGCAATGGCTCCTGTGGCATAGCAGCCTGGATTGGCCACTTTCTGAGCCTCTCGAATCTTGCCCTCTTGGTCAGGCCCCAACTCGGGAAATCCGTATACCCAGTCTTCATGGGTGCGGTGGGCGGTGGAGGCATCAATGATCTTGGGTTTTTTACCCATCATGGAGTCGATCATCGAAACCGATTGTCTTGCTGCATCGTCGTGCAGGCACAAGATCACCAAATCTGCTTGCTCCATCAGCACTCGCTTGGCATCTGCGTTTTTGCGCTCACTGGGATCAATTTGCAAAAGCTCCACGGTGCTGAGCGCTTGAAGTTGGCCTTTAATCTGAAGACCTGTCGTGCCAGCCTCTCCGTCGATGAAAATTTTATGCATGATTAAGTCTACA
Source organism: uncultured Burkholderiales bacterium (assembly GCA_903933115.1). Classification (GTDB taxonomy): domain Bacteria; phylum Pseudomonadota; class Gammaproteobacteria; order Burkholderiales; family Burkholderiaceae_C; genus Limnohabitans. The sequence goes on from CAIZIT010000005.1 coordinate 21,113, forward strand.
ATAGCGAAGGGTTGACTGTATATTTGAGCCAATTGTAAGCAAAAGGGAAGACTAATGCATCCGAACATGATACATTTCGATGCGGTAAAGTTGAGATCCAATTGCTGACCCACATTTACTCAATTTGCGGCCCTTTGGCTCTATTTCCCCCCCTTTTCCGAATCAAGAGAACATCATGAAAATTCACGAATACCAAGGCAAAGAAATTTTGCGTCAGTTTGGCGTGCCCGTTCCAAGAGGTATCCCCGCTTTCACCGTACAAGAGGCGGTTGAAGCAGCGCAAAAGCTTGGCGGCCCAGTTTGGGTTGTTAAAGCCCAAATTCACGCCGGCGGACGCGGCAAGGGTGGTGGCGTCAAATTGGCACGCTCCATTGATGAAGTGAAACAATTGGCTGGTGAAATTCTAGGCATGCAATTGATCACCCACCAAACTGGACCCATGGGACAAAAGGTGCGTCGCCTGCTGATTGAAGAAGGCGCTGATATCAAAAAAGAATACTACGTCTCCGTCGTCACCGACCGCGCTTCGCAAAAAGTGGCCATGATGGCTTCTTCCGAGGGCGGAATGGACATTGAGGAAGTCGCTCACGCAACGCCCGAAAAGATCATCAAAGTTTTCATCGACCCCCTTGCAGGCCTTTTGGATGCTCAGGCACAAGAAGTGGCACGCGGCATCGGCGTGCCCGAAGCCTCTCAGGCCGAGGCGGTTCAAGTCATGAAGGGTCTGTACAAGGCCTATATGGAGACCGACTGCTCCTTGGCTGAGATCAACCCCTTGATCTTAGAAGGCAACGGACACATCAAAGCTTTGGATGCCAAATTCAACTTTGATCCCAATGCCCTCTTCAGACACCCCGAGATCGTGGCCTATCGCGATCTTGACGAGGAAGATCCTGCTGAAATCGAAGCCAGCAAATTTGATTTGGCCTACATCAGCTTGGATGGCAATATCGGTTGCTTGGTCAATGGCGCAGGCTTGGCCATGGCCACCATGGATACGATCAAGTTGTTTGGTGCAGAGCCAGCAAACTTCCTTGACGTGGGCGGTGGAGCTACGCCAGAGAAAGTCACTGAAGCGTTCAAAATCATGCTGAAAAACCCCAAAGTGAAAGCCATTTTGGTGAACATTTTTGGTGGCATCATGCGCTGCGACACCATCGCAACGGGCGTGATCACCGCATGCAAGGCGGTCAATTTAAGCGTTCCTTTGGTCGTGCGCATGAAAGGCACCAATGAGGAGTTGGGCAAGAAAATGCTTGCCGAGTCAGGACTTCCCATCATCAGCGCTGACACCATGGCTGAAGCGGCTCAAAAAGTCGTTGCCGCATTGAAATAAGCCTCAAGGATTTCAACATGTCTATCTATATCAACAAAAATACCAAAGTCATTACCCAAGGCATTACCGGTAAAACCGGTCAATTCCATACAGAAAAGTGCCAAGAGTACGCAAATGGAAAAGAGTGCTTTGTAGCGGGCGTGAACCCCAAAAAAGCAGGCGAAAAAATCTTTGATATTCCAATCTACGGATCCGTCAAAGAAGCGGCCCACGAAACTGGCGCAACCGTCTCTGTGATTTATGTCCCTCCCGCTGGAGCTGCTGCAGCAATTTGGGAAGCGATTGAAGCTGACCTCGACTTGGCCATTTGTATCACTGAAGGCATTCCTGTCAGGGACATGCTTGAGGTGAGAAACAAAATGAAGGCCAAGGAGGCTGCTGGCGGCAAGAAAACTTTGCTCTTGGGCCCCAATTGCCCAGGTCTCATCACGCCAGATGAAATCAAAATCGGCATCATGCCTGGACATATCCATCGAAAAGGACGCATCGGTGTCGTCTCTCGCTCCGGTACGCTGACCTATGAAGCCGTGGCTCAATTGACCGAAATCGGCTTGGGTCAATCGAGTGCTGTCGGAATCGGTGGCGACCCCATCAACGGCTTAAAGCACATCGACGTCATGAGAGCCTTCAATGAAGACCCCGATACAGATGCCGTCATCATGATTGGTGAAATCGGTGGGCCCGATGAGGCCGAGGCAGCACGTTGGTGCAAAGCCAATATGAAAAAGCCCATTGTGGGCTTCATCGCTGGCGTGACCGCTCCCGCAGGCAAGCGCATGGGACATGCTGGTGCATTGATCTCTGGTGGAGAGGACACCGCCGATGCCAAGCTCTCCATCATGGAAGAATGCGGCTTCAAGGTCACTCGCAACCCTTCAGAAATGGCAAAGTTGCTCAAAGCAATGCTCTAAGCACAACGGGCTCGAATTTTTCAGCTCAAGAGTTGGAATTCGGGCCTTTTTTGTCTTCAATTCTCTTGTTTAACTAATCGGTAGTGTTTCTTATGGAATTTTTACAAACTTCAGAATTCTGGATCGGGTTGTTCAACATCATACTGATCAACATTCTTCTCTCTGGTGACAACGCTGTGGTGATCGCCCTGGCAGCCAGATCATTGCCACCCAGAGAAAGAAAATTGGCCATTCTCTACGGTTCTGGTGCTGCAGTGGTATTGAGAATTTTGTTGACCGTTGTGGCGGCCAAATTGCTCGAACTTCCCTTTTTACAAATCATTGGCGGTTTGCTGCTTCTTTGGATTGGCGTTCAATTGCTCGCCGAGGACGATGACGACGACGAAGGTGAGGCCAAAGAGCACTCCAACTTGCGCTCAGCCATCATCACCATCTTGATTGCAGATTTGGTCATGAGCTTGGACAATGTGATTGGTGTGGCCGCCGCCGCCAAGGGCTCCATGGTGTTGTTGATTCTTGGCTTGGCCATCAGCATTCCTCTGATTGTCTTTAGCAGCAACTTGATGATGACGCTCATGGCAAGATTCCCCATCATCGTGACGTTGGGTGCCGCTTTGATTGGTTGGGTCAGTGGTGAGGCGGTGATCAATGACAGCGCCATTCACGACTGGGTTCACGCCAATGCGGTCATGACGTATCTGATCCCCGCTGCATGCGCACTCTTTGTGGTTCTCATGGGCAAGTATTTACAAAAGAAATCCTCAACTGAGGAAGAGGCAACGGATAGCCCCTCTTAAAGAGCATCCCACCCTTGAAAAGCCCTTGATTTTTAAACTTCAAGGGCTTTTTTTATGGCTCAACGCGTTAAAGATGGCCGCTCAAAGCTACCTGACTTTCCACCACGCTTTTCTAAAAGACAAACACCCGTCATCACCATCTCTCGATCAACGGCCTTGCACATGTCATAAACGGTCAACAGTGCGACTTGAACTGCTGTTAACGCCTCCATCTCGACCCCCGTTGATCCAACCGTTTCCGTTTGAGCTTGGCAGCGAAGCCCATACTCGGCCTTGTCCTCATTGACCACCCAACTCCACTCGATGGTCACACGGGTCAAATACAACGGGTGGCACAAGGGGATCAGATCGCTTGTTTTTTTTGCACCTTGAATCCCTGCGATCCTTGCAACACCCAATACATCGCCCTTTTTGGCCTGACCTTGCTGGATCAATTCGAGCGTTTGTTTGGCCATCAAAATAACGCCCTCAGCCAGCGCCACCCGATGGGTCAAAGGCTTTTGTGATACATCGACCATATGGGCATGCCCTTTGGCATCAAAATGTGTAAATTCCATCACGTCTCCATTTATAGCGTTAATATTCAAACATGGCAAAGTTCAATTCCTCGTATCATAATCAATTGACCGCTTTTTGACCGCACACGCTTTGACTTATTCATCCATGTCCCATTCGACTTTTATTCATGCATTGAGAGCATTTTTGCTGGTTGTCTTCATGAGTATCCTGTGTGCACAAGCCCAAAGTCCAATGCACTCCAGAAAAGATGCGCGACTACCCAGCCTGGGCGATGGCTCAGAAATGGCGCTTGGAGAGGAAAGTCGAATCGGCGAATCGGTCATGAGGGAAATCTACAAAGATCCCGATTACATCGAGGACCCCATCCTTTTGGATTATTTGCTCTCTATTTGGCAACCCTTGATCGAGGCCGCCAAACTGAGAGGCGAACTATCGCCTGAAATGGAGCAACGCTATGCCTGGCAAGGCTTTTTGATCAAAGATCCGAGCATCAATGCTTTTGCCCTTCCCGGTGGCTATATGGGCGTGCACTTGGGCCTCATCGCTGCAGTCTCGAACCAAGATGAATTGGCTTCAGTGCTGGCTCATGAACTCAGCCATATCACCCAACGACACATTTCTCGCTTGTTTGCTCAACAAGCCCAACAAACACCATTGATGCTGGGTGCGATGATTTTAGGCATCATCGCCGCGGGGAAAAATCCCAACGCAGCAAGCGCACTCATGGTGGGCGGTCAAGCCGCAGCAACTCAAAACCAACTGAACTTCTCGCGCGATATGGAGCGTGAGGCTGACCGTGTGGGCTATGCCGTCATGCTGCAAGCTGGCTTTGAGGGCAGTGGTTTTGTCAGCATGTTTCAAAAACTCCAACAAGCCTCAAGACTCAATGACAATGGCTCTTACCCGTATTTAAGAAGTCACCCCTTGACCACAGAGCGTATTGCGGACATGGCATCGCGACAAGTTGGCGCATTTGAAGGCGTGAACCCTCAAAACGCACTCCCCCTCAACTGGACACATATGGTCATGAGCGCAAGAGCCAAAGTACTGACCCGCTCTCAAGCCGACGCCTATCAACTTCACATGGACTTGGCCAAACAAGCCTTGATCAACCCCAAAGAAACGCTCTCCAACAAAATCGCTCTCCTTTATGCAGGTGCATTGGCGGCCATGAAAGTGTCCAACTTCACACAAGCCAAACAATTTCTCTCCTCCCTTGACACCTTGTCTTTCAATGCCAAAACACCTGAGTTTGCTTATCAAATGGCGTTGTTGCATGCACAATTTTTTTACCTCGACAATCAACCCATGCTCGCGCTGGGACTTTTAGAACCACTGGAAAAGACCCGATCGGTGAAGTTCATGATTTGCGAGAATCAATTGAGGCTCAACACCAGCGATTCAAAAGCTTCTTGCAGTTACTTGTTGCGGGAATGGTTAACGGCTCACCCTAAAGACATCCATGCCTGGGAGCTTCTCTCAGAGGCTCAATTTCAAAACAAAGATGTGTTGAGCTCAATACGCTCAATGGCTGAGGCTTATGCGCTGAAGTTTGATTACGCCCCTGCCATTGATAGGCTCTATGCAGCGCAATCCCTGTCCAAGGAAATGGCCAAGAAAACGGGCTTGACCAAATCACAAGAAATGGAGTCCTCTATCATTGACACTCGACTAAGGACTCTCTTGGCTTTGCGCCGAGAACAATCTCTCCAGCGCTGAGTCGATCACCAAGCCCAAAAAGCTGTAGATCAATGAGCCCAACATGGCATGGGCGAAACTTTGAACCTGAAAGCCTTCGAGAAGCGCTGAGGCCATCCAAAATAAAAATGCATTGATCACAAATAGAAACAAACCCAGTGAGATCAAGGTCACAGGCAATGTGAGAACCACCAAGACCGGACGTACAAACAAATTCAAAAATCCAATGACCAAGGTGGCAATCATGGCCGACTCAAAACCATTGATCGTGATGCCCGCATCAATATAAGACAGGCTCATGAGAGCAAAAGCACTTAAAAACCACTTGAACAATATTTTCATCTTTGAGGCATCTTGTTGGATGGAGGCATTTTCATGGCTTGAACCATGAACGGCTGGTCTCATCTCGGTTGAATGGACACTATATCCCCTTTTATTGAGTTTTGGATTGATATGCGATTATGATAGCGCTCCTATGTCTTCTATTCACATCACCGATATCGAGGCGGCCATCAACTTTTGGAGAGCCAAAGAACCCTCCGAAGACGGTATCACCCTCTCTCCTGCTTTGCGTGCCTTGGCTCATGTTTATGCACTGATGGTTCATTTTCGCGAGGAAGAGGTCTCCACTGAAGGGTTTCCTGCACCTGCAATGAAGGCATGGCTAGAATGGTATGAACAACTGAGCGATACACCTTGCATTGCGATTTGCTCAACCAGCCAGGGCGATGAGATCTGTAAAGGCTGCGGAAGAACCTTTGAAGAAGTTCAAGACTGGACCAAAATGGATCCAACTGAGAAACGAAAAACATGGCGCAGAATCACCATGGAAAATACAGCTTGGCGCTTCAATCGCTACAGCGAAAGAGCCGCACTGAAAGATGCCAAGGTCCATAGCGCTTAGCTGGAAGGCTTGCCTCTCTGGCCATCGAGGTTTTGGTGCCTTATCCCGCTCTTTTGGCCAAAGTACTGGCCATGCCCAAGTAATTGTCGGGTCGCAATTGGAGCAGTCTTTCTTTTTCTGACTCTGGGATCTCCAGAGATTGAATCAGCTTGGCCAAATCTTCTTGTTTAACTGTTCTTCCTCTGGTCAACTCTTTCAAACTCTCATAAGCGCCGCTCACTCCATAGCGGCGCATCACCGTTTGAATGGGTTCGGCCAAAACCTCCCAAGCGCCATCCAAATCTTCCGCCAATTTCACTTTATTGATTTCAAGTTTTGACAAACCCGTCAATAACGATTGATAAGCCAAGACCGAATAACCCAATCCCACACCTATATTGCGAATCACCGTGCTGTCTGTGAGATCACGTTGGAATCGAGAGATCGGTAATTTTTCACTCATGTGTTTGAGCATGGCGTTGGCCAAACCTAAATTTCCTTCGGCATTTTCAAAGTCAATGGGATTGACTTTATGAGGCATTGTTGATGAACCAATTTCTCCCTCCTTCAATCGCTGCTTGAAGTAGCCCAAGGAAATATAACCCCAAATGTCACGACACCAGTCGATCAAAATGACATTCATCCTTGTGATGGCATCAAAAAATTCAGCCATGTAATCATGCGACTCAATTTGAGTACTGTAAGGCTGGAAACAAAGGCCAAGCCCAAAGTGTTGATCCAAAGCGTCACCCTCTTGATAAACAGGTGACTCAACAACTGAGCGTGCAATGCTCTCCCAGTTGACATCTGGATAAGCAGCCAGTTGAGCGTTGTAATTGCCTACAGCGCCATTCATCTTTGCCATCAATGGAATCGCAACGATTCGAGACCTTGCATTTTTTAATCTCACCACAAAGTTTGCAATCTCTTTTCCAACTGAAGTTGGCGTTGCGGTTTGTCCATGTGTTCTCGACAACATGGGTACCTCAGCATATTCTTGAGACAGCTCTGTCATTTTCCTGATCACGGCATCCACAAAAGGCAGCACGACATCCTGTCTTGCGGCTTGGATTTGTAAGGCATGGCTGGTGTTGTTGATATCCTCGCTCGTCATCGAGAAATGGACCATCTCTTCGATTCTTGCCAACTCTTGTTTAATGGCATCCGACAAGTGTTCAGCTTTAAATTGCCTTTTGATCCAATATTCAACCGCTTTGACATCATGATTGGTTGTTTTTTCGATCTCTTTGATGGACAGAGCATCTTCAATGGAGAATTGACTGTACAACCCCAATAAAAATTCTTTGGTTGGAGCAGATAGGGATGGACACTCCTTCAATCCAATTTGGCTCAGGGCCATGAGCCATGTGACTTCAACCTGGACTCGGCGTTGCATGTAACCCATCTCAGACATGATGGGTCTGATTTCTGCCAATTTAGCTGCATAACGACCATCTAAAGGGGATAAAGCGAGGAGTGGTGAATTGTTCATTTGAACATTTTAATGCTCGCGAAAGCGAACTTTTGAACGCCTGAAATGTATTTAAACAAACCAACTTTTTATCCGCTGACTTGATATGAACTCGTCGTTAGCGCACAACACAACACAACCAGCAGCGCTTAAAATTAGAGTCCAGCAACTAAGCATAAACATGAAACTAATTGGTGCAATCACAAGTCCATACGTACGTAAAGTTCGGATCGTCATGGCAGAAAAAAAACTAGACTATCAGCTCATTCGTGAAGACGTCTGGTCCAAAGACACTCAAATTTCTCAGTTCAATCCACTTGGTAAAGTACCTTGTTTGATCATGGAAGGTGGTGAAGCCTTGTTTGATTCCAGGGTCATCGTTGAATATTTGGACACCCTATCACCAGTCGGCAAATTGATACCAGCCAGCGGGCGTGAGCGTGCAGAGGTCAAAACTTGGGAAGCGCTATCGGATGGCGTACTGGATGCCAGTATCTTGGCTCGACTCGAACAAACATGGTCTGGTCGCCTAGATCAAGAACGCTCTCAGGCTTGGATTGATCGTCAAATGGATAAAGTAACGACCAGCCTTGTTGCCATGGAAAAAGGCTTGGCGGATAAGCCTTTTTGCTGTGGCATTCACCTCAGCTTGGCCGATATTGCCGTAGGTTGTGCTTTGGGTTATTTGGACTTTCGCTTCCCTGCCTACAATTGGCGCGACGCACAACCTGAGCTATCGAGATTATTTGAAAAATTGAATTCGCGAAATTCTTTCATTGAAACAGCGCCCGCTCTATAAATTGGCAGAGGCTCTTTTTTTAACCCATCTCAATAAGGCGCCGAGCAGGGGAATTTTTTCATAAACCTCCTCTGCCGCGTCCCAGTAATCTCTGTGGTTTGAAATGCGCCAAGCCCCTACATCGGCCTCGTACGCCCAAATCAAATGACTCGCACCCTTGATGGTCATGCCCCCTTTTGAGGGCATTTGGTCTAACGCAAAATAAAACTCCCACGTGATAAAGGTGTGCACGCCTTCGCTTGCAACTTCTTGCACCTTGAACCTTGGATCACGAAGAGATTCAAACATGTGTTCAAATATTCTTTCAATGCTTTGGATGCCCTTGACATCGTTGAATGGATCTTTAAAGCCTGCATCAAGGGCATAAAAATTCTTCAATTCCAATAAGTTGCTTTTGGTGATGTTTTCAAAAAAGACAATCAAGCTGTTCACTTGATCTTTGAGCGCTTGATCAGTCAATTCATTCATGGAATGGTATCTTCAATGTTGATTCTTTGTCGCTTTTGCAACCCATTTAAAGTACAGGGCATATGGCAATAGGCGTAAGAATTTAAGCACCCTGGTGAATCGCTTGGGAAAATGAATTTCAAACTCGCCCTTTGCCCAGCCCTGAATCATCTCTCTCGCAGCCTGCTCCACCGAAATGATCGCTGGCATGTGAAACTTATTTTGCGCCGTCAAAGGCGTGTCAACAAAGCCCGGGTTGACCAAACTCACACCGAGACCACGTTCATGAAGATCAAAATACAGGGTTTCCGTCAAATTGATCAAAGCCGCTTTGGTGGGTCCATAAGCCAAACTCTTGGGAAGCCCCCGAAATCCAGCGACACTTGAGATCACTGAAACATGACCAAATCCTTGCGCCAATAAAGGCTCCAAGATGAAAGACAGCACTCTACAAAGCCCCAAGTAATTGACATCGTTGTGCTTGAGCATTTCGTCCAAATTGTACGCAGTGGCCGATTGCTCTAAATAATGCCCTGCACAATAAACAACCATATCGATCCCCTGGTGCTTGCTCACAGCGTCAAATGCCGCTTCTATACTTGGGGTGCTCATCACATCCATCTGTACTGCAAACACCAACGGGTGAGATGCAAAATCTTTGACACGCTCCAAATTTCGAGCTGAAACCGCGACCTTTGCCCCCATATTGACCAATTGCTGAGCGCACGCGAGGCCTATCCCACTTGAAGCACCAATCAACCAAACGCTTTTATTGCTCCAGTCCTTGATTTGTGGATTGAATACGGTCATGGCTTGCTCGATGGATCTAACAAGGCGACCTTCTTAAACGACAAAGTGACTTCGCCCAAATAGATCCCCCACTTTGACATCTTGGCCTTGTTCAGTACAACTTCATCATCAATTTGAAACATCCAGTCCTCAAACTCAACATCCCAGCTTCTGTCATCAACGGGAAGCAAAAGGTGATATTTCCACTGCAAAGCATTGCCGGCACTTTGTCCCAGCGCAAAACCAACCACATCACCAGCACTGCCTTCGTAGCGACCGTCTCCAAGACTTTTTAATTTCCAAATCCGCTTTTGCTTCGTGCCATCGGAATACAAGAAACTTTCGTCCAATACACCCTCTTTGTCATTCCAGTCACATTTCATGTCCACTGTAAATCTTTTTACCACCTTGCCACTTCGGTCTGTAAAAACACCCCAAGCTTTGACTTGTCCATTGAAAAATTCCTCCAACTTGAAATTGGGTTTTTCGTTTTTATAGTCCACCAGCGATGGAGACGAACAACTGACCAAGCCCAAAGCCAAGAAAAAAGGCAGTAGCAGGCATTTCAATCGCGAACACACCAGGTGTGTATGAATGTTGAAAAGATATGATTTCATTTTCTCTTCCAATGAGTTTAAAGTTTGACTTAAAAATCCATCATGAGCGAAGCAGCCCACGAAAAACAACCGTGTCTATTTCATGATCGAAATGAATTCACTCGGCAAGGGGGGTGATTTGTGAAATTTTGTTCCTTTAAACCAAAGCGTCAACGCCTGAACATGAATGCGTAAAATCACACCCAGCGTCAACCAAAAATAGCCCCACAAAGCTTTTCTTCGGCTCAATGAATTGATCTTTTCCAATGTACCACTGACACTTGTCTTTAACAAGAGTCCATCCGAATCGTAATAATCAATCCGAACCAACGCTTTTTGGCCCTCTAAATCTTTTTGATTCATTTCTTTTGAGAACATGAATCTAAATTTATAGTCTCCACTGGTTTGAATGAACGGTGAAACATGGAAGACTTTTTCGATGCAATACTCTCTTCCCAGTTTCGGTGATTCGATCAAATAACAATGACGTTGACCAAAAGTATTGTTCACCTCAACCAAGATGACCTTTAAATCTCCATGTTTACTGTAACCATACCAAAAACTAACAGGTTTAAAGGTATACCCCCACACTCTTGGAAAACAATGAAGCCAAACTTCACCGTCCACACCTTGAATGCCCTGTTTTTCTAATACCGACTCAAACCAGTCCAAAGAAGAAACGGCAAGACTTCGACCCGGTTCTCCATGATCCCTGTCGTAAAAGGACAGACCAGAAAACCGATTAACACTCAAACACTTGTTGTCCAAGTGCTCAATATGGCGCATCGGCAAAAAAAGAAAATAGGAAGAGTAGCCGAATTGGTGTTTTTTGGGTCGAGACCTAGAGTGACGAACTTGCCCAAATCCAACATAAGCATTGGCCATCAAACATTGTCCTCAAAGCCCAACTGATGAAGCAAATCGCTGGCCGCCATTTTTCCGGCTTGAAACCCATCTTCATGAAAGCCACTGCCCAGCCATGCACCTGCATACCAAATTTTAGTGAGGCCAGAAATTTTGTGAATTTCTTTTTGTGCTCGAACCGCAACGTCATCAAGTACGGGATGATGGTACTGAATGATTTTTAGTATTTTCTCTTTATCGATGGTTCTCTTTTCATTGAGAGAGACAAAAACGTTTTGCTGAAAAGGCAAGGGCTGTAATTTGTTGATCCAGTAGTGCAAACACACGCCACCATTCGGTGAAGATCCTGAGACGGCTAAATTTTCAAAATTCCATGCAGCCCATGCGCTCTTGATAGAGGGCATGACACTTTCATCCGTATGAAGGATGGCTGTGTTGGGTTGTGTTTTGATTGCCCCGAGGATGGATGTTTCTTCTTGGGTGGGCTGCTGCAACAAAGCCAAAGCCTGTGGTGCATGACAAGCCATGATGGCTGCATCAAACTCCTCAACACCGTCCTTCGTATGTACATATACTTTCAACTCATTATTAGACCACTTTCGATCAATTTTTATGATTTCAGTGTCAAGTCGCTTGTCAATGATTGAATCGGTAATTTTTTTAACGTAGTTTCTGGATCCACCTAAAACCGTAAACCACTGCGGTCTGTTAAGCACTTGAAGTAAGCCGTGGTTATGACAAAACATCGCCAAGCTTTTTATGGGGTAACTCAGCATCGTTTTCAACTCACAACTCCAAATGCAAGCCAACATGGGCAGCAGGTAGCCTTCTTGAAATACTTCTCCAAACTCATATTTCTTTAAATACGCCTCGAGAGTCAAAAGATCGTTCTCATGACCTTTATTTAACAATGACTCCTTTACATATTTGGTTGTCAAGCGATTGAACCTCAAAATTTCTCTTAACAGCAACCAAAACTTCAAGTTGAAAATATTTCTTCGCTGTGCAAAAACAGTATTCAAGTCGGAACCGCTCCATTCCAAGGTTCGCTTCATCCAAGATACATCTGACTGTACAGAAAACGACATGTCGGAGGCAGCAGTTTCGACCTGAAGGTCTTTGAACAATTGAATGAGCCCCGGATAAGTTCTCTCATTGAAGACTAAAAAGCCAGTATCTACAGGGAACGTCTCCTCTTGGTTTTTCTGATTGAGCAGTCGAACGTCTACACTGTTGGCATGACCGCCAAAATAAGAATTTTTTTCGAAGAGCGTAACATCTGTTTTGTTTTTTAAAAAATGTGCGGCTGCTAATCCAGATATTCCTGAGCCAATGATTGCAATTTTTTTGCGCATATTCATTTATTTTTGTTTTCGCTCAAAAGAAGTTCTAGGCTCTTCACAAATGAACTGTCTTGTGGGCCTGTCATGCTGCTGTAACTTTTGATTTTCTGCCCGTCTCTTGAAATTAAATATTTATAAAAATTCCATTTGGGCGATGTTTTGGTCACTGCGGCCAACTCCTTAAAGAGTTTTGATGCATTTTCACCCTTCACCGATGTCTTGGTGAACATTGGAAATTTAACTCCAAATGTGTTCTCACAAAAGTCTGCAATCTGTTCATTGCTGTCAGGCTCCTGCGAAAAGTCATTGGAAGGAAAGCCTAAAACAACCAAACCATCGTTCTTGTACTTGTCATAAAGTGCTTCTAAGCCTTTGTACTGCGGTGTAAAACCGCAATAACTGGCTGTGTTCACAATCAAGACGACTCGTCCACTGTACTGACAAAGGTTTTGAGGCTTTTCGTCTTGCAAGCGCATGACATTTTGATTGAGGATGCTCGGACATGTTGGTGCAGGTAGAGATTCCAACTTTTGATTTTGAGCAAAACTCAAATCTGCAAAAGAAAAGGATATGCATGCAGCCAAGACCAGGACCTGACCAAGCTTATCGAACTCGTTTTTCAACACATTTTTCATAATGACCTCACATCCATTGAACATCAGCGACCATGCATTCTTAGACAATTCAGTATAAATGAGGGGCCACTGAATCGAACTTAATCCGATTAAAATACCTTTTTATCTTATGTTTTTATAACTTAATACCTATTTGCCATGAGCCATCCACTTTTTACTTCAAAAATATTGGAACCACAGGCATTGAGATTGCAGTTGGAGAATATTAAATCTCTTGGTAGTGTTGTTTTCACCAATGGCGTCTTTGATGTGATCCATAAAGGCCATGTAAGCTATTTAGATCAAGCTCGACAAATGGGAGACGTTTTAATCGTTGCCCTCAATACGGACCGCTCTGCACGCTTATTGGGCAAAGGACAAGACCGTCCTCTCAACACTTTAGTTGACAGAGCGCATGTGATCGCTGCATTAGAAAGTGTTTCATATGTAACTTGGTTTGATGAGAGCACGCCCATTGACATCATCAAACTCATACGTCCTGATCTGATTGTCAAGGGAGGAGACTATGACATGAGCACTTTAGATGAAACCAAATTTGTGGAGTCTTATGGTGGCAAAGCTGCAGCAATTCAATTTCTAAGCGGATACTCCACCACCGCATTGGTTCAAAAAATTCATCAAGGCAAAGGTTAATTCTGTTTTGAGCGTCACCAATAGGGTTTGAAAAAATTCAACCATAGACTTTTTACAGTCTGAATTTCCACACTATCTTTCTCATCGATCTCAAATTTTTCTTCTTGCAGACTGGCTGCATGTTGTTTTTTTCGTAGATGACGGTATGCGTTGCTGCTTTGCAATCCCAGTCCACCAGGTATCAAGCCCTTTTCCTCTGCCTTTTTCAACAAGGCAATGTTGCCAATGTTCTGTGTCAACTCGAGGTGTAGGTGAGATTGACTCAAAATCAAATATTGAACGACAAACTCGACATCGATCATCCCGCCAGGACTGAACTTACCATGTAAATGTCCTTGCTTATTTTGATGAGCGCTCCAGAGCTTTTTTCGCATTTCATACACATCTAATTTAAGCTGATTTTCATCTCTTTCTTTGGCCAACACCTCTTGCCTAATTTTTTCAAATCTCTCGCGCAATTTCTCAGACCCATAACAAAATCTTGCCCTTGTCAAGGCTTGGTGCTCCCAGGTCCACGCACTGTTCAAATCGATCTGCCTTTGATATTTCTCATAGGCATCGAATGAACTTACCAATAATCCAGAGCTGCCATTGGGTCTCAGTGCATTGTCTATTTCATACAAGTCTCCATCAGACGTCTTCATGGTCATCCAAGAAATTAATCTTCTTGCAAGTAGAGTGATCTCTTCCTTTGATTGAAGCCTGTTTTCATCATAAAGCAGAACCAAATCCAAATCACTTCCATATCCCAACTCTTTGCTGCCGAGCTTGCCGTATCCAATGATGGCCAATGGTGCTTGATTTTCTGTTTGATCTGAAGAATTATTTTTTAACCTTTCCCAGATCCAGTCCACACAAATGCTCAAAACACCCTGAGCCAAAGCAGATAAGTCATCAGAAACTTCTTCGACCGTTAAAAATCCATTCAAGTCCGAGGTCAATATTTTAAAAAGACTGGCATGGTGTTCACGTCTTACGAGCTTAAGAAGCTGCTCCTCATCGTCAATACCTGTATTTTTATTTTGCGTTTCCTTTCTGTGATTGAGCAACTCCATGAAATCCAACATGTTAAAGCGCTCGCTCATCTCCTGATCGTGAACCAACTGCTCAATAACGCTAGGGTAATAGTTCAAATAACGACGACACCAAGATGAAGCGCCCATCAGTTTCATGATATCTTTTTGAACTTGTGGGTGCTCAATCTGTAGAGCCAGATAGTTGTCTCTTTTGAATATCAGATCGGTCCATTCAAACCAATCACTCAGCTCGAGCAACTTGATGCTGCCAGAATTAAAACCATCCTTGCACCGCATGATGAGTTCTATGAGCCATTTTTCTTTGATCTTTGTTTGATCCAAATTGCTTGAGTTGAATTCCACCCCCTGGCGGTTCACATCAAGTGCTTTGGCCCACTTCATGCCCAATTGTCTGATATTCAATGCTATTGCAGTCTTATGCTCTTCATCTAGACCATGATTTTTATTTTCAAGTATCCGTTGACTCAGCTGCAATGTCATTTCAGTCAGCCGATTGTCCTCACTCTTGTTCATCTCCTCCTTTTTCTCAGCCCGAAGGTTCTCTTCGTCTGCAAAAGCTATTGCATTTTGCTTAGCCAAAAGCTGATCAAATTCTGTTTGTACATAAGTGTTGACCTTGTCGAGGGCACTTAAAAACTGCTCTTGACGCTCAAATCCCATTGTTTTCGATATCCATATCCGGTCTTCATCGTTTTGAGGCAAAAGGTGTGTTTGGTGGTCATCTAAATATTGAATTCTGTGCTCTATGGTTCTCAGATATCGATATGACATCTCCCAATATGAAGCTTGTTCATTGCTAAGCAATTTGTACTTTTGTAAACATTCAATGGCTCTGAATGTCGATCTTGTCCTTAACTCTGCCCTGGCACCACCATGAACAACTTGAAACAGTTGCACACCAAATTCAATTTCTCGAATACCTCCTCGACCTAATTTGACGTCCTTGATGTTTGAATTTTTTTCAGCTTGTTTCTGTATTTTGTTATGAATCTCACGAAGCGAATCCATCAGCTGAAAATCCACATAAGGTCGAAATACAAAGGGCTCAATGACTGCATAAAGACGCTTTTCCACCGACTTGGCATCATCACTGCCATTTCCAACTGCCCTGGCCTTCAACCAGGCAAATCGCTCCCACGAACGAGCAGTTTTTTGAAAATACTCCTGTAAAGCTTGAAGTGACAACACACTTGCACTTGAATTGCCATATGGCCTTAAAGCCAAATCGATTCTGAATACAAAACCGTGCTCTGTTACTGCACTGATGTACTTGTGCATGCCCTTTGCCCACTTCAGGTAGTATTCTTGATTGCTGATGATTTTCTGATCACCATGGCGCTTTTTTGTTTCTCCCTCCTCCTCGTAGACGTAGACCAAATCGATGTCGCTTGAAACATTGAGCTCTTTTGCTCCCAACTTTCCCATGGCAATGATGGACATGCTGCAATGCTCACCGTTTGGCTTGCAGGGGCTTCCATAAAGCGCTTCTAACTCACGATTGACCGCATCACTTGCTTGAATAAGGGTGAAATCTGCAAGAGCGGATATTTTCTGCATCACCTCTTCCAGGCTCATACCTTGCTCACAGTCCTCCACCAAGAGTCTTTGCAATACAAGCTGCCTTAAAACCCGAAGTGCAACATCCTGGGGATGTCTTTCTAATAAGGTTTTGTTGACTTCGTCAAAGTTAAAAAAATCAACTTTTTTGCTGTCCAGAGCTTGAAATTCAGAGTTGTAGCGACGATTGATACGAGCTGAAAACCTGGACCCTCGTGACAAATTTGGATTCTTTTCTATAGAATTTGAATATGGCTCTAAATTGACACCGAACCCTGTAATAATTGTATTCATTGCACTTTTCCTTGCATTAGATACCAATGCCCTATATCTCTGGTTTTAAAACATTTAAAAACATTCATGTTTTAAAATTTCTATGGCTACTTTCCAGTTCCATTTTTTGGCTATTGATCGCCTTATGGTCCATCCTGTTAAGTCTTGGCCTCATTTTGCACTTTTTTTTCATACCCCATATCGATCAATTCAGACCCCGAATTGAGGCCTCCCTTTCCCAAGTTCTGGGCACAAACATTAAAATTGGCTCCATCCAATCTCGCTCCAACAGTTTATTTCCAAGTCTTGAACTCCTGGACATTACTAGTTCAGACGATCATGACAATAATAGCTTGCACATCAAGCGGGCTTTGGTCTCTTTCTCTGCTCAATCCGTTTTCAGATTGACTTTGGATAAGTTGCTCATTGATGACTCGGATGTTACCGTCAAGCGACGCATCGATGGTGGTTTTGAAGTCGCGGGTTTCTTACTTTCACCAAGTACCCATTCAAGCTTCAACGATTCGTTTTTCTCAATTCATGATTTTGAGATCAACAACTCCAGATTATTATGGATCGACGAGCGATTGCATCAGCCTCCCCTGATGATCTCAGACATCAATTTTTCAATCCAAAATGGCATCAGAAATCATCAATTCCGATTCGATGCAACTCCTCCTTCATTTTTGTCGAAAAGAATAAACTTTCGCGCAGAATTTAACCAGCCTCTTTTGAGCCTTCATCCTGGTCAATGGCAAGATTGGTCTGGACAGAGCTATTTCCAAACGGATCATCTGCAACTTTCCCATTTGGCCTCCTCCGTGTTGCCAGCCAACACCTTACCCCTGAAAACCGGACAAGGTTGGTTTCGCGCCTGGTCTACCGTCAGCCATGGTGCGTTCATTCAACATGTGCTTGACTTCGATCTCACAAATATCGAGTCTTCATTATTCAATCCAATCACACCCGTTTTTATTTCTTCTTTGGCGGGCCGTATTCAAATGGCACCATGGAAAAATGGCCAAGAGTGGACGACCGAGAATTTGACATTCAATTTACGGGGCGAAAAAGAACCATGGGATTTTTCACATTACCGTCTTGCCCTTTCAAATCTTCAAGATCCTTTCGGCCCAGAGTCTGAGGGTGAAATTGTTTTCAATCAATCCAGTTTTGAACATATTGCACAATTGGCTAAAGCCTTGTCGCCCAGGCAAGCCTTCAGCACGTTTCTCTATCAATTGAACATCAAGGGTGACATTGAAAAACTTCATGCTTCTTGGGGAAATATCGCGCTTCAAGACAGCTCTTTCATCCCTAAATCAGCACTTCACAATTGGATTGAAAACTCCAAAAAATTACTCAACCGTTTTTCCTTGAATAAAAAGTCGGCTTCTTCTGCACCATTAGCCAATCAGCTAGAGGCTGCCGAGCCCTCTTTCAACCCTTTTTCAAAAGTTAAACATTTTAAGGTTGACGGTTTCATCACGCATTTGGAACGCTCTTATGCTTCAACTGTTGCCAAGGAATCATTGCCACAAAGCTCGAACACAAAAATTGACCCCAAAGCCAATTCAAACAGCAAAACGAGCCTTGCATCATCGTTCTCCTTACAAGATACCTTATCGACCATTCCTCATTTCAAGGGCTTGTCTGCTCAATTTTCTTTGACAGAAAACTCCGGCAAAGCAGAACTGACCCTCAAGAATGGCTTTCTCGAACTGATCGGAGCCTTAGAGCCGCCCATCGTTGAGATCCAACATTTTTCTTCGATGCTGGATTGGAGCATCTCCAATGGTGAGCTGGACTTCCATCTCTCCAACGGAGAACTCACCAACACCAATGGCACCGCAGCATTCAACTTCAAATGGTTCAATCCCAATATTGAGCGGTTGAGTTCCTCCAATCTTGGAGACATTGACTTGAATGCGCAAATCAACTCACTGGATGCTGCTTCGCTTTACAAGTACTTACCTTCTTCTATCAATGCCAACGTCCGAAACTATTTGAAAGAAGCCATTTTTTCTGGTTTGATTGAAAAGGGCAAAATCAAAATCAAAGGCCCTTTAGAAACCCTTCCTTATAAGAGCCCCTCAGATGGTGAATTCACCATCACCGCTCACCTCCATCGAATTGGTTTTAATTATTTCCCAAAAGCTTTTTTTAAGTCGCCCACCATCACTCTCACCGATTGGCCGAATTTGAGCGATTTAGAAGGTGAGCTTCAGCTCAAAGGAAAAAGCCTTGTTTTGAGCTCTTCGTTTTCCAATCTGGGGTTCGACATGAACTCCGTTCAATTGGGCAAACTTGAAGCGAAAATTCAGAACTTGTTTGACCCCATTTTAGACATCTCTTCGGACTCCAAAGGATTGATGTCCAACTACCTTTCTGTCTTCAACCGCTCCTCCTTGAGTCCCAGATTGGGACGCCCCTTGGCTCAAGCCAAGTCCAGAGGCTATGCCGACCTTAAATTAAAACTCACTCTGCCACTCTTACAAATTGATCGCTCCAAAGTCCTTGGCAATCTCACATTCATCAACAACGATTTATCCCTGACCCCTGATACACCCTTGTTTCTCAAAACCCGCGGCAGTTTAACTTTCACAGAGTCAGGACTTGCCTTTCAAAACGTGCTGACCCATACACTTGGAGGAGAAAGCAAACTCGAAGGCGGCTACCGCCCTTTACCGAATGGACTTGAAAGCGCACTCCAAATCAGGTCCTCTGGCACTGTCTCTGCAGAAGGCTTGGAGCAATCGTGTGAAATATCTGCTTACGGTAAGTTTGCCTCTTTGGCGAAGGGTCAAACCAACTACACGTCCTTGATCACGATCAAAAAGTCTGGTATTCCTGAAATCTCCATCTCCTCCAACCTTCAAGGCCTATCGCTCAACGGCCCACTGCCCTTGAAGAAGTCTGCTGACAGCCCCATGCTTTTTTATTATGAAAATGCTTTGGTCAAAGATCTGGGCCCCTCGCACTTTCTTGAGCGCCAAGCCTTCTCTTTGGGTGACCAAGTTGCAATGCGGCTTTATAAAGACACGACGACGGCTCAAAGCAACGTCTTGTCGGGCACGATGCTGATCTCACCCGGTGCCTCCAACTCCATTGTTCAAGTACTTCCCCCCAACACATCCACTCCATCCAAACTCATCTCGAACGGCTGGACGGTGAACGCCACTTTGCCAGAATTACCACTCGACGACTGGCAGCTCACTTTCAATTCCTTATTTGTCAACCCCAGCAAGTCCAGCAACTGCGGCAATGCCTTTCCTGAATCGTCCCCCATTGAAACCCATCCCAAAACTCCCGTCCCTTTGTCATCCTCATTGACGCTCCCCAACAGCATCAAAGTCCAGACCGACAAACTCAACAGCCAAGGACGTGTCTTTCATGCAGTGAGTGTTGTGGCCAACAGGGACGGTAACAACTGGTCCACCAATTTACAGTCTCAAGAGCTCAATGGCAACATTAAACTTCTTTTGGACACCGATCCTGCCTCACGGCGCATCAGTGCTCACTTGAACCAATTCACCATCAACCCCATCAAAAACAAGTTCAGCGACCCTTTGATGAGTTCTGAAGAACCATTTTTTCCTTGGTTGGATGTCGTCATCGACAACCTTCAAATCAAAGACCATGCGTTGGGGCACGTTGAATTCGAAGCTCACAATTCACTCAACCCGAAAGGCGAGCGAATTTGGCGGCTCAACAACATTCAGCTCACCAACCCCGATGTCTCATTGAAAGCGTCGGCCAAATGGTCCCCCTCGTCTGAGCCCAACACCAAAGGGACTCAGTCTCAAATCGACCTCTCTTTGGATATTGCCAACTCTGGTCACTTGCTGAGTCGACTTGGCACGCCTGGGGTTGTTCGCGACGGCAAAGGATCTCTCAAAGGACAATTGAGCTGGAAGGGCTCTTTGATCAATCCTGATTTTGACTCCCTGTCAGGCGACTTTGTTGTCGATATTGAAAAAGGCCAGTTTCTTAAAACCGATCCAGGCGCTTCTCGACTTCTTGGTGTTTTAAATCTTCAAGCCCTGCCTCGGCGATTGACTTTGGACTTTAAAGATCTCTTTGGCGAAGGCTTCGCATTTGACCTCCTGAAGGGCGACATCGCGGTCAAGGAGGGCACGGCTTCGACTAAAAATTTGATCATGAAGGGTGTTGCAGGGACAGTGATGCTAGAAGGCTCTGCAAATATTGGTACTGAAACGCAAGACTTGAGAGTTGTGGTGGTGCCTGAGATCAACGCAGGCACCGCCTCTCTCATCTACAGCACCGTCAACCCCATCGTGGGCCTCACCAGCTTTTTGGCTCAATACGTGATCCGTCAGCCCCTCATACAAGCCAACACCAGGACATTTCATATCAGTGGCAGTTGGAGCGATCCACAGGTGACAAAAATTGACCTTCCCGTCGAAAACATCAAATAAGCCTTCACCTCATTGAATCTTGTTGTCTGGTGTTGCGTTCTTTTCCGGCTCTTTTTTTTCTCCTTTTTGCCGACCTTGAAACATCGTCCACCAAACGATCAAAACCAGTATTGAACCGGCAAGCATCGCTTCCATTAAAATGTACATCATGCGTTTTAAACCCTCTCATCTTAAGATTTTTAGCGTTTCACTGTTTTTGATCTTTGTCTTCTCTTGCGCCTATCACGAGCCCAAAACGCCCACTTTGCCTGCATACAACGCCAGCCCCAACACCCCCATCAGCACCGCACAAACGGGCAAAACTGGACAAACCGCGCCCTCTCAGGGCCCATCGGAAGATGCTTTGGCCAATGGTGTGAAGAATTTCAACTTTTCTTCAAAAAGCCTTTTCAGACCCGTCAGCTGGAGAGACTTACCCACTTTTGAGTCCACACCCACAGCTCAAATTTGGTCCGATCTTTTAGAAAACTGCATCAAACCCCACCCCATTTGGTCTCCTTCTTGCAAGGAGATGCGGCCCCTCACCCTTGCAGACGAACAAGAGCAGCGCATGTGGATGTTGAGTCAACTCCAAGCCTACCGTGTAGAGTCTCTTGAGGGTGACAATACAGGCCTCTTGACCAGCTATTATGAACCCATATTCAAAGCCTCATTGACCCAACACGATGGATTCAATTATCCAATTTATGCGCCACCCCCTGGATTGTTGGCAAACAAAAAAAGGGGGGATGCTTGGTACAGTCGACGTGACATTGAAACACTTGGGACTTTGCAAAATGAACTCCAACATCAAGCACTTGCTTGGCTAGAAGACCCCCTGGATGTCATGATCTTGCACGTTCAAGGCTCGGCGAGACTGCGCATTGAATCCACACCCGGTCAAATTCAGGACTACCGGGCCAGTTTTGCTGCGTCTAATGACTTACCCTACCAAAGCATTGCGAAATGGATGTTGGATCAAGGTTTGACCAAGGACATCTCATGGCAAGGCATTCGAGCGGCCTTAGACAAGAATCCTCAGTGGATCAAGGAAGCCCTTTGGAGCAATCCACGCTACATCTTTTTCTCGCTTTCAAGTTTGACCGATCCTTCACTTGGACCAATCGGCGCCATGGGCAGCCCCCTAAAGGCCCATCTTTCTGTCGCTGTTGACCCCAAGAGCATTCCCCTGGGCATGCCCTTGTGGCTTGAGAGCGAGGGCAGCGCCTCGGTCAAAAAAATGGTTTTGAGCCAAGACACTGGAAACGCCATCAATGGCTCCATCAGAGCCGACTACTTTGCCGGAACAGGCAAAGAGGCCGGGGACTTTGCCAACAAAATCAAACAAAACTTAAAACTTTGGCTGATTTTGCCTCGAGCTTTTCATCCATAATCGTGTTTTTCCAAGGTCAAATGACTGTTTTTTCCAGTCCACGCAGGCATACAATCTATGCTTTTGTGTTGACCCAGGTTTTTGGCCCATTCACCGGGCTCAAACGGCCTTGTCCTTTGAACATCGGCTCCAATGGCTTGGTGTTTGAGATTCAGTTACTTTTTTAGGAGATTCTTTTGTTCATTTCATCTGCTTACGCGCAATCTGCACCGGCCGCTGCTGCCTCTTCCGATTTGTCTTCCTCGCTCACCGGAATGCTTCCCCTTTTATTGATGTTTGTGGTCTTGTACTTTGTCATGATTCGCCCACAAATGAAGAGACAAAAAGAGCACAAAACCATGCTCGACGCTTTGAGCAAAGGTGACGAGGTGAGCACTGGAGGCGGCTTTTTGGGCAGAATCTCCGCTCTTGAGGATCACTACGCCAAGTTAGAGATTGCAAAAGGCGTGGAAATTCAAATTCAACGCTCTGCAATCGCTCAAGTGCTCCCCAAAGGGACCTTGAAATCACTCTGATTTCACTGCACAAGCCTTGGCGCACGATCAAACAGGCTTGATCGCTCTCACCTGTTTGATCCTCATGACTTGTATTGAACCCTTTAATTTTCCATTGGAATTTCCATGAATCGTTACTCAATTTGGAAGTATTTGACAATCGCGTTCGCTTTGATCATCGGTGGACTTTACACACTTCCAAATTTTTTTGGTGAAGCTCCAGCCGTTCAAATTTCCAGTGCCAAATCGGGTCAAAAGCTCCCTATCGATCTGCCCAGCCAAGTCACCTCCATTTTGAGTGGCCTTGCCATCACACCAGCGGCCAGCACGTTTGAGCCCACCAATTTTAAAATTCGACTCGATTCCAGCGAAGCTCAACTCAAAGCCAAAGATGCCTTGCAAGCGGCGCTGAACCCCAACCCAGCCAACGCCAGTTACGTGATCGCCTTGAATCTCGTGTCTCGCTCACCCAACTGGCTCTCCGCCTTTCATGCCTCACCCATGTACTTAGGGCTCGACTTGAGGGGTGGCGTTCATTTCATGCTCCAAGTTGACATGGCCTCGGCATTGACGAAAAAGGCCGAGTCCATCGCCGGTGACTTGAGACAACAGTTGAGAGAGAAAAATCTTCGACACGCCGGTATCAACCGCGTTGACCAAAGCATTGAAATTTCCTTTCGCGACATGCCCACCCTTTTGGCCACAAAGGCGCTCATTCAAGATCAATGGCCAGACATCGTCACGGCCGAAAAAACACAAGGCACGGACACCTTGTTGTCCTTGAGCCTCAAGCCAGAGGCGGCGAGAAAGGTGCAACAACAAGCCCTCAAGCAAAACATCACCACTCTCCACAACAGAATCAACGAATTGGGCGTTGCTGAGCCTGTGATTCAACAGCAGGGCTTGGACCGCATTGTTGTGCAACTGCCTGGCGTTCAAGACACTGCCAAAGCCAAAGACATCTTAGGTCGAACCGCCACCCTTGAAATCAGGCTGGTCGATGACTCGAGCGAGGCACGTTCTGCTGAACTGAGCACCACATCCATCGTCCCCTTTGGAGACGAGCGCTATTTGGAGAGGTCCGGCCAGGCGGTGGTCGTTAAAAAACAAGTTTTACTGACCGGTGAGAATTTGACCGATGCTCAACCCGGTTTTGACAACCAAACGCAAGAGGCCGCTGTTCATTTGACGCTGGATGCCAAGGGGGCTCGAATTTTTCGCGATGTCACGAGAGAAAATATTGGCAAACGCATGGCCATCTTGTTGTTTGAAAAAGGCAAAGGTGAAGTCGTCACAGCACCTGTCATTCGCTCTGAAATTGGTGGAGGACGCGTTCAAATTTCAGGACGCATGAGCACCGTTGAGGCCAACGATGTCGCACTCCTTCTTCGTGCAGGTTCTTTGGCCGCCCCCATGGAGATCATTGAAGAGAGAACCATCGGTCCCAGCTTGGGCGCAGAAAACATTGAAAAAGGATTCAACAGCGTGACTTGGGGCTTTGTCGGCGTCGCCGCCTTCATGGTGCTTTACTACATGCTCTTTGGACTCTTCTCGAGTGTCGCCTTGGCGGTGAATCTGCTCTTGCTGGTGGCTCTTTTGTCCATGCTCCAAGCCACGCTGACCCTTCCTGGTATGGCCGCCATGGCCTTGGTCCTCGGTATGGCCATTGATGCCAATGTACTGATCAATGAGCGCGTGAGGGAGGAGCTTCGCTTGGGTGTGTCCGCACAGGCGGCCATTCACGCGGGCTATGACCGTGCTTGGGCAACGATCCTCGACTCCAACGTGACCACCCTGATTGCCGGTTTGGCTTTGTTGGCCTTTGGCTCTGGACCCGTTAGAGGCTTTGCAGTGGTTCATTGCTTGGGTATATTGACCAGCATGTTCTCCTCTGTCTTCTTCTCCCGTGGATTGGTCAACCTTTGGTACGGTCGACAAAAGAGACTGCAAAGCGTCTCGATTGGAACCGTTTGGCGTGCTCCGGTCTTGGATTCCAAAGCCTCCGCCGAGCAATAAAGCAATCAAGCAATCAACAACAGGTCACTCCATCATGGAATTTTTTAAAATCCGCAAAGACATCCCCTTCATGCGCCATGCCTTGGCGTTCAATTTGGTGTCTTTCATCACCTTTTTGCTGGCTGTCTTCTTTTTATTCTCCAAAGGACTCAACTTATCCGTCGAGTTCACGGGCGGCACACTCATGGAGGTCGCCTATTCACATCCTGTCGACCTGAATCAAGCACGCGGCAAGATTGAAGCGCTTGGCTTTAAGGACGTACAAGTCCAGAACTTTGGAACAGCAAGCGATATTTTGATTCGCTTGCCCGCCAGCAAAGGCGTCAGTGCGGCCAGCCAAAATGAGAGCGTCATCCTTGCGCTCAAACAAGCAGACCCCACGGCCGACTTGCGCCGCACCGAGTTTGTTGGCCCTCAAGTCGGAGATGAATTGGCCGTCGATGGCCTCAAAGCGCTGGCCTTTGTGGTGGTGGGCATCATGCTTTACTTGGCCGTTCGTTTTGAATGGAAATTTTCTGTTGCCGCCATTGTTGCGAACTTGCACGATGTGATCATCATCTTGGGGTTTTTTGCGTTTTTTCAGTGGGAATTCTCTTTGCCTGTTTTGGCTGCTGTATTGGCTGTTTTGGGCTATTCTGTGAATGAATCGGTCGTTATTTTTGACCGTATTCGTGAGAACTTTCGCCGCTACCGCAAAATGAACACGATCGAGATCATCGACAACGCCATCACCTCCACCATGAGCAGAACCATCATCACCCATGGATGTACTCAACTCATGGTTTTATCGATGCTTTTATTTGGTGGACCCACCCTGCACTACTTTGCACTGGCGTTGACGATCGGTATTTTGTTTGGAATTTACTCATCGGTCTTTGTCGCTGCAGCCATTGCCATGTGGTTGGGCATCCAAAGAGAAGACTTGATGAAACCAGGCAAGGGGGAGGTTGACCCCAATGACCCCAATTCGGGCGCTGTCGTTTAAGAGGTGTTGCTCTTGATCAGTGTGCGACGCGGTCTGCGTCGTCGCACAACTCGTCCAAAATCAGCGCGTCAGGCTCCAAACCCACACTCCAGTAAACCATCAAGACGATGATTTTCAAGTCGTCGATGTTGACCGGTCGACCTGGCACAGCCATCGCACGATCGACCACAATCTCTCGCATATGCGGTGGGAGAACTTGAGCGGACTCTAAAAAACTGATAAATCCTAAACTGTCTGCACCCAAGTGATCTTGTTCAGCCACGGAGTAGACCCGCAAGCTGTTTCGGGATTGCGCTCTGGCGCTGGTGTCGTTTTGAACTTGGTGCTGATTGATCTCGATGAGCTCTGTGCGGGTGGAGGCCAAACTGAGGCCCGCCAACCACTGCAACGCTTGCTCAATTTCATCGGGATCAAAGCCCACGGCGCTTAATTTGCGTCCCAGATGTGTGAGCTCTGGACAAGCATCGCCTCTCCAGTAATTTTCATAGAC
Source organism: uncultured Burkholderiales bacterium (assembly GCA_903933115.1). GTDB lineage: Bacteria > Pseudomonadota > Gammaproteobacteria > Burkholderiales > Burkholderiaceae_C > Limnohabitans. The sequence continues at coordinate 47,494 of CAIZIT010000005.1, forward strand.
GTAGACGAGTACTTCAAACATGCTCTCAATATACCTCTTTTATGGGTCTCTGAGACCTTTTAGGATGAACGCCACCCTTTGCAACGACAGCCCTATTTTGCACCATTTTCTTCAAGTTTTGAATTTTTTTCAAAAACCGAGGACAATATGGGCATGGCACTTTTACCCATACTCAGTTACCCTGATCCACGCCTGCATACTGTGGCAAAACCGATCACCGAAATTGGTGAGCATCACCTCGTGCTCATTCGAGATATGTTTGAGACCATGTACGAGTCCAAAGGCATCGGCCTGGCTGCGACTCAAGTCAATCACCACGAAAGGCTGGTCGTGATGGATGTCTCAGAAGATGCCTCCAAGCCTCTCGTGTTGATCAACCCCAAGATCGTCTCCATGAGCGCTGAGCGCATCCGAGGAGAGGAAGGTTGCTTGTCCGTGCCTGGAATTTATGACGGGGTGGAAAGAGCCCGAGAAATTCAAGTCTCGTTTTTGAACGAAAAAGGCGAAGCCAAAACCCTTGACGCTGAAGACATGCTCTCGGTTTGCATACAACATGAATTGGACCACCTTGAAGGCAAGGTCTTCATTGAGTATTTGTCCGCGCTCAAACGAAACCGAATCAAAACAAAACTGCTCAAAGCGCAAAAAGACGCCGCTCGCAGCTAAGACATGCGCATCATCTTCGCTGGAACGCCAGAGTTTGCAAAAATTGCCCTCGCTCAGCTCTTGGACGCAGGTCACGAGATCGTCTTGGTCTTGACCCAGCCCGACCGGCCCGCGGGAAGGGGCCTTAAGCTGCAAGCCTCGAGCGTTAAAACCTTTGCACTGGAACATCACCTGCCCGTGTTTCAACCGAGCAGTCTTAAACTCGATGGCAAATACCCCGATCAAGCCGCCCAGGCCCAAGCCTTGATGGCCTCACTTGGTGCAGATGTGATGGTCGTTGCCGCTTACGGGCTGATCCTGCCCCCCTGGGCCCTGAAGTCGACTCGGCTTGGATGCCTCAATATCCACGCCTCACTCTTGCCGCAGTGGAGAGGTGCTGCTCCCATTCACCGCGCCATCATGGCTGGGGATGCCCAAACCGGCATCTGTATCATGCAAATGGATGAGGGCTTGGATACGGGTGACGTTTTGCTTCGAGAGAGCATCTTGATTGACCCCTCCGATACCACCGCCACTTTGCATGACAAATTGGCCCAGCTTGGTGGAGCGCTGATCACCCGTGCTTTGAACGAGTGGGATCAATTGACCCCCACGCCCCAAGACCATGCGGCTGCAAGCTACGCCCATAAGATTTCGAAAGAAGAGTCGGCGCTGGATTGGCGTCAATCCGCACTTCACTTGCAACGCCAAATTTTGGCCTTGAACCCTTCCCCAGGCTCGAGCACGCAATTGGGACAAGAGAGCTTCAAAGTCTGGCATGCAAAAGCCCTAGAGACGCCCATCATCCCCGGTGCCTTGTCCTCGCCCAACGGGGCTGTACTTCGGGTCGACAACGAGTTCATCGATGTTCAATGTGCGAATGGTGTGCTTCGAATCACCCAATTGCAAAAGGCTGGACACAAGAAAATGCCCCTGTCTGAACTCCTCAAGGGCAATCCCATTGCCGTGGGCTCATGCTTCAGCTGATTCGGCTCAACAACCCTCACTTTCGCCAAGGTGCGATTGAGCTCTTGCCCGCTTGCATTGGCATTTTCACGTGGGGCTTGATGACGGGTGTGGCCATGATCAACTCTGACATGAACTATCCTCAATCTCTGCTGATGACTTTTTGTGTGTTTGCAGGCAGCTCGCAGTTGGCCGCTTTGCCTCTTTTGGCCTCACATGCACCCATTTGGGTGATCTTGGCCACGGCCTTTTGTGTGAACTTGCGCTTTGTCGTGTTCAGTGCGCATTTGCGTAATTATTTAATGAGCCAAACCCGTTGGCGTCGGGTCATGTTTGGCTACTTTACCGCAGACATCAGTTACGTTCAATTCATCAAAACTTTTCCCAACCCGGCACCACCCCAAGACACTGGCGATCTGCACACAGGCGTCAACGCCCAACTCTCCTATTTGGCTGGAAGCAACGTCATGAATTGGCTCAGTTGGATGAGCGGCAGTTTAATGGGCATCTTCTTAACGCAATTCATCCCGACACAGTGGGGACTTGGTTTTGCTGGCATCTTGGCGCTTTTAGGCATTTCCTTGTCACTCGTCTCCAGCCAATTGCGCCTCTTGGCCGCGGCATTGTCAGCAGCATGCGCCATTTACTTCGTCGATTTGCCCTTCAATTTGAACGTCCTCTTGGGCATTTTGATCTCCATTGCAATTTGCGATCAACTGTCTTTTCATGGTTCAAAAATCATGCCCTCCAAAGACCAAAGCACTTCTGACAAGACATAAGATGGATGCTTATTATCTTTTGTCCATTTTAGGCATGGCCTGCGTGACCGTGATCGCAAGAGCCTTTTTTTTATTCGCCAACGAAAGCTTTCAACTCCCCTCGTGGCTTGAACGCGCTTTGCTGTTTGCACCGATTGCGGCACTCTCTGCGGTGATTGCGCCCGAGATCTTGATGTCCAACCACCAACTCATCGCCAGCGTTTGGAATGCCAAACTGGTTGCCAGCTCCAGCTGCGTCCTTTATTTCTTCATTCAACGCCATCAAAAACCCAGCGTCCTCAAAATCATCGTGCTCGGTTTGGCGATCTATTTGCCCTTGCACCTGTGGCTTGGCATTTGAGACTTTGGCGTGTTGATCGCCTCCTCAACCACTGCAAAGCTTAGGACGGCTTTTTTTCGAGGGTTAAAATCTACCTCTTTTGAGTCACTCCCCTGTTAGGATGACCCATCGCCCTTGATCTTTTTCTTGACTCCCTTTACCCATGAACTTTCTTCGCTTTACTGAACTTTGTCAAAAAGGCTTGGTTAAAAATAAACGTGTTTTTATCCGTGCAGACTTGAATGTGCCACAAGATGAGAACGGGGTCATCACCGATGACACCCGAATCAAAGCATCCTTGCCTTGCATCCAACTCGCATTGGATGCGGGTGCAGCAGTCATGGTCACCAGTCACTTGGGACGACCCAAAGAGGGACAATGGAGCGAGGCCGATTCCTTGGCCCCCGTCGCCCAAAGAATCAGCCAATTGCTTGAACGCCCAGTTCCCTTGTTAAAGGACTGGATCAATGGGGTGAGCGTTCAAGAGGGTCAAATGGTTTTGCTTGAAAACTGTCGCTTCAATGTGGGCGAAAAAGCCAACGATGCTGAATTGTCTAAAAAAATGGCACATCTTTGTGACATCTTTGTACACGATGCCTTTGGCACAGCCCACCGCGCCGAATGCAGCACATATGGCATCGCACAATTTGTCAACGTCGCCTGTGCTGGCCCCCTCTTGTCTGCTGAGATCGAAGCGATCTCCAAAGCCTTGTCCTCTCCTCGACGCCCACTGGCCGCCATTGTTGCGGGCTCGAAAGTGTCCACCAAATTGACCATTCTCAAATCATTGGCTTCCAAGGTAGACCAGTTGATTGTGGGTGGTGGAATCGCCAACACCTTCATGCTCGCGAGTGGTTTGCCCATTGGCAAAAGTCTTTGCGAACCCGATTTGGTGGAAGATGCAAAACGTGTGATCCATGACATGAAGGCTCGTGGTGCAGAAGTGCCCATACCCGTCGATGTCGTTGTGGCCACCTCTTTTTCTGCTGATGCAGTGGCCACCATCAAAAGCTCGAAAGATGTCAAAAGCGATGAATTGATCTTGGACATTGGGCCTGAAAGCACCCAACACCTTGCCACCCAACTGCTCAAGGCTGGAACCATTGTCTGGAACGGTCCTGTTGGCGTGTTTGAATTTGACGCCTTTTCAAAGGGCACTCAAGGCGTTGCACACGCGATCGCCCAGTCCAAGGCCTTCAGTCTTGCTGGTGGCGGAGACACTTTGGCCGCCATTGCCAAATACGGCCTGACCGATCAAATTGACTACATCTCTACGGGTGGTGGCGCGTTTTTAGAGGTCCTGGAAGGTAAAACCCTGCCCGCTTTTGAGATTCTCTCTCAACGTGCTGTGAGCCTATAAACCCAGCAAGGACTCAGCAAAAAGCCTGCGCTTGCACCTTCTCAGGTGCCAGGGCAGGCTTTTTCTTTTCGGCTCGAATTGTCAAGCAGGCAAAGGCGCTGGGACAGAGGTCGAATGGCCTTGATAGTTCGTCCAGCAACGCTTGGTGAAGTCGTAGAGCTTACAGCTCTTGGCGGTTTCAAAATACCAAGACCATGAGAAGGGCTGAACAATGATGCGCTCAGGCAACATGGTCTCGAGCATGCTTTGCGCGGATTTCAATTTATACAAAGGAATGCTCATGTCCACGTGGTGGGCCGTGTGCTCCATGATGTGATGCATCATCGCACCAATATTGAAAGGGAAGGTCAAGTGAACCGTGGTGGAGACAAAGGGCTGTGCCTTGGACCAAGCTGTCCGCTCATCGTGCCAAGACACCTTGACATGGGTGTGGTGGACATACACCACAAAACCAATCATGGTGCACCAAAAGAAAAACGGGATCAGCACTGAAAACAAGCCCAGCACCCAAATGGATTGCTCGGTGGCTTGAGCCAGGCTGTAAATGGCACCCAACCAAATCAATCCAAAGGCACTCACCAGCAAGTTGTCTTTGATGAAAATGGGTCTGCGAGTTGGCATGTTTTTCTTGTTGGGAAAGAACATTTTGTTCCACCAAATCTCAATCATGTAATACAAGCCTGGCGCCCAGCCACTTCTGTACACACGGTCAAGCATCCTCCCAACAGGGCCCAGCGCTTCAAACTCGTCCTTGGTCAAAGGGGCCCAGACGAAATCAAAACCCTTCAAATTGGTATACCCGTGGTGCACGACATTGTGTCCAATGTCCCACAAGCTGTAAGGGGTCAGAGAGGGCAAAAAGGCAATTCTGCCAATCCACTTGTTCAAGTTGCGATGAGGCGTCAAGCTTTGGTGGCAGGCGTCATGCCCAATGATGAAAAGTCGTCCAATGGTAAAACCCGCACCTGCGGCACAAATCAACTTGAGCCACCAAGACTCAAAAGCCACGGTGCCCGCCAAAAACAGGCTCCAAATGCAAAGGTCAAGAATCAGTAAAAAAATGGCAGTTGCTGTGGTGCGCTCAGACAAGGGGACAAGCCACTCACGAATCACCTTGCGGTGGGGCATCGGTTGGTCTACAGGAATTGGAGTTTCTATGGTTTTCATCGATAAGGACGTCAGTTTTGCCAGATATGACCCTTCAGCTTGGCACGACAAGAGGCTCACGCTCAAAGGCAAAGGACCACTACCAGGGGCAAATTTCAAACAAATTTACATTTCGAAATTCAAAAATCTAAAATTTCTTTATTTCACTACACATTATCCTCTTTACCAAGAAAATCCCAAAATGCCTTTATGAAAATGACTTAGTCGATCAGGGCTTTTGTATTTTCATGTACTACTTTAATACTATTTATGTCGCATTTACGTTTGTGACTTTTTGCGCGAGCAGCATTTCTCACCTTCTTGAGATCTTCGCTTTTTTTTCCTACCGCTTGGGGTCCATCGCAGGTGAGCGTTCTTGGCCAGGGCCTTCTACCCCCAACTCAAGCCCGCAGATCATGACCCCCTCTAAAAAGGCGGGCCATGCGTGCAGTGAATGCGAGCTTTCATGGGACAATCTGAATCATGTCTATATCTAAAAATCCTCTTCTGAGATCCACAAAAATTGTTGCCACTCTGGGGCCTGCCTCCAACTCTGCTGAGATGCTGGAGGCCATGTTCAAAGCTGGCGTGAACGTGGTCCGACTGAACTTCTCCCACGGCAGTGCGCAAGACCACATCGACCGCGCGAGCATGGTCAGACTGGCGGCTTCAAAAGCAGGCGTTGAAGTGGCCATCATGGCCGACCTACAAGGCCCCAAGATCCGTGTGGGCAAGTTTGAAAACTCTCGCGTGCAGCTGGAGAATGGCAAGCCTTTTGTGCTGGATGCTTCCCGTCAGGCTCTGGGCGATGAGCACGGCGTGGGTTTGGATTACAAAGAGTTGCCCAAGGACGTGAAATCCGGCGACATTTTGCTGCTCAACGATGGTTTGATTGTTCTCGAAGTGACCCAAGTCAAGGGCGAGCAAGTGCACACCAAAGTTGTGGTCGGTGGCGAGCTCTCCAACAACAAGGGCATCAATAAAAAAGGAGGCGGTTTGACCGCTCCTGCATTGACCGCCAAGGACATGGACGACATCAAAACAGCCATGAGCTTTCAAGCCGATTACTTGGCCGTGAGTTTTCCAAAAAACGCAACCGATATGGAACTGGCCAGACAGTTGGCCAACGTTGCGTCCGCCCCCTACAAACACAAGACCAGCTTGATCGCCAAAATCGAGAGGGCAGAAGCCATTCCCCATTTGGAGGAAATTTTAAAATCCAGCGATGGCATCATGGTCGCGCGGGGTGACTTGGCGGTCGAGGTGGGCAACGCTGCGGTCCCCGCCTTGCAAAAGCACATGATTCGTCTCGCACGTGCCCATGACAAAGTGGTCATCACCGCCACCCAAATGATGGAGAGCATGATCACCAATCCCGTGCCCACCCGTGCTGAGGTGAGTGATGTGGCCAATGCCGTTTTAGACGGAACCGATGCGGTCATGTTGAGTGCCGAAACCGCGGCGGGCAAATACCCCTTAGAGACCGTCATTGAAATGGCTCAAATTTGCCAAGCTGCAGAATCGGCCGAGCAAGTGGAATTGGATGCAGACTTTTCTGGCAAAACCTTCCACCGCATTGACCAAACCATTGCCATGGGGGCCCTCTTCACGGCGCACCACTTGGGCGCCAAAGCTTTGGTCGCCTTGACCGACTCGGGTTCGACCCCCCTGTGGATGAGCCGACACCGCATCCACATCCCCATCTACGCTTTGACCAGCAAATTGAGCACTCAAAGAAAAATGGCCCTGTACCGCAATGTCACCCCACTGCTCATGGACACCAGTGCTGACCGAGACACCGCTCTCAGCCAAGCGGAGGGCCACCTCAAGAGCAAACACATTGTGAGCGCGGGGGACGTCTACGCCATCACTTGCGGTGAACCCATGGGCTCACCAGGAGGCACCAATATGCTGAAAATTTGCCAAGTGGGTTGATTTTTTTCTCAGTTTAAAATATCTCTATCTTCTCTCATTCGTTTAGGAAATAAATATGGCACTCGTCTCCATGCGTGAACTCCTCGATCATGCTGCTGAAAACGGCTATGGCTTGCCCGCTTTCAACGTCAACAACCTTGAACAGGTCCAAGCGATCATGGAGGCGGCCGATGAAACGGGCTCCCCAGTCATCATGCAAGCAAGCGCAGGTGCACGTAAATATGCCGGTGAAGTCTTTCTTAAAAAGCTCATTCAAGCCGCCATTGAATCCTACCCTCACATCCCTGTCGTGATGCACCAAGACCATGGACAAAGCCCACTCGTTTGCCAAGGTGCGATCGATCTTGGGTTCTCATCGGTCATGATGGACGGCAGTCTCATGGAGGACGGCAAAACCATCGCCTCTTACGAATACAACTTGGAAGTGACCAAAAAGGTCGTTCAAATGGCCCATAAACTGGGCATCACGGTGGAGGGTGAATTGGGCTGCTTGGGATCCCTCGAGACCTTGAAGGGTGACCAAGAGGACGGACACGGCTCAGAGGACGTGCTCACCCGCGAGCAACTGCTCACCGATCCCGAGCAAGCTGCTGACTTTGTTCAAAAAACCCAACTGGACGCCTTGGCCATCGCCATTGGAACCAGCCACGGCGCTTACAAATTCTCCCGCATGCCCACAGGCGACATCTTGGCCATTGATCGCATCAAGCAAATTCATGCACGCATTCCCAACACCCACTTGGTGATGCATGGCAGCTCCAGCGTGCCGCAAGACCTTTTGAGCAAGATTCGTGAATTCGGTGGCGACATGAAAGAAACCTACGGTGTGCCCGTTTCTGAGATTCAACACGCCATCAAGTTTGGGGTTCGAAAGATCAACATCGATACCGATATTCGCTTGGCCATGACGGCTGCGGTTCGTGAGTTCATGGCCAAGAACCCCAGCAAATTTGATCCTCGCGAGTTCTTGAAGCCCGCCAAACTCGCAGCCAAAGCCATTTGTAAAGAACGTTATGTTCAGTTCGGTTGTGAAGGCCAAGGTGCAAAAATCAAAGGCGAATCGCTTTTGTTCGTTGCGGCCAAGTACAGCAGTGGTCACTTGTCGCAAGTGGTTGCATAAACGCGCAACCCGCACTTGAACCGTCCACGCCAAGAGCTCTAGATTTTCTAGAGCTCTTTTTCATCTAAAGCCCTACAAACGGCTCACAGCAGCACCCTTACACAGCACCCTTGCGCAGCCCCCTTTTGGAGTCACTCACCATGCAATCGCTTTTTTCATCTGACATCCAGTCTTTGCCTCTGCTGGCCAGGGGCAAAGTTCGTGACAACTACGCCGTAGGGGATGACAAAATTTTAATGGTCGCAACAGACCGAATTTCTGCATTCGATGTGGTGATGGGTCAAGCCATTCCAGGCAAAGGCATCTTGCTCACGCAAATGGCCCTTTTTTGGTTTGAACAGCTCCAACATCTTTGCCCCAATCACCTCACGCACCAAGCCCCCGAATCGGTCGTGAAAGAGGAGGACCATGCACAAGTTCGAGAGCGCTCCATGCTGGTCAAACGTCTCAAGCCCTTGCCGATCGAAGCCGTCGTTCGAGGCTACCTTGCTGGAAGCGCCTGGAGTGAATACAAAGCCCACCAAACCGCTTGTGGCATCGCTTTGCCCAAAGGCTTGCAAAACGCAAGCGAACTGGCCCAACCCATCTTCACGCCGGCCACCAAAGCAGCCGTGGGTGATCATGATGAAAACATCAGCTTTGAGCAAACCGTCTCCTTGATCGGGCGCGATTTGGCCCATCAAGTTCGCGAAGTGAGCATTGCCCTTTACACCCAGGCCAGGCGCATTGCCCTCCAAAAGGGGATCATCATTGCGGACACCAAATTTGAGTTTGGTTTGAATGAAAAGGACGAGCTTGTTTTGATGGATGAGATACTGACGCCAGACTCCTCTCGCTACTGGCCGCTTCAGACCTACAAGGAGGGCTTCAATCCACCCAGCTACGACAAACAGTACCTGCGTGACTGGCTTGAAAGCGCTCAAGTCGATGGCGCACCTTGGAATAAATCCGCACCAGCCCCCACCTTGCCGCAACAGGTGATCGAAGAGACGGCCAAAAAGTATGAAGAGGTCTGGGACCTCTTCAAGTCCTAAGCCTCATCTTGCCCAGTGGCGAACAAGAACGCCCTGCTTTCTTGCCTGATGCGACCCCTCAATTCAAGGCCATGCTGAGTTTTCTCCTGTATTTGGAGACCAACTCTGCCTGAGGGTCGTCGGCTTGGGGGATGTGGCCCGCCAGCTCTATGCCGCCTTGAGTCGTGTTGGACTGGGGCTTTTCTTTTTGCGCCTTCACAGGACTCATCAACTCCAGCAAGGCCACGTAGAGCTTTCTTGCAATTTGATCTGACCACGACTTGTCTCTCATCACGATTTCAAGCAACTCGTCCATCGCAGCAGTCAACTCGCCCACCGCCACCAAATACCGCGCCTTGGCCAAACGGGTCTCAAAGTCTCTCTTGTCTTTGGCCAAATGGGCATCAAACTGCTCCATGCTCCACTGCGCTTTTGCATCGGTTTGCATGAATTGGAAACAGGCCAACCAATGCCTGAGTGCCTCAAACCTGAGCTGCAAGGGAATTTGTGCCAAAGCGGGCGCAAGCACCATCTCCGCGGTTTGCAACTCACCCGATTTGATCAAGAGCTTGGCGTAATCGTACCTCGCCTCATCATTGGCAGGATTCATCGCCAAGGCCTCTTGCAATTTGACCAAAGCCTCCTCATCGTTGCCTTCTTCCAAGAGTGCCTGAGCCTCTTGGGCGTCCTCTTGAGCAATCAACTCCTCCACGGAAGGCAAATGCTTGTCTAAAAACTCTTTGATCTTGCCCTCTGGCAAGGCGCCCATGAAACCATCAACGGGACGCCCCTCTTTCAACAACACACATGTCGGAATGCTTTTGATGCCAAAAGCGCCAGCCAACTGCTGCTCTTCGTCGGAGTTGATCTTGACCAATTTGAATCTACCTTGGTAATCCTCCTCCAAGCGCTCCAACATCGGGCCAATGGTCTTGCACGGACCACACCAAGGGGCCCAAAAGTCCACCAAAACCGGCGTTTGCATAGAAGCGGCCATCACTTCGAGCTCAAAATTTTCTACCGTTACATCCATCATTTCAATCCACTCCTAGCAAAACCTTAAAATAGCCGACAATTGTCACATTATTTAGGCCACCACAATGACACCAGCACTGATCGCCGTCGTCATGGGCTCCCAATCCGATTGGGACACCATGCAGCATGCCACCCTGATCTTAAAAGAATTTGAGGTTTCTTTTGAAGCGAGCGTCTTGTCGGCACACCGCATGCCCGATCAAATGTTCAGCTTCGCAGAAGCCGCCAAAGCCCGAGGTCTGAAGGCCATTATCGCTGGTGCGGGAGGCGCCGCCCACCTGCCAGGCATGCTGGCCGCCAAAACGACCCTGCCCGTCTTGGGCGTTCCTGTGGCCAGTCGGCACCTCCAAGGGGTGGACTCCTTGCACAGTATTGTTCAAATGCCCAAAGGCATTCCCGTGGCCACCTTTGCCATCGGTCAAGCCGGAGCCGCCAACGCTGCGCTCTTTGCCATTTCTCTTTTGGCACTTCACGACCCCAGGCTCGCTGAAAAACTCGATCTGTACAGGCATACGCAAACGGCATTGGCTCAAAATTCAAAACTGGACCTTTAAATGCGCTTGCGCATCACGCCTGCTGGAGTGTTCCAATGGAGGCCTTGAAAGTCTTTGACCCCATGAACCTTTTCACGCAGCTGAACGATTCAACCGTACCCCAACCACCCCACACACCCTTTGCTCATGAACACCGCACCCAGCACACTTGATTGTTTATCGCCCCCAGCTTGCATTGGGGTCTTGGGTGCAGGTCAACTGGGCCGAATGCTGGTGCATGCCGCTCAAGCCATGGGTTATCAAACTGTGGTCTTGGACCCCGATGCCAATGCGCCAGCGGCTCAAGTCAGTCAAAACGCGCTGCAATACGCCTACGATGACCCCAAAGGCATTGCACACTTGGCCCGCCTTGCCGCTCGAGTCACCACTGAATTTGAAAACGTACCGGCCCTCACCTTGACCCAACTGAGCGAACACTTGCTTGTTCGTCCTGGGGCTCAAGCGGTGAGCATTGCACAAGACCGAATTGCAGAAAAAAACATGATTCGCTCTTGCCATCTTCAAACGGCGCCCTTTCACATCATTGAAAGCGCTGAAGATGTGCTTACGACCCCCCCCGATCTCTTACCCGGTATCTTGAAAACAGCACGCCTGGGCTACGACGGCAAAGGACAAGTCCAAGTCAAGACCTTGGAGGATTTGTCCTTGGCCTATGCGTCGATGAACGCCGCGTCCCCAGAAAAGCAAAACGGGGCCCATTTGAGCTGCGTGCTGGAGAAGAAACTTCCCCTCTTGGCTGAATACTCCGTGATTTTGGCTCGCAATGAGCTCAACCACATGGTGAATTTGCCCATCCAATGCAACCAACACCTCCACGGTATTTTGCACCTGAGCACCGTCTTCAAGGGCAGTCTGCCCAGCGGTCTCGAGCATGAGCTGATCTTGGCAGCACAAACCATTGCTCAAAAATTGTCCTATATCGGGGTGCTGTGTGTGGAGTTTTTTGTTTTGCAAGATCCTGCCCCTCATGGCCTTGCCACCAAGTGGGTGGTCAATGAAATCGCCCCGCGTCCACACAACAGCGGCCACCACAGCTTGAACTCTTGCGACATCTCTCAGTTTGAACTTCAATTGAGAACGCTTTGTGGATTGCCCCTCACAGCACCAAGACAGCACAGTCCCTGTGTCATGCTCAATTTGCTGGGAGACCTCTGGCTCGAGCCTGAAGGCGCTCAGCCCGTGGAGCCTGCCTGGGCAGATATCTTGGCGCTCCCCGGCACGCATTTGCATTTGTATGGAAAGAGTGAGCCTCGAAGGGGGCGCAAAATGGGTCACCTCAACATCACAGGATCGCGTCCAGAGGACACCTTAGAGACCCTCGAACAATGTCTCTCCCTCTTGGGCTTGCCCCCAGTGAGTCCCGCCTTCTTGGACCAGCACTTTAGACATGATCATTGAACACCCCACTCCCGTTGAGCTCCAACATGCGGCCCACATGCTCAAAGAGGGTCAGGTGTTGGCTTTTCCCACAGAGACCGTTTACGGTTTGGGTGCAGACGCAGACAACCCCAGCGCGGTCGCTTGTATTTTTGAAACCAAGGGGCGCCCCAAGGACCACCCTTTGATCGTTCATGTCGGGGAAGCTGCAAGCGTTGCGCATTTTGCCCTCACCATCCCCCCCTTTGCCAAAGTTCTGATGCAAAAATTCTGGCCAGGTCCTTTGACCCTGATCCTGCCCAAACGCCCCGGTGTTGCCGATGCGGCAAGTGGAGGTCATGCCACCATTGGCTTGAGAATGCCCTCCCATCCCCTGGCTTTGTCCTTGCTGGAGTGCTCAAAGCGCCTGGGTGTCTTTGGTGTCGCGGCACCCAGTGCCAATCGGTTTGGACGTGTGAGCCCCACACGAGCCGCGCATGTGGAGGAAGAATTCGGCAAGGATTTGATGGTTTTGGATGGTGGCCCATGCACCATTGGCATCGAGTCGACCATCATCGATTGCACCAGAGATGCACCTATTTTGTTAAGGCCAGGTCAATTGAGCTTGGAGCTGATAGAGCTCGCCTTGGGGGAGAAGGTTTACGCTCAACTGATCGATCAAGAGCATCCTGAGTCCGCACAGAACTTGCCCGGCCCCTTGACGCCGCTCAACGCCTTGACCCCTTCCGAAGCGCCCAAGGCGTCTGGTCGATTATTGGCCCACTACGCGCCAAGTGCCAAAGTCGAGCTCTTGGAACCCCAAGCTTTGTTGGAGCGCCTGTCCACACATGCGCACCAACCCAACGCACGCATTGGCGTTTGGAGTTTTGAAGATGGCACCCAAGGCAACCCCACCTATCTTTACAAAGCCATGCCCACTCATGCGGATGCATGTGCCCATGAACTCTTTTCCACCTTGAGAGAGTTTGACCATGCGGGCGTGCAGGAAATTTGGATCCAACATCCCCCTCACTTGGCCCAATGGCTGGGGGTTTATGATCGCTTGAAAAGAGCGTCGAGTGCTCAATAATTTCGTTTTTTGTGACTTCGATCCCCCTTTGGCTGGAACTACAAGTAAACTACTGGCACTTACCGGAGTGAATAGATGATGATGAAGTTGCTCAAATGGCCCACCTCAGGCATTGTGATCGGCGCACTGAGCTTGATGCTTGGTTTGGCTGGTTGTGGATCGAGCTCAAAATACGACGAGTTCTTCCCCACTCGAATTGTCTCCGTGGGCGACTTCTTGAGTTATCAAGGCACTTTGGCCAACGGCTACAACGACAAGTTGACCGTGAACGACCAAACCATCAACAATTGGGTCACACAACTGGCCACCAGTTACAACATTGTTTTTGACCCCAGCGATTCAGGTCTTGCAACACCCAATGCCACGGTGGCCACCTTGGCTCAACAATTGAACGGCTTTATCCCCAAAGCAGGTGACATGCTCGTGATCAATGCCGGCATGAACGACATCTTGAATCACACGAACGACGTGATCAATAAAAAGGAAACGCCCGATCAGGCCATTGCCACCCTTGGCGCACTGGGCACCACCTATCAACTGTTTGCCAGAGATCAACTCAAAAATTTTGGTCACATTTTGATTTTGAATGCCTACGACTTGAAAGGGAGCCCTTTTGCCCAAAAGAATGCCGCTCAATTCGCAGCGGCTTGGCCCACCTACAGTGGAGGACTTGCGCAATTCATCCAAGACGAGACGCGCAACTTCAACAACAAAATCATCTCCAACGCTGGCACTTACGTATCCGGTCAAGGCGTGCGACTCTTTGATGCTGAAGTGCTTTACTTGAGTGCCGATTTCCAAGGCTACGGCATCACAACGGCAGGTCTCACCTTGGCCGCATGCCCAGGCACCACTGCGGGCATCAATTGCACGGCAAGCACAGCAGACACCAACTACAACACCTATTTGTACGCCGATGACATCAACGTCTCCCCCGTTGCACAACGCTTACTTGGTGCATACGCCTACACCTTTTTGAGAAGCGCAAAGGGCTGGTGATCCATGGCGCCAAGCGCCTACTGGTTCGCCACCCATTGAATCAAAGCCTCCAAGACCACTTGTCCCTCTTTGGCCTTGGGGTCATTGATGATGGCCACCAAAATATGACGCTTTTGTCCTCGGTCTTGCACAATACCAGCCACCCCGTTCACATCTTTTAAACTTCCCGTTTTCAAATGTGCGGGCGCAATGCTTTGACGCGACTTCAACGTTCCATCAACACCACTGATGGGCAACGAAGCCATGACCTCAGACATGAAAGGCGACAACCACATGTGATCGAGCAAGTCGCTCAGTCCTTGTGCACTGATGCGCTCGCTGCGACTCAGGCCTGAGCCTTGCTCAATGATCAAAGGGGTTGATGAAACCTTCTCACGCCACCATCCTTGCACCACTTCTCTGGAGACATTTTCATTGGCAGCGCGCGGCATGTCCGAACTGGTGTTCAAGCTCAAGCTCAAAAAGAGATGCTGTGCCATCACATTGTTGGAGTATTTGTTCATGTCCTTGACCACATCGCTCAATGGGGGTGAGCTCTCCGTCCAAAGTAAGCGGGCCTGGGCGGGCAGAGCACCCACTTTAAACACCCCTTCAATTTCTCCCTGTAAGCTCTTCCAAAGTCCAGCGAGTGCACGCTGTGTGAATTCTTGTGGCTTGGCAAAGGCCAAGGGCCAGACTTTGGTGCCACAGGCTTTGGCATAACTGCCCGAAAAGGTGATGCCCAAGGGTTGAGCGAAATCTGCTCGAAGCTCCTTTCTGTAGTCCAGGCAATTGCTGCCCGACAAAGGAACCCCTTTGGGGTAGGTCAATCCCGCCAGTGGGGGCTCAATGCTCACGTGCGCCACGCCGCTCCAGGGGTCGGGGGTGAAGGTCATCAAAATCGCATTGAAGTTGATGAGCAGTGCATCGGCAGCAACGTTGTAGGGCTTCAGAGGCTCCCCATCAAATTGTCCCGGATCCCTCGCTGGCTCGTCCAACATGCTTTTATCAACAATGACATCGCCTTTTATTTTCTGTACACCCATGGCTCTTAGCTTTTGCAACAAGTGGGTCGCGCTCTCGACACTCAGCTTGGGGTCCAGTCCACCTCGAATGATCACATCCCCAACCAAAAGGCCAGAGGGCTCAATGGGCCCAGTGATGTAGACCTCGGTTTTCCATGTGTAATTGGGACCCAGCATGTCCAGCGCAGCTTGAGTGGTCACCAACTTCATGAGAGAGGCTGGCGTGCGCAGTTGGCTGGGCAAGTGCGACATTTCGATGCGGGGGAGCCGTGCTGGAGTTCTGTCTTGCCCTTTTAAGCTGTTGCCCAAATGGGGCCTCTCGCTTGGCAGCTCCTTCACCATCACACTCAAAGAGGAGGGGGCGATGCCCACGTTTTTCAAGAGCTGCACAATGGGCTCAGGCAAGCCAGGTGGCTCGAGCTTTGCGCGTTCGCGCAACGCCTCAGCCCCAGGGCCTTCGATGGCTTTGGCCCCAAGCGTTTGCGCTGACAAGAGCAAAAAAAGGCCCAAAAATGCATATTTGGCTTGGGTTTGAGTGCTTGATTTCATGTTTCAACTTTGCCCAAGAATGCTTGCCTTGTCAAGAAAGAAGCGCCTCTTGCGCTGGGCCGTCTTCCAAGGGCTTGCCTGCAGAGGCCATGCGCATCAAATCGAATCCGCTTGGAGGATAATAGGGTGATGAACTTCTTAGCCCTTGAGTGCAGCAGCGAAACTTTATCCTTGGCCGCATCCAAGCTCACTCAAAACTGGTATTTTGAATGTGCAGGTGGCCCCCAGACTTCAAGCATCTTGGTGCCTCAGTGCCTTGAGGGTTTGGCGCGTTTGAAATTGTCCATGGACGAACTCGACGCCATCGTTTATGCGCGAGGACCCGGTTCTTTTACGGGTCTTAGAACCGCGTGCTCCGCTGCTCAAGGTTTTTCTTTCGCTCACCAAACGCTCACCCTGGGCGTGGACTCATTACTGGGTTTGGCGCATACGGCACACCGCTTGAAACCTGCTTTCAATAGGGTCTTGTCGGTCCTCGATGCTCGCATGGGCCAACTCTATGTAGGCGCTTACAGCTTCACCTCTGGCTTTTGGGAAGTGCACCAAGCCCCTCAGTTGATCGATCCCCCCGAAGCCTTACTGCCCAAGGCGTGGACTTTGGAGAACCCAACAGCGCCTTTCCTTTTGGTCTGCAACACCGAAAGCCCCACACAAATGGAGCTGATGCAAACCTTGAAAGGCCAGCACCAAAATTTTGAATTCGTTTTGATGAGTCCTCGAGCAGATGCACTGATTGATTTGGCCTCCATCCATTTCACCCATCCCTCATTGAGCGAAAGGCTTGGGTTTCAAACGGGCTTGCCGACACCTTTGTATGTGCGCGAACGGGTGGCCCAGACCACCGAAGAGAGGTCGGCCGCTCCAACCCAGCTCGTCACCCCAACACGCTAAGCCCTGTCTCGCAATTGTCCATTTTTTGATGCGCCTTGTCTGCCCCTCCCATGTCTAGCCTCCCTTTCCACGACCTCCACTTCCAGGCCCTGACGCCGCAAAGCCTGGAAGACTTGATGCGAATTGAGGAGTCGGTTTACGCCAAACCCTGGACGCGGGGCAACTTTCTTGACGCCATGAAGAACAACAATTGGTGTCAACTTTTGATGAATGAAGGTGAATTGACGGGGTATTTTGTTGCTATGATGGGCTTTCAAGAAGTGCATCTTTTGAACTTAACTGTCGCTCCCAGCTATCAAAAAAGGGGGCTGGGCTTACACATGCTGCAGTGCTTGGGCATGATGTCTCAAACGGTGAATGCAGAATGGATTTGGCTTGAGGTGCGTGTGAGCAATGCCCGAGCTTTAGAAGTTTATGAAAAGTTTGGTTTTAGAAAAGTCGGTGAGCGTA
Organism: uncultured Burkholderiales bacterium; assembly: GCA_903933115.1. Lineage (GTDB taxonomy): Bacteria > Pseudomonadota > Gammaproteobacteria > Burkholderiales > Burkholderiaceae_C > Limnohabitans. Next base: position 64,705 of record CAIZIT010000005.1, read on the forward strand.
AAAATTACTACCCCCTCACCACGAACAAGCGTGAAGATGCGATCATCATGAGCTATCGACTTTAATTCAAGCATGACGCTACATCTCTCCAACCGAAGGCAGGCCATCTTAGAAGAAATGGGGATCTCCCTATTTCTAAAAAGGCCAACCCCCTCCACCACACTCCAACCTTCCCTGCGTACACCCGCGCATGGGGAGGGTTCACGCGCGCGTCCCATCCCCCCTCAAGCGGCAAAGCCACTTGCCCATGCACCGAGCCCTAAGGCCGGTTCTATCTCTGGTTTGAGGCCCGTCCCCCTACCCTCTGACCCCATCCGAGTCGAGCCATCGCCCCTTGAGAACGTGTCCTTGACGCCTGCCAACCGCTCCGATGAGCTCGAACGCATGAGCACCTTGTCGCATGTGCCTCAAATGACATGGCCCATGCTCGAGCATCACTTGCAAAGCTGCCAAGCGTGTGAACTCGGTCTCAACACCCCTGAGCGTCGCCCCCCAACACCGATCCATCTGAACCCAGAAGAAGGCGAGAACACCCCCTCTAGGGTTGAATGGTTGATCGTCGCAGACAGCCCCAAGAGAGCACTCGACGGATCCATCCTCTCCTTCACCGAGGAGGGGCACAGTTTGTTGAGTGGTATTTTGAAGCACTTGGGATTTTCCAGTGGACCCCATGATCCCCAAAGCAGCGCTCTGCTGAAGCACCACATCACCCACAGCCTCAAATGTTTGAGTTCAAGCTCTCAAGCGCCCAGCAAATTGTGCTCACAAACGTGTTTGGTCCACTTGCGACAAGAAATCAAACTCCTACGCCCCAAACTCATTTTGGTCATGGGTCAAGCGGCTGCACAAGCTTTGTTGAGCGATACGCCTTTGATGAATCAACCCTTGGGCAAACTTCGATCTCAAGTTCACACCTTTGAAAACACCCCAACGGTCATCACCTACACCCCTGAGCAAATGATGCGTTCTGGAGAGATCAAAGCCAACGCGTGGCGTGATCTTTGTTGGGCCCATTCGTTATGCAGCTAAACCACTGCGCCCCATTGCAAGCTTTTCTTCCTTGCTTTGAATGCCCTCTTTTTGACCTCCCTTTTTTGATCTCCCTTTTTGCACCTCTTTCATCATGAAATTCCTTGACCAACTGCTAACAGCCCACCAAAACAATCACTCGATGCTTTGCGTTGGACTGGATCCTGAGCCCCGTCGCTTTCCCTTGAAGTGGAGAGGTGACAGCCACCGAATTTTTGAGTTTTGTGCAGAAATCGTCAATGCCACCTCCGATGTGGTCATGGCTTACAAACCCCAAATCGCCTATTTCTCCTCCCACAAAGCAGAGGCACAGTTGGAGCGACTCATCCAACACATTCGTGAAGTGGCGCCACATGTGCCCATCATCTTGGATGCCAAAAGAGGCGACATTGGCTCCACAGCGGAGCAGTACGCCATAGAGGCCTTTGAGCGCTATGGGGCCGATGCACTGACCCTGTCACCCTTCATGGGTTTTGACTCGATTGCCCCGTATTTGAAATACCATGACAAGGGTGCATTTCTTTTGTGCCGCACCTCCAACCCTGGTGGGGACGACCTCCAAAATCAACGCTTGGCCAATGTCAAGGGAGAGCCCCATTTGTACGAACACATTGCGAATTTGGCCCATGGACCTTGGAACACCAATGGACAACTGGGTTTGGTGGTGGGGGCTACCTACCCCAACGAAATTGAACGCGTTCGAGCCTTCGCACCACATTTGCCTCTTTTGATCCCAGGTATTGGCGCACAAGGAGGAGATGCGCAAGCCACGGTCAAGGCCGCCAAAAGCGATGCCAAGGCGCGTGTGATCGTGACCTCATCGCGCGCCATCATTTACGCCTCCGATGGAGAGGACTTTGCCAAAGCTGCGCGAGCAGAGGCGCTTCAAACCCGTGCACTGCTGCAAAAGGCTCTTGAGGCGGCTTGATTTCTTGGCCCTGCCAAGAGCGCCTGCGCAGAGCTTTACAAGAGTTTTTTCAAGTATCGCCCCGTATAACTTTTGGGGTTCTCTGCCAGTTGCTCAGGCGTTCCACATCCGAGCATTTGCCCACCTTGATCTCCGCCTTCGGGCCCCATATCAATCAACCAGTCGGCCGTTTTGATGACGTCCAAGTTGTGCTCAATGATCACAATCGTATTGCCTGCGTCCCTCAAGCGGTGCAGCACCTTCAGCAAGAGCTCAATGTCCGCAAAATGCAAGCCCGTGGTGGGCTCATCCAAAATGTAGAGCGTTCGCCCTGTGTCCCTTTTGGACAACTCCAAAGCCAACTTGACCCTTTGTGCTTCGCCGCCAGAAAGGGTCGTTGCCGATTGGCCCAGCTTGATGTAACTCAAACCCACGTCCATCAAGGTTTGTAACTTTCTGGCAATGGTGGGCACCGTTTGTAAGCACTCCATGGCCGCCTCCACGGTGAGATCCAAAATTTGGGCAATGTTTTTGCCCTTGTAGGTGATCTCTAAGGTCTCTCGGTTGTATCTCTTGCCTAGGCACACATCACAAGGCACGTAGATATCGGGGAGAAAATGCATCTCCACTTTGACCACCCCATCACCTTGGCAAGCCTCACATCTGCCGCCCTCCACGTTGAAGGAGAACCTTCCCGGTCCATAACCGCGCTCTTTGGCCATGGGCATTTCAGCCAACAACTCTCTGATGGGGGTGAGCATGCCCGTATAGGTGGCTGGGTTGCTGCGAGGCGTTCTGCCAATGGGTGACTGGTCGACGTTGATGACTTTGTCAAAATGCTCGAGACCCAAAATCTCCTCATGTTCAGCGGGCTCTTCGTGAGCACGGTACAAATGTTTGGCGGCCGCCAAGTACAAGGTGTCATTGACCAAAGTGGATTTTCCAGATCCAGACACGCCCGTCACACAAGTCATCAACCCCACGGGGAAGTGAACGTCCACATGCTGTAAGTTGTGCCCTCGTGCACCTTTGATGCTCAATGACAGCCCCTGAGGTGACACCCCCCCCGAGCTCACCACCTGTGCAGCAGTTTCAACTTCTTGGCGCAAAGTGGGCTCTTGCTTTTGTTGCACGAGCTTTGCAAAAGGATGGGGCTGTGTGTCAAAGACCGAAGGGGCCACAACGCTTTTGTACCCCCTAGGGCTTGAATTTGCCGCTTTTGTTTTGACCTTCTTTTTAGACTCACTTTCAAGAGACTTGTTCTTCAAAGCCCCTTCATCCAGAGGGTGCTGGAGCCAAGGGCGGCGATGTGGCGGCACTTCAATCTTTAAAGCCCCGCTCAAATAACGTCCCGTGAGAGAAGCGGGATTGCTTTGAACCTCTTCGGGTCGACCTTGGGCGGTGACATGACCTCCATGCACACCAGCCCCAGGACCCATGTCCACACAATAGTCGGCTGCGCGAATCATGTCTTCATCGTGCTCGACCACGAGAACAGAGTTTCCAATGTCTCGCAAATGCTTCAAGGTGTCGATCAAACGGTCATTGTCCCTTTGATGTAGGCCAATGCTGGGCTCATCCAAGACGTACATGACGCCTGTTAAGCCCGAGCCGATTTGAGAGGCCAAGCGAATGCGTTGGGCCTCACCCCCAGAGAGCGTTTCTGCGCTTCTGGCCAGACTCAAATAATTGAGGCCCACGTCGTTCAAAAATTTCAAACGCGATTCGATTTCTTTGACCACCTTCGAGGCGATATCTGCTTTGGCACCCTTCAAGCTCAAACGCTCAAAGTATTTCAAACACTCGCCAAGCGTGAGATGGCTCACCTCATGCAAACCCTTGGCACCCTCCCCCTCGCCCAAGCGCACATGCAACGCCTCGAGCTTGAGTCTTGCGCCACCACAAACCTCACATGAGCGAATGCTCTTGAATTTACCCAAATCCTCGCGCACCAAGGCCGACTCGGTTTCTTGGTAACGTCTTTTCATGTTGACCAAAATACCTTCGAAGGGATGCTTTTTGGATGTTTTTCGCGCGGCTTTACCTGCCGCATCTATCACATAGTTGAACTTGATCTCCTCGGAGCCCGATCCGTGCAAAATGATGTGCTGCGTGCTCTTGGGGAGGTCTTCAAAGGGGGTATCAATGTTGAATTGATAGTGCTTGGCCAAACTCTCCAAGAGGGAAAAGAAGTACGCGTTCCTTCGGTCCCAGCCCTTGATCGCACCACTGGCCAAGCTGAGACTCGGGAAAGCAACCACCCGGTTGGGATCAAAAAACTCCTCGTGTCCTAGGCCTTCGCAAGCCCCACAGGCCCCAGCGGGGGAGTTGAATGAAAACAACTTGGGCTCCAACTCACCCATGGAGAAGTGACAAATGGGGCATGCAAATTTGGCATTGAAACTCCTCTCCTCTAAAGTGTCCATGTCCAAAACAATGGCTTTGCCTCCTGCCACACTCAACGCGGTCTCAAAACTTTCTGCCAAACGCTGGGCGGCATCTGGGCGAACTTTTAGACGATCGATCACCACATCAATGTCGTGCTTTTCTGTTTTTTTAAAGCTCGGCAACTCCGTGGCCTCGATGACCTCTTTGCCCACACGAAAACGCACAAAGCCCTTTTGCTGTAGAGACACCATTTGGTCGGTGAACTCGCCCTTTTTCTCCCGTGCAATGGGCGCTAAAACCATGATGCGTGTCTCCGGCGCAAAGGCCATCACCGTGTCGACCATCTGTGAGACCGTTTGAGCTTGGAGTGGCAAGACATGCTCAGGACAATGGGGCGTGCCCGCTCTGGCAAAAAGCAGCCGCAGATAATCATGGATCTCCGTGACCGTTCCCACTGTCGAGCGGGGGTTGTGGCTAGTTGCTTTTTGTTCAATCGAGATCGCTGGTGACAAACCTTCGATCAAGTCCACATCGGGTTTGTCCATGCGCTGCAAGAATTGTCTTGCGTAAGCGGACAAACTCTCCACATACCTTCTCTGACCCTCGGCATAAAGTGTGTCAAAGGCCAAACTGGATTTTCCAGAGCCGGACAAGCCCGTGATCACCACCAATTGGTTGCGTGGCAAATCAAGATCAATGTTCTTTAAGTTATGTGTCCTCGCCCCTCGGATGCTGATCAGTCCATGGGGTGAGCTCTTTGGATCAATTACATGGCCTAAATAAGGCCCTTCAGTGGATGCGTTCACGATAACTGGTGTCCATTCAATTCAACCGTACATGATAACTTTTTTACCCCTTTGAATCCATTGGCAGAGCACTTATCTCTCGACTTTTTACTGTTTTCATGGCCCGTCTCACTCATGCATTGGAGCCCATGCCGCTTGTCCTTTGTCCCTTCTTGCGGCCCACGTCCATCTTGAGCCAAATTTACGCCCACATTCGCCTCAATTGAGCCTTGTTTCGTGGACAATCAGGTTTTCGATTAAACATTCTTTTTTTGAGTCTTCCCGTGCAAGAACATTCCACCCCGCAGCCCTTGAACCCAGACCTGATGACGCGTGATGAAAAACGTGCAAGTTTTTCACTGGCTTGCATTTATGGACTCAGAATGCTTGGCCTTTTCATGGTTTTGCCAGTGTTTGCCCTCGAAGCCAAAAATTATGTCGGCGGAGACGATGCCGTTGCGATTGGTTTTGCCGTGGGTCTTTATGGATTGGTTCAAGCCGCTCTCCAAATCCCTTTTGGCCTTGCAGCCGATCGACTGGGACGCAAAAGAGTCATCATTTTTGGACTTCTTTTATTGGCCCTTGGGAGTGGGATTGCTGCGATGGCCCAATCTGTTCATGGTTTAGCCATTGGGCGTGCCATTCAAGGGGGAGGCGCCATTTCTGCGGCCGTCAGCGCCTTGTTGGCCGACCAAACCCGTACCGAAGTGCGCACCAAAGGCATGGCTTTGATCGGTGCGAGCATTGGGCTCATGTTTGCCATGTCACTGGTAATTGGACCCTTTTTGTCTCACTGGGGAGGATTGCCGCTCATTTTTGAGGTCACCCTCGCTTTGGCCATTCTTGGCGTTGCGGTGGTGGTCTTTTGGACCCCTCCCGAGCAACCCCATTTGACGCAAAGCACTCCTCTTGCCTTTGCTCAGCTCAAACACTTGGTGTTTACCGCCGACTTGCTGAAACTGTATTTCGGTGTCTTTGTTTTGTACGCCGTTCAATTGGCCACATGGATGAGTGTGCCGGGCTTGTTGCTGAGCGCTGGAATCGACAAGGCCGACCATGGTTGGGTTTATTTACCAGCCGTGTTGTTGTCTTTTGTGGTGATGGGCATGAGCTTGTTTCGTCTAGAAAAGAAGGGGTTGCTTCGACCTTTGTTTTTGGGTGCCATCTTTTTGGTCTTCTTGGTTCAAATGGGCTTTGTATTTGAGAGCCAGAACACACCCAGTTTTTGGGCCCTCGAGATACTCCTCTTTGCTTTTTTCAGTGGTTTCAATGTGCTTGAGGCCAGCCAGCCGAGCTTGGCCTCCAAAATCGCGCCCCCGCAAGCGCGAGGCTCCACACTGGGCATTTACAACACCCTCCAGTCATTGGGCATCTTTACCGGTGCGGCGCTCGGGGGGTGGCTGGCCAAGAACATTGGCAATTCGGGGCTCTTTGCTGGAGCCGGTTTGCTGCTGTTGGTTTGGGCGGGCGTTTCTTGGAAGATGAATTACTATCCCGCTCATTCAGCCCACAAGGGCTGAAGGGGCTGAAAGGGCTCAAGGCAAGCAGGCTCATGGCATGCAAACCCAACCCATGAGGCCCAAAGAAGTGGTATAAAAAATCCAGCTGAATTGCCTTTGGCTCAAGAGGTAAGGGCTCATCAATGCTTGTTTTTTTATCCGAAATCTTATGATTTATCCAGTAAGATCATTCTGAAGCTCGACGGAGTGAGCCCATCTTGAGGGTCCTTCCTTGAATAGAGAAAGGACTTTAGGTGTTGATTCAACAGGGTACTTTGCCGTGCTTTGAGATGTTTGCGGGGTGATACAGTGGTGATATCATCAATATCTTGCTCTCGGGCGGTGGGGCTCACCTCACAATGGCAACGTTACATTTTTTTGAAAGTTTTTTATGGCATCAGTAAATAAAGTCATCCTCATGGGAAACTGTGGACGCGATCCTGAAGTGCGATACCTTCCCTCAGGTCAGGCCGTTGCCAATGTCAGCATCGCAACATCCACTCGCCGCAAGAACCGTGAAACAGGTGACATGGTCGAAGATACCCAATGGCATCGAATTACTTTTTATGACCGTTTGGCTGAAATCGCCGGTGAATATGTCAAAAAGGGCCGCCCCATTTACGTCGAAGGACGCTTGAAATACGGCAAATACACGGACCAATCGGGTGTAGAGAAAAACACCGTCGATATCATTGCCACCGAGTTGCAACTTTTAGGCGGACGTGAGAGCTCGGGCTCTTCTGAGGACCAAGGCTCTGGCTACGCCTCAGCGCCAACGCCAAGGCCAACCCCAAGAGCGCCAGCTCAAAATTCTTCACCTGCCGTCAAAACGAACTTTGACGACATGGACGATGACATCCCTTTTTGAGTCAACAAGTACATCCTCGCCATCGCCCTTGCGCATTCGGCCCCATTTCTTTTTATCCATTCCACCCTTATGAGTTCCATCAAAGAGGCGATGAGTTGCTTCACAACGGGCGTCACCGTGGTCACCACGCATTTTGAGGCTCAAGACTGGGCCATGACTTGCAACTCCTTCAACACGGTCTCCATGGACCCCGCCATGGTGCTGTGGAGTGTCTCCAAGAGCGCTTTGTCCAACAGAGCATTTACTCAATCCGGCGGATTTTTGGTCAACATCTTGAGCTTGGAACAAAAAAATTTGGCCTTCAAATTTTCATCTGGGACCCAAGCTGAGCGCTTCAAGGATGAACCGATTGAGCGCTTGAAGAGTCACCGCGCCAAGTTGCCCATGTCATTGGCTTGGTTTGATTGTGAGATCGATCAAGTGGTGAGTGCAGGGGACCACGATGTCTTGATTGGACGGGTCTTGGATTTTGGAACCCGTGAGGGCCGAGCGTTGGCTTATTCCAAGAGGCAGTTTGGACATGTGGAAATGGCGAATGCCTAGCATTCACCCGAGTCCAACACACCACTCTTTACGCTGAAGCACCCAGCTTCAGCCTCATCTCCACGCTGATGGACTCACCAGGCGCGAGCATCTTGGGCGCGCTCATGTGGTTGACGACATCCAAAGGCTGGTCCAAAGCCTTGAACACCACACCCCTCCCACTCTTGGTGAGCTTGGCGTGAAGGGTTTTCAAGTTGGAGTGCACATCCACCTGGTGGTCCCGTCCTTGGAGACTGAAATGGCCATTCCACGCTCCCATGCTCAAGCCCGGTTGGAGTGCGCTGTAAGCGTATGCGGTGCGTTTGCTGCCCGTTTGCGACATCCCCTCAGCCCCCTCCATCGCTTCGGTATTGTCTTGACTCTCTTTGGAAGACGTCGGCTTTGCAGGATCGATTTGAAGTTGCTCATCCAATTTGATGGGCAGGGTGAACGCCCAACCCAAACCTGCTGGGGCTTGGACACTGGATTGATTGGTCAAGGAAAGCGTTAAAAAAAGCTCCCCCGATTTCAATCGTATCGCCTGGGACGCGTCAAACAACCAGGGCCAATGTTTCTCCGCCCGATGCTCCAAGCTCAACAGCGTGAAATCGTCTTCTTGCTCCAACACCTGCCAAGAACTTTGCCAACCCACACCCCAATCGAGTGAACCCCCTTGCTGAGGGGTGTTGAGAACGGGGTGGCCTGTGCCTGTCCATTTCAACTCACTCAAGCTCGCATGATGAACACACGGAATCAAGGCCAACAAACCCAAGCACGCCTCGGGCTCGGACTCATTCCAAGCGGAGGGTTCAATCACATCTTTGCCCAAATGGGTCAAACGACTCAGTGCACCCCCCCTTTGGAGATCAATTTCACAAGCCCAATCACCGCTTTTGAGATGGATCGATTGCATCGTGCCTCTTTCTTTTATCTTTTTACGCCAATGATGGCGATCTACGTTCTTTGTTCGCCTTTCATTATGGCGCAGATCATAAAAAAACCCACCTGGTTGTTACCAGGTGGGCTGAAAGTTCTTTGAAGAACTAGACATGAAAACAGTGATCTAGAATGCTTTTTAAAATATTCCTTTTGCTTCTAGACGTCAATCGAAACTGTTCAAGAATCAACGGTTGTATGCGGATTCACCGTGTGAAGTGATGTCCAAGCCTTCACGCTCTTCTTCTTCTGACACACGCAAACCGAGCAACAAGTCAACCACTTTGTAAGCAATGATGGAGACCACAGCAGACCAAACGATCGTTGTGACAACGGCTTGCAACTGAATCCAGACTTGTCCAGAAATGGAGTAATCAGGCGCAACTGCGTTGGCAACATAGTCATAAATACCTGTTCCGCCCAAAGAGGGAGAGGCAAATACACCGGTCAACAAAGCGCCCAAGATACCGCCCACGCCATGCACGCCAAAGACGTCCAAGGAGTCATCCGCACCGAGCAAGGCTTTCAAACCGCTCACACCCCACAAGCAAAATAAGCCTGCAGCGAATCCGATCACAATGGCTCCGAGAGGACCCACAAAACCGCACGCTGGGGTGATCGCCACCAAACCTGCAACTGCACCAGAGGCCGCACCCAACATGGAAGATTTGCCTTTGCCCATCGCCTCACCCATGATCCAGCTGAGCGTCGCCGCTGCAGTTGCAACCAAGGTATTGATGAATGCCAAAGCGGTCACACCATTGGCTTCTAAGTTAGAGCCGGCGTTGAAACCAAACCAACCCACCCACAACATGGAGGCACCAACCATGGTCAATGTCAAGCTGTGAGGCGCCATGGATTCTTTACCGTAACCTGTTCTTTTGCCAATCATGTAAGCACCCACCAAACCAGCAACAGCTGCGTTGATGTGAACCACTGTTCCGCCAGCAAAGTCCAAAGCTCCCTTGGCCCACAACCAACCTGCTGCTGCAGTCACCGTCTCCAAGCTGGCAGCATCGGTGATCGCATCAGGGCCGTCCCAGTACCATACCATGTGAGCCACGGGCAAGTAGCTGAACGTGAACCACAAGGCACAGAACAACAACACAGCTGAGAATTTCACACGCTCAGCAAACGAGCCCACGATCAAAGCACAAGTGATGGCGGCAAAGGTGGCTTGGAATCCTGCGAATGTGTACTCAGGAATCACAACACCTTTGCTGAAAGTTGCTGCCACGGAGTCTGGTGTGATGCCGAGGAAGAACAACTTGTCCATCGATCCAATGAAGGGATTGCCAGCAGTGAATGCGAAGGTGTATCCATAAAGAAGCCACAACACATAAATGAGCGCTGTCACCACAAAGACTTGCATCAAAATCGACAACATGTTTTTGCTGCGAACCAAGCCGCCGTAAAAAAGTGCCAATCCGGGAATGGTCATCATGATCACCAACGCAGTCGCGACGGTCATCCATGCGGTGTCACCCTTGTTGGGAACAGGTGCAGGTGCAGCGGCGGGTGCCTCTGCTGCTGCACTGGTCGCTGCGGCGGCGGCGGGCGCTGCCACTGCAGCAGCTGGTGCTGTATCGGCCATCACGGCCGCAGAACCCATCAGCATACTCAAACCGAGTGCTAGGGAGGCTAACAATTTTTTCATGATTACTTCTTTCTTGAATAGAGTGCTTAAAGCGCTTCTTGCCCAGTTTCACCGGTTCGAATGCGTACGACTTGTTCCAAGTCGTAAACAAAGATCTTGCCGTCACCGATTTTGCCCGTTCTTGCAGAACCTTCGATGGCCTCAATCGATCTCTCGAGCAGTTCTGTTGCTACAGCAACTTCAATTTTGACCTTGGGCAAAAAGTCAACAACATACTCTGCACCGCGGTACAACTCGGTGTGTCCCTTTTGTCTGCCAAAGCCTTTGACCTCGGTGACCGTGATGCCCTGAACGCCGATGGCTGAGAGCGCCTCGCGGACCTCATCGAGCTTAAAGGGTTTGATGATGGCGGTTATCAATTTCATGTGATGTCCTTCGTCTTGATTAAAAGTTCTTTTTCAAACCCAACACCAAGGCCGATCCACTGAGCTCTTTTGTGCCGGAGCCTGGAAGAACGTAATCGCCATGACGAGATTTGTAATTGGTGCCCAACACCGTTGCGCTCAACACCGTTCCATCCATGTCCTTGTTGACAGCGATGGAGTAGTCTGAATAGCTGGCAGGATTGTTGGCCACGTACTGGTCTCCTACATGAGGAACCACCGTCAAACCATCACCAAGATCAAAGGTGTAGCTCAAATCAAAATAGCGGCTGTTTTTGCTGTTGGGTGCACCGAACAAATTGCCTGTGCTGTTCGACAATTTAGCGGTCAATGCGCCGTAGGACAAAGCACCATAAATTTCAAAGGTATTGGCATTGACCAAACCGGGCACTGTGGCCAAGTTGTTGCTGGCATACCAGTATTGCAAACCACCCACATCAAAAGCCAGATCGTCGCTCAAAGCACCTTTGTAGCCACCGTACACATCGATCTCTACTGGTCCTTTGGCTGCACCTTTGGGGTCGGAGTCCTTGATCCAATTGATGCTTGATGCCCATGAGCCAATGTAGGCACCGCTCTTGTCTGCGTAGTCAAATCCACCTTGAAGCGCGGGCTTCTTGGCAGATTGTGCAATTCCGCGGTAGCGGTATTCGCTCACCACGCCCAAATTGAAACTGAGCGTGGACTCCGCTGCTGGTGCGGGCTCTTCAGCCTTTGCAACACCCACCAAAGCCACTGCGGCCATGGAAGCCAATAAAACTTTCTGAAACGTCATATCAATCTCCTTTTAATGATCTGTAGCTCATGAGCATTCTTCATGCCACATGATTTCTATCATTTTTTAGAAATTGCGCACCGCTTCGGTGCCGACTGTTTTGGCCATCCTAAAGCGCGCACGATAATGGTGCGCTGAAATTCATTCCTTTTGGCCTCAGCAGGTTCGCACCGCTATGGTGCATTCACTTCAAGACAAGTTAGGTCCCAAAAATTTGGTGCATTCCTGGACATCGACACCGGTCCTCTTGGCCAAATCGATCACTTGATCTTCACCAATTCGTCCCACATTGAAATACTGCGATTGGGGATGGGCCATGTAAAACCCACAAATACTTGAAGCGGGAGACATCGCCAAACTCGAGGTGAGGCTGAGACCCGCTTGAGCACAAGGCAAATGCTCAAAGAGCTGCCTTTTGATCACATGGTCTGGACATGCGGGGTAGCCTGGTGCAGGGCGAATGCCAACGTAGCGCTCTGCAATCATCTCCTCAACACTCAACTTTTCATCTGCAGCATAACCCCACAAATCGGTTCTGACTCGCCGGTGTAAATACTCCGCATAGGCCTCAGCCAATCGATCGGCCAAAGCTTTGAGCATGATGGCTTGGTAGTCATCATGCTCGGCGATGTACTCCGCCTCTTTGCGCTCCACCCCAAGACCCGTTGTCAAGGCAAAGCATCCCAAATAATCCTCATGACCCTCAGGGGCCACAAAATCGGACAAACAGCGATTGGGACGAGCATTGGGCTTTTTGCTTTGTTGGCGCAAGCCGTGCCAGACCATCAAGGGCTCTTGGCGTTGTTCATCACGCCAAATGATCACATCATCGCCTCTTGAGTTGGCGGGATAAAAGGCCACCACCGCATGGGCCTCCAGCCATTGCTCATGAACCAACTTCTTGAGCATTGCCTGTGCATCGTTGAACACCTTTTGTGCCTCAACACCCACCACCTCATCGTTCAAAATGGCAGGATAAGGACCCGCCAAATCCCAGGTCTGAAAAAAAGGCCCCCAATCGATGAAGGACGCCAACTCAGACAAACTTTGCTTTGCAAAGACACGACTGCCGATGAATTTGGGGCGCGTCACCTGAAAGCCCTCCCAATTCATGACCGGCGCATTTTTTCTCGCCTCTTCAAGGGAGATCAAAGGCGTTACTTTCTTATTTGCATGCTGCTGGCGCACGCGCTCATAATCCAAGTCGAGCGCATCGATGAACTGAGACGCCTTGTCAGACAAGAGTCCCTGCGCGACGCCTACACTTCTTGAGGCATCGGGCACATAGACGATCGGCCCCTCGTAATGGGGAGCGATTTTGACCGCCGTGTGAACTCTTGAAGTCGTGGCACCCCCGATCAGCAAAGGGGTCTTGCGGCTTCTGAAGTACTCGTCCTTTTGCATCTCTTGGGCAACGTGCTGCATCTCCTCCAAACTCGGCGTGATCAATCCCGACAAACCAATGATGTCTGCACCCACCTCTTTGGCCTTGGCCAAAATTTCATGACAAGGCACCATCACCCCCATGTTGATGACTTCATAGTTGTTGCATTGCAAAACCACGGTCACGATGTTTTTACCAATATCGTGCACATCTCCCTTGACCGTGGCCATGACAATCTTGCCCTTGGTCTTGACCGCATGGCCCGCTTCTTCTTGCTGCCGCTTCTCTTCTTCAATATAAGGAATCAAAACCGCAACCGCTTGCTTCATCACACGTGCGCTTTTGACCACTTGAGGCAAAAACATTTTGCCCTGTCCAAACAAGTCACCCACGGTTGACATGCCGTCCATCAACGGGCCCTCAATCACACTCAATGCTCTGAGCCCCGATTGAAGCGCGTGGTCATACGCCTCTTGGGTATCCGTCTCGATGAATTCGTTGATGCCGTGCACCAACGCATAGCTCAACCGATCCTCGACCCGTCGAGGACTCTCGTCTGTTCCCCGCCAAACATGCTGCTGGAGTTGCTCCTTGGCTTGACCCTTTGCACTTTCAGCAATTTCGATCAATCTCTCAGACGCGTCCTCTCTTTTGTTGAGCACGACATCCTCCACCCGAGCCTTCAGCTCTGGCGGCAAGTCATCGTAGACCCCCACCATGCCCGCATTCACGATGCCCATGTCCATACCGGCTTTGATGGCGTGGTACAAAAAAACCGTGTGGATGGCCTCTCTCACGGGCTCATTGCCGCGAAAACTGAAGGAAACGTTGGAGACCCCGCCAGAGACTTTGGCCCCTTTCAAATTTTCTTTGATCCAACGGGTTGCATCAATGAAGTCCACCGCGTAATTGTTGTGCTCCTCAATGCCCGTGGCGATGGCGAAAATATTGGGATCAAAAATAATATCCTCTGGATTAAAGCCCACCTCTTGCACCAAGATGCTGTAGGCTCTTTGACAGATTTCAATTTTTCGCTCAAACGTATCGGCCTGCCCCTTTTCATCAAAGGCCATGACCACAGCCGCAGCACCGTAGCGCATGACGAGCCGGGCTTGACGTTTGAACTCCTCAACGCCCTCTTTCATCGAAATGGAGTTGACAATGCCCTTGCCCTGAATGCAGCGAAGTCCCGCCTCAATCACACTCCACTTGGAGCTGTCGATCATCACGGGTACTCTGGCAATATCAGGCTCAGTGGCCATCAGGTTCAAGAATCGAACCATCGCGGCTTGACTGTCGAGCATGGCCTCGTCCATGTTCACATCGATGATTTGCGCACCATTTTCGACTTGCTGACGCGCCACCGCCAAAGCGCGTTCATACTCGCCGTTCAAAATCATTTTCGCAAATGCTTTCGAGCCCGTCACATTGGTTCTCTCGCCAATGTTGACAAAAAGACTCTCTTTGCCAATGACCAAGGGCTCCAAGCCCGACAAGAAAAGTGCGGACTCTTGCGCAAGCGGCGCGAGCGTTTTTTCAAGGGAAGCTGTGGATGCGTTGGATGTGCTTGGATTCAAAATGGCCCTCACCGATGAGTCAATACTCAGGTGAGCGCAGTTTTCTGAAATCCATCCCCAAGCCTGACCTGCTCAATCTAAGAGGCTGCAACGCTCCTTGGGAATACCGGTATTCTAAATTATTTAGGCGTGAATCAGGCGGGGTCTTTGCGTGGCGACCCCTTTTTTGATCTCCAACAAATGCTGTGGTGTCGTTCCACAACACCCACCAACGATGTTAAGCAATCCCTCACGGGCAAACTCATGGAGCAAACGACTCGTGTCTGCTGGGGTTTCATCAAACCCAGTCTCGCTCATAGGATTGGGCAATCCAGCATTCGGGTAGCACGAAATGAAAGTGTCTTTTGCCACTTGCGAGAGCTCTTGCAGATACGGTCTCATCAAGGCTGCACCCAAAGCGCAATTGAGTCCGACCGCCAAAGGATGGGCGTGGCGAACGCTGTACCAAAAGGCACTGACTGTTTGACCAGACAAGATTCGACCTGAGGCATCTGTCACCGTCCCACTGATGATCAGCGGCAAGCGCTCTTGGGTCTCTTCAAAACATTCCTCGATGGCAAAGAGCGCCGCTTTTGCATTCAAGGTGTCAAAGATGGTCTCCACAATCAAACCATCGACCCCTCCGTGAATGAGGGCCAGAACTTGTTCATGATAACTTTGGCGCAACGCCTCAAAATCAACGTTCCTGGCACCAGGGTCGTTCACATCTGGGCTGATGCTGGCCGTCTTGGGTGTCGGACCCAAGGCACCAAAGACGTATCTTTTTTGAGCCGGCGTGGCGTATTGATCACAAGCCTGTCGAGCCAATTTGGCCGACTCTAAATTCATCTCATAAGCCAAGTCGGCCATTTGGTAATCTTCTTGGGCCACGCGAGTTGCCCCAAACGTGTTGGTGGTGATGATGTCCACACCACTCTCCAAGTAGGACTCGTGAATGTCTTGAATCACCTTTGGAAAACTCAAACTGAGCAGTTCATTGTTGCCTTGCACAGACCTCGAAAACGTCTTAAAACGCTCACCCCTGTACTGCGCCTCGCTCAGTTTGAGGCGTTGAATCATGGTGCCCATGGCACCATCCAACACCATGATTTTGGATGCTAACAATTCACCCAACTCTGAAGAACGGGTGAAGTTTTTAAATGGACTGTTCATGGCTTTGCTGCACTCGGTGAAGGTCGGGGTCTCTTTGGAGCCCACAAGCACTTATTTTAATGAAGAGAACAAGGATGGAATTTAACCCCTAAAAGCCATAATATGAGTCTTTTCTTACTACATTCTTTTGTTTTTTTACCTCGACTCTTGGCTTTGGCCTTTTTTGCAAGGCGCCAATTGGGTCAAATGCATGACAAAAAAGTTATAATTTAAGACCATTTAAGGATACCCATTATGTCTACATCCACGAACCATCAGACCGAAAAACACACCGATGTTGTTGAATCCATCGTGCCCATGATGCCCATCGTTTTGCCCGTTGGTGGCGCGATTTTGATTTTCTTACTCGCCTTCATCGCCGTTTTCATGGCCTGATGCCGTGGGGGCCCTCTTTGACGGCCCTTTTTTGATTTCACTTCTATACACGCGTTGTGAGAGGCCTTCGTCCTATCGTCTCTACCAATGGCTTACTTTTTATATTTCCAGCTACCATTTCTTCCCTCACCCCCCTAAAAACCGAATTCCTTAAGGTCAAGGTCTTGTGCCGCTTCAAGTGCTTGACCTTAATTAATTTGATCAGGAGCGATTTATGAATGCACCCACACAGAAGGCCTTGGGTATCAACCCACCTAGTTTTGTAAAAAACACCCCCTTGATAGCTTGGGTCAGTGAAATGGCTGCCCTTTGCAAACCCAAGGACATCGTATGGTGCGATGGCTCCGAGGAAGAATACAAGCACTTGTGCGACTTGCTGGTTCAAGCAGGTACGTTCAAAAAACTCAACCCCATCAAGCGTCCCAATTCATTTTTGGCCTGCTCCGACCCCAACGACGTTGCTCGTGTCGAAGACCGCACTTTCATTTGCTCGCAAAAACAAGAAGACGCTGGCCCCACCAACAATTGGTGTGATCCCAGCGAGATGCGTAGTACCTTGAAGCCCTTGTTTGATGGTTGTATGCAAGGTCGTACCATGTACGTCGTGCCCTTTTCAATGGGCCCCTTGGGCAGCCCCATCGCTCACATTGGCGTTGAATTGTCAGACAGCGCCTATGTTGCTGTGAACATGAAAATCATGACTCGCATGGGCAAAGAGGTCTATGACGTTTTAGGCACTGACGGTGAATTTGTTCCCTGTATCCACACCGTAGGCGCCCCATTGAGCGAAGGTCAAAAGGACTCCACATGGCCTTGCAATGCGACCAAATACATTGTGCATTACCCCGAGACGCGTGAGATTTGGTCTTACGGCTCAGGCTATGGTGGCAATGCCCTTTTGGGCAAAAAGTGCTTTGCACTTCGCATCGCCTCTAACATGGGTCGCGATGAGGGTTGGTTGGCCGAGCACATGCTTATTTTGGGCGTCACCCCGCCCAATGGCAAAAAATACCACGTCGCAGCAGCCTTTCCCAGCGCTTGCGGTAAAACGAATTTCGCCATGCTCATCCCTCCAGCAGGTTTCGATGGATGGACGGTCACCACCATTGGCGACGACATTGCTTGGATCAAACCCGCTCAAGATGGGCGCTTGTATGCCATCAACCCTGAGGCGGGTTACTTTGGCGTCGCTCCTGGTACCAACACCCTCACCAACCCCAATTGCATGGCCAGTTTGAACCATGATGTGATCTTCACCAATGTGGCTTTGACCGATGATGGTGACGTTTGGTGGGAAGGCATGGGAGATGCTCCCGCACATTGCATTGATTGGCAAGGCAAGGATTGGACGCCCGCCATTGCAAAGGAAACGGGTGCCAAGGCTGCACACCCCAACGCACGATTCACCGTGGCCGCAACCAACAACCCCGCCATTGACGCCGCATGGGATGACCCCAAGGGCGTGCCGATTGATGCGTTCATCTTTGGCGGGCGCCGCTCCTCAACTGTCCCCTTGGTGACTGAGGCCAGAGATTGGGTCGAAGGCGTTTACATGGCCTCGACCATGGGCTCAGAAACAACCGCCGCCGCCACGGGTGCTCAAGGCGTGGTGCGTCGCGATCCTTTTGCTATGCTTCCCTTCACAGGCTACAACATGAGCGACTACTTCCAACACTGGTTGGACCTCGGTGCCAAACTCTCGGCGCAAGGTGCTCAATTGCCCAAAATCTTCACCACCAATTGGTTCCAAAAGGGCGCTGATGGCAAATTCATTTGGCCTGGCTATGGCGAGAACATGCGCGTTTTGAAATGGATGATCGATCGCATTGAAAACACGGTTTCTGGTCAAGATCATATCTTTGGCGTGAGCCCCAAATATCCCGAAATCAATTGGACAGGACTTGATTTCACGGCTGAACAATTCGCTCAAGTGACCCACATCGACAAGTCTTCTTGGGAGGCTGAACTGGTGCTGCACAAAGAGCTCTTTGCACAACTGTCTTACCACCTGCCCCAGGAGCTGAAACAAGCTCAAGCAGGCTTAGAGAAAAGACTCGCCAGCGTTTGATGACCCCCGCACCATAGAAAAAGCCTCTTGAAAAACTTCAAGAGGCTTTTTTTTGACCTCTTTGCAAAGCAAGAGGCGATAGGCAATTAACCTCTGAGCATCAAAACCGTCAATTCCGCCATGAGTGCAGGATCGCGCTTTGCGACGGCCCAGGTCTTTTGATCTTGTTGGGCCTGTGCTCTTTGACGCAGCACATGTTGGAAACTGGTTTTTAGACTTTGTGCCAAACTCTTGACGGGACCGTCAAAAAGGGCCAAGGATGAAAAAGCAACAATCCATAAGGCAATCCAAGCCGCCATCAAGTGGCCATCGCTCCATGAGTCGATGACCTGATTGGCCACCACCAACAATGAAGAGACCAAGGCACCTAAAAGCACCGCGGCCAAGGCTTTGGCGCCTTCAAAGGGACGAGAATAGGCTTGGTACTTCTCCACGATACCTTCGACACGGTCCACACCGGGGTGGCTTTGATTGAATTGACTGTGTACAAATGTAGACATGATGATTCCTTTTGAAAATAAGCGGGGTCTTTTGAACCGATGCCTGAATCATAGGGTTTTCTCTAGTGTTGTTCAACTTTTGTTTTGTGATATACAATATTCACGGAAATGATTATAAAACCTCTCCCCATCAATTTCAAAACACTGGATCTGAATTTGCTCCGTGTATTTGATGTCATCATGTCTGAACAAAGCCTCACACGGGCGGCCCACCGACTGGCGCTGACCCAGCCTGCCGTGAGCAATGCCCTTCGCCGACTGAGAGAGCATTTGGGTGATGAGTTGTTGGTACGCACAGGGCCTCGCCTCGTCCCCACCTCTCATGCGAAATGGTTGTGGCCTCAAATCCGAGAGGCCCTCAATCAACTCGAAAAGGCCATCAGCCCAGACCCCTTTGACCCCGGGGTGAGCACGACCCCTTTCATTGTGGCGATGGCGGATGCGACGGCGGCCGAGCTCATCCCCGCCTTGTCCAAGATCTTTGAAGGTGAGGCCCCCAATGCAAGCCTACGCGTCATCCCCTTGACCACCCGAGACCCCCGAAAGCTGTTGATGGAGAACGCGGCACATGTGGCCGTTGGACACTTCCCCGCGGCCTTGGCAGATCTCACCGCCAAGGCCCAATCGGATGACTTGGTGATGTTTGACCATTTGCGTCTATTTGAAGGAGAGTATGTTTGCGTCATGCGCCGCGATCACCCCTTGAGCAAGTCTGAGTTGACGCTTGAAGCCTTTTGCCAAGCCAGGCATATGTTGGTGAGCTTTTCTGGCAGGCCCTTTGGATTCGTGGACCAAGCACTTGCAGCACTGGGGCGACAGCGAAAAGTGGCGGTGACCGTCAATCAATTCGCAACGGCGGGCCGTGTCGTGCTCAACTCCGACTTGCTCACGGTATTGCCGAAACACTTCGTGCGCGTTGCAGGACTTGCCGAACAACTTTGCATCAAGCCCATCCCCTTAAAGCTCCAACCGGTTCATGTGGACTTGCTATGGTACAAACAAGCACTCTCCTCCGAAGCCCATGAATGGTTGCGTTCTGTCTTGGTGCGATCGGCCAAAAATGTATTGGACGCTTTCTAAATAGCGCTTGAGCCCCAGGACATGGGCCTAGCGACTTTCAGGTCTCAAGTCCTCACCGTCCATGCGCTGAAGAGGTGAGTAGCCCCAAATGACCCCACCCCCCAAACACTCCTCACCACTGTACAACACGACCGACTGCCCAGGGGTCACGGCCCACTGTGCTTGCTCGAACGTCAAACCCATCTCTTTCGAGTTGAGGGCCGTGATGCGACATGGCGCGTCGAGTTGGCGGTACCTTGTCTTTGCCGTTAAGGGTTGTGAGAAATGAGGCGGCTCCTCCCCGTTCGTCCAACTGAGGTCTTGAGCCGTCAGCGCATGAGATAAAAGCGCTGGATGATCATGACCTTGAACCGCCACCAAGGTGTTTCGCCTCATGTCTTTGTAAGCCACAAACCAAGGCTCGTGGTGATCGTTCAACTTCTCCTTTGAAGCGGGCGCTTTCACTGAAGACTTGACGGAAGCCTTCACCCCGCCAATGCCCAAGCCCTGACGTTGGCCTAAAGTGTAAAAACTCAAACCCACATGCTGACCAATGGTTTGGTTCAACTCATTTTTGATGGGGCCAGGTTTGGAGGCGATGTATTGATTCAAAAACGCTCGAAAAGGCCGCTCACCAATAAAACAAATTCCGGTTGAATCTTTCTTCTTCGCATTGGGCAGACCCACCTCTTCTGCCAAGGCTCTCAACTGTGTTTTTCTCATCTCCCCGACGGGAAACAAGGTCTTGCTCAATTGCTTTTGGTGCAATCGATGCAAAAAGTAACTCTGATCTTTGTCCGCATCGACCCCTTTTAAGAGCTTGTAGCCCGAAGGTGTGTCCAACACCCGGGCATAATGCCCTGTCGCAATTTTTTCAGCGCCCAAGCGCATCGCATGGTCCAAAAAAGCTTTGAATTTGATCTCTGCGTTGCACAAGATATCGGGGTTGGGTGTTCTTCCCGCTTTGTATTCTTGTAAAAAAGCCGCAAAGACACGGTCTTTGTAATCGGCAGAAAAGTTCACATGCTCAATCTCGATGCCCAAAACATCAGCCACCGCCACCGCATCCACAAAGTCTTCATTGGATGAGCAATACTCGTCGTTGTCATCATCCTCCCAATTCTTCATGAAAATGGCATGCACTTCATGACCTTGCTTTTTGAGCAAGTAAGCCGCCACCGCAGAGTCAACCCCTCCACTCAAACCCACAACGACTCTGCTTAAGGTTGGCGTCATGTCTTAAAAGTCGTTTTGTCCATCAGGCTCAAAAATAAGAATGGGTCAGTTTGCAAAAGCTGCAATGCCTGTTTGCGCTCTGCCCAGGATCAAAGCATGCACATCGTGCGTGCCCTCATAGGTGTTGACCACCTCCAGGTTGACCAAGTGTCTTGCAACGCCAAACTCGTCGCTGATGCCGTTGCCACCCATCATGTCCCTGGCCAAACGCGCAACGTCCAAAGACTTTCCGCAAGAGTTTCTCTTGAGCAAAGACGTCAACTCCACGCAGGCCATGCCTTCATCCTTCATGCGTCCAAGCCTTAAACAGCCTTGCAGACCCAGAGCGATTTCTGTCTGCATATCGGCCAATTTCTTTTGAATCAACTGATTGGCCGCCAAGGGTCTACCAAACTGCTGACGATCCATGGTGTATTGGCGACTGGCATGCCAACAAAACTCCGCCGCCCCCAAAGCGCCCCATGCAATGCCATAACGCGCGCTGTTCAAGCAAGTGAAGGGACCTTTGAGACCCGTGATCTCTGGAAACGCGTTCTCTTCTGGCACAAAGACCGAGTCCATCACGATTTCACCCGTGATGGAGGCTCTCAGACCCACCTTGCCGTGAATCGCTGGAGCACTCAAGCCCTTCATGCCCTTTTCTAAAATAAAGCCTCTGATGGGGCCGACTTGCCCGCCTTCACTGACCTCTTTGGCCCAGACCACAAACACATCGGCGATGGGACTGTTGGAGATCCACATCTTGCTGCCCCGCAATTGGTAACCCCCGGCGACACGCTGTGCTCGAGTGGCCATGCTGCCAGGATCCGAACCATGATCGGGCTCCGTCAATCCAAAGCAACCGATGCTTTGTCCGCTGGCCAAGTTGGGCAAGTATTTCTCTTTTTGGGCTTGAGTGCCAAACTCAAAAATGGGCAACATCACCAAAGAAGACTGCACACTCATCATGGAGCGGTATCCGGAGTCCACGCGCTCGACCTCTCTGGCAATCAAGCCGTAATCCACATAGCCCAATCCAGGGCCCCCAAACTCTTGCGGAATGGTGGGACCCAAAAGTCCAAGCTCTCCCATCTCCCTGAAAATCGAGATGTCTGTTTTCTCATTTCTAAAGGCTTCCAAAACACGTGGGGCTAATTTCTTTTGGCAATACTCTTGAGCGGCCTTTTGAATCATTCGCTCTTCCTCGGTGAGCTGCTCATCCAATAAAAAAGGATCTTGCCATTGAAAACTTGCTCGTGTCATTGTGTTCTCCAATTGGTAAATGAAAGAAAGAACGCGTACGTTCCACATCTTTGTAGTGCTTGTCTTGCAAAAGCAGACAGTTTAATACAGTTAAGCCAACTTGTTGTCACGACTCCACAATGCCCCGACTTGACTTCAAAATGGATCTTTGTTTTTTTTGATTCAAGCGCTTTTCAATGGCCGACCTTTTGGGCCGCGTTGCCCGTCTCTTTTTGATGTCCTTTGAAAAGGCAGCAATCAGCTCATAAAGCCTAGACCAGGCCAGCATTTTGTTCATTTCTAGACTCCTGCTGTCTTGCACCTTCATGACGAGCACACCCGCTTTGTTGATTCTGGAGTCCTCTGAGGACAAAAGTCGGTTTTTAACCGATTCGCTGAGGCTGGAGGCCGGGATGTCGAACCTCAAATGCACAGCACTGGAAACTTTGTTGACATGCTGCCCCCCAGCGCCTTGAGCTCGAATGGCGGTCATCTTCACCTCCGACTCCCTCAGTTCTATTTCTTGGGTCATGTTAGGCATTCGTGGCGTTGAGGAGTACACTGGTCTTTTCACACACTCAGGACTCTATCATGGCCAAAGGTCAACAAAGAAAAAACAAAGAAAGCAAAAAGCCTAAAAAAGACCTCTCTGCACCCAAGCCTGTCAGTGTCGAAGCCACGAAGTCCATGCTCTCGACGACGATCATGAGCAAGGGCAAGCTGAAGAAATAACGCTGCTCCCTGGGCCTTTCCACGGCACGTTTTGTTGATCGATAATCCCCCTCACACGTACTGACATCCCTTCTTTCTCATGCGAATTTGGCAAAAACCCATCTCCCTTGAACTCTTGAACACCCTGAACGCAGGCAGTGCCGCCCATCACATGGGACTGGAGTTCACCGAACTGGGAGATGACTTCATCCAGGCAAGGCTCCATGTGGAGAAAAAAACCATGCAACCCTTTGGCCGATTGCACGGTGGCGTGAGTGTCTTGATGGCAGAAACGCTCGGCTCATGTGGGGCCTATTACGCCTGTGAGCCGCATTGCCATACCTTGGGCATGGAGATCAATGCCAACCACATCAAGGGCGTGAGCAGTGGTTATGTTCACGGTACTGCACGTGCCTTTCACCGAGGCCGAACGACCCATGTTTGGGGCATTGAGCTTCATAACGATGCTCAAGAGTTGATTTGCATCTCCAGGATCACCATGGCAATCGTTGCGAATCGCGTCTAAGTCCTTTAAGAGAATGGCCTCTTCCTCTTCACGATACCCAACGCTCGGTCACTAAGCTTTGTTCAACTGGGCCAAACGCTCACTGTTCCAATACACATCCGAGCAAGCTTGATCTTGGTTGAGTTTTCTGGCCAAAATGAACAAGACATCACTCAATCGGTTCAGGTACTTCGTGCCCAGTCCCTCGTAGCCGTCCTCAAGTGTCAAGGTGACAACTGAGCGCTCTGATCGACGCGCAACAGTTCTGCACACATGCGCCAGACATGAGGCTCTCGTGCCCCCAGGCAAGATGAACTCTTTGAGAGGGGGCAATGCTTTTTGATAATTTTGCATCACCTCATCCAATTGCAACAAAGCCGTCTCCTTCAGGAGCGCCATGCCAGGCATGGCGAGCTCACCGCCTAAATTGAAAAGCTCATGTTGGATGGTGATCAACAAGTCTCGATCCGTCGCCACCATTTCTTCACAAAGCAACAAGCCGATCATCGAGTTCAACTCGTCGACGTCCCCCATGGCATGAACCCTCACATGGCTCTTTGAGACCCGTTCATTGTTGCCCAAGCCCGTGATGCCCCCATCCCCTGTTCGAGTGGTGATTTGAGTTAAGCGCAGTCCCATCTTTGTCCTGTCTGTGTTGAATTGAACCAAGAGGCCTTAGGTGATGGACTTGAGTTTGTCGATCAAACCATTGATTTCTTCGAGCGTTCCAAATTGAATCGCTATCTCACCCATTTCCTCCATGCGACCATACCTTTTAACGCGTTTTTTAACGCGCACCTCTACCTGTGCGGTCAACAAGTCGGAGAGCTCTTCTTCCACCTTTTTGATGTCTCGGGACTTTTCTTTCTTGGGCTTGGAGGCCACCAACTGAAACTCGGCGCCAATTTTCTTCACCAATCGCTCGGCCTCTCTGACCGAGAGATGCTTGGTGGCAATTTGATGGGCAGTCGTGATCTGCGTGGCACGGTCTAAACTCAAAAGAGCTCTCGCGTGGCCCATGTCCAAATCCCCGGCCATCAACAAGGATTGAACCGGATCTGCCAAATTCAACAAGCGCAACAAATTAGATGCCGCACTCCTAGATCGTCCAACCGCCTGGGCCGCGTCCTCATGTGTCAAGCCAAACTCTTTGACCAGTCGCTGTAAGCCCTGGGCCTCCTCCAAGGGATTCAAATCCTCACGCTGAATGTTCTCAATCAGTGCCATTGCCGCTGCGGCCTCATTGGGAACATCTCGCACAAGGACAGGCACCTTGTCCAAACCAGCGATTTTTGAAGCCCTAAATCGTCTCTCGCCAGCAATGATTTCATACTTTCCGGCGTTCTCTCCGTCCCTCAATGGCCTCACCAAAATGGGCTGCATGACCCCTTGCGTTTTGATGCTTTCAGCCAACTCATAAAGCGCACCCTCGTCCATGCGCGTTCTGGGCTGGTACATGCCAGGCACCATTTGAGCGAGATCCAATTGGCTGGGCGCATCCGAGCCTTGACTCAGCACCAAACCCTCTTCTGGCGCCTTTGGCCCCAACAAGGACTCCAATCCACGACCCAAACGACTTGCTTTTTTAGTTGCCATGCTTTCACCTTCTCCAGGGATTGACTTTGATCATCCAATACGGCACCAGGCCGAAATAATACTAAATAATTAATTATGGGTTTTTAGAAATTCGCTCAACCATTTCTTGGGCAAACGTGACGAAGGCCAAACTGCCCTTGGCATTGGGGTCGTAGACCACACCAGGCAAACCAAAACTGGGGGCTTCCGCCAGACGCACATTCCTGGGGATCACGGCGTTGAACACTTTGTCACCAAAGTGGGCCTTCAACTGATCACTCACCTGAACTTGTAAACTCACTCGGGGATCAAACATCACACGCAGCAGGCCAATGATTTTCAAAGATCGGTTCAAGTTGGCATGCACTTGCTTGATCGTATTGACCAAATCGGTCAACCCTTCAAGGGCGAAATATTCGCATTGCATGGGAACGATCACACCATTGGCCGAACACAAACCGTTCAGTGTGAGCAAAGACAATGAAGGAGGACAATCGATCAAGACAAAGTCATAGTCCAAGTCCACCTGATCAAGAGCCTCTTTCAAACGCTTTTCTCGGTTGGGCATCCCAACGAGTTCCAACTCTGCACCGGCCAACTCACGACTCGCGCCGAGAACATCATACGTGGGATGAAGCTTGTGATTCGCCTGCTCGCCCCAATTGCTGGTCACTTTGGCGCTCTTGATCGAGGCGCCCTCGATCAAGACCTCATAAACACTCAACTCCAACTCTCGCTTGTCTATTCCAGAGCCCATGGTGGCGTTGCCCTGGGGATCCAAATCCACCATCAACACCCGTTGCCCAAGTGCGGCCAACCCAGCACACAAATTCACCGTGGTTGTGGTCTTGCCCACACCACCTTTTTGATTTGCCACACAAAAAATATGCGCCATTTTTTTCTTTCTTCTTATGAAAAAGCCAGTCTGATCCCCAACCCAATGAACATCACACCCAGAATTTTTGCCAAATAGTTGCTGAACACACCCGTCTCCCCCATCGTCTTTGACAGCATCTTGATCGAGACCAGAAGTACAACGCCGTACAACAAGGTCATGATGGCGATCGTTCCAGCCAAAACAAACCAAATGTGAAGATCGATGACCTGACCTCTTTCTAAAAACAAGGGGAAAAAAGCCATGTAGAAAATGATCGCCTTAGGATTGAGCAGCGTGACGGCCACAGACTGCCTAAAGATCCTTTTCATTTTGAACTCTGCCTCCTTGTCTATGCGTTGCCGGTCACGCAACAAACCCAAACCGATATACAGCAAGTACGCGGCGCCCAAATACTCGATCCATTGGAACAGAACAGGCATTTCTTGAACAATGGTGGCCAAACCGCTCAACGCGAGAACGATCAACACTTGGTCGCCAAAAGCAATTCCCAAGGTTGACACCATTGCAGCACGCACACCACCTACACGGTAGGCCGCCAAAATTGCCAAGTTTCCCGGTCCAGGCAAAGCCAAAAACAAAGCCACGGTCACCACAAACGACACATAGTCTTTGATCGGCATGACATCTGAATAAACCATGGTGAACGGATTTCGTGGGGAGCCCGAGAGTTTAACTGCAATGTCTAGGCTTTTACACGCCCTTTTGCCAGTAAATGTGCGTTTTACATGATTGTTTCACGTGAAACCCTTGGCAAGGAACAAAAGGCTCAGCCCTTTTTCTTCATCCAAACGATATTTCTTGACGCATCCAGGCCAGGAACATGCAAGGGTTCCACGTGAAACACATCCACCACCGACGCCATAGGATTCAATTCTTGCTCGGTCACCTGCCCCTTCATGGCCATCCAAACCCCTTGAGGCCTTAAGTTCTTTTGCGTCAAACTCACAAAGTCAAACAAAGAAGAAAAAGCTCTTGATGTGATGACGTCAACCTCAAGGTCGAAGGCTTCAATGCGACGATGATGGGCATGCAGATTCTTCAGACCCAGACTGATGGCAACTTGATTGATGAACGCCGCCTTCTTGGCCACAGCATCCACACAATGAACTTCCGCTTGAGGGAACATGATCGACAAAACCACGCCGGGCAAGCCAGCGCCGGAACCCACATCCAAAATCCGCTCCAACCCCGGGGCCTCGCGCTGCAGACACGGAACCGTTACCAATGAATCCAACAAATGAAGGTTGACAATTTGTGAAAGTTCTTTGTTCGCCGTAAGGTTATAAACAGCCCCCCACTTTTGTAAGAGCATGGCATATTGGGCCAACTGCTCGAGTTGAACAGGACTCAACGGTACGCCCAAGGCTTGCGCACCAGAGGAAAGGACCAAAGAACTCGGACCCAATTGGTTCAGATAAGACATAAGATGATCAGAATAAAGGGTTAGATCCTTCGACCCCAAGAGCCGTCAAGCTCTCAGGCGATCAAGGGACTCGACGCTTCATCGGACTTCTGATCCTCAAAACCCTTGTAGCGCTGACGCTTCAAATGAATGAGCAACAAAGAGATGGCCGCTGGTGTGATGCCAGATATCCGTGAGGCTTGGCCCAAGGTTTGCGGGCGCTGCTGCTGAAGCTTTTGTCTCACCTCAAAGCTCAGGGCTTTGATCGAACCATAATCCAAACTCGTTGGCAAAAGCATCGATTCATAATGACTTGCTCGCTTGACCTCTTCTTGTTGACGATCAATGTAACCCGCGTATTTAGCAGTAATTTCTATTTGCTCAATCACCGATTGTCTTTCGGTCTCGGTCAATTGAGCCAAGTCCTCACTTTTAAAGCGATCGTCACCCAATGAAACCACCTCTTCATAAGTGACGCCTGGACGACGAAGCAAGTCCGCCAAGTTGTACTCCCGCTCGATCATGTGGCCCAAGACCTTTTCGCAAACGGCAGGCTCTACGTTCTTAGGGTTCACCCATTGCGAACGTAGTCTTTGTGTTTCACGTGAAACAGCCTCGCGTTTGAGCTCGAATGCGCGCCAACGTGCGTCGTCAACAAGGCCCATTTGCCGTGCTTGCTCGGTCAATCGAGTGTCGGCATTGTCTTCTCGCAGTTGCAGTCTGAACTCTGCACGAGACGTGAACATTCTGTAGGGTTCGGTCACACCCTTGGTGATCAGGTCGTCGACCAAGACGCCGATGTACGCCTCGTCTCTTTGGGGTGTCCAAGGCGACTTGTCTTGTGACTTCAATGCCGCGTTGATTCCCGCATAAAGGCCTTGAGCAGCCGCCTCTTCATAGCCCGTGGTGCCGTTGATTTGCCCAGCAAAAAACAATCCTTCAATGGCCCGGGTTTCAAAACTGGGAAACAATTCTCTTGGATCGAAGTAGTCGTACTCAATGGCATAACCCGGCCTCAAAATATGGGCATTTTCAAGCCCCCGCATCGAACGAACCAAGTCGAATTGAATGTCAAAGGGCAAACTGGTACTGATGCCATTGGGGTAAATTTCGTGCGTATGAAGACCTTCGGGCTCTAAAAAGATCTGATGGCTTGACTTGTCGGCAAACCGATTGATTTTGTCTTCAACACTGGGACAATACCTGGGCCCTACACCCTCAATTTTTCCTGTGAACATGGGGCTTCGGTCAAAACCCGAACGAATGATTTCATGCGTTTTCTCGTTGGTGTGAGTCACCCAACAAGAAATTTGTTGCGGATGTGCAATTTGCTGACCCATAAAACTGAATACAGGAACAGGACCCGGGAGACCTCCAGGCATTCCGTCACCTGCTTGTTCGGTGCATTTGGAAAAATCAATCGTTCTTCCATCGATTCGAGGAGGTGTCCCCGTCTTTAACCTCTTTTGTGGCAATTGCAATTCCTTTAAGCGCTCACTCAAGGAAATTGCAGGTGGATCCCCCGCTCTGCCAGCAGAATAGTTGTTCAAGCCAACGTGAATCTTTCCGTTTAAGAAAGTCCCTGCAGTCAACACAACCGTTTTACTGGTAAAACGAATGCCAGACTGGGTCACGGCACCTGTGACTTTGGTGCCTTGAACAATCAAATCGTCCACCGCTTGCTGAAAAATATACAAGTTCTCTTGATTTTCAAGAAAATCTCTGACTGCAGCTTTGTAGAGGATGCGGTCTGCCTGAGCCCGTGTGGCACGAACTGCGGGCCCCTTAGAGCTGTTCAAGATTCTGAATTGTATGCCGGCCATGTCCGTGGCCAAGGCCATCACACCACCCATGGCATCAACCTCTTTGACCAAATGACCCTTGCCAATGCCACCAATAGAAGGGTTGCAACTCATCTGACCGAGCGTCTCAATGTTGTGAGTGATCAACAAGGTCTGACACCCCATTCGAGCACTGGCAAGTGCAGCTTCTGTGCCCGCATGGCCTCCACCGACAACAATGACGTCAAAGTATTTAGGATAATCCATTGTGAGTATTCAGATAACGTTGATTCGACCACTGAGAGAGGGCCGTTGGGTATAAAAGTCGGGTCTCGAGAGCTGAGGCAGGCTTGTCACCAAGGAGCGAGTGACGATTTTAACAGTCAATGCAAAAAAAGGGTATGCTCGGCACAGATCACCCAAACGCCATTTGGCCAGAGAGGCCAATATGCTTTATCGACACACTCTGTGAACATCGAAAAGAGAAAGCCTTTACAATTGAAGAAATTAAAAGGCAACGGACCATGTCCTCTGATACGTTTAGCAAAATTGAACATCTGTTCCAGGAGAAATTCCATGGCAGCACCACTGTATCACCACAAACAGCATTAACTGATTTGGGTTTGGACTCATTGACGCTGATGGAGTTTGTCTTTGCGATAGAAGATGCTTTTGAAATTAGAATTCCCGAAGACCGAATTGATCCTCGCCAAGGCTCGACCACTCTTGAACAAGTGTGCACCATCATAGATGAGATCAAAGCACAGAATAAAAAGTAGACATGACA
This sequence comes from uncultured Burkholderiales bacterium, assembly GCA_903933115.1. Taxonomy (GTDB): domain Bacteria; phylum Pseudomonadota; class Gammaproteobacteria; order Burkholderiales; family Burkholderiaceae_C; genus Limnohabitans. The sequence continues at coordinate 94,685 of CAIZIT010000005.1, forward strand.
CACCCACGGGTTCAAATTTCTGGATATGGTTTCATCACGCCAATTGGAAGAGAAATCGAGGAGTTTGAGAGGTCGTTGTTCAACCATCACTCGGCCATCAAAAGCCAAACAGTTCAAATCAAAGGCCATCCAGATTTTAATGTTCCGGTTGCTACTTGTGATATTGACGAAAAAAATTACCTCAGCCCCTCCAAGTTGCCCTGTGACCGAGCAACTGCAATGGCACTCTTGAGCTTGGACAAAGCTTTAGCAAACTCAACATTGGATCTTGAGAGCATTGAAAGAGACAGAATTGGTATTTTCTGGGGCTCAGGAATGGCGGGTGCTTCAAGCTTTGATCAGACCACCAATTTGATTTATGGCTTACAAACACGAATTAGACCCACCTCCGTCGTGACCGCCATGCCGAATGCACCGGCAGCAGAATTGGCCATCAAAATGCATGCGCAAGGCTCGTGCATCACTTATGCATGTGCATGTGCTTCTTCAAGCATTGCAATTGGAGAAGGCATGAGAGCCATAAGAGGTGGATGGCTCGATGTCGCCATTGTGGGCGGGAGCGAATCCATGCTGACCCCTGGCATGCTGATGGCTTGGAATTCACTCAGGGTCATGGCTCCCGTGAAGGACGGAAAAATATCAAGCTTCATCCCCTTTTCAAAAGACCGAACTGGGTTTGCAATGGGAGAAGGCGCTGCCGCGTTTGTACTTGAAAAAGAAAACAACAAACCCGGTAAAAAATACTTTCTAAGTGGCTTTGCAACCAACTCGGATGGTCAACACATGACCAATCCACAAACGGCGACTCAAGTCAAAGTCATGCTATCGAGCATAAAAGACGCTGGGCTTGAGACAAAAGACATTGGTTACATCAATGCACATGGCACAGCAACAGTTGTGGGTGATCTGACCGAATCAAAATCCATACAAACTGTATTTGACACACAAAACGTACTTGTGAGCTCAACCAAATCATTGCACGGCCACTTGTTGGGAGCAAGCGGGGCTGTCGAATTGCTGGCATGCATCAGTGCTCTAGAAAATCAACGCTTACCGAGCAACGACACAAATTTGATTGCAGACGACGAAATTCAACTGAATTTAGTGAATGAAAAAAACCGAAATGTGAGTAGTCTCACTCATGTGCTGAGCAACTCATTCGCATTTGGTGGAACCAATGCGAGCTTGATCATTTCAAAATAAGAAAAGCTCCCTCAAAGTCAACTTTGAAGGAGCATTGAGATCAACAACTAGATGTCAATATTGGCTGCCCTGAGCGCATTGGATTCAATGAAAATACGCCTGGGCTCCACCTCATCGCCCATGAGCATCGTGAACACTCTATCGGCTTCAATGGCATCATCAATTTGTACCCTCAAAAGCCTTCTAACCGTGGGATCCATGGTGGTTTCCCACAACTGCGAGGGGTTCATCTCGCCTAGACCTTTATAGCGCTGTCTAGCGGTGACGTGTTCGGCCTGAGAGATCAGCCAACGCATAGCTTGACGGAAATCCGTGACCTTCTCTTCTTTGAGCTTCTCGCCCTCACCTCGACTGATTTTGGCACCCGGTTGCAAGAGCGATTTAAAAGTTTGTGCGGCTTCATGCAAAGCCGCATAATCGGCTCCATGAACAAAGTCTTGTGTGATGATGCTGCTCTTGACGTTGCCATGATGACGACGGCTGATTCTCAAAATCGGTTTATCACTTCGAACATCAAATTCACCCGTCACCTCTGCACCACTTCCAAGTTCTCGCAACTTTTCTTGCAGCAAGAGAGCAGAAGACTGTGCTTGATCCAAAGTATCAAGTTGAACATGAACACCATCAGCAATGGCTCTAAGCGCCTCAGCGTCCATAAAACCACTCAAGCGATGAATCACCGATTCGGCAACTTGATGCTTTGCAGCCAATGACTCCAATGTCTCGCCATTGATCACCTGAGCATCCTCTCCCCCTGTACTGAGGGAAGCGTCTTTCAGGGCTACTTTAAGTAAGAAAACATCAAGAGCGGGTGCGTCCTTCAAATACTGCTCTTCTTTTCCAACTTTAACTTTATAAAGGGGTGGCTGAGCAATATAAATATGACCTCTTTCAACCAGCTCTGGCATCTGGCGATAAAAGAACGTTAACAACAGAGTGCGAATATGCGCACCATCAACATCAGCATCGGTCATGATAATGATTCTGTGATAACGTAATTTATCCACATTGAAATCATCAGTGCCTGACTTTCCAGAATCAGAAGATGCTTTACCGATTCCAGTTCCTAAAGCCGTGATGAGAGTCAATATTTCGTTGCTGGTCAATAGTTTTTCGTACCGGGCTTTTTCAACATTAAGAATTTTGCCTCGTAAAGGCAAAATCGCTTGAAATTTACGATCGCGACCTTGCTTGGCTGAACCACCGGCAGAGTCGCCCTCAACGATGTAAATCTCACAAAGTGATGGATCTTTTTCTTGGCAATCTGCCAATTTACCAGGTAAACCCATACCATCCAGAACACCTTTGCGACGTGTCATTTCTCGGGCTTTCCTTGCCGCTTCACGCGCACGTGCTGCATCGACGATTTTTCCGCAAATGATTTTTGCATCGTTAGGGCGTTCTTGTAAGTAATCACCCAAAGCTTTAGCAACAATATCCTCAACAGGAGCACGAACTTCACTAGAAACCAATTTGTCTTTGGTTTGACTGCTGAATTTTGGTTCAGGTACCTTTACAGACAATACACAACAAAGACCCTCACGCATATCATCGCCAGAAACTTCGACTTTTGCTTTTTTAGCAAACTCGTGCTCATCAATATATTTATTGACCACACGTGTCATGGCTGCTCTGAGCCCTGTTAAATGAGTACCTCCGTCGCGCTGAGGAATGTTATTGGTAAAACATAAAACATTTTCACTGTAACCATCGTTCCATTGCATGGAAACTTCAACACCAATTTCTGTACCAGGAATTCCTCCGTAAGATTCAGAAGGTCTATCGCCTGCAGCATAGAAAACAGTTGGATGAAGTACTTTTTTCCCAGAATTGATAAATTCAACAAAACCTTGTACGCCACCAGCTCCAGAGAAATCATCTTCCTTACCAAAGCGCTCATCTATCAAACGAATTCTGACTCCATTGTTTAAAAAGCTGAGCTCTCTGAGGCGCTTGCTCAAAATTTCATAATGAAAATCAGTGTTTTGAGTAAAGATATCTGTATCGGGTAAAAAATGGACTTCAGTACCTCTTTTTTCAGAAGAGCCCAAAACTTTCATTGGGGAAACTTCTACGCCGTCTTGCATTTCTACAATTCGATTTTGGACGACGCCTTTAGCAAATTCAATGCTGTAAACGTTGCCATCACGCCTGACTGTCAAACGCAACCATTTAGAGAGCGCATTCACGCATGAAACACCAACACCGTGTAAACCACCAGAGACTTTATAACTGTTTTGATTGAACTTTCCACCAGCATGCAATTCTGTGAGTGCAATTTCAGCAGCACTACGTTTGGGTTCGTGCTTATCATCCAATTTGATACCCGTGGGTATACCTCGACCGTTATCCGTCACACTGATAGAGTTATCTGTATGAATGGTAACAACAATATCGTCACAATGACCAGCTAAGGCTTCGTCAATAGAGTTGTCAACAACTTCAAAAACCAAATGATGAAGTCCCGTCCCATCTGATGTGTCACCAATGTACATACCAGGTCGTTTTCTAACAGCCTCTAGACCTTCCAAGATCTGAATTGATCCTTCTCCATAAGAATCAGGATTGATGTCTTTATTTAAATTCTCGTTATTTTCAGTCATAAATTATTCTCAAGTGATGCAATGATTAAAAGGCAATTAAATTCTCATGGGCATCACAACATATTTAAAAGAACTGTCTTCTGGAATAGTAATCAAAGCAGAGCTACTTGAATCGGGTAAATCAAAACAAATTGATTTTTGATTCATATTTAAAAGTACATCAATTAAATAAGTGACATTGAAACCAATTTCAATTTTTTCACCGCTGTAATCGATTTCAATTTCATCTGAAGCTTCTTCTTGCTCTGCATTGGTGGAGGTGACTTTAAGAAGGTTAGGTTCAATATTGAGTCTGACACCTTTGAATTTGTCGCTGGTCAAAATCGCTGTTCTTTGCAGACAAGACAAAAGACTGACTCGGTCAATCAAAACAGTATTGTTTTGCTTTTTAGGAATAACGCGGTTGTAATCAGGGAATTTACCTTCAACAAGCTTTGATACAAATTCAATGTCATTGAAAGTGAACTTGGCTTGGTTGGTTGCAAAGCTGATTGAAATGGTCTCATCGTTATCACTCAACAATCTGGATAACTCAAGAACTGTCTTTCTTGGGAGAATAACCTCTTGTTTTGGAATTTCAATATCTAGTTTAGAGCTTGAATAGGCCAATCGATGACCATCTGTAGCAACCAATCTCAATTCATTGTTTTCAACAACAAACAAGATTCCATTTAAATAATAACGAATATCATGAACAGCCATTGAGAACGAAACTTGGTTCATCAATTGCTTTAATGTTTTCTGTGAAAGTGTGAAACTCGAACCAAATGGGGAGGTCTCTTTCAAACTTGGAAAGTCCTCTGCAGGCATTGTTTGGAGCGTAAAACGGCTCTTTCCACCTTTTAAAATGACTTTGTCTTTGTTGGATTCAAAGCTCACACTTTGTTCGGAATCGATGGAGCGCAAGATGTCAATGACTTTTCTTGCACCAATGGTGGTAGAAAAGTCGCCCTCACTGTCATCGAACTCAGCAGATGTCTTGATTTGGATTTCAAGATCACTCGTCATGAAATGCACTTTGCTGCCAATTTTCTGAATCAAAATATTGGCCAAAATGGGCATCGTGTGACGTCGTTCAACAATGCCACTGACCGATTGAAGAATGGAGAGAATTTTGTTTTGAGTTGTTTTTAAGATGATCACATTAACCTCTTAATGTATTAATAATAAATAGTAGTAGTAGATAAGCAAACGACTTTTCTGTGGATAAGCCCACTTTGTTTTGAAAAATCAACAGCTTGGCGAATGTTTAACATGGCAAATTGGAGTTTGTTTGAAGTTGGTTGGAGTTGAATAACTTTTCAAAAGAGACAGATCCTGTTGATAACTGTAGGTTTATGCATTTTTTATCCACACACTTATCCTTTGAGCGTTTGCTCAAGAACATGGAGTTGTTGGTTCAAGTCATTGAGTTGTTGACGTTCAGAGCCAATTTTTCTGACCGCATGTAAAACTGTTGTATGGTCTCTACCACCAAAAAGCTCGCCAATTTCAGGAAGGCTTTTTTGAGTCAGCTCTTTGGCCAAGTACATTGCGATCTGTCTGGGTTTGGCAATCGAAGCAGGCCTCTTTTTAGAGTACATATCCGCAACTTTGATTTTGTAATAGTCTGCAACTGTTTTTTGAATGTTTTCAACTGAAATTTGTCTATTTTGAATAGAAAGCAAATCTCTTAGTGCATCTCGTGCGAGTTGAATATTGATTTCTTTTTGATTAAATCTTGAATAAGCCAGTATCTTTCTCAGCGCGCCCTCAAGTTCACGCACGTTGGAGCGAACATTTTTAGCAACAAAAAAGGCAACCTCTTCAGGCATCTCCGTACCTTCGTTACGCGCTTTACTGATCAAGATCGCTACACGCATTTCCAGCTCTGGTGGTTCAATGGCAACCGTAAGTCCAGAGTCAAACCTCGATACCAGTCTTTCGTGAATATCGTTAAGACCTTTAGGATAGGTATCACTGGTCATCACAATGTGAGACTTTTTGGCCAAAAGTGCTTCAAAAGCATTGAAGAATTCTTCTTGAGTTCTGTCTTTATTGGCAAAGAATTGAACATCATCGATGAGCAATAAGTCAAGTGAATGGTAATGATGTTTGAATTCGTCAAAGGTCTTGCGTTGATACGCCTTAACAACATCAGAAACAAACTGTTCTGCGTGGATGTACAAAACTTTGGCATCAGGTTGGTCTGCGAGAAGTTTATTCCCCACAGCATGCATTAAATGGGTTTTTCCCAACCCCACCCCACCGTAGATGAACAAAGGGTTGTAGAGCTGACCGGGTATTGTGGCGACATGCATTGCAGCAGCCCTAGCCATGCGGTTGGCCGTACCTTCAACTAAATTTTCGAAGGTAAGAGCTGTATTCAACCTTGACTTGTGTCCATTGACTAAGAAATCATCAGCTGGAATCCGCGCTTCAAGGGGAATCTCGAATTCTGTTTTTATTGGATTGGCGAAATGGTTAACCGGTGTTTCCTTGACCAGAAGCGACAATTCAAGTTTGATGGGTTGTCCATTGAGTTGCTCTAGCAGAGCGCATAACTTTTGAAAATATTGGGCTCGGATCCAATCAAGTTTGAAACGATTGGCCACCCAAATAACAACCTTACTGCCGTCTAAGGCCACATCCGCTTTGAGAGGCTTTATCCACGTATTGAACTGCTGTTCGGGTAATTCATTCGCAAGTTGCTCAATACACAACCTCCAAAGGGTTGAATCAGAGTCAAATTCAAAATCTTTAGAATCAGATGAAGGGGAGGCGCCTAATGTCATTGTTTTTAGATCTGTGGATAGGCTGTAGTTTAACGTTTTTAAATAGCACTTTATCAATAATTTATCCACAGCAAAGGAACCAAGGGTTAATACAGTGTGTGTGAAATAAAACGAATAAAATAGTATTAATTAATTAGGATTTGAAAAACATAGAAAAAAGTCATTACAAATCAATGATTTTTTGCGATAATACAAGGTTTCCCTAGTTAGGGAAGCTAATCAAACTGGGATTAAAATGAAAAGAACATATCAACCATCAAAAACAAAACGCGCTAGAACACACGGATTCTTAGTAAGAATGAAGACTCGTGGTGGAAGAGCGGTCATCAACGCAAGACGTGCAAAAGGCAGAAAACGCTTAGCTGTCTAATTTGATAGACTTGAATTGATAAATGAACAGTCTGAAAACTTGGGAAGAGTTTCAGACTGTTATGTCTGGTTCTATCAATTCTCGTACAAGCTACTTTTCACTGCACTCATGCGATAGGCAACTTCTTGCCCATTTCAAAAGAGTAAACGCAAAAGATGAACAAATATTGTTCGGAGCACTCGTGCCCAAAAGATGCGCGAAAAGAGCGGTAACCAGAAACAGTATCAAACGGCAAATAAGAGCAGTGGTTGCGAACCAAACCCAACTTTTATTGACCAAGGCATACGTCATAAGATTGCACAAAGATATTAAATCCATTCAATCTAAAAGCGCCAATTCAAGCCTTGTGAAAGAAATAATCCGCAATGATTTAAATGTATTATTTGAAAAGTTGTACAGCAAATGATCAAATATTTAGCATTGGGTCCAGTTTATTTTTACAGGTGGATTATTAGGCCTTTTTTGACACCCTCATGCAGATATTTTCCATCTTGCTCTGCTTATTCCTTAGAAGCTATAAAGGTACATGGAGCAATGAGAGGCTCTTATTTAACCTTGAAGAGAGTTTGCAGTTGTCATCCCTTTTCTGAGGGTGGCATTGATTTAGTGCCGAATAAAAAAACGTAAAGCAGAAAATGAACGATATTAAAAGAACGATCCTTTGGGTAATTTTTGGTTTTTCAATGGTATTGCTTTGGGACCAATGGCAAGTCTTTAATGGAAAAAAACCAACTTTTTTTCCTCCTAAAGAGGCGGCGCTTGCTCAAGGAGCAGCAAAGACTGAAGGCAAAGAAGGTGAAGCTACGGATCTGCCAAAATTTGCGAACGAGAGCGGCAGCAAAAAGATTGAAGAGGTCAATCAGTCAAAAGTCGCATCCGCACAAAAAGAAAATACCTATGTATTGAAAAATGAAAACTTGGAATTGACCATCAGCTCAGACGGGGGAACGATCGTCAAAAGCCGTTTTTTAAAGCAGACAGATTCAAAAAATCAAAACCAACCCATTTCATTGCTCGAGCAAAGCAAGCAACGCGTTTACATGGCTCAGACAGGTTTGATTGGAAATGAAACGAACCAATCATTTCCTAACCACAAAACAGCCATGCAAATGACGAGGTTCATTCAACCAGAAAATAAAAAAGACAGTCAAATTCTTGAGTTTTCCACAGAAACAGAAAATGGTGTAAAACTAATTAAAACATTTACTTTGGCAGCAGATGAATACTATGTTGATGTCAAGCATACGGTTTTGAATCAGACAAAAGAACGAATTTCACCCAAGCTGTATGTACAAATCATTAGAGATGGTAATAAACCAGATGGCGAATCGTCTTTTTATTCGACATTCACAGGACCAGCTGTATACACACAAGAGAAGAAATATCAAAAAATAGAATTCAAAGATATCGAAAACAACAAAGTCGACATTCAAAACAAATCCAATTATGGATATGTTGCAATGGTCCAGCATTACTACGCAAGTGCGTGGATTTTCAACGATGAGAGACAACGAGAGATATATTCTAAAAAAATTGACACCAATTTGTATTCGGTTGGAATGATCAGTGATTTGAAAACTCTAGAGCCTGGAGAAAAAACGGATACAGAAACGAGGTTTTTTTCTGGGCCGCAGGAAGAAACAAATTTAGAAAGCATCTACCCAGGACTAGAACTTGTTAAGGATTATGGTTGGCTCACAATTCTTGCAAAACCACTTTACTGGTTGTTGTTCAAAATCAATGCGAACCTCAATAACTGGGGTTGGTCCATTGTGGCATTGGTTGTTTTATTGAAGATTGCCTTCTTTTGGCTCAATGCGCAAGCTTACAAGAGCATGGCAAAAATGAAAGCCATCAATCCAAAGATCATGGAGATGAGAGAAAGGTTGAAAGACAAGCCTCAACAAATCCAGATGGAAATGATGAAAATTTACAAAGAAGAAAAAGTAAATCCTATGGGTGGCTGTTTGCCCATCATGGTTCAAATTCCAGTGTTTATTGCTTTGTATTGGGTTTTGCTTTCAACAGTAGAGATGCGAAATACACCATGGATTGGATGGATCAATGACTTATCATCTCCAGACCCCTATTTCATCTTACCTTTGTTGATGACAATGACTTCATTGTTACAAACCTGGCTCAATCCAACCCCACCAGATCCAATTCAAGCAAAAATGATGTGGATCATGCCACTGGCTTTTAGCGTGATGTTCTTTTTCTTTCCCTCAGGATTGGTTTTGTATTGGTTAACCAATAATATCTTGTCAATTTCTCAGCAATGGTTAATCAACAAAAAGTTAGGTGTTCTTAAGTAAAGAATGAAATATGCAAGATCGCACTGATCCAATTATTGCTATATCAACAGCGCCAGGCAAAGGTGCGGTTGGTATAGTCAGGATCAGTGGACATAGCCTAGAAGGCTTTACCGAAATACTAACTAAAACAAAGTTAGAGGAAAAAAAAGTACGGTTTATCAAATTAAAAGATACACAAGGAGAACTCATTGATGAAGTTCTTTGTATATTTTTTAAGGGACCCAATAGCTACACAGGCGAAGATATATTGGAAATTCAAGGCCATGGAGGCCCAATAGTTTTACAAAGAATAGTTAAACATTGTTTAAAAATCAGCAAACTCAGAGACACGGCTACACAAGCAGAACAACTTCCTTATTTACGTATAGCTAGGCCAGGAGAGTACAGTGAGCGTGCTTTTCTCAACAATAAAATTGATTTGTTGCAAGCGGAAGCCATCATTGATTTAATCGATGCGAGTACAGAGCAAGCTTCTCTGGGCGCATCACGCTCTTTGTCTGGTGAGTTTTCTAAAAACATCAAAGAGCTATTAAGTGAAATTACTCAAACAAGAGTATTTATTGAAGCCCATATAGATTTTCCGGAAGAGGAAATAGGAGCTTTAGAAATACAAAGAATAAAAGAAAAATTAATTAAAGAAATAGACATTAGCAATAAACTACTTGCCAGGACTAAAAATGGACTGCTTCTTAAAGAAGGAATCAATACAGTCATAACGGGTCAACCTAACGCAGGTAAGAGTTCCATCATGAATGCGTTATGTCAACAAGATGTATCCATTGTTACTGACATTGAAGGAACGACACGAGACCTGGTAAGACAGCATATGCAAGTCGATGGAATTCCTATAAATTTGATTGATACGGCAGGGATAAGTTTTGAGAAAAAAGATAAGATAGATCCTGTTGAGAAGATTGGCATCGAGAAGGCTTGGAAAGAGCTGCACACAGCCGAGTTGGTTATATTTGTTCATGATATATCGAGAGTCTTTGAAAAAACATACATCGAAACAAGTCTTCAAATCTTAAAAGAAATAGAACGAGGTCAAAATAAAAATACAAAACTCATTCATATTCTCAACAAATCAGATTTGATTAATGAAAACAAAGATTTGGAGTTAGCAAAAACTTACTTTGACAAACTCTTTCAAGTAAACACTTTGATTTTGTCTACGAAGAGTAGCGGTGAATTGCAGAAATTACGTGAAAGAATATTGAACGATATGGGTTGGTCAAAAGACAACAGTGAGAACGTTCACCTTGCAAGATCTAGACATTTGCAATCCATCATTAAAGTAAAAGAGCACCTAGAAGTGGCGGTTAGCTTGTTCGATTCAAAGATATTGAGCTTGGAATTAATTGCAGAGGAGATGCGTCTTGTTCAAAACGCATTATCTGAAATAACCGGTGAATATTCATCCGATGACTTGCTTGGTGAAATCTTTTCTACTTTTTGCATTGGCAAATAAGTGAATACAAAAAATGAATAAATCAAAAGAAATTTCATTGTCTCAAATTGAGAAAATGATAAAAGAAACCTTGGTGATAGAAGCGAACGAGCTTGAAAAAGCAGTTTCAAAAATTACCATCGAGTGGGCACAAGCAGTTAAGGCAATTCTCAGCACTGAAGGCAGAGTAGTCGTCATGGGGATGGGCAAAAGCGGACACATTGGTAAGAAAATTGCTGCAACACTTGCGTCTACTGGAACACCGGCGATGTTTGTGCATCCTGGAGAAGCAAGCCATGGTGATTTGGGTATGATCGTCAAAAACGATATCGTTTTGGCAATTTCAAATAGTGGAGAGAGTGAAGAGTTGACTTCAATCTTGCCTGTTTTGAAAAGAATTGGCGTTCAAATCATAGCGATTTCGGGGAATAAAGAGTCAACGTTGACCAAGCATGCAGACTGGTTTTTGGAAAGTGCTGTGGATAGAGAGGCCTGTCCATTGAATCTTGCACCCACTGCTTCAACAACAGTTCAGTTAGCAATCGGAGATGCAATTGCGGTTTCGTTACTTGATGCCAGAGGCTTCAAAGAAAGCGATTTTGCCAGGTCTCATCCAGGTGGATCTTTAGGCAGGAAATTGCTTACACTGGTTTCAGACATCATGAGACATTTGCCTGATGTCCCTTATGTGCAAGGAGATACACAATTCACAGATTTGATGAAAACCATGAGCGAAAAAGGGCTTGGAGCAACGTCAATTGTTGATAAAGCAATGAAAGTTGTGGGCGTGTTTACAGATGGTGACTTGAGACGTCTGGTTGAGAAGGGAAGCGATTTACGCCAGCTCAAAGCATGCGAAGTGATGATAAAAAATCCAAAGCTTATCAAATCTGATGCTCTTGCAGTTGAGGCCGCTCAATTGATGGAAGACAAAAGAATCACCTCTGTATTTGTGATTGATGATGAGGGTCGCTTGGTAGGAGCTATCAACAGCAACGACTTGATGAAATCAAAAGTCATTTAAACTGAGAAGATATGAAAATGACACCTGAGATAAAGCACTTTGCAAATATTAAGTTATTGCTTTTAGATGTTGATGGTGTACTAACAGATGGAGGTATATATTACTCTGAGCACGGTGAGAATGTTAAGAGATTTCATACGCTAGATGGCCAGGGACTTAAATATTTGATGAGCAGTGGTGTAGTTCCTGCAGTGATTTCTGGCCGAAGCAGTGATGCACTTAAAGTGCGCTTAAGGGATTTGGGCTTTGCAGAGATTTTTCTGAACGTCCACAATAAAGTAGAGGTTGCTGAGCAATTGATAAGCCGTTATGCCCTTGGCTGGGAACATGTAGCCGCAATGGGAGATGACTGGCCCGATTTACCCATGCTAAACAAGGCGAGAGTTTCTTTTGCTCCACCAAACGCTCATAAAGAAGTCATCAAGAGAGTTGCTTACGTTACTCAACATTTAGCTGGATCGGGAGCCGTTAGAGAGGTTTGTGATATTGTTTTAAAGGCAAACGGGCATTACGATTCAATTTTAAACAGCTATCTCAATGAATCTAATTAAGTTAGAAACGCTAGAGCCAAAGCACGAGGCGCAAATACAAATAACAAGGCGTTTTATCGACAAAAGCCTTGCATATGTTCCTGTGATACTGATGGGTATTTTGGCAATGCTTTCATACTGGCTGATCAAAAACACGCCCGAACTGGAGACCAACAAACCAAAAATCGAACTTAAACATGAAATCGACTATGAGTTAAAAAGTTTTTCAGTTAAAACATACCGCCAAAGTGGTCAATTGCAATCCTTGATCATTGGGGATAGAGCCAAACATTTCGCAGATACAGAAACATTGGAAATCGATTTACCTCAAGTTCAGGTGATGGATTTGAATCAAAATAAAACAACAGCTACCTCCACTCGAGCAATATCAAATGCGGATGGTTCAGAGCTTCAAATGATCGGCAATGCGATCTTGATCAAGTCTAGAGCACCAGATGCCAGTATAAAAACACAAGATATGTTTGAGTTGAGAAGTGAATACTTGAATTTTTTAATGGATGATGAAGTGATTAAATCGCATTTACCTGTTGACATAAAAAAACAAGCAAGTCACTTCAGTGCGATGTCTATGGATTATGATAATTTAAATCAAACATTGAAGTTAAAGGGCCGTGTTCGAGGTTTCGTAGAATCGAAGTCCCAATAAAAAAAGCTCCTAAAAGGAGCTTTTTATGGAATATCTAAGTTTTAGATATTAAGAGCCATAAGGGCTACGGAAACTACCGTCGTTACCGCCGCCTTCACGGCGTCCACCGCCGTAACCGCCGCCGCCTTCACGACGTCCGCCGCCGCCACCACCATAGCCGCCACCGCCGCCGCCGTATCCACCGCCGCCGCCGCCGCCAAATCCACCACCTGATCTAGGTGGGCGGCGAGCTTCCATTGGTCGTGCTTCGTTCACAACCAAACTACGTCCGCCAAGAGGTTGGCCATTCATGCCTTCGATGGCAGCTTGCGCTTCAGCATCGCTGGCCATTTCCACAAAACCAAAACCTTTTGAGCGTCCTGTATCACGCTCCATCATTACTTTAGCGCTGGTCACAGCACCAAATTGACCAAAAGATTGTTCTAAATCACTGTCTCGCACCGAGTACGGCAGGTTACCCACGTAAAGCTTGTTGCCCATGAAAGGGACTCCTATAAACACAAAAACAAAGCGATGGGGTCCCAGGGCACAACGTCAGAAAAAAACGGGGGGCACGAAACTAACCGATCACCAAACATGTAGACATCAAAACACCTAAAGATGTAAGGTCTACAAAATCATTATGTATCAATATGACTTGGTGATGCAAAGTACCGCATGATTATTTGATAAAGTGTGTGTAAATACCACAGACACTGGCAGTTTAAATCCACAAGGACTTGAAGACGCAAGGATAGAATGAAGGAAATCAAATGCTATTTATTAATACTTAATAACTAATAAAAAGCAGAAATACCACCAATTGAGAATTTAATTGTTTGCTTGGATCTTTTAACGCAATGAATTTTTTTGCTAAAACTCAAAAAATGACCTTTGATGCTCCCTTGAGCATGCAAAGCGGTGCATTTTTACAAAATTACGAGTTGGCTTATGAAACATATGGTGAACTCAATGAAGATCGATCAAATGCGGTGTTGATTTGTCACGCATTGAATGCTTCCCACCATGTCTCGGGTGTTTACGAGGAACAAGAAAACAGTGAGGGTTGGTGGTTCAATATGATTGGGCCTGGGAAGTCTGTTGATACCAATCGGTTTTTTGTCATTTGTATCAACAATTTAGGCTCATGCTTTGGCTCCACAGGGCCGATGAGCATCAATCCAGAAACACAAGAGGCATATGGATCAGCCTTCCCTGTCGTAACGGTGGAGGATTGGGTGCAATCTCAAGAAAGGTTAATAGACCGATTGGGGATCAAAACATTATTGGCTGTCATGGGCGGAAGCCTAGGTGGCATGCAGGTTTTATCATGGACACTCCAATACCCAGATAAGGTAAAAAACGCAATTGTCATAGCTAGCGCGCCGAATTTAAATGCAGAAAATATTGCCTTTAATGAGGTTGCTAGAAGAGCAATCGTTACGGATCCAGATTTTCATGAAGGCAATTACTATAAATATGGCGTCGTGCCCAAAAGAGGCTTGCGAATAGCAAGAATGATTGGGCACATTACCTATTTAAGCGATGACGTGATGAACTCAAAATTCGGAAGAACACTCCGAAGAAGTATAAAAAAAGAAACCGAATTAAAAGACCAAAATTATTTATTCACTACACAAAATATTGAGTTTGAAATAGAAAGTTATTTAAGGTATCAAGGAGATAAATTCTCAGAGTATTTTGATGCCAACACTTATTTGTTGATCACAAGGGCTCTTGACTATTTTGATCCTGCAAAAAAATACAATGGCAACCTTAGTCTAGCGTTTAATGCAATCAAAGCAAAATTTTTAATCATAAGTTTTACGACCGACTGGAGGTTTTCCCCCAACAGAAGTGAGGAGTTGGTCAAAGCATTACTTGATAATGAAAGACAAGTGTCTTATTTGAATATCAATGCACCGAACGGACACGATGCTTTTTTGTTAGACGACTCCAGATACATGAGTGCAATTAAAAACTACTTTAGTAATATAAATTAGTGAGAGCAAATTGAGTCAAAAGAAATATATAGAAACAATTGGCAATTTAGTGCCTAAAAAATCTAGAGTTTTAGACCTGGGTTGTGGAGATGGCTTACTGCTTGAATATTTAATCAAGGAAAGAGAATGTTCAGGATATGGGATTGAACTCGATGATGAGAATGTATTGGCCTGTTTAAAAAGGGGTGTCAATGTTCTTCAATTGAACTTGGAAGAGGGTTTGAAGTTATTTGAGGACAAATCGTTTGATGTTGTATTACAAATCGACACTTTGCAGCACTTAAAAAATGCAGAAACGATGTTGACGGAGACCACTCGAGTAGGCAAAGTAGGCTTAGTAACTTTTCCTAATTTTGCCCATTGGCCCAATCGCATTAGTGTTCTCAATGGCAGAATGCCCGTCACAAAGCATTTACCTTACCAATGGTATAACACGCCCAATATTCGGGTCGCAACGTTTGACGACTTTTACCAACTGGCGAGAAAGAACAAACTACGCGTATTGGACGCTTTTGGAATTCAAAACGATGTGAAAATAAAATACCTTAAAAATTTAAGATCAAGTAAAGCTGTTTTTAAAGTTACCAATATCTAAACTAAAACGAAGGAAAAAAAATGGGAAAAACAATTGAAATTAGCGCGAAAGATAATTTTAAGAATGAGAACTATATTGCGTACCCCAATGGAAAAATCAAAGGTGCGGTTGTTGTCATTCAAGAAATATTTGGCGTTAATGCCCATATTCAGGCCGTTGCCGATTCATATGCTGCTCACGGTTATTTGGCCATTGCGCCAGCAACATTTTCAAGAGTAAAAACAGGTGTAAATCTTGGTTATACACCGGATGATATGAAAGCAGGTTTTGAGTTAAAAACAGCAGTTGAGCAACTGCCTAATGATGGAGTTTTAGCAGATATCCAGGCTTCTGTGGATTGGGCCATTCATGAGACTCAAGGATTAAAAGTTGGCGTTGTAGGGTATTGTTGGGGCGGATTGTTGACTTGGAGATCCGCGGCTTTGATCAAAGGCGTTTCAGCAGCAGTCCCCTACTATGGTGGCGGCATGACCGTAGAGCCCGCGATTAACTTAACGCCATTGTGCCCAACAATTGTTCATTTCGCTGAACAGGATCACTGGATAACCATGGACACGGTGGAGGCCTTTAAAGGAAAGCATCCAAACGTCGAAGTCTACGTGTACCCTGCAGACCATGGATTCAATTGTGATCATCGAGGCGCTTACCATGAGCCATCTGCAAAGCAGGCTCTAGAAAGAACCTTGACCTTTTTTGAGACAAATCTCTGATTCAAGAGTAAGCCCCAATCGGGCTTACTCTTCTGAGATGGCTCACTTTTCGAGAAGTTTCTTTGCGGCTTCGATGGAGAAATAAGTCAAAATACCGTCTGCGCCTGCACGTTTGAAAGCAAGAAGACTCTCAAGCATGACCGCCTCTTGATCCAACCAGCCGTTTTGTGCGGCTGCCATCAGCATGGCGTATTCACCAGAAACTTGATACACGAAAGTTGGAACTTTGAAGGTTTCCTTTACTCTTTGAAGGATGTCCAGATAGGGCATGCCGGGTTTGACCATGACCATGTCTGCGCCTTCTTGGAGATCAAGTGCAACCTCTCTTAAAGCTTCATTGGAATTGCTGGGATCCATTTGATAAACTTTTTTGTTGCTTTTGCCCAAGTTAGACGCAGAACCTACCGCATCTCTAAACGGCCCATAAAAAGCACTGGCGTATTTGGCGCTATAAGCCATGATTCGTGTATGGATTTGGTCGTTCTTTTCAAGTGCTGACCGTATAGAACCTATACGCCCGTCCATCATATCGCTTGGTGCTACAAAATCGACACCTGCGAGAGACTGTGTCAATGCTTGTTGGGTCAAAATATCAACCGTTTGGTCGTTAAGAATGTAACCCGCCTCGTCCAAAATACCATCTTGTCCATGACTGGTGTATGGATCGAGTGCAACATCGGTCATGATGCCAAGATCAGGAAACCGGCTTTTGAGTTCCCTGACTACCCTGGGAACGAGTCCATTCTCATTCAAAGCTTCTCGACCATCCAGTGTCTTTAAGCTTTGATCGATAACGGGGAATAATGCCATGACAGGTATGCCAAGGGAGACACACTCCTCCGCCTTATAAAACAGCAAGTCCAGTGACAGTCGGTTAACACCTGGCATGGAGCTGATGGATTGTGATTGATTCACACCGTCCAAGATAAAAACCGGATAAATGAAGTCACTCGATGTAAGCCGTGTTTCTTGGACCAATCTACGGGTGAAATCATCACGTCGCAAGCGGCGCATGCGAGTTGATGGAAAGGGGCTGAAATTATTCATAACTTAAAATAAGTGATAAAACGAGGATATATTGGGACAAAATTCGGAAAAAATGAATGCCAATAGTATCTTAGTGTAATTTATGGCCTCATGAATAAGAGGGAACCCCAAAAAAGGAGCCAAGTGTGCTTTGGATTAAAACATTTCATATTATTTTTATTGCCAGTTGGTTTTCGGGTTTGTTTTATTTACCAAGAATATATGTCAACTTGGCGATGCTTGAAGACAGCGATCAGGTGACCAAATCGCGTCTGATCACCATGTCAGACAAATTGTTGAAATTCATGACTTTGTTGAGTATTCCGAGTTTGGTACTTGGATTAATCTTATGGCAAATGTACGGAATCGGAGCCTCATCAGATTCGGGTTGGATGCACTTGAAGTTGTTACTTGTCATGATGGTGATTGGCTATCACGCATACTGTTTTAAGCTTTTGCGTGATTTCAAAGAAGACAACAATCACCACTCACATCTTTGGTACAGATGGTTCAATGAAATGCCTGTCATATTGATGGTTTATATCGTTGCG
This sequence comes from uncultured Burkholderiales bacterium, assembly GCA_903933115.1. GTDB lineage: Bacteria > Pseudomonadota > Gammaproteobacteria > Burkholderiales > Burkholderiaceae_C > Limnohabitans. Next base: position 112,482 of record CAIZIT010000005.1, read on the forward strand.
TTGATTGTCAATAAGCCGACGGATCTAATGTCATTTTTATTGAATTTGACCGCATATTTCATGTTGGCTATATTGGGATTTTTTGCAATTAATTTTGTAATTAATAAGAAAAGAATAAAGCAAAAATAATGGACAAAATAAAAACTTCAGCACTACCCATATCATGGGTTTATGCTTTAGTCATTATTTATGCAAGCCTCTACCCTTTTTCAGGTTGGAGAGATCAGTCCATCTATCCATGGGAGTTTTTGTGGGCACCCTTTCCGCTTTATTGGACTGTCTCCGATGTGATTATCAACATTTTGGGTTACATACCTTTTGGATTTTTTTTAACCTTGGCGGACTTGAGAGTTAAAAATCGTGACGCGAGTTCACTTAGCTTTAATTGGATTTTTGCAATATGCATGTCTTTGCTGATGGAGTCTTTGCAAACATACCTCCCTGCAAGAGTGCCCTCTTCCATTGACTTCTTGCTCAACTCATTGGGCGTCTTTTTTGGAGTAGGGATAGCATATTTTTGTGAAACGCATCAAATCATTGATGCATGGAATCAGCTCCGATCGCGATGGTTGATCAACGAGTCCGTTGGTCCATTGGCCTGTTTGATAACTTGGCCGCTGGCGATCATTTATCCACCAAGTATTCCGTTTTTGATGGGTGATATGAGCTGGGGGATGAAGAAAGAAGCTTATAAATTTCTAGGGATTCAGCCCCATGAGGAGTGGATGAGAGCTATAAGTGGAACACTTTTACAAATGAGTAATTTTGAGTCAACAGTTTGCGTCGCAACAGGTTTGTCAATACCCATTTTCTTAGCTTTTAGCATTGCTCCTGTTTTAATACATCGAGTGTGGGTTGTTTTTGGAGTTTGTTTTGTAGGTGCTTGTGCACTGATGTTGACCTCAGCATTGACCTTTGATACGTTTCACATTTTCTCTTGGTTTTCAATGTATATTTTTTTTGGGTTTTGTATCGCCATTATTTCATCATTGATGCTTTCAAAAATTTCTACCCAAGCTGCACAGGTTCTATTGTTCATACTCTTGTTGATGCATTTGTTTTTGCCTAACGATTTGAGCAGCGATGTTTACCTGGCTCAAAGCATCCAAGTTTGGGAGCAAGGCAAAAATGCGAGATATATCGGATTGACTCAATGGGTGGGACTTTTGTGGCCTTATATTTTGTTGGTTGTCATTGCATATCGCTTAATCGATAGAAAAGTAACTAAAATTTATCCTGATGATGCAAATTAAAAATAAAAGTACAAAACGGAAAGAAAGATATGAACAGTGAATCCTATTACAAGCATCATGTATTTTTTTGCTTAAATGAGAGAAAAGATAACGAGCAATCATGTGCTGCACACCAAGCAAAAGAAGGATTTGAATATTGCAAAAATAGAGTAAAAAGTTTAGGCCTATCGGGGCCGGGTGGTGTTCGTGTGAACAAAGCAGGGTGCTTAGACCGTTGTGCAGGAGGCCCTGTTGTTGTTGTTTATCCAGACGAGGCTTGGTATACGTATTTTGATGAAAGTGATTTAGACGAAATTATAGAAAGTCACTTGGTACTGAACCAAAAGGTAGAAAGACTTTTACTTCCAAAAGATATAGGGCGTTAAGCGATTGAATTCAAGTACACATATAAATCTTATTCAAACTCCTTTGGGAGTGATAGAAACAGCGATTGATCAAGCCAAACCTCCTTTTGAGTCCCAATCTAAAGGGTTTGCAATTGTGAGTCATCCACATCCTTTGCATGGGGGAACCATGGATAACAAAGTTGTGCAGACCATGGCACGATCATTTGCCTATGCGGGGTGGACGGTCATTCGTTTTAATTTCCGAGGGGTGGGTCAAAGTGAGGGTGTCTTTGACAATGGACAGGGTGAAACGGACGATCTCCTTCAAGTCATTGCCGCGTTGGCCCCTGAGGGGCCAATTTGTTTAGGTGGATTCTCCTTCGGTGCTTCTGTAACCTGTAGGGCATTGCATCGCCTTCATAAGTCACGGGATGTTCAAAAGGTTGTGCTGGTTGGGTTGGCGGCTTCAAGGTTTGAAGCACCAGTGATAGACCCTGATCACCAACTCAAAACATTGGTCATTCATGGTGAAGATGATGAAACAGTTGAGCTCCAGCATGTAATGGCATGGGCAAAACCTCAAACGATGCCAGTCACCGTGGTTCCTCAAACAGGCCATTTTTTTCATGGTCAATTGCCCTTATTAAAAGGCCTGATCATCAGGCATGTCAATTCTTTCGGATACTAAAAAATGAAAAAAATAAAAAGCATATTTTCTTTACTGTTTTGGGGGTTATTTCTCTTTGGGCCAACACATGCACAGACCATTTCACCACCCGAAATTGCAGCAAAGGCCTATTTGTTGATTGACATCTCTGCGCACCAAGTATTGGCCGAGCATCTGTCTCAAGACCCTGTTGAGCCAGCATCACTGACCAAATTAATGACTGCATATGTTGTATTTGATGCATTGAAGTCTAAAAAAATTGATCTCAAGCAAACATTTTCAGTCTCCACCACTGCTTGGAAAATGCCAGGATCTAGGATGTTCATTGATCCCAAAATGTCTGTGCCAGTTGAAGATTTGATCAAAGGGATGATTGTTCAGTCCGGAAACGATGCTACCGTTGCTCTTGCTGAGGGAGTAGGCGGCAGTGTTGATCGTTTTGTGCAGTTGATGAATGAGCAAGCAAAACGCTTGGGAATGAATGCCACGGTTTATAAAAATCCGGAGGGGTTGACCACGCCTGGGCATATCACCACTGCCAACGATTTGTCTATTTTGGCAACTAGGCTTATGCACGATTTTCCAGAATACGTTGGTTACTATGCGATTAAAAAATACCGTTATCCTGGAACTCCAGCTGCCAACGATTCGAACAGAAATTTGCTTCTTTTTAGAGACCCAACTGTCGATGGGCTTAAAACAGGTCATACAGATGCAGCTGGTTTTTGTATGATTGCAACCGCTAAGCGAGACGTACCCGGATTCAATGGTAGGAGACTTTTGTCCATTGTTTTGGGAGCCAGCAGTGAAAACGCAAGAGCCGTCGAGTCTCAAAAGTTGTTAAATTGGGGCTTTACTTCTTTTGAAACCTTGAACCTTTTTAATGCCAATCAAGCCGTCTTCAAATTAAAAGTATGGAAGGGCAAGGACAACGAGTTGTCCATTGGTAAAACGGAACCCATAGTGATTGCGGTTCCAACGGGACAATCTTCTTTGGTGAGTTCGCAAATTGAATATCGCGATCCTTTGGTTGCCCCAGTTCAAAAAGGCGAAGTTGTTGCAAAAATGAAACTAAAGTTGGGCAAAGAGAACTTTAGCAGTATAGATTTGGAGGCTTTGCAGCCAATTGAACAGGCTTCAATATTTGGTAGGGCTTGGGATGCGCTCAGACTTTGGATCAAATAGGGTGTTTCTGGCGGGCAGAAAACAGCACACTTGCTTATAAACAAATCAACTGATACAATTGAAGGCTTTCCGGAATTTCCGGGAAGCTTTTTTATTCACGAAATTAACGTTTGGGACGTTTTCAATGCCAACCATAAATCAATTGGTGCGTCATGGGCGCGAGGTCGAAAAGACCAAGTCAAAAAGCCCAGCGATGCAAAATTCTCCTCAAAGAAGGGGAGTCTGTACGCGTGTCTATACGACAACGCCAAAGAAGCCTAACTCTGCCTTGAGAAAGGTCGCTAAAGTTCGTTTAACCAACGGATTTGAAGTGATTTCTTACATTGGTGGAGAGGGACATAACTTGCAAGAACACTCTGTGGTTCTTGTGCGCGGTGGTCGTGTAAAAGACTTGCCCGGTGTTAGATACCACATCGTCCGCGGATCATTAGACTTGCAAGGTGTTAAAGACCGTAAGCAATCTAGGTCCAAATATGGTGCAAAGCGTCCTAAGAAGGCGTAAAAATAAACGGTGTTTTAATTTTGTCTGGCAGATGAACTTAAAACGTAGTGACTTGATTCAAACAATTGATGAGAGTCGAGTAAGTGGGAGTTACTGATTGATCTCCCAAGGAGTCCGTGTTGGACCCAACTGAAGCAATAAAGGAAATGATATGCCACGTCGTCGCGAAGTCCCCAAACGTGAAATTTTGCCTGATCCCAAATACGGCAATGTAGAGCTCTCCAAGTTCATGAATGTCATCATGGAGGGCGGTAAAAAAGCAGTTGCAGAGCGCATTATTTATGGTGCCTTAGAGCAAATTGAGCAAAAGTCCGGAAAAGATCCTTTGGAGCTTTTCAATGTGGCGATCAACAACGTCAAGCCCATGGTCGAAGTTAAATCTAGACGTGTTGGCGGTGCTAACTACCAAGTTCCTGTTGAAGTTAGACCCGTTCGTCGTTTGGCCTTGTCCATGAGATGGTTGAAAGAAGCAGCACGCAAGCGTGGTGAAAAATCAATGGCTTTGAGATTGGCCAACGAACTTTTGGAAGCATCTGAGGGTCGAGGCGGTGCGATGAAAAAGCGTGATGAGGTTCACCGCATGGCTGAAGCCAATAAAGCGTTCTCACACTTCCGTTTCTAATTTTTTAAATCAATCTAGGCTGAACTCAAGAGGCAAAACACTTCTTGGGTTCTTCTTATATTCAACTTGTATTTCTATTAAAAGGCATCCATCATGGCTCGCAAGACCCCTATTGAGCGTTACCGTAACATTGGTATTTCTGCACACATCGATGCAGGTAAGACAACGACTACAGAGCGTATTCTTTTTTATACCGGTGTCAATCACAAGATTGGTGAAGTGCACGATGGCGCTGCAACCATGGACTGGATGGAGCAAGAGCAAGAGCGTGGAATTACCATCACCTCAGCTGCAACAACTTGTTTTTGGAAAGGCATGGACATGTCTTTCCCTGAGCATCGTATCAACATCATCGATACACCTGGCCACGTAGACTTCACCATCGAAGTTGAGCGTTCAATGCGTGTACTGGACGGCGCATGCATGGTGTATTGTGCTGTGGGTGGTGTTCAGCCACAATCTGAAACTGTTTGGCGTCAAGCGAACAAGTACAAAGTGCCCCGTTTGGCTTTTGTCAACAAAATGGACAGAACTGGTGCAAACTTCTTCAAAGTCTATGATCAGATGAAGTTGCGTTTGAAAGCCAATCCCGTACCAATCGTGATACCCATTGGTGCTGAAGAAAACTTCAAAGGCGTAGTGGATTTGCGCAAAATGAAAGCGATCATTTGGGATGATGCTTCTCAAGGTATGAAGTTCACCTTTGAAGACATCCCAGCTGAGTTGGTGGCAGATGCAAAAAAATGGCGTGAGAACATGGTTGAAGCAGCTGCTGAAGCTTCTGAAACACTCATGAACAAATACCTTGAAGAAGGTGATTTGACAGAGGAAGAAATCACATCTGGTTTAAGAACAAGAACCATTGCCAGTGAAATTCAACCCATGCTTTGCGGAACAGCCTTTAAAAATAAAGGCGTACAACGTATGTTGGACGCAGTCATTGAGTTGATGCCTTCACCCATTGATATTCCTCCAGTTGGTGGAACAGATGAGTCTGAGAATCCAGTGACAAGAAAAGCAGATGACAAGGAAAAGTTCTCTGCATTGGCATTCAAATTAATGACGGATCCTTTCGTGGGACAGTTGACGTTCATCCGAGTTTATTCTGGTGTACTGAACAAAGGCGACACGGTATACAACCCGATTAAAGGCAAAAAAGAGAGAATTGGCCGTATCGTTCAAATGCATGCCAACAATCGTGAGGAAGTGGAAGAGATTTGTGCAGGTGACATTGCTGCTTGCGTGGGCTTGAAGGATGTGACAACTGGCGAGACTTTATGTGATCCAGACAACATTGTGATGCTCGAGAAAATGATTTTCCCTGAGCCAGTGATCGCACAAGCTGTTGAACCAAAAACAAAAGCTGACCAAGAAAAAATGGGTATTGCCCTCCAAAGATTGGCTGCGGAGGATCCTTCCTTCAGGGTCAAGACCGATGAAGAGTCTGGTCAGACGATCATTGCTGGAATGGGTGAGTTGCATCTTGAGATCATTGTTGATCGTATGAAGCGAGAGTTTGGCGTTGAAGCCAACGTTGGTAAGCCTCAAGTGGCTTACAGAGAAACAATTCGCAAGAGCATCGACGAAGCAGAAGGCAAATTCGTTCGTCAATCTGGTGGTAAGGGTCAGTACGGACACGTGGTGTTCAAGATCGAGCCCAATGAACCAGGTAAAGGCTTTGAGTTTGTTGACGCCATTAAAGGTGGTGTCGTACCACGTGAGTACATTCCAGCAGTGGAAAAGGGTGTGAACGAGGCGTTGACTACAGGCGTATTGGCTGGATATCCAGTTGTTGATGTGAAAGTAACACTGCATTTCGGCTCTTACCACGATGTGGACTCTTCAGAAATGGCATTCAAGATGGCTGCCATCTTCGGTTTCAAAGAGGGTTGCAAAAAGGCAAGTCCTGTAATTTTGGAGCCCATGATGTCTGTTGAGGTCGAGACACCTGAAGATTACGCCGGTAACGTTATGGGCGATTTGTCGTCTAGACGCGGTATGGTACAGGGCATGGAGGACATGGTTGGAGGTGGAAAAGCGATTAAAGCAGAAGTTCCATTGTCCGAAATGTTTGGTTACTCAACAACTTTGAGATCAATGTCTCAAGGTCGTGCGACATACACCATGGAATTCAAACATTACTCTGAAGCACCAAGAAACGTTGCTGAAGCGATCGTTGCTTCAAGAGCCAAGTAAAAAACAGTCTGCGATATAGCGCCGTTGTGTTCCCGTGCTCAACGATCAAGCAGTTATATGCAAACTTTAAACCAACTCACGGGAATGTTCTTTAGGATGAAAAATGGCAAAAGGAAAATTTGAACGTACCAAGCCCCACGTGAACGTAGGCACTATTGGACACGTGGATCATGGTAAGACGACGCTGACAGCGGCGATCACCACTGTTTTATCTTCAAAATTTGGTGGTGAAGCGAAGGCTTACGATCAAATTGATGCGGCGCCTGAAGAGAAGGCTCGTGGAATCACGATCAACACAGCGCACGTGGAGTATGAGACAGAGACACGTCACTATGCGCACGTGGACTGTCCTGGACACGCTGACTATGTGAAGAACATGATCACGGGTGCAGCGCAGATGGATGGAGCGATTTTGGTGTGTTCAGCGGCCGACGGCCCCATGCCCCAGACTCGCGAGCACATTTTGTTGGCTCGTCAGGTGGGTGTGCCTTACATCATCGTGTTTTTGAACAAGTGCGACATGGTTGACGATGCTGAGTTGCTCGAGTTGGTTGA
>CAIZIT010000006.1 GCA_903933115.1 uncultured Burkholderiales bacterium
CCAGTTGTTGAGTAAATGGTTCAGCGCAATGGGCTCATCAATTTGTGGAATGCGATTTCTTCCCGATTGTTCACATGCGCCTATGGCAATGAGTTGCCAGTGCTGTGTTTTCTTAAGAGCCCTCTCGCCTTGGAGCTTGAGCACGGAGCGCTGAGTCATCAAGGGGGTGATGCGATGGACGCCCAATTCAGTGGCTTTTTCAACCAACCAATCCATGCGTTCATTGGCTGGCATGCCGACAATCAGATGAACGCCTCTGTCGTTCTCGCGTTCAATTTCAAAGTGTGCAAGGATTCGAATTCGAACGGACTGCCTCCCCATTTCCTCAACCGCGGCTGTGTATTCGCCACCCAAACCGTTGAACACGACCAGCTCATTGCCTGGCTGCAACCTTAAGACTTGGACGTGTTTGACAGCTCTTTCGGGGAGATCAACTTGAGCGTTTTCTCGAAGTGGTAGGGGGCAATAAATTCGCGGCATGAGCTTGAGGTGGGCTAAAGGGAGAATGAAGCGGTTTTAGACTCTGCCAAAAGCATAGCCTTCAGGGGTTTGTATGTTCTCAACATGATCAATGAACTTGAGAAATGGGCCCAATTCACGGTATCGGTAACAGGTGCTGCGAATGTAGTTCAAGAATCTTGGCGTATCGAGTGCATAGTGGTGTTTGTGGTCTCGAATGGAAAGTCTGGAGAAGATGCCGGCGACTTTCAAATGCCGTTGCAGGCCCATCCACTCCACCTCTCTGTAAAAGGCACCAAAGTCATTCCATAATCCATTGTGATCCAAAAGGCCTTGATGCTTTGCAAGTTCCCAATATCGCACGGTGACATCAAGGACAAACTCTTCGGGCCAAGAGACGAAAGCGTCTCGCATTAAGCTGGCGATGTCATAAGTGATGGGCCCATAGACGGCATCTTGGAAATCAAGCACACCTAGCCGCTCCTCGTTGGAGTCCAAGGAGATCATCAAATTTCTGGGCATAAAGTCTCTGTGGACATAAACCTGCGGTGTACTGAGATTGTGTTGAACGATTTGGGTAAATACAGTGCTCAGCAATTGTGGCCACTGTTGCTCGATGTCCAAATCATTCAGACCCTTGTTTTTGAGCAAATACCAGTCGCGAAACAAACTCAATTCTTTGTTGAGCAAGGCTTCGTCATACTCAGGAAGAACACCTGCTCGGCTTGCCATTTGCCAATTGATCAGGCATGAAATGGCCTTTTTGAAGAGTTCAAGTGTCTTTTGATTGGGCTCCAGGCAGTGGCTGAGAGTGTGGGGAATCACACTGAGTTGGCCCCACTGGCCGTTGTCGCTGCACAATGCTTGCATCATGGTTTGTTGCCCCAAATCGCTCAAAAGCAAAAAACCGTGTGTTTTTTGCCAATCCAAAAGCTCTGGGACCAACAAGTTGGCCTTTTGCATCATCTGGCAGACCTTCACAAAAATCTCAGAATTTTCAAGATCGGGTGGTGCATCCATGATAATGAGAGACTTGCGGACATCAAGTCGATCATGGACCCGCAAGTAGCGCCTAAAACTGGCATCGGCTGAGGCCAATTTTAGAGATTGAGGGTCTAAATGATGGGTTTGACAAAGTGGAGTGAACCATTCTTCAAAAGCGGCTTGTCTTTTGGGTTCGTTCCAGACAACAGGGTTCGAGTTAGTTTGCATTTGAATGGGATCTTGGACTCATGGATAATCTAAATTGTACAAATCTTGCGCCGCAGCCGATGTCATCATCTCTAGGATCTTGTTTAAATTGAATTGAAAATCTCGTTTGTGTTGAAAATATTGTTTCTTGTTTGTTGGAGCGTCTGGGGTGTCTGCAGTTTAGCGCAAACTGTGACAGACGCACCCGCCACAAAAACTTTGGTCCTCAAACCCAGTTCTTTATTGAGTGAACGAATCACGAGCAGCAATAAAAGCCAAGCGCCTTCCTTCTTTGAGTCCGATGTGATGAGCGGACAAACCGATATTTACACGCATTTTGAGGGTTCGGTCTCTATGAGAAGGGCCGACACGGTCATTCGAGCAGATGAAATTGACTATGACTCCAGTTCCGATCGCTTGAACGCCAAGGGGCATGTTCGCATCAACAAAGCAGGCAATATTTATCAAGGCCCGACCTTGAGTCTCAGTGTTGAAAGTTTTGAGGGTGAGTTTCTCAACCCGACTTTTAGCTTTTTACGAAACGGGGCTTATGGTCAAGCCGAAAAAATTGAATTCTTGGATGCGCAGCATGCCAGAGTTCGTGAAACGACCTTTACCACTTGTCAGGTCAAGCCTGGCCCGAGTTGGTTGCCCGACTGGGTGCTCAAGGCCCAGTCGATGGATATCAACAATGAAACCAATGAAGGACAAGCGAATGGGGCATCTTTAAGGTTCAAGGGGGTGCCCATTTTGCCCATCCCCTCCTTGAGTTTTCCTTTGAGTTCGGATAGAAAATCAGGTTTTTTGCCACCCACGATTGGCCTAGACAGCATCGGGGGCCTGGAGTACACGCAACCCTACTATTGGAACATTGCGCCCAATAGAGATGCCACCTTTCAAGCCACCACATGGAGCAAAAGAGGGGTTAATTTTGGAAGCGAGTTCCGTTATCTAGAGCACCTTGGGCCCGATGAGCGAGGCATGATTCGCCTGGACTATATGCAGCACGATTTGTTGAGGGATAGGTCTCGCTGGGGTTACTCCCAAACCCATCAAGGGGGCTTGGATCTGATGGATCAGCACTTGGGTTTGAATTTGAACATCAAAAGGGTCAGCGATGATTTTTACTGGAGAGATTTTCCAAGGGCCACCAATCCTTTGACAGAGAGACTTTTGCCGGGCGACGTCTCTCTCAATTGGACTTCTGGTGCGTGGTATACCAATTTAAGAAGCCTTCGTTGGCAAACCTTGCAAGACTTGACTGCACCCATCACCCCGCCTTTCGATCGTGTGCCCCAATGGACCACTCGCTATCGACCCTATTTAGGCGATTTACAGTTCTCCATGCAAACGGACATCACCAAGTTTCAAGCTGATCGCAGTCTCGCTTGTCAAGCTGGGAGTTTGGATTGTCAACCGAACGGTCAAAGGGCTTTGTTGATCAGCAAGTTGAGCTATCCGGTGAATTTGGGCTACGCAATGATCACGCCCAAGTTGAGTGTACTCAATAGGACTTATGAGTTTGATCGTGCGTTGAGCACCGGTCAAACGCAAGCCAGCGTGATGGTGCCCACCTTCAGCTTGGATGCGACAACCGTCTTTGAGCGACCCATTGAGTGGGGTGGTCAAAATTATACGCAAACGCTCGAGCCTCGTATCTTTTATGTCAACACGCCATATAAACAGCAAAACTACCTGCCTGTTTACGATACCGGGCGAAATGATTTTAATTTTGCCACGGTGTACACCGAGAATGCATTTTCTGGCTACGATCGTGTATCCGACGATCGATTGTTGACAGTGGGTGCCAGCACCAGATTGATCTCTCAAGTATCTGGCGAGGAGAGGGCCCGCTTTGGTATGGCACAGCGTTTTCGGTTTGCCAATTCCTTGGTCAATTTACCCTCGGATGTGAGTGTTTCTAGGGAGCGATTGAGCGATATGCTTTTGGGTGCATCGGTCAATATGGCGACCAGCTTCACGGTGGACTCCACCCTTCAGTACAATCCTTCAACCAAAGAGTCCATGCAAACTAAAATTGGGGGCCGTTTTTACCCATCCAATTATCGCTTGTTGAGTGCTGCTTACAGTTTTCAACGAGATGTCAACAGCGAGATGATCGATTTGGCATGGCAGTGGCCGCTGAACGATTTATGGGGTCAAAAAGGAAAAGACATGGGACCTGGGCGTGGCCTGGGTGAAGATCAGTGGTTCAGTGTTGGTCGCTTGAATTTCGATGCTCAAAATCACGCCTTGGTCAATGCCATCGTTGGAATGGAGTACGATGCAGGTTGCTGGTTAGGGCGCGTGGTTTTTGAGCGCTTACAAGTTGCAACGAATCAGTCCAATCAGAGAATTATGTTTCAGCTTGAATTTGTGGGCTTTACCAAGGTGGGCATCAACCCCTTACAGACACTGAAAGACAACATTCCTCGATATCAAAATCTTAGAGAAACAATGAATGCCCCTAGTCGGTTTGGAAATTATGATTAAAAAGCAGCAAATGAACGCCTGGACCCTCACTTTGTGTGTGTGTGGATTACTGTTGTGGATCACTGGCGCTCACTCTCAAGCCCTTCGTGCACCCAGCAGTGCTGGTGGTTTGAGCTTGAATGCGGCTGAGCCCATTGCTCTTCGCACGCAGGCAACGGGTGCACAAGATACAAGAAGACAGGCCTCAGACTATATAGTTGCTCTGGTCGATAGTGAGCCTGTTACCAACCAAGAAATTTTGGTTCAAATGCAGCAATGGTTGGCTCAAATGGGCAATCAAAGGGGACAAATGCCTCCAGCCTCGGTGATCTTGAAAGAGCTCATGGAGAAAGTCATCAGTGAGAAATCACAACTTCAATGGGCCGCTCAGCAGGGTATCAAAGTACAAGAGAGCGAGATCGATCAAGCGGAGTCCAGCTTGGCATCACGAAACAGTTTGAGTGTTGAGGAGTTTCGACGCAAATTGGTGACGACAGGGATCAGTCTCAAGCAGTTCAAAACCGAATTGCAAAATCAATTGGTTTTACAAAAACTTCGAGACAAAGAGGTCAATTCCAGGATCAAAATCACGGAGCCGGAGATTGACCAATATTTGAAAGAGTTAAAAGCCAACCTTCGAGAGGAAAAAGCAGAATTGGAAATCGCTCAAATTCTTGTTCGGCTTCCAGAAAGCGCTACACCTGAACAAGAAAAAGCGGCCCAAGACGTGATGCGAGAAGTCCAAGAAAAACTCGCTGCCAAGGCGGACTTCTTTGAGTTGGCTCAAAAGTATTCTCAGTCACCCGAGAAGGCGGTGGGCGGTCGCATGGGAATGAGGGCTCAGGACAAGTACCCTGAGCTTTTCGTCAATGCGCTTGAAAATGCGCAAGTGGGTGCTGTTGTTGGTCCTGTTCGTTCAGGTGCAGGACTTCATTTGCTCAAATTGGTGGATCGGACCTCAGTGAGCAGTGAGCTGACATCCAATCAAGCCCATGTAAGGCACATCTTGCTCAGGCCCTCCGGGCAAGACAGCATGAATGCCATTCGCGTGAAGTTGTTCAATATAAAAAAGCAAATTGACAGTGGTGAATTAGACTTTGCCAAGGTGGCGAAAGACATTTCTCAAGACGGTTCAGCCTCTCTTGGGGGAGACTTGGGTTGGGCAAGTGCTGGCATGTTCGTGCCTGAATTTGAAGAGACCATGAACCGATTGAAAATTGGCGAAGTCTCCGATCCTGTTGTTTCACGCTTTGGCGTTCATTTGATTGAGGTCTTGGAGCGAAGAAAAAATCCGATGACCCTTAAAGAGCAAAGAGAAGTGGCCAGGAATGCGTTGCGCGAGAGCAAGTTCGAACAAGCTTTTAACGACTGGGCTCAAGAGGTGAGGGGTCGAGCCTTCATTGAGTACCGTGACGACCCTCAGACGCCTAGCAAATGAGCGGAAAGTGCTTTGACCTTGGACACCTTTAAGTTTTGAAACACCTAGCTAAAAAACGATTTGGCCAACACTTTTTGGTCGACGCGAGTGTCATTGATCAAATTGTGTCTGCCATTGATCCCCAAGTCGGCCAAGCGGTGGTTGAAATTGGTCCTGGTCAATCGGCCATTACACGCCCTTTGTTGAGTCTACTGGGGCAAATGACGGTGATTGAGTTGGACCGGGATTTGGCTCAAGTTTTAAAGAACAATGCAAAACTCAAGGTGATTCAAGCCGATGTCTTGACGGTTGACTTTGCACAGATTTTCAGCGAATTGGGTGCCAAGCCTTTGAGGGTCGTTGGGAATTTACCTTACAACATTTCAACGCCGATTTTGTTTCATTTGCTTCAATTTGTGGACATGATTGAAGACCAGCACTTTATGCTTCAAAAAGAGGTGATTGACCGCATGCTGGCAGAGCACAACAGTGCAGACTATGGTCGATTGAGTGTCATGCTTCAGTGGCGTTATGACATGACGCGCGTGCTTGATGTGGGCATGGATGCATTTGATCCCCCTCCCCGGGTCTTGAGTGCTGTGGTTCGGATGGTGCCAAAACCCGAAGCGGCTTTACTGAGCGAGTCTTTGCTCTCAGAGATGGTACAAGTGGCCTTTAGCCAAAGGCGCAAAATACTGAGGCATACCCTTGAGCCTTGGCTTCAAGCCAAGGGGTTTAAGGGCTCGTTTGATTTTCAGCGACGCGCTCAAGAGGTTCCTGTTCAAGAGTTCATTGAAGTGGTGCAAGGGCTCACTTGAGTGCAGCTCGAAGGGCTCTCCTTGAGCCATGAAAAAAGCCACAGCTTTGAGGCTGTGGCTGATGGGTTGAGGCTGCTGATGGAGATGATCAGGCAGCGGTCAACCAGTAGCCTGCATTGAAGGGGCTGCTCATGCGCAAAGCCAAGGGAGAGATGTCCACCAATTTGTCGGTAGGCATTTTTTCAACCTCTTCAACGATATCAATTCCCGAAACATCGGTCGTTGTGATCGGTGGTCTTTCAAAATCCAAAACGGATGGCACACGAGCCACAGAAAAGGAATAAAAGCAGCGGAAAGGGACTTTGCGATCTGACCAGTAATCGGACGTTTCGCGAAAGATGTCCAGCAGCTGTTCACGCGCCTCTTTGTCGAATTTGGCATGGGATGGAATGTGCTCCAAGACCACCACAAACCCAGGTTGAGGACCTGATTTGTGTAAGGGGTCTGTCATGCTGTCATACAAAGCGTCGAAACTTTTGCTGGTTTGAGCAGGGAAAGTAAATTGTTGAACAATCGTGTCCAAGACGTCTTGTTTGCTGAGCGCTTGAGCGAGATTGGCGTACAAAAAGTGGTGACTAAGTTCTTGTGCAGCCAATTGCAAGTCATTCACGGTGAATGCTCGAATGGACTGAACAATATTAGTTTTGACTGTACGAAGTGGCGTGTCCATCTCCGTTTGACTTCCTTGAAAAACTAAGGGGTTAGTTGCATTTGGTAAATATGAGACAACCCGAAACCTCAAGATGAGATTGTCACAGAATTGACGTTTGAATGCAAGAGCCTGCTCAGTAATTCAGCAGGCAGAAGGGTCTTTATTTGATGGTGAGCGAGTGCTCACTATCAAATTATCCCTTGTCTACTCGCATTCGCATCGGCAACTGTCAGAGCTGTCATGTTCACAATTCGACGAACCGTGGTGCTGGCCGTCAAGATATGGACAGGTTTTGCAGCACCGAGTAAAACCGGTCCAATCGCAATGTTGCCACCTGCAGCAGTTTTCAGCAGGTTGTAGGCAATGTTGGCGGCATCCAAATTGGGCAGAACCAGTAAATTGGCGTTGCCCTTCAAGCTCGAGCCCGGCATGATGGTTTCACGGTGTGTCCCATCGAGGGCCAAATCACCATGCATTTCGCCATCAATTTCGAGCCATGGGGCCTTGGCCTGAACCATGGCCAGGGTTTGTCGCATTTTGACGGCTGTGGGAGTGTCTGAACTTCCAAAATTGGAGTGCGACAGGAGCGCTGCTTTTGGACGAATACCAAAACGCATCATCTCTTGAGCCGCCATGATGGTGATTTCCGTCAATTGTTCGGCCGTGGGGTCGTAGTTGATGTGCGTGTCAACGAGAAAGATTTGGCGATCTGGCAGCAGCAAGCCATTCATGCAGGCATAGGTGCTCACACCAGAGCGGTGTCCGATGACTTGATCGATGTAGTTCAAATGCACTTCAGGGGTGCTCCAAGTCCCACAAATCAATCCATCAACCTCACCTTTGTGCAGCAGCATCGTGCCGATCAGCGAGAGGCGCCGACGCATGTCGATTTTGGCCAATTGCTCGGTAACGCCCTTTCTGGCGGTCATGCGCCAGTAGGTTTGCCAAAAATCACGGTAGCGGTGATCGTGTTCAACGTTCACCACTTGGTAATGGACACCTTCCTTCAAGCGCAGTCCAAATTGATCAATGCGTCTTTGAATCACTGCAGGTCGACCAATCAAGGTCGGATAAGCCAAGCCCTCATCGACCACAATTTGCACCGCCCGCAAAATGCGCTCCTCCTCTCCTTCTGCGTAAGCCACACGCTTGTTGGTGGCTTTCTTGGCAGAGGCGTAAATGGGCTTCATGGCTTGGCCCGAGGCATAGACAAAGCTTTGGAGCTTTTCTCTGTAAGCATCCATGTCGGCGATCGGACGCAAGGCCACGCCACTGTCGGCGGCCGCTTTGGCAACGGCGGGAGCGATTTTGATCATCAGTCGGGGATCAAAGGGCTTGGGGATCAAGTACTCCACGCCAAAGGTGAGATCTTCTCCGGAGTAGGCAGCAGCCACCACCTCGCTTTGTTCGGCCTGGGCCAATTCCGCGATGGCGTAGACAGCGGCGATCTCCATTTCAGTGGTGATTGTTGATGCACCTGCATCCAATGCGCCACGGAAGATGTAGGGAAAGCAAAGAACGTTGTTGACCTGATTGGGATAGTCGGTTCTACCGGTGGCGATGATGGCGTCGTCTCGAACAGACTTCACGTCTTCAGGCAAGATTTCAGGGCTCGGATTGGCCAAGGCCAAAATGATGGGGTTTTTGGCCATGGACTTGACCATGTCCTTTTTAAGCACGCCACCCGCGGACAGGCCTAGGAAAACATCGGCGTCCACAATGACATCGGCCAAGCTTCTGGCGCTGGTGTCTTGGGCGAATTGGATTTTGTCCTCGTCCATCAATTCAGTGCGCCCTTGATAGACCACGCCCGCCAAGTCGGTGACAAAGATGTTGTGCTTGGGTACGCCCAACTTGAGCAAGAGGCCCAAGCAAGCCAATGCAGCAGCGCCCGCTCCCGAGGTCACAATCTTGACGTTTTTCAAGTCCTTGTGGACAATCTTCAAACCATTCAAAATCGCTGCACCCACCACAATGGCGGTGCCGTGTTGATCGTCATGAAAAACGGGAATTTTCATGCGTTCACGCAACTTTCTCTCCACCACAAAGCAGTCCGGTGCTTTGATATCCTCCAAATTGATACCCCCAAAGGTGGGCTCTAGGGAGGCGATGATGTCGACCAATTTGTCGACATTTTTCTCATTGATTTCAATGTCAAAAACATCGATGCCAGCGAACTTTTGAAAGAGAACGCCTTTGCCCTCCATCACCGGCTTGGCGGCCAAGGGACCAATGTCCCCAAGGCCAAGAACAGCCGTTCCATTGGTGATGACAGCTACCAAATTGCCTCGGGCTGTGTATTTGAATGCGGCGTTGGGATCTTTGACGATTTCTTCACAAGGTGCCGCCACGCCAGGAGAGTATGCGAGTGCCAGATCTCTTTGATTGGTCAACTGTTTGGTGGCCCTGACACTGATTTTTCCAGGCGTTGGAAATTCGTGATACTTCAATGCGGCTTTGCCAAGTTCTTGACGAGCACGTTCCCGTTCAATCTCGGTGGATGCATCAGAGGGTTGGGCTTTATTTTTGTTCATAAGGGGTGATCCTGGCTTTCGAGTACATATTTGACGTGATCAAAAAGGTCTGGCATGGGACATTTTGAAGGTCAAGTGTTTGAAAGTACCGATTGTAGGGCGTTAGCGGCAGGAAAAAACCAAAGGGCGTACAAAGTTAAACCTTGTACGCCCTTTGGCACAGGGGAGGCAGCCTCGTGAGCAACACCCCGAATTGAGCTTCAGATCATCAAAGCTCAACAATCTCAAAGTCTGCTTTAGAGACGCCACACTCAGGACACGCCCAATCGTTGGGAACGTCTGCCCAAAGGGTACCGGGCGCAATGCCCTCAGCGGGCAGGCCTGCAGCTTCATCATAAATAAAGCCGCAGACAATACAGATGTAGGTTTTGAAGGTTGAACTCATCACGGGACTCCTGAAAATAAAAAAAAGACGAAGGGTGCAATTAGGCTTGCAAGCGGTTTAAATGTTCTTGGTAATGGTTGGCGTGTCGCTCCTCGACTTTTGCCAATGCATTGAAACGCTTTTGAGCCATTTCCAGTGTTTTGGCAAATTGCTGGGCATGCTCTTGAGACTCAGCGATTTGATCATCGATTTCCTTGATCGCAAGGGCGTTGCCCTCCTCGATCGCGGTTTTCTTGAAGGAGGGGTACATTTCTGTGTACTCATAGGTTTCACCGTCAATGGCCATTTGCAACACTTTAGCAGGCGAGAGCGTCGCCTTGGGGTACAACAAATCCAAATGTCCAAAAGCATGCATCACTTCTTGATCGGCCGTTTGCTCAAAAACTTCGGCGGTTTGGATGTCGCCCATTTCGCGGCACACTTTGGCAAAGTAGCGGTATTTGATGTGCGCCATTGATTCGCCAGCAAATGCGGCTTCCAAGTTGGCCATGGTCTTGATGACGGGGGTTTGCTGTGTTGACATGGTGAGCTCCTTAAAAAATAAAAACAACCAGAACAGATGTAATCATAGAGAGAGCCAAATTAAAAAGCCAATTGAAATTTACTAATTGATTGATAAAAACTATTAAACGCCCTTTCTCATGACATGAGGTGTTCGATGTCTGAGATCTGAACGGGGACGTCTCTGCTGATGAGTTCGACCCCTTCTGGGGTGAGCAAGGCATCGTCTTCAATGCGTACCCCAATGTTCCAATATTTCTCGGGCACCGAGGGGCTTGGGCGGATGTACAAGCCTGGCTCAAGGGTCAAGACCATGCCCACCTCGAGGCGCCGGCTTTGAGGGGCTGATAAGGTTGCGGTCTTGAGCGGATCCAAGTCAGACCAAGGGGCTTGGGGTGTTGAGTCTTGGCTCGTCGTGCCTTTTGTATAGGCTCCGCAGTCGTGCACGTCCATGCCCAGCCAATGGCTTGTCCGGTGCATGTAAAAGGGCGTGTATTTGCGATGTTCAATGATGTCTTCAACCGTACCGTGCTCGTTGGCATTCAAAAGGCCCAAGGACAACAAACCCTCGCACAAGACGCGAACGCTGGCGTCGTGAGGATCGTTGAATGCGCGATTTGCTCGAGTGGCGTCAACCGCTGCCTCTTGTGCAGCAAGAACGCACGCATAAATGTCCCTTTGAGGTCCCGTGAAGCGACCATTTGCGGGAAAGGTTCGAGTGATGTCACTGGCATAACCATGCAGCTCGCAGCCCGCGTCAATCAGCACCAAGTCGCCGGACACGATGGGCGCTTTGTCCGCTCTGTAATGCAGCACACAGGCATTGGCACCCGCTGCAACAATGGATGTGTATGCGGGGTACTCCGAGCCATGGCGCCTGAATTCATGCAACAACTCCGCCTCTAAGTGGTACTCTTTCAGATCCTTTTTTTGTTGGATCGATTGCGCACAAAACTGCATGGCCTTGATGTGAGCGAGAGCAGAGATATGGCAAGCCTTTTTCATGATCTCGATCTCGTGATGGTCTTTGATCAAACGCATTTCATCGAGAATCAAGCATGCGTTTTTAAGGGTGTGGGGAACACGAACACCTGATCGCGCTTTTTTAGCAATTTCACCGAGCCACAATTCTAGGCGCGGCTTGATCTCAGAGGGGCCTGCAAAAGGGTACCAAATGCACTCGTGGTGACCCAAAAAGGCGGGTGCAATCTCGTCGATCTGTTCGATGGAAAAAGCCCGGTCTACGTTCAACATTTGCGGTGCATTTTCAGGCCCCAAGCGATAACCATCCCAAATTTCCTTATCCAAATCCTTGGGCTGGCAAAACAAGACTGTTTCACCCTTGTCGTTGAGCAACAAAACACTGTTGGGCTCTTCAAACCCAGTCAAATAATAAAAGTAGCTGTCGAACCGGTAGGGGAAGCTGGAGTCACGGTTTCTGCTTTTTTCAGGGGCTGTGGGAACGATCACCACGTCGCCGGGGCCCAGTTGAGAGGCCAAAAAAAGTCTTCGCTGTTGATATGGAGTCATGTTTATAGGGTTTGGTGATGGAGTTCAAACACAGTTTAACTGCGCCAATCGTTCTGGGGTGCCCACATCCACCCAAGTACCGGTAAAACGAGAGGCCAAAAGGGTTTTGTCTGAAGCAGCTTTTCTCAAGATGGGCCCCAATGCGAGCTTGTGGCCTTGGGGGTTGGAGGAAGAGATCTCTGACGCATAGCGCTTGAAAAAAGCATGCTTGTAAATGCCAATGGTACTGAAGGTCAAGGTATCTTTTGCAAGATCAGTCTCCAGAGAGGAGGGTAAGCCCAAAAGCCCTTGTTCATCGATACAAAAGTCCCCCAAAGGGTTGTGAGCGGGGTTGTCGACCAGCCAAAGATGACCCAAATGATCGCTCGCTTCCAATCCACTCAAAAGTCCGGGGTCAAAGACAAAGGAGGGACAAAAGGCATCGGCTGCGACGACCCAAAACGGATCGCTTAAAAAGGGGAGTGCTCTTAAAATCCCCCCAGCTGTTTCCAAGGCCGCGCCAAAGTCCAAATCTTCATTGGAGAAGTGCAAGTTCATGGCATGAGGCGCCTTTGGGGTGGAAAACGAAGTGCCCAAATGTTCTCGGATTTGAGCCCCCAACCACGCCGTATTGATCAAGGCCCGTGAATAACCTGAAGCAAGCAGGCTTCTTAGGGTCCATTCGATCAAAGGCACATTGGCCACCCGCAAAAGGGGTTTGGGCTGAGCATCGGTCAGGGGGCGCATGCGCTCTCCTCGACCCGCGGCCAAAATCATCACTTGCGATTTTATCGGTTCAGGAGGATGAACGAGAGCCATAGGGTTTGAAGTGAATCGAAAAAAGGGCGTCGATTCGCGCCAAAGGCGTGAATTTTTTACAAATTGATTCTAAATCCAAAGCGCAGCATTGCCTTTGCTTTTAAGGACGGGGAACGCTTGAAATTTAGAGGTGCGAAAACCCCATAAGGCAAGGATGAAGAATGATCTATGATACGGGGACAAACTTTTTAAAAACCGTCTCGGTCTTTTCATGTAAAGATACATTTGTCATCCTTTCCCACCATGAACAACATCAAAAATACATTCAAACAAGCGTTGAAAGATAAAACCCCTCAAATTGGTTTGTGGTTGGGTTTGGCCAACGCGTACACAACAGACATTTGTGCGGGCGCTGGATTCGATTGGTTGCTCATTGACGGGGAGCACTCCCCCAATGACATCAACTCCATTTTGGCCCAGCTGCAAGTGATCGCAGGCCATCCCAACACCCACGCGGTGGCCAGAGTTCCTGTAGGACATGGGCACATTGGGGTGACTTTGATCAAGCAGTATTTGGACATTGGTGTTCAAACCCTTTTGGTTCCCATGGTCGATAACGCTCAACAAGCCCGTGACTTGGTGAGGGCGACGCGCTACCCGCCTGAAGGCATCCGTGGAATGGGCGGTGCACGGGCCTCAAGATGGGGACGCATCAAGGACTACGGTCGCCATGCCAACGAAGACATTTGTCTCTTGGTCCAAGTGGAGACACAGGAGTCATTGAACAACATTGAAGAAATTGCAGCAGTGCCCGGTGTGGATGGTGTCTTCATCGGCCCTTCGGATTTGTCCGCTTCGCTGGGTTATGTCGGTCAACAAGACCACCCCGTTGTTCGAGCAGCCATCGAAGATGCTTTTAGAAAGATCTTGAAAGCAGGCAAAGCGCCAGGGTTTTTGACCCTGGATGAAAAGCTCTCGAGGCACTACTTGGATTTGGGCGGTGTGTTCATGGCCGTGGGTGTGGAGGCGATCATGTTGGCCCAGCAAACACAGGCCTTGGCGCAACGATTTAAAGGTGTGACGCCCTGAGACAAAGCGCTGCTTTGTCAAAAAGGGACCTCAGTTCGAGTCTGCAATCACTTCGAAAGGCACGCGATTGGCCAGACCGCACATCAGTTCATAGGCCAATGTTTTGGCGTGCTGGGCAACGGTGTCAATTTCTAAAATTGCGCCCGTTTGCGAGGAGCCCCACAGGGTGACCTCCGAACCCAATGGGTTCATCCGCACGTCTTCTTCCAAGGTCGACAAGTCGACACAGAGCATGTCCATGCTCACGCGACCGATCGTTTGCGTGAGTTGACCGTTGACCAAAATGGGTGTGCCCGACTCCGCCGAGCGGGGGTAGCCATCTGCATAACCACAAGCCACAATGCCCACACGCATAGCCTTTGGGGCGGTGAACGTAGAGCCGTATCCCACGCTGTCGCCGGTTTTCAAGTCTTGTGTGGCGATGATCTTGCTTCGAAGGGACATCACCGGTTGGAGTGACCATTGACTGGCCCGTTGACTGGGGTGATTGACCGATCCGCCATAAAGCGCAATGCCCACGCGAACCCAGTCTTGGGTGATGTCAGGGTCTTGGGGGTTGAGAAAAAGTGCAGAGCTGTTGGCCAAGGACCTCTCACCAATGAGGTCTTGGCTGTGGTGCTTGAAGGTGTTCAGCTGGGCCAAAGCACCTCCCTCTTGATCGGCATCGCTGAAGTGCGTCATCAAGGAGATTTCCTCAATTTGTGGCAACGCGTTGAGACGACTCCACGCCGACTTGAACTGCTCAGGTTTGAAGCCAAGGCGATTCATGCCAGAGTTCATTTTTAAAAAAACACGGTGAGGCTTGTGTGTCTTGTGGCGACTGAGCCAATCGATTTGTTCATTGCAGTGAACAGTGTGCCAAAGTTGCAACCTGGAGCAGTCCTCCAGCTCACGCGAATCAAAGACACCTTCCAATAAAACAATAGGACCCCTGAAGCCCAAGTCTCTGAGGGTTTGAGCCTCGCATACCTCAAGCACACCAAACCCATCCGTTCCCCTCAACCCTTCAAAAACTCTCTCGATGCCATGGCCATAAGCGTTGGCTTTGACAACAGAGAGGATTTGACTTTGAGAGCTCTTTTGACGAACACAAGAAAGGTTGTCTTTGAGTGCTTTTGTGTCGACAAAGGCTTTAATTGGTCGGGTCATGCTGAAAAATGTCTGTCACTCGTGTTATAACTGCAAAAGTTTCGATGCCCTTGCATTCTAAGAAAGAAATTCGTTGATTGAGCTGACTTTTGATATTTCGTTTGAATCTTTGTTGAAACCAACGGATTTGGATTTTTAAATGATGAAGCAAGGTTTTTACACCATCATGGTGGCGCAATTCTTCAGCTCACTGGCCGATAACGCCTTGTTTGTGGGTGCTGTCGAACTGCTGCGCACTCAGGGCTATCCTGAGTGGGAAAGAGCAGCCTTGGTGCCCATGTTTGCCTTTTTCTATGTTGTCTTGGCACCCTTTGTTGGCGCTTATGCGGATGCCAAACCCAAGGGTGAGGTGATGTTCAACAGCAATGCCATCAAGGTCTTGGGCTGCTTCCTCATGCTCTTGGGTCTTCATCCCTTGGTGGCGTACGCGCTGGTGGGACTGGGCGCAGCGGCTTACTCGCCAGCCAAATACGGCATCCTTACCGAACTCTTGCCCGCTTCACAATTGGTCAAAGCCAATGGATGGATTGAGGGTTTGACGATTGCTTCCATCATTTTGGGTGTCTTGCTGGGTGGTCAATTGGTGGGAGACTCCTTTTCTGCTTGGTTGCTTTCATTTGATGTGCCGTTCATAGACACGGGCATTGACACTCGGGCTGAAGCGGCCATTGCCGTGATCATTGCACTTTATGCATTGGCGGCTTGGTTCAACACGCGGATCCCCGTGACGGGTGTTCAGTTGCGACCCTTGCCCCATGATGAACAAAAAACAGCCATTGGGAATTTGTGGTCTTTGGCCCCAGATTTTATCGATTGCAACAAAAGACTTTGGATCGATAAACTGGGTCAAATTTCTCTATCGACCACGACGCTCTTTTGGGGGGTTTCTGGTAATTTGCGCTATATCGTTCTGGCATGGAGTGCTGCAGCGCTTCACTACTCCACCACACAAGCCTCATCTTTGGTGGGTGTTGTGGCGATTGGGACAGCAGTCGGTGCAGTGCTGGCTTCCGTCAAAATGCGACTCGATCAAGCCACTAAAGTGATTCCCCTCGGTATTGCAATGGGCCTCATGGTGCTGGGCATGAACTTCATTCGTGACGTTTGGGTGGCCGCTCCCTTTTTGGTTTTGCTGGGAGGCCTTGGCGGCTTTTTGGTGGTGCCCATGAATGCCTTGCTTCAGCATCGGGGGCATATTTTGATGGGGGGCGGGCGCTCCATTGCCGTACAGAACTTCAATGAACAAACCTGTATTTTGATTTTGGGCGGTGGCTACGCGTTATTGACTGGCTTGGGATTGAATGCGTATGAGGCGCTCACTGGGTTTGGCCTTTTGGTGGCCTCCGTGATGTGGATGATCAAAAAGTGGCACGATAAAAACCTCATTGTTCATGAGGCGGAGTTGACGCGCTTGATCGAAGAGGTGAAGAAAGAGGAGCTCAAGGACTGAGCCGTCACACAGAGAGTGGGGATAAAGGCTGAGCCGTGGACAGGGGCTCACGCTCAACGTCAAGGCCCAAGTCCAAAACACGACGGCTATAAAACAGTGCTCCCAAAGGCCCAAGTCAAGAGGAACCGAATGCGAGGCGTTCAGGAGGTTTGCGGTGCCTTTAAGGCTTGGTCCAGCCATTCAATCCAGTGCGAAACCGGAACAGGGCTGTCACTTTGTAAGTGAGAGATGCAACCCACATTCGCGCTCAAGATCGCCTTGGCTTGCGTGTTGTTCAAATTCAAAAGCTTTCTCATTTTGAGCTCTTGCGACAAGGCGGGCTGTAAAACCGAATAAGTCCCTGCTGAGCCACAACACAGGTGCGCTTCTTGTGGGGGGGGGCTGATGGAAAAGCCCAAATGGGTGAGCAACGCCTCCACCTTGCCTTTGATTTGCTGTCCATGCTGCAGTGTGCAAGGCGGATGAAACACCGCTTGACCCAAGCCGTCAAGAAGAGCGCTGTCAACAAGGGCTCTCAGTTGCGACTTGTGATGCTCCAGTACTTCACAAATATCGAGCGTCAATTCGCTCACTTTTTTTGCTTTTTTTGCATAAAGTGGATCATCCCTTAAAAGATGACCATAGTCCTTGACCATCACGCCGCATCCGGATGCGTTCATCACAATGCATGAAACGCCTTCTTCAATCAAAGGCCACCATGCATCAATATTCGCTTTCATTTGCGTTTGAGCCAAATCGTGGTCGTTCAAATGATGCGCCAAGGCGCCACAACATTTCGCTTGGGGTGCCACGACGGTTTGAATGGAGATGGCATCAAGCACCCGAGCCGTGGCCGAGTTGACATTGGGCATCATGGCGTCTTGAACGCAGCCCTCAAGCAAAAGTACTTTTTGTTGGTGAGCCTTAACGGGCCAGGCTCCAGAGTCTTTCTTGGGCGTGATTTTATTTCGAAGAGCCCGAGGCAACAAAGGGCGTAGAAACTGTGCGCTCAGGTAGGCGGGTTTGAAAAAGGGTGAGGTGAGTCCACGCTTTAAAAGCCAGCGAATCGATTGTTGAGCGGTGGAGCGAGGGACCGCTTTTTCAACGATGTCTCTACCGATGTCGAGCAAATGTCCATAGTCCACACCGCTGGGGCAGGTGCTCTCACAATTGCGACAGGTCAAACAGCGGTCCAAATGCTCTTGAGTTTTTTGACTGGGCGTTGCCCCTTCTAACACCTCTTTGATCAAATAAATTCGGCCTCTGGGTCCATCCAACTCATCGCCCAGCAATTGATAGGTGGGGCAAGTGGCGGTGCAAAAGCCGCAATGAACGCATTTGCGCAAAATCGACTCACCCAATTGACCTTGAGCGCTCAGTTGAAATTGGGGAGCCAGTTGTGTTTGCATAGTTTTGTTTTAAGGGCGTCTTCAGTTCAAGCCTTAGGGCTGAGCTCGGCCCGTTTTGAAGACGCCAGAGGGGTCAAAAGCTTGTTGCAGTTGTGTTTGTAGTTTCAATGAGTTCGCTTCAATGGGGGTATTGAATTGTTGCAGTCGCAGACGATCCGTACCCTCAGAGGTTCTCCATAAATCCATGCTCCCTTTTAAGCGTGCGACCTCTTCTTGCAATGCCAAAATCTCTGTCGCCTCTGCCCAGACCCAGTGCAAAGCTCCAAACCATTCCGTGAGGGATTCTTGTGCGAAGGAGGGCACGCCCAATTTCAAACTTTTGAGTGGCAAGGAGACTCGCCACAGCGAGGCCGTGGGCGACGTCGGTGAGCTGAAAAAAACGTGTGTCTGATCGCGAACACTCTCCCAATGTTCAAGCGCATTGGCCTGAGGGAGCACCAAGCCTTCACGGTTGAGGGCCTTCAGCTCCGATTGAATCCTCTCCAGTGCAGACTGGGTTGCGGCATTTGCGCCCTTCAAGCGCAGGGTAAAGTCCAACTCATGGTGACCCACCTTAGAGAGGGGGTTCACGCAGGTGCTTGAATGCAGCGGCAAGGGCAACTGGCCCAAACGAAGCAACAGCACTTGAGCTTCCTCAGCGCTCATCTTGGCCAAAAGACTCAAGTCGCCCAAGGGTTGGGGCAGTACTTTTAAAGTGACCTCCGTGATGACACCCAGCGTGCCCATAGAGGAGGCCAGTACTCGTGAGACGTCATAACCAGCAACATTTTTCATCACCTGGCCCCCAAAGACCATGTGTTCGGCTTGTCCATTGATCAGATGAGCGCCCAAGATGAAATCCTTGACCGCGCCGACGCTTGCGCGTGCAGGACCACTCAGGCCACTGGCGACCATGCCACCGATGGAGGCGTCACGGCTGCACAGTGCGTCTTTTTCAGGGCGAATGAAGCGAGGGGGCTCAAAGGGCAAGCATTGACCGTGGGTATGGAGCAAAGTCTCCACACTTTGAAGCGAGGTCCCTGCAGCGACTTGAATGAAAAGCTCAGAGGGCTCATAGTTGATGATGCCCTTTAACTTCTGGGTGGATAAATTTTCAGTGTCCAGTCGTGGGTTCAAAGGATGATAGAAATCCTTGGTGCCAAAGCCTCGTATTTGCAAAATACGTCCCTGCGCTTTGGCCTCAAGGATTTGCTCTTGCAAGGCGATGTGTTCGCTGGAGAGTTCGCTCATCGGTGAAGCGCCCTCGGTTCACAAGAACCCAGGCGCCAAGCGCATGGGGAGCCCAAGCACTCCAAGCAAACTGAAGCACCAAGGAGAACCCCCGGATGAGACAGCGCCAAAGTGAGGTGCATGCACATGAAAAAGCGATGGCGAAAGGGCTTACTTGTGGTTGGCCACCACTTTGACCATTTCGAGCACCTTGTTGGAGTAGCCCCACTCGTTGTCGTACCAAGAGATGACTTTGATGAACTGGTCATCCAAAGCGATACCCGCTTCGGCATCAAAGACGCTGGTGCAAGGCTCACCCCTAAAGTCGGTGGCCACCACTTTGTCTTCGGTATAGCCCAAAATGCCTTTCAAAGCGCCTTCGCTTTGTGATTTCATTTCGGCACAAATTTCTGCGTACTTAGCGGGCTTTTCAAGCTCCACGGTCAAGTCCACGACGGAGACGTCCGATGTGGGCACACGCAAAGACATGCCTGTGAGTTTCTTGTTGAGTTCAGGGATCACCACACCAACCGCTTTGGCAGCACCCGTGGAGCTGGGGATGATGTTTTCCAAAATACCTCTGCCACCGCGCCAGTCTTTGTTGGAGGGACCATCCACTGTTTTTTGGGTCGCTGTTGTCGCGTGAACAGTGGTCATGAGGCCACGTTTGATGCCCCACTTTTGATGCAAAACTTTGGCAATGGGCGCCAAGCAGTTGGTGGTGCAAGAGGCGTTGGAGATGATCGCTTGGCCGGCATATGTTTCATGGTTCACGCCATAAACGAACATGGGGGTATCGTCCTTGGATGGAGCAGACATGATCACCTTTTTGGCGCCAGCGCTCAAGTGCTTGGAGGCCACGTCATGGCTGAGGAAAAGTCCCGTGGCTTCCACAACAATGTCCGCACCCACACTCGCCCAGTTGAGCTCGCTGGGGTCCCTGAGGGCGGTCAATCGAATCGATTGGCCGTTGACCTTTAAGGTGTTGCCCTGGACTTCAATTTGCCCCTTGAAGCGGCCATGAACGCTGTCGTATTTCAACATGTAAGCCAAGTAATCGGGCTCGAGTAAATCGTTGATGGCTACGATTTCAATGTCTTTGAAATTCTCAATGGCTGCTCTAAATACCATGCGGCCGATGCGTCCAAACCCGTTGATTCCAATTTTGATGCTCATTGTCTGTTACTCCTTAGATGTTGATTTTAATGTTGTGTTTCTTCGATGGCCGATGTGACCATTTGAGCAAGGTTCTCAGGCGTGAAGCCAAAGTGCTTGAACAATTCTGGGGCAGGTGCGCTCTCTCCAAATTGATCGATGCCCAAAACGTTGGTGACTTTGTATTTCCACCAAAAGTCGCGTGAGCCCATCTCAACGGCAATCTTGGGAAGGTGCTGGGGTAAAACAGCTTGCCTGTACTCCAAAGTTTGAGCGTCAAAGACTTGCGTGCAAGGCATGGAGACGACTCGAGTGGCGACACCTTGTGAGGCCAAGAGGCTTTGGGCTTTAAGGGCCAAAGAGACCTCAGAGCCTGTGGCCATGATCACGGCCTGAGCCGCTTGGTCCATGCCCGCATCTTGGGGTTCAGCCAACACGTAGCCTCCCTTGGCAATGTCTTGGCTGCTGCGCTTAGGCGCATGGTTCAAATTTTGGCGAGACAGCAACAAAGCCGCTGGACGGTCTTTGGTGCGAATGGCATGCCCCCAAGCTGCAGCTGTTTCGCTGGTGTCACAAGGGCGCCAAACGTTCAATTGAGGAATGAGCCTGAGGCTAGAGGCGTGTTCAATGGATTGATGGGTGGGCCCATCCTCACCCAGGCCGATGGAGTCGTGGGTGAAAACGTGGATCACGCGCAACTTCATGAGCGCGGCCATTCGGATGGCGTTTCGACTGTAGTCGCTGAACGTCAAAAAGGTGCCCCCATAAGGGATGTAGCCACCGTGCAATGCGACCCCATTCATGATGGCGGCCATGCCAAACTCGCGAACACCGTAATTGATGTGGTTGGGACGCTGCTCCTCGCCCACCGAGGCGATCAGTCCACTGGGTGTGATCCTGAAGGAGCCGGTTGAGGAGGTTTGAGTCAGGTTGGAGCCCGTGAGGTCGGCGCTGCCGCCCAAGAGCTCACCCAAATGGGCCGTGAGTTTTTCCAAAACCATTTGTGAGGCTTTGCGACTGGCCACGGTCGGGGCCTCTTTTTCAAACTGCTCCATCAAAGCTTTGACGTGACCCTCAAAGGAGAGAGGCAAGTTGCCATTCACGCGCCGGGTGAGTTGAGTGGCGAGTTCGCGGTAGGTTTTTTGATAGTCCTCAAAGACGGTGTTCCATGCCGACTCCAACGCTTGTCCCTTGGCTTTGGCGTCCCAGTCGCTGTAGATCTCATTGGGAATTTCAAAGGGGGGGTGATTCCAGCCAATCGACTCGCGTGTCAATTGAATCTCCGCATCTCCAAAAGGCTCCCCATGGGCCTTGGACGTGTTGGCGCGGTTGGGGCTGCCTTTGCCGATGGAGGTTTTGCAAATGATGAGCGTGGGCGCATCCAAATGGTTCTTGGCTTTTTCAATGGCTGCGGAAACCGCTTCCACATCGTGGCCATCTACGGGGCCTAAAACATGCCATCCATAGGCTTTGAAGCGCTCGGGGGTGTTGTCGCTGAACCAAGGCGCGACAGCGCCATCGATGGAGATGCCATTGTCGTCATAGAGTGCGATGAGTTTGTTCAATTTCCAAGCGCCGGCGAGAGAGCAGACCTCATGGCTGATGCCCTCCATCAAGCACCCATCGCCTAAAAAGGTGTAAGTGTGATGGTCCACCACTTTGAAACCTGGGCGGTTGAACTCATGGGCCAAGAGTTTTTCAGCCAAAGCCATACCAACCGCGTTGCTCAATCCTTGTCCCAAGGGTCCGGTGGTGGTCTCCACCCCGGGTGTGACGCCCACCTCTGGGTGACCGGGTGTTTTGGAGTGCAGTTGCCGGAAATTTTTCAGCTCTTCGATGGACAACTCGTAGCCGCTCAGGTGCAGCAAAGCGTAAAGCAGCATCGAGGCATGACCGTTTGACAAAACAAAGCGATCGCGATTGAGCCAATGGGGGTTTTGGGGGTTGTGCTTGAGATGGTTGCCCCACAATGCGACGGCCATTTCGGCCATGCCCAAGGGAGCACCTGGGTGACCAGAGTTGGCTTTTTGAACAGCGTCCATGGCTAGCGCACGTATGGCGTTGGCCATCTTGGATTGAGTAGGGGTCATAGGTAGAAAGATAAAAAAGAAATCAAGAATGCAATCGGTGGTGCAACAAGTTGTTCTTCTAAGGGCATTAGAAAAAATTCATTTTATCTTTTGTTGACTGTAATCTTGGATTTGTTGCAATTTTGATTTCAACGGGGCGCCCATATTTTTCAACCCCTCAGGGTGCCTCTTCGGGCCGAATCTGCCCAGTTGGGGTTAGGATTGGAGCATGGCCAAAGAAAAAACACTCTTCTCTTGCACCGAATGTGGTGGAACCAGCCCCAAGTGGTTGGGCAAATGTCCCCATTGTGAGTCATGGAACACCCTGGTGGAGACGGTGGCAGAAAGCGCTGCCAACTCAAAAAATAGATACCAAAGTATGAGTGGCTTGGCGCCGGCTTCGGCATTGAGCACCTTGTCGGACATCCACCCCAGCGATGTGGAGCGCACGGCCACGGGATTGGAGGAGTTGGACCGGGTTTTGGGCGGCGGCTTGGTCTTGGGGGGGGTGGTCTTGATTGGGGGAGATCCAGGCATTGGTAAATCGACCCTTTTGCTCCAAGCCGTCGATCGACTGCAAAGAAGTGGTACACAAGCCCTTTATGTGAGCGGGGAGGAGTCGGCCTCTCAAGTGGCTTTGCGAGCGAGGCGTTTGGGTTTGGATCAAAGTCAAGTGCAGATCATGGCGGAGACTCAACTCGAGCGTATTTTGTCAACGCTTGATGCGGCCCGACCAAGTGTGGCCGTGATCGATTCGATACAGACGGTTTACTCTGATCAACTCACGAGCGCGCCGGGCTCGGTCGCCCAGGTGCGGGAATGCGCTGCCCATTTGACGCGTTTGGCCAAGGCCAAGGACATCACCATTATTTTGGTGGGGCATGTGACCAAGGAGGGCGCACTGGCTGGCCCGAGAGTGCTCGAGCACATGGTCGATACGGTGCTTTATTTTGAAGGGGATACCCATTCGAGTTTTCGCTTGGTCAGGGCCATCAAGAACCGCTTTGGTGCGGTCAATGAGATCGGTGTTTTTGCCATGACCGAAAAGGGTCTGAAAGGCGTGAGCAACCCCAGTGCGATATTTTTGTCGCAGCATCCCGAGCCTGTTCCAGGCAGTTGTGTGCTGGTGACGCTTGAGGGGACGAGGCCACTTTTGGTTGAAATTCAGGCCTTGGTGGACTCGGGAGGTCCCAACCCAAGGAGGTTGTCTGTCGGACTGGAGCGGGACCGTTTGGCCATGTTGTTGGCCGTTTTGCATCGCCATGCAGGCGTGTCCTGTATGGACCAAGATGTGTTTGTGAACGCTGTTGGCGGGGTGAGGATCAGTGAGCCTGCTGCCGATTTGGCGGCCCTTTTGGCCATTCACAGCAGCTTAAAGGGCCGCGCCTTGCCCCAAGGCTTCATCACCTTTGGAGAAATAGGATTGGCCGGAGAGGTTCGACCCGCACCAAGAGGGCAAGAGCGGCTCAAAGAGGCTGCCAAGCTGGGGTTCACTTTGGCCTTGATCCCCAAAGCCAATGCGCCCAAGTCGCCCATTGCAGGCATGCAAATTGTTGAAATTGAGAGGGTGGAGCAAGCCGTTCACTGGTTGAGGGAGCACTTTTAGAAGCGGTGGCGTGCTGTTGAGGCCTGCTGAGGCGGTGCCTTTGATCAGGAGCTTTGATATGGATTTTCAGTTTGGCGCATCATAGTCAACCCTGAGCGAGGAGCCAAAAGTGGAGCCTTTGCGTTGCCTGTCCATTGCCTGCCCAGGACCTCATTTTGCGACGGTGTGATGGGGTTTGGTGAGATAAAACACATGTGACTTCGAACGCTCCTCAGCTAGGCCCTAGAATAGGAGATGTTCTTTTTTTTGGACGACACGTTGTCGGTCTGCAGATGCGATTTAACAATATTTTGATTCCTGCTGTGACGCTCTTGATTCTCTTTTGGGCCTACGACAGCATGCAGTGGATGGGTGTGGGCTTGGCCTTGAGCGCCATGGTCACTTGGTTGCTGCTTCATTACACGCGATTGATTCATATTTTTAACAAAGCCTCCAAACGACCTATTGGGTATGTGGACAGTGCGGTCATGATGCATGTGAAAATCAAAAAGGGCATGCCCTTGTTGAAAGTCATAGCCCTCACCAAAAGTTTGGGTAAAAAGGAGGGTGAGTTGAGCAATCCGCCCGTTGATCCCGAGGTCTACACTTGGACCGATTCGTCAGATAGCACGGTGCGTTGTGTGTTCATGGGCGGTCGCTTGAGTGTTTGGGAGTTGCATCGCCCCCAGCAGCATGAAGAAATCAGCCATAACGCCTTAGAATCTGCCTGAAGCGTAAAAAGAATCTACACCTACAATTTAAATAAGCAAAGTAAAGAGGACAAAGATGAGTGCATTACCCCCGTCAATGGATGATCGCGATGGAAAAATTTGGATGGATGGCCAATTGGTGGAGTGGAGAGATGCCAAGATTCATGTGCTCTCCCACACCTTGCACTATGGGTGTGGTGCTTTTGAGGGGGTAAGAGCTTACAAGACCGACAAAGGGACAGCGATTTTTAGGCTCCAAGAGCACACACAACGGCTCTTCAACAGTGCAAAAATTTTACGCATGAGCATCCCCTTTAGCCAAGAGGAGGTGATCGAGGCGCAAAGGACGGTGGTGAGAGAGAATCACTTGGAGAGCTGTTACTTGCGGCCTCTGACTTGGATTGGCTCACAAAAATTGGGCGTCTCTCCCAAAGGCAACACCATCCATTTGATGGTGGCCGCGTGGTCTTGGGGTGCATATTTGGGTGAAGAGGGTTTGGCCAAAGGCATTCGTGTGAAAACCTCCAGCTTCACGCGCCACCATGTCAACATCACCATGACCCAGGCCAAGGCCGTGAGCAATTACACCAATTCGATTTTGGCCAACATGGAAGCCACAGAGGATGGCTACGATGAGGCCTTGCTCTTGGACACCAACGGATTTGTCTCAGAGGGCGCGGGAGAGAATATTTTCGTGGTCAAGGACGGTGTGATTTACACACCGGACCTGTCTGCCGGTGCTTTGAATGGCATCACCAGAAACACGGTGCTTCATATTGCAGAAGATTTGGGCCTTCAAGTGGTTCAAAAGCGTATCACGAGAGATGAAATCTACATCTGTGATGAGGCTTTCTTCACGGGAACCGCTGCTGAGGTGACTCCCATTCGTGAGCTCGACCGCATTCAAATTGGTCGCGGCTACAGAGGCGAGATCACACAAAAAGTGCAGAGTGCATTTTTTGACATTGTGGCGGGCAAAAATCCGAAGTATGCACACTGGCTCACGCTGGTTTGAGCAAAGGTATTGGCGCATCCAGTGAGGCGTCCATCTTTCATTCAATGCATCTTTTGCAAGGTAAACAATCAATGACTTCTTCCATTTTGGTTCAAGAAAGCGACTTGAACGGTCACGGTGGCTTATTTTGTCCAAGTCCTTTGGCACACATGTCCATTTGGGATGCACACCCTAAAGTGTTTTTAGATGTGGCCAAATTGGGGCATGCAACTTGCCCCTACTGCTCTACAACCTATGCCCTGCCCGAGGCACTGCAGGCCAGCGCTCCAGCAAAAGCGCTGGACGTTTAACCGGGCGAATGCGCGTGAGGCCTAGGCTTTGAGGCGTCTACGCACGCTGATCATTGCGCCGCAATGGATTGGGGATGCGGTCATGACCCAACCCCTTTTGGCGCGATTGAAGCGAGAAGGCCACGAGCTCACGGTGGCCGCTTTGCCATGGGTCGCACCCGTTTATGAGGCGATGGCTGAGTGCGACCACGTGATGGTGCTGCCCTTTGCAAGGGGCAAGCTCGAATTCCAACAGCGACGACGTTGGTCTGAAGGCATCAAAGGACAGTTTGATTGTGCCTACGTTTGTCCCAATTCTTTTAAAAGTGCTTTGCTGGTGTGCTGGGCAGACATTGATTGGCGGGTGGGCTACCTAGGGGAAATGAGGTGGGGTCTTTTGAACCACAGATTGCCCAACCCGAGCAAATCGTCACGAGCGAGCATGGTGCATTTTTATTTGGCCATGGCCGACGCTGGACCTGGACCTCTTCATGAACCAGGCCTTAGCCCTGAGTTGAAAGCACCCCAAGACCTCGACTCTCAAAGCCCCCAGCCCCGCTTGACGATGGACCCCCAAGCGGTGAATGACGGCTTGGCAAGCTTCAACTTGAGCTCTAAGGCCTATGTGGCCATGGCACCTGGGGCTGAATATGGAGACGCCAAAAGGTGGCCCCAAGAGAGGTTTTGTGAGTTGATCGCCAAGATCGAATTGCCCGTTGTGCTCTTGGGTTCAGGATCGGATCGGGTGTTGTGCGAAGAGATGGTTCAAGAACTGAGGTCCAAGGGGCATACACATGTTCAAAATTTGGCAGGACAGACCACCCTCAAGGAAGCCATGTCTTTGATTGCTGCAGCCAAGGGCTTGGTCTCCAACGATTCCGGTTTGATGCATGTTGCAGCAGCGTTGGGCGTTGAGCAAGTGGCTTTGTTTGGGTCCTCTTCACCCGAACACACCCCGGCCTTGTCTCCTCATGCACAGATGATTTGGCTCAAATGGGACCCCGATTACCGTCCTGTGCTCGACTGCGCACCTTGCTTTGAGCGCACCTGTGCGCTTTCGCACAAGAGATGCTTATGGGACATCAGTGCCCAACGTGTTGAGGCGTTGATGCAAAAATGGTAGCCTAGGCGCTGTCTCCAAGCACATCCGTGCGTCCAGTTAAAAGGGACACGGCCTTTTATCAATCCCCGATGATGGTGCTGAGTGCTTGGGGTGGGCTCTGAGGCAATTTCACCTCAAACACACTCCCCCCGCCGTCTCGAGGCAAATGTCTGACCGAACCCTGGTGTCGATGGGCAATGGACTGCACCAAGGCCAATCCAAGACCCACGCCTTTGTCGTTTTCATCTTTACCTTGGAGTCTGAAAAAGGGCTTGAAGATTTGATCGCGCTGCTCCTCCGGGACTCCCGGTCCCCAATCGCTCACAGCGATCAAAACTTGATGCTCTTTCAGCACGTCTAGGCGCACTTGGACACCTTCGAGTTGGCCGCTGTGACGAATCGCATTGTCGATCAAATTGCGCAGCAGTCTCCTGATCAACCTGGGAATGCCGATCATTTCAATGCTTTGTGGGTTGGGCCCGAGCTCCAGGCTGACTTTGGCCCTTGAACACTCCTCACTGGCCAGACCCGTCAAGTCCAGCTCCTCAAAGCGCCCCACATCGACATTTTTAGCGTCCAAGCGAGAGGCCAATAAGATTTCATCAATGAGTTGATCGAGCTCGGAGATGCTTTTTTTGATTTCTTCCACCATCAAGGTGTTGGGCGAGGACTCCATCAGCTCCAAACTCATTCGTATGCGAGTCAAAGGCGTTCTCAACTCGTGGGATGCATTGGCCAATAAGTTTTTATGTGCCAAGACCAGGGCTTCGATTTGAGCTGCTGCGTGGTTAAAGCGTTGCGCCAAAAAACCAATCTCATCTTCACCTTGGGTGTCAAGCCGGGTGGACAACTCGCCGCTGCCCCACCTCTCGACCCCAGCTCGCAAAGACTCCAGTCTTCTCGTCAACCTTCTGATGATCGGGTAAGTGGCCAGTGCCACCGCAATGGCCACAATCACCATCGACCAGACAAAACCCAAGCGGGGGAAAAAACTCGTCTTGAGCGGTGGACTGGGCAGGTGGATGTGCAGCAATTGACCGTCGCTCAATTGAACTAAAAATTCAGGGCCAGGACCAAATTGGCCTTGAGGGATGGTTTGATTGATGTCCTCGGAGGAGGAAACTTTGGGGGGTGCAACGCCATCGATCACGCGCTTGGCCAAGACATCTTGTTGGGGCAACAGTCTTGGGTTGGTGATTTGAAGGGGTGGATCTGCGCTGTTGGTCAAGCCGGTGTTGTTGTCCTTGGGTTTGTGCAGTCGAACGAGCCCTTGACCCAAGATGACGCCTTGATCGGATCTCACGATGACCTCCTTTAAGGGAGGCTCGCGGTAAATTTTCATGATCCAAGTCGATAGCATGCTCAGTGAAGCAATGCTCAGCACAACAGCCAGCCAAATTCGCGCATACAGGCGGTTCATGAAAGCACGGAAAATCATCGGCAAATTCCCTTTAGATCGGAGGCCAAGCGATGTGGATGGCGGATCTTAGCTTTAATCTTGCTGTTTCGCAAAAACGTAGCCAACGCCTCGCACCGTGAGAATGCGCTTTGGCGCTTTCAAGTCGTCTTCTATGGCGGCTCGAATTCGCCCCATGTGGACATCAATGGAGCGGTCAAAGGCCTCGAGCTCTCGGCCTCTGACGGCGGACATGATTTGGTCTCTGGTGAGCACTCGGCCTGCACGCTCGGCCAGCACCATCAAGAGATCAAACTGGTAGGACGTCAGGTCACAGGCATTTGCCCCCACACTCACCGTTCTTGAATCACGGTCAATCTCTAGGCGACCAAAACGAAGAATGGGCAAATGCTCTTTGCCACTTTGTTTTTGCTCATCAAGAGAGGATTGACGCCTGAGGATGGCTCTGATGCGTGCCAACAGTTCACGGGGCTCAAACGGCTTGGCCAAGTAATCGTCAGCTCCCAATTCCAAGCCGACC
>CAIZIT010000007.1 GCA_903933115.1 uncultured Burkholderiales bacterium
ATTGGCTTGGCTGCTGGAGAGAGATGCCAATTGCGAAGCGCTCAAGGCTTGCAATTGAGTTGTATTGAACAAAGCGAGTTGGTTGGGACTCAATTGAGAAAAATTCGCGCTCGGGATTTGCTTAATTTCGTTGGTGTTCAAGGCTTGAATCATGGCATTGGTGAAAGCTGCAAATGCGCTCGCTTGGAAGTAAGCAAATTGCGAGTCGTTGAACAATGCGATTTGGTTGGGGCTCAGGCTTGAGGTTTGAGTGGGCGTTAGGGCCGCAATTTGAGCGTTGGTGAGTGCTTTGATTTGCGTGCCATTTAAAAAAACGAGCTGATAGGGGCTCAATTGAGCGACCACTGCTGTGGGCAGCAAAGGAATTTGAGCGGCTGTGATTTGAACCAATTGTTGAATCGATACGCTGCTCCACTGGGAGGGAGTCATTAGGCGAATTTGCTCGTCGCTCAATGCGGGGTCAGGTGGCGGGGTGTAAGGAGCAGGTGGTGGGCTGGGTAAGCCCACAATGTTGACGGTGGTGCCTGTACTGGTGACAGTACCTGAAAAACTATTTCCCGATTGGGTCAATGTGATGTTGCCCGTGCCTGCGTTGATGACGGCGTTACCATGAACGCTCAATGCATGGGTTTGGGTGATGTTGCCGCCTGAGCTGTTCATGGACAAATCAGCGCCAACAGCGGTTGAGTCTAAATTGATAGCTCCAAGGCTTTGGATGTTCAAGTTTGCGCTGGTGTTGACTGTGCCTAGGTTCAAGGAGGAGCCGTTGGTAAGAGATACGGTTGAGCCATTCAAGCTCGTGATGCCTTGAAAGTTGTTCATCGCATTGCTCAGATCAATGGCAGCGGGTGCATTTGAATTGACGGCCGTGAAGCTGGCGCTTGAGAGTGCGGTGATGGGACTGTTTTGTACGATATCGCCTGCGCTGGTGGAGACAGAAAAGGCACCCGTGGAATTGATATTGCCCAGGGCGACGTTACCTGTACTGGATGCGATCGTTGTTGAGCCTGCAACACTCAAACTACCTGCGGCCGTTTGAGTGAACCCTTGATTGACCCAAAAGTTTCCATTGAGATTTAAGGTGCCGCCAGATTGCTGAACCTTTGAAAGATGGAGTCCACCAGTGTCAATGTTCAAAGTTCCTGAAGTTTGTGTCAAGCTACCCAATCCGGTCAAACTGTTGATCTGAACAACACCAGCCTCAGCCGGGGCAACAATCGTATTGCCGAATGTAGCTGTCTTGTTGGCAGGTAGGATCACGTCTGCGACGTTGGATAAGTCTGGCACAGCACCGCCACTCCAATTGCTGGGGTCGAACCAATTGCCTGTGGAGCCGCCCGTCCACGTGACGCTGCCAAGGCGATTGATGGTGATGTTGGATGTTTGAAAGTTGGCCAAGGTGTAGTTGCTGGCCAATCCCGTCCCGTTGCCCAAGACCAATGCATTGAGTGAGTTCCAGCTTGTTGCGCCGCCCACATTTTTGCTGTTTGCTGTGGCTGAACCACTGACCACAGTGAGGGTTTCACCGTTGACCCCCGTTGCGCTCAAGGTGCCACTAGCAAAAGTGGCAGTGCCGTCATAAGTTTTAACGCCAGACAAGCTGATGGGGGCCAGAGAGATGGTGTAATTCACAGGTGAGGTGGCGGCAAGAAAATTGTAATTCTTCGCGCTCAAGCCCGTGTTATAGGACAAACTGTAGTTGCCTGCATTGGAGGTGGAGCTGGGTGCGTTGTTGAATGAAGGGCTAGCGCTTAATCCGACCATGCTGGCATCAGTGCTCAAGATGCCTGTACCACCCCAGTTGGCTGCTGTGTTAAAACCATAGCTCACAACAGGGTTGGAGCCATACGGTGAGCTTTGATTGGCATTGGCTTTGACGTAGAGATTGGCTTTGGTGACCGTCAGGTTCGAGCTGTCAAAGACCAATTTGTAAGCGTTGGTTTGTCCAGAGATGGTACCCAAAGCTGCATAGGGATAAGTGCCGACACTGCCACCTGTGGTGTAGCTGGTGTTGATGGAAGCAGGGGTGAAGCTGACCGATGCTGAGGTATCGGGGCCGATCAGGCCCACCAAGCTGTAAGTCACAGCGGGAAAGGCTGAGCCAAACCCGACGCTTGCAGCAGAGGGCTCAACCAGCAAAAGACGTGTGGCGAAGGTGCTGGTGGGCCCAGCGCTGGACATGGTCCAGTTGTTCACAAAATCCCACCCCACATAATTGGCTTGTTGGGTGGCGGCCAAGGCACTCAATTGACTGCTTTGCGTCAAAACACCTGAGCCAATGGCTGCGCCAACGACCCCTGCAGGGGTGGAAAAAGTTGCGCCAGCATTGTTTGAGATTTGACCTGAAGCGTAAGAGTTGGTGACGGTGCCCGAGCTGCTTGCGATGTCACCAATGAGAGAGCCCGCATTTGCAGCAAGAGGAGCGATGACATTGCCGCTCGCATAATCGTTGTTGAGCGTTCCACTCACCCCCGTGTTGACGATCGTTCTTCCCACCAAGCCGCCTGCACTGGCGGGATAGATAAGGATTCCAGTGCTGATGCTTTGCAGTGTGACCAGGGCAGAGCTGTAAGCATTGGAAATGGTCGAGGCACTTGCACCAGCTAGGCCTCCGATGTTGTAAGTGTGAACTGCGCTCACACTGCCGCTCACACTGACGTTGGACAGACTGCTTGAATGTACCGATGTACCTATGAGCCCGCCTACATTGAACTTGATGGTGGCATCATTGGAGCCGTTGAACTGGATGGTTTCATTCACGAGTCCAAAATTTCGGATAAAACCTTTGTCGGCTAGCGTAGCAACAAAACCAACATTGGCCAAAGAGCTTGGCGTCAAGTTGGGCGTGGTGACAATGGAGAGGTTCGATACCGTATGTCCAAGTCCATCCAATTGAATGGCTGAGGTCTGGGCAAAAAATGAATTGGCGACTGTTTTATAGTATCCGATCGGTACAAATCCTGTGATGAACGTAAATGCATCACCTGACCAATTGTTGGAAGGTGCCGCATCGATGTTCACGCCCAAAACAAAGTTTCTTTGCGAGGGGTTGGAGACCATGAAGTTGGAGCTCAAACCTTGAAGCGTCATGGTCGAGGGCAAAGTGGTTGCATCTGTTCGCGCCCCCAAGTCCGTGATCACCACCCACGACGTGGTGGTGGAGTTGTCTTTGGTGAAAAAATTCGCACCTGCATTGCCAATGTAAACAGGCGCATTCACGGCGTAAGTGGCGCTCAATTGCAATTGAGCAGTGTTTAAGGCATTGGCAATGGTGTTGCTTGCCATGTTGTAATTTGCGGCAATGGGCTGATTGATGAAGATCTTGTTGCTGGCCGATAAATTGAGCAAATGATTGGTGTAAATGATGGGGTCTGTGATGGTGATGTTGCCCGTACCTGTGTAAGAGCTGGCCGCAACAGTTGGAGAGTTGCTGATGGTGACATCCAAATTGCTTGGCGCGGTCACGGTCACATTGCCCGAGTTGAGCCATTTTTGCAAGTCCAAGGCGTTGACATTTGATTTGTTCAACAAACTCAATGTGCCGGAATTCAAGAGGGTGCTGTCTGCAGTAAGTGCTCCGCTGCCACTCAGCGCCAGAGTGCCTGAGGTGATGGTGGTGGAGCCGGTGTAGAGATTGTTGGCCGTTAAGGCCAAAGTATGACCAGGCATGTTGACTGCGACATTGCCTGTTCCGGTGATGGTGCCATTCCAAACCGAGTTGGCGCCTGCATTGAAGACCAGGGATGAGCCATTGGTCAAGTTCGTCGTGACCAAAGCGCTGCTGATGACTTGGTTGGCTGCACTGAGGGTCAGGGTGCTGCCTGACGAAATGGTGAATGAGCTGGCCAAGGTGATGTTGCCTGAGCTTGTGCCCTGTGTTTGGTCGTTGGTGGTGCTGATGGTGATGTTGTTTTGTGCGAGCAAGTTCAAAAGCGTTGCAGATGTGATGTGAGTCGTGTTGACGCCAGAACTTGGTTTCAAGGTGGAGTTGGCGTTGATGAATCCAGCATCACTGGAGTCATCAATGACGACATCAGCGGGATCTAAAAGCCACTGCCCTCGCACTCCGTTTGCAGCATCGGTATTGATCTTCGCGTTTTGCAAGTAGAGTTTTGACGCGGAGGTCTCCACTCGACCGCCATTTCCACCTTGGGGTCCTCCTTGAGCTTGGACCATTCCTTGAATGGAGGCGACGCTGTCGGGGTCAAGGACGTTGCTGCGCAGCACCACTGTGCCGCCTGGACCCGACTGGGTCGCGCTTGCATCGATCAAAGCACCCATTTCCATGGAGACAGAAG
The DNA here is from genome assembly GCA_903933115.1 of uncultured Burkholderiales bacterium. GTDB lineage: Bacteria > Pseudomonadota > Gammaproteobacteria > Burkholderiales > Burkholderiaceae_C > Limnohabitans. Next base: position 4,299 of record CAIZIT010000007.1, read on the forward strand.
TGGCGGGCTTGATGCTGCCTTGGCCCATCCAATCGCTACCGATCAACACGGATCCTCCGCCTGTTGGTCCTGTCGCAACAACGGTGCTGCTTTTGGTGAGCGTGATTTGGTCGGCCTCTAGAGTGATTTTTCCACCAGAAGCCTTGATGCTGCTGGCCTCAAGGGCACCTGAGTTGTTGATGACCCCTGAGCTCAGGCGGTTCAAGCCCATGGCTGACAAAATGATCTGGCCATCAGGTGCTCGAACAGCTTGTGCGTTGTTGATGAGTGAGTTCACCGCGCTGGGTGTGGTGGTGATGCCCGCCAAGCTTTTGTTGCCATCAAAATTCAAGGTGATGTATTCACCTGAAGCCATCACGACAGTCCCCATTTTGGCCACAATCACACCACTGTTCCTCACCTCAGGCGCTAAAAGTGCCACATACCCTTTAAGTGCCGAGGAAATGCTTGCTTCATTGATGATTTTTCCAGTGGCGCCTTGACGCTGAAAATTCATCCGCTCGGCCATGAAATCGTCATCTGTAATCGCATGCGTGGTTGCCGTCAAAGACCCCACGTCAACAGAGGCACTTGGTGAAAAATAGACGCCATTGGGATTGCTTAAAAAGACTTGTCCATTGGACTTGATTTGTCCAAAAATTTGACTGGCATTGTTGTCCAGCACTCTGTTCAAAACAGCTGCGCTGCTGCTCGGTTGAACAAAGGTCACACTTGCATTTTGTCCTACGTTAAAGCTTGACCAATTGATCACGGCTTGGTTAGACGTTTGAAAGATGGTCATCTGTGATGACACTGTATTTTGGGCTTGTGAAATGTTGGCTGTGCCCTTGATGACCGAGCCCATGGTGGGCAACTGTTGACTCGCAGGCAAGATGGGTGTTTGAGCCCATGTGCTGTTAAGCGTCAGCATTTGAAGACCTAAGCATGCAAATACGGTGGGTCTGAAGCTTGATGAAAATGAGCGCTCAGGGTGTTGATAGATGGATTGAATGCATTGAGTCAAAGGTGATTTTTTTGAAAAAAAATGCACGCGCCTCTTGAATCTCAAATTCCAAACGTTCATCACTGGCTTTCTTTGTCTTTTGCCCTTGGGGTGAGGGCCAGGCTTTGATGGGTCCTCTGATCTTTTGCACTTGCGTTTTTGTCACCAAAAGCGACAGACAAGCAGATCAAATTCAGTTTATGTATTCAAAAGTATAAATTGATATACCCTAAATTGTATATTTTATGTAAAAAAGAATATCAAAGTAAACAAAAAAAAGCACGGAATGATTTCCTGATGCCTTTTTTGGCATGCCAATGTGGGTGCGCAGACCGTGGGATCGATGGTTGGACCAGGCGAGCGGAGTGTTCCAACAGCTGATTTTTTGATGCCGCATGGCTTGCCCACCAGCAGCCTGCTTGCGCAGTTGATCGATGGCTATCAAGTGAATCGCCAAGTGGTAACAGGAGCTGGTTTCTATTTGGCCGTTCAATGGTCTTCATCCAAACGGTGGAACAGAGAAAAAGCAGGGATCTAAAGCCTACTTTAGAGCCCTTGCCTAGGATTTGACCCTAAAACGATCAAGGGTATTGACTCGATGAAAATTTATATATACTTATGACAATAATTTTGATATCAATATAAATTGAAGTATTTTTTATTTTTTGTTACTTGCCATGCTCGTGTCGTGCTCCAAGGATAAAGCCAGCGCATTGCTGACACTTGAAAAGCCTTATGACAAACTCCTAGCTTATGGCAGTTTAAAAATCTCCAAAACAAGCTCACCCTTGACGATTGAGGCCAACATCAGCAATTTGAAGTCCACCTACAACTACTTGCTCATGATCAGTTCAAACGGTTCATGCGACAACATCCAAACCAGCAAGCTACAAGTCGCATACGAATTCAAAATAGCCCAGTCCAGTATTTCTGGAGCCCTTTTTGCCTTCAATACATTGCCCCAAGATCAATTCAAGACCTACGAGCAACTGGTGGGCAAGCAATTGCTGGTTTTGAATCCATTGATACAAAGCCAAGACAACACAGGTGGCGGTGTTGAGGTTTGCTTTGAGTTTCCGTCCCAGTCGTAAAAGTCACCTCAAGCTTGGGTGCAAACTTGATCGGTTGATAGGTTGGAGATCATGTCGAGTCCTTATTCACTTTCACAGTCATCTTTTTACAACTTTTGAGTGCTGATGCCCGCTTTTTTGTACAAGTCTTCAATATGTTTTTTGACCTCCTCTGGTGTGGAGTCGTTGGCGGGTCGATGGGCGAGCCCTATTTTTTCTCTTGCATAAATGGCCATTTCCTCGTCCTGATCTGATGTGCCTCCACTGATGCCATAAGCACCCACCATTTCGTCACCCATGAAAATGGGGGCACAACCACCTGAGACCACCACTTTGCCGCCCGTGAAAATTGAGGCATTGATCAACATTTGGGGGTTTCTTTCTTTGAACCATTGTTGAATGGTCAAACCATCTGGAAACCTGGGGCTCATGGAGCGAAACGCAGCAACGGTAAAGGCCTTGCTTTGAGCGATATCCGGTGTGATGAATCCCGCATCGTCCATTCTCTCCAATGCCAAAAGATGGCCTTCGGCATTGACCAAAGCAATGGCAACGGGGACTTGCATCTCAAGTGCTTTTTCAGTGACCGCTTGAATGAATGCTCTGCAATGAGTGATTTTTAATTTAGACATGTACTCTTGAGTTTGGTGTGATAATGAAAGAATATTTTCACCTAAATTGAGCACAAAATGAGCAATGGTTCAAATAAATCCAGTTCGATCTTGATGTTGATCTTTTGGATTTTTTTCTCATTTTCAACTTATACAAGCGCAGCAGATTTGACTTTCCCCAACAAGCCCATCAAGTTGGTGGTGGGTTTCCCAAGTGGAAGCTCTGCGGATGTAACGGCAAGAATTGTCGCCAAGAAACTGGGTGAGGTTTTCTCCCAGTCCGTGATTGTGGACAATCGCCCTGGAGCGAGCAGCAATATCGCGACAGAAGGTGTGGTGAGGGCTCAACCCGATGGCTATACGCTTCTTGTGGGGTCTGTGGCCAACACCATCAATTCAGGAATGGGCAAAAGCTTGCCCTTTAATTTCTCCACAGATCTTGCCCCCGTTGCTTTGATCACGAGTTTGCCCAATATTTTGGTTGTTCACCCCTCCCTTGGCGTCTCAAGCGTCCAAGAGCTGATCGCCATGGCGAAAGCCAAACCCAATTTTTTGAATTACGCCTCATCAGGAAATGGAACTTCTCCTCATCTCTCTGGGGAGCTGTTCAATTTGATGGCCAACGTCAAGATGGTCCATGTGCCTTACAAGGGCAGTTCTCAAGCAATTTCTGATGTCTTATCGGGTTTGGTGCCAGTGATGTTCTCACCTGCCTCAACTGCTATTGCACACATCAACAGTGGCACCCTTAAAGCTTTAGCGGTCACGAGTGCTCAGCGCAGTGCTGTTGTGCCCAAGATCTTGACCGTCAACGAGTCGGGATTGGCGGGTTATGAAACATCTGTATGGTTTTGTTTATTGGCACCTGCACAAACACCAAAAGACATCCTGGAGAAGTTAAACACCGGTGTGAACCAGGCACTTCAATCCACAGAGGTCAAAAGCCAGCTCCTGTCTCAAGGCATTGATGTCCTTGGTGGAACGAGAGAGGACTTGGCCAGATACATTCAAGCCGACACAGAAAAGTGGGAAAAGCTCATCAAACTCTCTGGTGCAAAGATGGATTGAGCGTTGAGCAGAGAAATTTCAGTTGAAATTTTTCTTTAAGCCAACACTCAATCCCGAGGGCAATAGACTCAAACTCCAAGGGTTGTTGCGCTGTGTTGCCAAGTAGCCCATGCCAGAACCCAGCGCTAGGCCAGCCAATACATCCGTTTGCCAATGGGCTTGTGATTTGAGCCTGGCAGCGCTCACATAGGCGGGAAGAGCCACCAAGCCCCAAATGCTCGGATTTTCGTCCTTGTAGTTCATGATAAAAGGCGTCACGATTGCCGTGATGTGGGTGACCTCACCACTTGGGAAGCTTTTGTCGTTGGGGTTGTTAAAGAATGCGTTGGGGTTGTTGCCATCGATTGGGCGTTGGCGCTTGAAGACGGATTTGGCCACTGCAGCAGTCACATCCGCACTCACCATGGAGTCAATGGCTTGCCAGTAGGTTTTACCCAATTTGCTGTCGCCGCCTTCATAGAGAGCGCCCAAAACCAACAGTCCTGCAGAACCCATTTCCACAGCGGTTTGTGTATCTCTGGACCAAATGCCACTGTTGTCAAAGGGGAGTCGGTGGTCAATTCCTAAAAAACCTCCCGAGTCCGCAAAGGCCCCGTGGACGTTGAAGCAAAGGGTTAGCAAGAGGAGGAGTTTTTTCATGATGGAGTGCTCTTGGTGGAGGATTGAGTTCACTTTGGACAAGGCTTAAAAGCTAGGGGGCAAATCAGATGCAGTCTGTCAATGGAAGCTGAAGCGGCTCTGCTTAGGCGGAACGCACTAAAAGTTGAGAAGCCAGTTGTGTCAAGATATCTTTGTAGTGCGAAGCTTTCAATGGCTCAATGGCCTTGATCGCCAGCAAGGCTTGCTGGTGTGCCACCTCTCTTGTGGCTTGCATGGCGCCTGTTTTTTGAAGAATATTCAATATCGGTGCCAACTCCACTTCTTCGTTTTGTTCGATGGCATTTTGTATGAGCGTCTTCTCTTCAGGAGAGCCATTTTGCATGGCAAAGATCAAAGGCAAAGTGGTTTTACCCTCTCGCAAGTCATCGCCCAAATTTTTACCAAGAACGGCGCTTTCGCCTTCGTAATCAAGCACATCGTCAATGACTTGGAATGCTGTTCCCAAAGCCAAGCCAAATTCAGCGCAAGCGTTCTCCATGTCTTCAGACTCATGGGCCAAGATGGCTGGAATTCTGGCACTGGCTTCAAACAATTTGGCTGTTTTTGATCTTATGACCTCTAGATAGCCTTGTTGTGTCAAGCTCGCATCATGCATGTTCATGAGTTGCTGCACCTCACCCTCGGCAATCACATTGGTTGCGTTTGCCAGCACTTGCATGATGCGCATGTTGTTGCAGTCCACCATCATTTGAAAGGCTCGAGAGTACAAAAAGTCACCCACCAACACACTGGCAGGGTTACCAAAGGACACATTGGCTGTTGCGCGTCCTCTTCTCAATGTCGAGTCATCGACCACGTCGTCATGCAGCAAAGTCGCCGTATGAATGAATTCGACCACGGCGGCCATTTCATATTTTTGGCGCTCTTCGTAAGACAATGCGCCTGAGAATAGAAGCAAAAGGGCAGGTCTTATTCTTTTGCCACCTGCGGAAATGATGTATTTTGCAACCTCTCCAACCAAAGGCACATCGGAGCTCAGGCGATGGGAGATGACGCGGTCAACCTCTTCCATTTCTTTACCAATGAGCTCAGAATAACTAGGTGTGGGTGTGGCGTTGGAGGTCAAAGTGGGTTCGTCTTGAAGTGGAATGGTAATTATAGGTTCAGCCCGTGGTGCTTCAAGTTCTGCCAGGTTTTTGAGCGCCCACTGCTCAAACCAGTCCTTTGCATTGGGGCAAGAAGGAACTGCGTCTTGATCAAAATGAGACGATTGGATCAACATAACGAATACTTATGTATTCTTTTTTTGGGTTTCTTGTGACTTTAAGCCGAGTTGGCTGGCTCCCCGAAGTCATGAGAATTGCTATTGTTTCAGGGGGACTGCTATAATCGAGGGCTCGGTGGAAATTCGTCTGCTGAGGTCAAAGATTACTTTGTATTCCAAGAGGTTCATATGTACGCGGTCATAAAAACCGGTGGCAAACAGTATCGTGTTGCTGCTGGTGAAAAAATTAAAGTAGAACAGATTGCTGCGGACGTTGGCCAAGAGATTGTTATCGATCAAGTTTTAGCTGTCGGCGACGGCGCATCACTTAAGGTCGGAACACCCTTGGTGTCCGGTGCGACTGTCAAAGTCACAGTAGTGGCTCATGGCAAACACGACAAGGTTCGCATTTTCAAAATGCGTCGTCGTAAACACTATCAAAAGCGCCAAGGGCATCGTCAGCAGTTCACTGAACTGCACATTGCTTCCATCCACGCTTAAGACCAAGGAGCAGTTGAAATGGCACAGAAAAAAGGCGGCGGCTCTACGCGAAATGGACGTGACTCCAAGCCAAAGATGTTGGGTGTCAAAGCGTTCGGTGGTGAGCACATCAGTGCAGGCGCTATCATTGTTCGTCAGCGTGGCACGAAGTTCCACCCCGGCGTGAATGTAGGCATCGGCAAAGATCACACTTTGTTTGCATTGGTTGACGGTCAAGTCAACTTTTCAACCAAAGGTGCTTTGAACAAACACATGGTCAACATCACACCCGCTTAATTGCCTCAGTGATTGACCCGGTTGGGTTCTAGACTTAAGCCCCGACTTGTCGGGGCTTAATTGTTTAAGCGTTCATGAAGTTGACTGGAAGTCTCCAATTGATGATGATGCGTTTAAATTGGACTATCATTCATTGAGACCCTCCTCAATTCCTATTCCTCACCTCACAAAAGACAGCCATGAAATTCGTTGATGAAGCCCTGATAGACGTTTGCGCTGGCGACGGGGGGAATGGTTGCGTGTCTTTTAGGCACGAAAAATACAAAGAATTTGGTGGCCCCAATGGGGGTGATGGCGGTAGAGGGGGCAATGTCTACGCCATGGCGGATGTGGCCTTGAACACTTTGGTCGATTTCAGATTCGCCAGAAGACATGAGGCCAAAAAAGGCCAGCACGGCATGGGCTCGGACATGTTCGGCGCAGCCGGTGAAGACATCACGCTCAAGATGCCTGTGGGCACGATCATCAGTGATGCTGAAACGGGAGAGGTGCTCCATGAGTTGCTGGTGCCTGGCGAGGTGGTTTTGGTCTGTAAAGGAGGCGAGGGCGGCTTTGGCAATATGCGCTTTAAAAGCTCGATCAACCGTGCTCCTCGCCAAAAAACGCCTGGCGAGCCTGGCGATAAAAAACAACTGAAGTTGGAGCTCAAAGTCTTGGCGGATGTGGGTCTCTTGGGCATGCCCAACGCAGGCAAATCCACGTTGATCACTGCCATCTCCAACGCCAAACCTAAAATTGCAGATTATCCCTTTACAACGCTTCACCCGAATTTGGGCGTTGTACGCGTAGGTCCCAGTCAGAGCTTTGTCGTGGCCGATGTCCCCGGCTTGATCGAGGGAGCCTCTGATGGTGCGGGCCTGGGCCATCAATTTTTAAGGCATTTGCAGCGCACCAGACTGCTTCTTCATTTGGTGGACATGGCGCCTTTTGATGATGCCGTGGATCCTGCACAACAAGCCAAAGCCATTGTGGCTGAACTTAAAAAATACGACCCTGAATTGTTTTTGAAACCCCGCTGGTTGGTTCTCAATAAAATGGACATGGTGCCTGCTGACGAGCGCGCCGCCAAGGTGAAGGCTTTCTTAAAGGCTTTCAAGTTCAAGGGTCCTGTGTTTGAAATCTCCGCCTTGAGCCGAGAAGGTTGTGAGAGCTTGGTTCAAGAAATTTTCAAGCACATCCAAGCCCAACAAATTGCCGAGCAAGCTCCCGTGTACGTCGATCCCCGCTTCATTGAGCTCGACGCCAGCAAGGACAGTGCGAAGTAAGTTCGAATTTCTTTTTTTGCTTTTTAGCTGAAAACAAAATCCCCCTCTACCGTTATGACCAGCCCAATGAGCGAACCATTGAACCAAGACTTGATAAAAATCGATTTGCTTGGGGATGAGGCGTCCCTTGTGAAGGCGCGCGCGACGCTCAGAGATGCTCGCAGATTGGTGATCAAAGTGGGTTCGAGCTTGGTCACCAATGAGGGACGCGGCTTGGATGAGCAGGCCATTGGGGAGTGGTGTCGGCAAATGGCACTCTTGATCAAGGGCGATGAACACGCTTTGCCTCGAGAGTTGATCATGGTCTCTTCTGGAGCGATCGCCGAGGGCATGAAGCGCTTGGGTTGGTCCACCCGCCCCAAAGCCATCCATGAGCTTCAAGCCGCTGCGGCGGTGGGTCAAATGGGCTTGGCCCATATCTACGAGACCAAATTGAGAGAGAACGGTTTGGGCAGCGCACAAGTGTTGCTTACCCATGCGGATTTGGCCGATCGAGAACGGTATTTGAATGCCAAATCCACCTTGCTCACGCTTTTGAAGTTGGGTGTTTTACCGGTCATCAACGAGAACGATACCGTTGTCAACGATGAAATCAAATTTGGTGACAACGACACCTTGGCCGCTTTGGTTGCCAATTTGGTGGAGGCGGATGCTTTGGTGATTTTGACAGACCAAAAGGGTTTGTTCGAAAGTGACCCCCGATCCAATCCTCAGGCCCGCTTCATTGAAGTGGCCAAAGCGCTCGATCCGCAGTTGGAGTCCATGGCGGGCGGTGCGGGTTCAAGCATTGGCAAAGGTGGCATGATCACCAAAGTGTTGGCGGCTCAACGAGCTGCGGGCTCGGGCGCCTCAACCGTGATTGCCTGGGGCCGAGAGCCTGATGCCTTGCTGAGATTGGCCCGTGGGCAATCATTGGGCACGCTACTTTGGGCAAGTACTTTGAAGCAACAAGCCAAAAAACAATGGATGGCCGATCATTTGCAGTTGAAGGGTTCGCTCACCATCGACGATGGCGCATGTCAACGTTTACGCGATACGGGCAGCAGTTTATTGCCAATTGGTGTGATGGGGGTAGAGGGCGAGTTCTCACGGGGAGAAGTCGTTTTGATCAAAGACATGCAGGGCCAAGAGGTGGCTCGTGGACTTTCGAATTACGCGGCTGCTGAGGCAAGACTCCTTTGCAAGAAGCCCTCCAGCGAGTTTGAACGTTTACTCGGCTACACAGGTGAGCCAGAAATGGTTCACAGAGACAATATGGTTTTGGCTCGGGTGTGAAGCGAGCACTCGGCTCGCTACAAATGGCTGGGTAGCAACGGACTTCGAACTTCGACTTCGAGCTTAGAGTTTGGGGTTTTGCCCTTCGAGCACGAAATGAGCTCTAATCACATCCAACGCTCACGGAGAGTCTCCAAAGTTGAGCAGACGCCTGATGTCTGTCCTAGAGCTCCAAGGAACTATCGGGAGGCAACTCCATGTTTTGAGATGTGGTGTAGGGCACTCGGAGCACTTGGGTCGATATGCTCAACTCCATATGCACAGACTCTTCAGTCTTATCGATGGTTTGAATGCTGGTCATGTCCATGGAGCGCCGAGCCAGTTTGGGTCGGATGAGTCTGTTCTTGAATTCAACCCGCGGTAAATAGTTGGCCAACTCCGTTAAAGCCATTTCGTAAACACCACGTTTGAACTCCACCACCACGTCCAATGGAACCCAGTAATCATTCCAACGCCAAGCATCAAACTCTGGGTGATCGGTCGCCCTCAGATTCAACTGCCAGTCTTGAGCAACAAGTTGTAACAAAAACCAAATTTGTTTCTGTCCCTTGTAATGACCACGCGCATCTCGTCTAATATATCGATCTGGCACCTCGTAGCGCAACCAATCTCGGGTTCTGGCCAGTATGCGAACGTGATCTGGGAGAAGGCCCACCTCCTCATGGAGTTCACGAAACATGGCCTGTTCAGGGTTTTCACCCCGGTCAATACCGCCTTGGGGGAACTGCCAGCTGTGAGAACGAAGGCGTTTACCCCAAAAAACCTGATTTTTTTGATTCACTAAGATGATGCCCACATTTGGCCTAAAGCCATCTCTGTCAAGCATAATCAACTCTCAATTTTTTAAATTGAGTTCATTATGCACAGTCCTTTTGATGTTTCAAGAGGGTGGGTGCCAATTTTTCATAAAACTCAGCAGATTTATTTTTAATTTTCAATTCAAGAACGGACCCACTCGCTTATGAAAGCCTCACAATTTTTCATCTCCACTCTCAAAGAGGCCCCTGTTGATGCTGAAATCGCCTCCCACAAGCTCATGATTCGAGCTGGGATGATCAAAAAGTTGGGCGCTGGGATCTACAACTACATGCCCATGGGCTTGAGGGTGATCAAGAAGGTGGAAGCCATCGTGAGGCAAGAGATGAACCGAGCCGGGGCAATTGAGTTGTCCATGCCGCTCGTGCAGCCAGCGGAGTTGTGGCAAGAGACCTCTCGTTTTGAGAAAATGGGGCCAGAGTTGCTGCGCATCAAGGACCGACATGATCGAGACTTTGTGATTCAACCCACCAGCGAAGAGGTGATCACTGACATTGCTCGCCAGGAGCTCAAAAGTTACAAACAACTGCCCAAGAATTTCTATCAAATTCAAACCAAATTCCGAGATGAGCGTCGCCCTCGCTTTGGACTCATGAGAGGGCGCGAGTTTGTCATGAAAGACGCTTATAGCTTTGATAAAAGTGTTGATGACGCCAAAGCCAGTTATCAAAACATGGCCAAAGCCTACAGGCGCATTTTTGATCGCTTCGGTTTGCAGTACCGTGCGGTCTCCGCAGACAGCGGCGCCATTGGTGGTGATTTGAGTGAGGAGTTTCAAGTCATTGCCGCGACGGGTGAGGACGCCATTGTCTATTGTGCACAAAGTGACTATGCGGCCAATATGGAAAAAGCTCAAAGTTTGGCCCCTCAAGGTCCTCGCTTGCCCGCTTCTAAGCCCATAGAGAGGGTCCATACCCCTCAAAAGCAGTCTTGTGAGGAAGTCGCTGCCTTTTTGAACCTTGAAGTCAAGCAAAGTGTTAAAACTTTGGTTTGGATCTTGGAGCCCGAGGCTCCTGCTCCAGAAGCCTCTGCAAAAGGCAATGCCCCAGTGCCATCTGCACAAATGCTCTTGATTCTTTTAAGAGGAGATCACGAACTCAATGAGATCAAGTTGGCCAAGGTGCCCGGCATGGAGGGAGCACTCAGAATGGCATCGTCTCAAGAAATTGAAGAGGCTTTTTCATGTGCGCCGGGCTATTTGGGCCCTGTCAACGTGGATTTTGATAAAAAAGGGATTCGTCTCTTGGTCGATCGCGAGGTGGCGGTCATGTCCGATTGGATCTGTGGCGCCAATGAGGTGGACCATCACCTGACAGGTGTGAATTGGCAGCGAGACTTGCCCGCCCCCGATGAGGCTCAAATTTTTGATCTGCGGTGTGTCCTCGCAGGTGACCCCTCCCCCGATGGCAAAGGAGAGTTGAGCATCGAACGCGGTATCGAGGTGGGGCATATTTTTTATTTGGGGACCAAATACTCCAAAGCCATGAATGCCACCTTTTTAGATGAAAACGGCAAGCCTCAAGCGATGGAGATGGGTTGCTATGGGATTGGCATTACCCGATTGCCTGCTGCAGCCATTGAGCAAAACCACGATGAGCGAGGGATCATTTGGCCTGATGCCATCGCGCCCTTTGTTCTCGTCATTTGCCCCATCGGAGCAGATCGAAGCCCAGCGGTCAAGGACCACGCGCAAAAGCTTTATGAAGAGGCTTTGGCACTTGGATGGGATGTGATTTTGGATGACCGTGGTGAGAGGCCTGGGGTGATGTTTGCTGACTGGGAGCTCATTGGTGTGCCCCATCGATTGGTGATTGGAGACCGGGGGCTCAAGGAGGGGATGCTGGAGTACCAACATCGCCGTGACACGAGCGCCACCCAAGTCCCGGTGGGAGAGGTGTTCACGCATTTGGCCAAAGTGTTGGCCCCTTGAAACATGGGTGCCCCTAGATCAGCTGCTTTTTTGCAGCTGATCACTGACTTTTGCCTATTAGGGGAGTGGCCGGAGATGGAAATCAAGGGCCCCTTCACTCAAAGTGTGAGGCCCGCGAAGCTCTAAAAAGCACCTACTAAAGCTACGCCAAGTAGATGGCCTAGAGATCAGGCTCAGCCTTCGATCAATTGCTTCAACTCACCCGTTTCGAACATTTCGGTCATGATGTCCGATCCCCCGATGAACTCACCTTTGATGTAGAGCTGGGGGATGGTGGGCCAATTGCTGTAAGTTTTGATGCCTTGACGAATCTCAGGCTCATCCAAGACGTTGATGGTTTTGAGGGACTTCATGTCCACGCCGCTGGCTTTCAAAAGCTGAATGGCTCGGCCTGAAAACCCGCACATGGGGAAACTCGCATTGCCTTTCATGAAGAGCAGCACAGCATTGTTTTTTACCAAATCATCAATTTGTTGTTGTACAGGATCCATGGCAGTTGTTACTCCAGTCAAAAGGTGGGGGGGGTGGCTCACGGGTGTACTGAGAGCCTCAAGCATGGGTCTCATCAACAAAAGTCGCCATGCGTTCAATGCACCATTATTTCATCTTTAGCCACTGAGCGCCAGTGCAGCGCTCGATGCCCGCAAGGTCACAGCGGGATTGAGGGTGGGCGTAACCCAGTTCCAAGAGCATTTTTTGCACCCCCTGGCTCTGGTCATGGCCGTGCTCTAAGATCAGCCAAGCTCCTGGCTTCAAGTGCGCTTTGGCATGGGTGCAAATTTCCCTCAAGTCCTGCATCCCAAGTTCTTGGGCAACCAACGCTCTCAAGGGCTCATGCATCAAACTCGCCAAATGAGGGTCATCAGGGGCGATATAGGGCGGGTTGGAGACGATCAGATCAAAGAGATCGGGTAAGTTGGCTTTTGGGGCTGAGTTGGTCACACTTGGAGCGCTCCAAGCCTCAAACCAATGGCTTTTGAAACAATGAAGCTCCAGTCCCAGTTGGGTGGCATTCATGTTGGCCACATCCAAGGCGTCTTGACTGCTGTCGATCGCCCACACCGAGCAATGGCTTGTATTGGCCTTGATGGCCAAGGCAATGGCACCGCTGCCTGTTCCCAGATCCAGCACCTCCAAGGGCTTGGCACCAACGGCCAGAGGATGTTGTTTCAAAAGGCTGAGTGCCCAATCGACCAAAGTTTCTGTGTCGGCTCTAGGGTCAAGCACTCTGGCATCGATCCTCAGATTCAAGCCGTAAAACTCTTTATGACCGGTGATGTAAGACAATGGGACATGATCCACTCTTTGTTGGGCATAGACTTGAAAGCGCTCAAGAGCTTCTGGGCTCAAGACGTCATCGCCATGGGTCAAAAGCCACGCTCTTTCATGACTTTCGCGCCCCAAAGCGTGAAGCATGAGCAGTTGAGCTTCAAGGGGTGTGAGAGAGGACGATTTGAAGCCAAGGAGGGCTTCATGGAGGGTGGTCGGCGTGGTCATGGAGGTCATGGCGCTGGGGGTCTGGCTGAACCCGGCTGACTGAATGCCGCGGGGTGAGTAACGTGCAAGTTATGCACTCAAACCCCCCACTTCCAAGGCTTCCAGTTGTTCGCTCTCACGCGCTTGTTGTAGGCTCTCGAGCACCTCTTGCAAATCACCCTCCATGATTTGGGAGAGTTTATAAAGCGTCAAATTGATTCGGTGATCGGTGAGTCTGCCTTGGGGGAAGTTGTAGGTCCGAATGCGATCCGAGCGGTCCCCACTGCCGATCAGTCCTTTACGCGTCGCGGCCTCTTTCAATGATCTCTCGAGACGGTCTTTTTCTTGGATTCGTGCGAGCAGCACCTGTAGGGCTTTTGCCTTATTCCTGTGTTGTGAGCGATCATCTTGGCATTCCGCAACAATGCCTGTGGGCAAGTGCGTGACTCGAACTGCAGAGTCGGTCTTGTTGATGTGTTGCCCGCCAGCACCTGAGGCACGGTAGGTGTCAATGCGCAAATCTGCAGGATTGATCTCGATGCTGGCTTGGGGATCGGGCTCGGGCATGACCGCCACGGTACAAGCGCTGGTGTGGATGCGACCTTGGGATTCGGTGCTGGGCACTCGTTGGACTCGGTGGCCCCCAGATTCAAATCGCAATGCGCCATAGACATGATCTCCTTCAACGCGCAAGACCACTTCCTTGTACCCCCCAAGCTCACTGGGCGAGTCGCTCATGATCTCGCATCGCCAGCCCACTTTTTCACAGTAGCGTGTGTACATCCTGAACAAGTCACCTGCAAACAAGGCCGACTCGTCTCCGCCTGTGCCTGCTCTGATTTCAAGGTAAGCATTGCGAGCGTCCTCGGGATCCTTTGGAAGCAGCAGGCGCTGCAATTCCACTTCAAGTTGTGCGCTTTCCTGCTGAAGATCAACCAACTCCTCTTGGGTCATTTCAAGCATCTCTTGGGTTTCAGTGTCAGCGCTTTCTTTGAGGCTTTTTTGAAACTCTTCGATCATTTTTTCTGAGGCAATGGTCTCGAGTTGACAGGCCTGAAAACGCTGCCAACGAGAAGCGATGACGCTCACCTCTGCGTGCTCTCTGGAAAGGGCCATGAACTGGGTCATGTCTTTCATGATGTCTTCTCTCGAGAGCAGGTAATCCAATTCGGCAAGTCGTTGTGTGAAGCGCTCGAGTTGAGCGTGCATAAAGGGTTTCATGAAAAAAGGGTCAAGCAATAAAAGGTTTTAAAGATCTCATCAAGACAATCTCGGGCAATGAGGTGATCTCTCGGTGGGCGGGTGCTGATCAATCCTGTCGCTTTGGAGCGGGTGCCTAGTGCTTGTGGGTAAGTGCTTGTGGGTAAGTTCTTATGGCTAAGTACTTTGGGCCAAGAGCTTTTGGAGCTTTTGCACAAGCAGGGCTTGTATCAGTGGGCGGGATGGTCAACGCTAATGCGTGTGCTTGATGAAAAAGTGTTCGACCGCGTCTTTGGCGCGTTCTCTCATTTGAGGGTCACTTGAATTCAATTGCACCATGGGGCCGTGGAGCATTTTTTGAGACAAGCCTTTGGCCAAGCTTTCCAAGACTTCGTCGACGCTGTGACCTTTGGCAATGAGTTTCTTGGCTTTTTGCAGCTCACCTTCGCGCCACAGTTCGGCCTGTGCATTGAGTTGTTGAATCAAGGGGACAAAGCTTCTTTGATCCATCCATTTGACAAAGCTTTGCACCCCTGCGTCAATGATCAACTCGGCCTCTGCCACTGCGGCTTGTCTGTTGGCTTGAGCCGTTTGGACAACGCCAGAGAGATCGTCCACGGTGTACAAATAAACGTCACTCAAAGATTTGACCTCTGGCTCAATATCCCTGGGTACTGCCAAGTCGACCATGAACATGGGTCGATTTTTCCTGGCCTTGAGTGCTCTCTCGACTGCGCCTAGACCAATCAAGGGAAGCGTGCTCGAAGTGCAACTGATCACGATGTCAAATTCATGCAGTCTTTCAGGCAAATCCGCCAAACGCATGGAGGCCCCTTTGAATTGCTCTGCCAAGCGCTCACCCCTTTCTTGGGTTCTGTTGGCAATGGTGATCTGTTTGGGATTTTTGGCGTTGAAATGGGTTGCACACAACTCAATCATCTCACCCGCACCCACAAAAAGAATTTTGACCTTAGAGAGGTCTTCAAACAGTTGGCTGGCCAATCGAACGGCAGCGGCCGCCATACTGATGGAGTGCGCGCCGATGTCAGTGGTGGTGCGAACTTCTTTGGCGACGGAAAATGAGCGTTGAAACAATTGATGCAGGGTGGTCCCAAGGGCGCCGACTTCTGAGGCGACGCGAACTGCATCTTTCATCTGACCCAAGATTTGGGGTTCGCCCAAGACCATGGAGTCGAGCCCGCTGGCCACTCTGAAGGCGTGCCTTGCAGCGCCGGCATCCAAGAGGCTGTAAGTGTGCGCTTGAAGCGTTTCTGTGGACACGCCACCCGAGTGCGCCAACCATTGGAAGGTCTCGGGCAGCGCCAACTCATTGGCCGCGCAATAGATCTCAGTTCTATTGCAAGTCGATAAAATAGCGACTTCTCCCTGAGACTTGATCGTGCTCTTGAGGCCTGAGAGCACGGGGGGCATGTGTTCAATGGCGAATGCAAATTTACCCCTCAAATCTAGAGGAGCTGTATTGTGATTGAGGCCCAAAGCCCAGACTGCCATCTTTCGATTATAAAATTCAAGCATGAGTTGGACAAGCCTTATCAATCACCTGTTGCATCTTTTCTTGCTCCCCTTGGGCATGGGAGTGGGATTTGTGTTGTTCGAGGCGATCAAAAGAGTCGTAAAAGGTAGAATAAAGGTTGCATTTGGCTTGTCCATTTATGCATTCATTCTCTTGCTTTTGGGCCTGAGCACTCAAACGGCGGTGCTTTGGGTGCTGCACAAAGACGGTACGGTCATCGGCTATGCCTTGATCACCCTGGTGATGGGGTCGGGTCATTTTTTATTAACCAGGGCATGGAAGTCCCAGTCGACTTAAAAAAAGCACTCATTGAGGGCTTTTGCAAGTCATTTCAAACACACATGGAATAAAAGGTTTGCGGGCCTGGAGTAATATTAGGGTTCCCTCTATATTCTTTAGAGTTACAGACAAAATCATCATATGAACGCTCCCATTGCACAGGAATTTTTACTGACTTCCAAAGAAGACAGTCCCAGACTCAGAGAAATTCCTTATAACTACACCTCCTTCTCCGATCAAGAAATCGTGAGCCGAGTGCTGGGCGAGCACAGTTGGTCACTGCTTGAGAAGTTGCGGCAAGAGAGAAAAACCGGCCGCTCAGCGCGCATGCTTTATGAGGTTTTGGGTGATATTTGGGTGGTTCAACGCAACCCTTATTTGCAAGATGACTTGCTAGACAATCCCAAGAGAAGACAAATGCTGGTGGACGCTTTGTACCACCGTTTGCATGAAATCGAGCAAAGAAGAACACCAGAAGATGATCGCATGCGCGACGCTTGGGTGCAAGAGTTGCTGACAGCGGCCAAAAAAGCCATTGAACAATTCAAAGACCAATTTGAGCTGGTTTTTTCGCTGCGAAAACAAACCTTGAAAACGCTCAAAAAGTACACCCAACTGGACAACATCAAGTTTGATGCACTCTCCAGAGTCTCACATGTGACCGATGCGACCGATTGGCGTGTGGAGTATCCGTTTTTGGTTTTGGCGCCTGACTCAGAGCGCGAAATGGCTGCTTTGGTCAAAGCGTGTATCGATCTGAAACTCACCATTGTTCCCAGAGGTGGTGGCACAGGTTACACGGGAGGCGCCATTCCCTTGACTTGGCGCAGTGTGGTGATCAACACTGAAAAGCTCGAACAGATGAATGTCTTGGAGCACGTGGTCTTGCCGGGTCATACCGAGAGCACGCCCACCATTTGGTGTGAAGCGGGTGTGGTCACCCAGCGCGTGACAGATGCGGCTGAGGAAGCTGGGTTCGTGTTTGCAGTGGACCCCACTTCTGCGGAAGCTTCCTGCATAGGGGGCAACATCGCCATGAATGCGGGCGGTAAAAAAGCGGTCCTTTGGGGGACAGCTTTGGACAATTTGGCCAGTTGGAGAATGGTCACGCCCGATGCGCAGTGGTTAGAGGTCACACGCATCGATCACAACTTGGGCAAGATCCATGATGCAGAAATGGCGTGCTTTGAGTTGGCTTATTTCCAGGCCGATGGTAAGACCTTGATTCGTCGTGAAAGATTGGACATCCCAGGCCACAAGTTCAGAAAAGAAGGCTTGGGCAAGGACGTCACGGACAAGTTTTTGAGTGGTTTGCCTGGTGTTCAAAAAGAGGGTTGTGATGGCTTGATCACGAGCGCACGTTTTGTGCTCCATAAGATGCCAGCGCACATGCGAACTGTTTGCATGGAGTTCTTTGGCAACGCCAAGGATGCTGTGCCAAGTATCGTGGAGATCAAGGACTTTATGTTTGCCGAACAAAAGCGCTCTGGCGTTTTGTTGGCGGGTCTTGAGCATTTGGATGACCGTTATTTGAGAGCCGTGGGCTATGCGACCAAAAGCAAACGGGGTGGTTTACCCAAAATGGTTTTGCTCGCTGACATTGCGGGCTCCGATCCCGATCAAGTTGCAAGGGTGACTTCTGAGGTGGTGAGAATTTCGAATTCGAGGAGTGGTGAGGGCTTTGTGGCCATCAGTGCCGATGCGAGAAAGAAATTTTGGTTGGACCGCAAAAAAACAGCCGCCATCTCCAAGCACACCAACGCCTTTAAGATCAATGAAGATGTGGTGATCCCTTTGCCTCGCATGGCAGAGTACACCGATGGAGTGGAGAAAATCAACATCGAGATGTCTCTGGCCAACAAAATTGCCTTGTGTAACGAACTGGATGCTTTTTTTGAGCGAGGCCATTTGCCACTCGCGCAAGATTCGGCCAAGGGCGAGGAGGTCTCGGGTGAGATGATCGAGGAGCGCGTTGCCGAAGCCCGGGCCATCATTGCTGAGGTGCGTCAATTGTGGCAAGGTTGGTTGAATCGTTGCGATGAATTGTTCCCTCAGTTGCAAGACCACTCGCTTCGTGCGAGTTGGAAGACTCAAATCAGAGCGCCGCTGCAAAATATATTCACGGGTGATGTTTTCAAGCCCGTGCTGGCCGAGTTCAATGCCATTCATCAGCGGGTTTTAAAGGGTCGGGTCTGGGTGGCCTTGCACATGCATGCGGGCGACGGCAATGTGCACACGAACATTCCCGTCAACAGCGATGACTACGAAATGCTCCAAACCGCTCACCAAGCGGTGGCCAAAATCATGGACTTGGCGCGATCATTGGATGGTGTAATTTCTGGGGAACATGGTATTGGCATCACCAAGTTGGAGTTTTTAAGCGATGAGGAGATGCTGCCCTTTGCGCAGTACAAAGCCAAAGTCGACCCCAACGGTCACTTCAACAAGGGCAAGCTCCTCAAGCTCGACACCACCGATCCTGATTTGAGATCCGGGGATTTGACCCAAGCGTACACACCCAGTTTTGGCTTGATGGGGCATGAGTCCTTGATCATGCAGCAATCCGATATCGGTGCGATTGCGGACAGCATGAAAGATTGTCTGCGTTGTGGAAAATGCAAGCCCGTTTGTGCAACACATGTGCCCAGAGCCAATTTGCTCTACAGCCCAAGGAATAAAATCTTGGCCACCTCATTGCTCATTGAAGCCTTTTTGTATGAGGAGCAAACTCGCAGGGGGATATCGATCAAGCACTGGCAAGAGTTTGAAGACGTGGCCGATCATTGCACCGTATGCCACAAGTGTTTGTCTCCTTGCCCCGTGAAAATCGACTTTGGTGAAGTGTCGATGAACATGCGCAATTTGTTGAGAAAAATGGGGCAAAAAAGTTTCAGGCCGGGCAATGCCGCGGCCATGTTCATGCTCAATGCCACCAACCCCGAGACCATCAAATTGGCCAGAGGTTTGATGGTGGATGTGGGCATGAAGGCTCAACGCTTGGCGCACGACTTGTTTGCCAATTTGGCGAAAAAGCAAACCAAGGCGCCACCTGCGAGCGTGGGTGTGGCGGGACTCAAGGAACAGGTCATTCACTTTGTGAATAAAAAAATGCCTGGCAACTTGCCCAAGAAGACGGCGCGTGCTTTGCTGGACATTGAGGACTCCAATTACATTCCGATCATTCGCGATCATGCGGCGACCACTGCCGAGACCGAGGCGGTCTTTTATTTTCCAGGTTGTGGCTCGGAGAGGCTTTTCTCACAAGTGGGTCTGGCCACACAAGCCATGCTCTGGCACGCGGGTGTTCAAACGGTCCTCCCTCCTGGTTACCTTTGCTGCGGCTACCCCCAAAGGGGGAGTGGACAATTCGACAAGGCGGAGAAGATCATCACGGACAACAGGGTGCTTTTCCACCGAGTGGCCAACACGCTGAATTACCTCGATATCAAGACGGTGGTGGTGAGTTGTGGAACTTGCTATGACCAACTACAAGGTTATCAGTTTGACAAAATATTTCCCGGTTGTCGAATCATCGATATCCATGAGTATTTGCTGGAGAAGGGCATCACGTTGAACAGCGCTCAACAAGGCGCCTACCTCTACCATGACCCTTGTCACAGTCCCATGAAGTTGCAAGACCCCATGAAAACGGTTCAGTCGCTGGTCGGGCCCGATGTGCTCAAGTCTGATCGCTGCTGCGGTGAATCTGGGACCTTGGGTGTGACAAGACCCGATGTTTCAACGCAAATTCGTTTCAGGAAAGAGGAGGAGCTCTTGAAGGGTGAGGCTGAACTCATCTCCAAGCGAGGTGATCCCAGTGAGACGCGGGATGTGAAAATTTTGACCAGCTGCCCAAGCTGCCTCCAAGGCCTTTCTCGCTTTGAGGGCGACTTGAAAAACGGGCTTTTGAAGGCCGATTACGTGGTGGTTGAAATGGCCAATCAGATACTGGGTGAGCAATGGATGGAGCAATTTGTTCAGCAAGCCAACTCCGGTGGCATTGAGCGGGTGCTGCTCTAAGGCACACCGCTTCAATCCTGAACAAGGCCTCTCCAAGGGATTCGAGGGGCTCGGTAGGGGTTGAGATTTGACCGCTTGGCTCAGCTCTTGAAAGCGCTGAGCCAACTCAACAGTTCGGCTGAAGCTCAAGAGAGAAGATGAAACATGGCTGGTTTATTGAAAGATACCCCGATTCCCACGGAGATGACGGTTCACCAAGGCTCCAAGAAATTGGAGATCGCTTACAGCGACGGCAGGCGCTTTCTCATCTCTTTTGAGTTGATGAGGGTCTACAGTCCTTCTGCCGAAGTTCAGGGCCACGGAGCGGGACAAGAGATCTTGCAAACGGGCAAGCGAGAGGTGGGTATTTTGGGCTTGGACCCCGTGGGCAACTATGCCGTGCAACCTCATTTCGACGATGGACATGATTCAGGGATCTTCACCTGGGAGTATCTTTATCATTTGGGTGCTCAACAAGATGCGCTTTGGGCCCAGTACGAGTCCAAATTGAGTGCTGCCCGTTTGGAGCGGGATACACCCATGAAGCCCAAATCCGCTGCTCCTTCGGTAGGAGAGGGTTGTGGGCATGAGCATTGAGCACTGAGCGCAGGGTTCAGGCAGATCTGATGACGTGATTTTTTTGATGCCCCAGTGCGCTCCATCCGGCACCCGTTTCACGTTTGCAGCTTGCCCCATGGGTCTGGCATGGGGTTTTTCCAACGCTATTGCCTTTTCTTTTAAGGCTTGACACCTCAGAGGTGTCAAAGCAAATTAATATCGCATGATGAGCAAAACACATTTTGGATTTCAAAGCGTCGACGAGTCGGAGAAGTCCACTCGCGTGCGTTCGGTTTTTGATTCGGTTGCATCCAATTACGACTTGATGAACGATTTGATGTCTGCAGGCTTGCACCGAGTTTGGAAAAAGTACACGGTGGCCGTTGCTGATTTGCATTTGGGCATGAGGGTCTTGGACATCGCTGGTGGCACGGGTGATTTGGCGTTGGCTTTTTCTAAGGAAGTCGGCCCCAACGGCACGGTGGTGCACACGGACATCAACTACGCCATGCTGAGCACCGGACGCGATCGCTTGATCGATGAGGGCGTCTTTTTGCCCACCTTGGTTTGCGATGCTGAGGGCTTGCCGTTTGCAGACAATTATTTTGACCGGGTCAGTGTCGCCTTTGGTCTTCGGAACATGACCAAAAAGGACGAAGCACTCAAGGAGATGTGTCGAGTTCTAAAGCCGGGTGGCAAATTGCTGGTTTTGGAGTTCTCTAAAGTTGCCAAGCCTCTAGAGAAGATCTACGATTGGTACTCTTTCAACATCTTGCCCAAGTTGGGTGCTTGGGTGGCCAAAGACGAGAGCAGTTATCGATACTTGGCCGAGTCCATCCGCATGCATCCGGATCAAGAGAGTCTGCGATCTTTGATGAAGTCATGTGGTTTTGACCATGTGGATGTGCACAACTTAACGGCTGGTGTGGTCGCGCTCCATGTGGGCATCAAATGTTGAACACGCTGGCTTGCCGCTTTGGCGCTCCCAAGTGCGTCTCACCCCTGTTGAGACTTTTTTTGGCCCTCTTGATCTTGAGTGCTGCGCAGCTGAGTGAGGCTGGTGTACGCTTTGGGGGAGGTCGTGCAATGGGTCATCAGCATTCTGCCGGCGCAGCAGGGCCTAAAAACACCCCGTCCAATTCGGTATCAACTGCTCCGCCACCGGCACAAAGTGCGGCGTCCGTTGCCCCATCATCTGCCCCAGTGGCTCCCGTCCCAGGAGTAGGACCCAGTTCAGCAGGCAGTTCATCACCGGGTGCTTCATCGGTTTCTTCATCCAACGCAAGCTCTGGGACTGCACCTTATCCGTCCCGTCCCACTCCAAGCGCCCCGGCTTCTGTCGCGCCCCCTGCCTCCTCTTTCTTTGGGGGTTTTGCCTCTCGAATGCTCATGGGTGCCGCTTTGGGTCTTGGTGTCATGAGCTTGGCGCATGCCTGGGGATGGGCCCCAGAGCAAGCGCAAGGCTTGATGATGGTGTTGCTGCTGCTCTTGGTGGGGGGCTGTATTTACATGATCTGGCAACTGCTCTTCAATCGCAAAGCCAGCACCTACTCTCACCATCACCTCTCCCCCATGAACGTGTCGATGGGTTCAGGGTTTGGGCAAGCGCATGCCAGCACTCAGGCTCTTGGGCGCACCTACAATCCTAAAAATGTGGGCAATGACGCCTCCGCAAGACCCTGGGAGTCACAGGGCGGTCTTTTCTCCGACGCATCCAGCACCTCGAGTGAGGCCGCATGGAGGGCTGTTCAAAAGCCCTTTGAGCCCCAACAGCTGGGTCTTTGGGAGACACAAAATGACAAGTCGAAGGAGGCTCCAGGGCATTTGACCGATGTTGAGAGCTTTAAAAACATGGCCAAAGAACATTTCTTGAATTTACAAGATGCTTGGGATCATTTGGACATCGACCGATTGGCCTCCTTTCTCAATCCAGAGATGCTCACTTTGGTCAAAACTCAACTGGCCCAGTTGGGCCTGAAGCCCCAAAAGACAGAGGTGATGATGCTCCAAGCCCAGTGGTTGGGGCTCCAACCCGTTGAGGGCCATCACATTGCAAGTGTTGAGCTATCGGGCATGAGTCGAGAGGCCAATGAGCCCTCTTTTACGCCCTTTAGGGAAATTTGGAGTTGGACGCGCCCCATAGCAGACGAGCATGCAGCGTGGTTGGTATGTGGGCTGGAGCCCTTGCAATAAGCGACAGGACTTTATGTTTTCAAGCAAAAGACAATTTTTCAGCTCAACATTTGGGCATTTCGGCTCGGCCCCCTTCTCCAAAGAGGATGTGCTGTCCTCTGTTTTGCAAGGCCTCAAGAGCCTTGAGGCCAGGGCCTTACAAATTCGCCCCCCAGAGTGGTTGGTGCATGAGGTCACGGGCAAAGTGATTTTATTGATCAATCATATTTTGCTCAAAGAGCCTCAGGCTTTGGACAGACTCAAGAGACAGCGAGGCAGGACGATTGAGGTGAGATGGCATCAACTGTCATGCCGAGTCAGGTGCACGCCTGCTGGTTTGCTCGAGTTGTCCAATTCACCTGCGCTTGAGGGTGAGATGCCCATCTTGAAGGCGCCCGATTTATCCATCGAATTGATGGAGAAGTCGGTGCTCACACTTTTACAAATGTTTGCCGCTTCCCAAAAGCCTCCACTGCACATCCAAGGGGACGTGCAATTGGCCGCAGAGATCAATTGGTTGGTGGACCACGTGAGGTGGGATTTGGAGGACGATCTTGCCAAATTGGTGGGCGATGTCAATGCGCACCAGTTGGGCAAATTGGCTCGCTACTTGAAGGAGTCGATGGTTAAATTTGTGACGCTGGCCAACGAGAGTTTTAGACGCTCAAAGGATACATTCACCCAACGAGGTGGTGAAGGGTCTGCGAAATGAGTCGTTTTTTCAGAGGTTTTTTCATCGTTTGGATTGTCTGGTCTTATGGTCTAGATGATTTGGTGCTTTCTAGCTTTAAGCGTTCTTGGTTGCGAGCGCTCACTCGAGTGCTTCGCTTTGGCCGAGATTTGTCGCAGCCCAGGGGTGTCAGGCTCAGAACGGCCTTGGAGAGTCTGGGTCCGATATTTGTGAAGTTTGGACAGGTTTTGTCCACCCGTCGTGACTTGTTGCCTGCAGATATTGCAGAGGAATTGGCCAAGCTCCAAGACCGAGTGCCTCCCTTTCCCTCAGAGGTGGCTGTGGCCACCATTGAGCGGGCCTTTGGTCGCCCATTAGGGCAAATCTTCAAGCATTTCGACCACGTGCCCGTTGCCAGTGCTTCGATTGCACAGGTGCACTTTGCGACCATCGTGGATGCACAGGGACAAGACAAAGAGGTCGCGGTCAAAGTCATTCGCCCCATGATGAAAAAGGTGATTGAAAAAGATCTTGCCTTGATGAGAATGATGGCCACTTGGTTGGATCGCTTGTCCTCGACCGGCAGACGTCTAAAGCCCATTGAAGTGGTGGCGGAATTCGACAAGTACTTGCACGACGAGCTCGATTTGGTCAGAGAAGCTGCCAATGCCGCTCAACTGCGAAGAAACATGCAGGGACTCAATTTGGTCTTGATCCCAGAGATGTATTGGGATTACTGTCACCAAGATGTGATCGTGATGCAAAAAATGGATGGTGTACCCATCAGCCAACTCCAGCGCTTGATCGATGCCGGTGTCGACATCAAGC
Source organism: uncultured Burkholderiales bacterium (assembly GCA_903933115.1). Classification (GTDB taxonomy): domain Bacteria; phylum Pseudomonadota; class Gammaproteobacteria; order Burkholderiales; family Burkholderiaceae_C; genus Limnohabitans. Next base: position 28,673 of record CAIZIT010000007.1, read on the forward strand.
AGTTGGCAAGGGATGGGGTCACGCTCTTTTTCACCCAAGTCTTTCGGGATGGATTTTTTCACGCCGACATGCACCCCGGTAACATTCAAGTGAGTATCGATCCACTGACTTTTGGTCAGTACGTGTCCTTGGATTTTGGAATTGTGGGAACCTTGACCGAGTTTGACAAAGAGTATTTGGCGCAGAACTTCACGGCCTTTTTCAGGCGAGATTACAAGCGGGTGGCCGAGCTGCATGTGGAGTCGGGTTGGGTCCCCGCTCAAACGCGAATTGATGAGTTGGAGTCGGCCATCAGAACCGTTTGCGAACCCTATTTCGATCGGCCCTTGAAGGAGATTTCTTTGGGCATGGTGCTCATGCGCTTGTTTCAGACTTCAAGACGTTTTGATGTTGAAATTCAACCCCAGCTGGTGCTTTTGCAAAAGACCCTCTTGAACATCGAGGGCCTAGGGCGTGAGTTGGATCCTGAGCTTGATTTGTGGAGCACTGCAAAACCGTTCTTAGAGAAATGGATGCTCGAGCAAATTGGGCCTCAAAAGTTGTTGGAGCAACTCAAGGCGGAAGCGCCCCGTTATGCCAAACTCATCCCTGAGTTGCCTCGGTTGATGCATGAATTTTTAAAAGTTCGAAGTGAGCCAGCGTTGAACGAAGAGGTGTTGAAGCTGCTCAAAGAAACGCGGCAAACCCAAAGCACGATGCTTCGGGTGATGTGGATGGCTGTGGGTTTTGTGGTGGGCATGCTCGCCATGCAGTGGTTGTTTCAAGTCAATTGAGCGCTTTGGATGTTTTCAGTGGATGCTGTTGGCCCCCAATGCTTGAGGGCCAGGGAGCGAGCAAAATGAATGTGAGGATGGACTGAGTATGTTGCTTTTTTTGGTCATTGCTTACTTGTTGGTCACGATTGGGATTGGGTTGATGGCGGCCAAACGGGTGAAGAACTCGTCAGACTTTGCCATCGCGGGTCGTCACTTGCCCATGGCGATGATTGTGACGACCACTTTTGCAACATGGTTTGGCTCAGAGACGGTCCTCGGTATCCCCGCCAAGTTCGTCAACAGTGGTTTGCACGGTGTTGTGGAAGACCCCTTTGGGGCGGGCATTTGCTTGATTTTGGTGGGCCTTTTCTTCGCCTCCAAGTTGTACCAAATGACCTTGCTCACCATTGCAGACTATTACCGAGAGCGCTACGGTCGATTTGTCGAGATCGTTTGCACTGTGATCATCATGGTGAGTTACTTGGGTTGGGTCTCGGCGCAGGTGAGTGCACTCGGATTGGTGTTCAATGTCTTGACCGATGGGGCCATCAGCATGCCCGTGGGCATGTGCATGGGTGTGGTGTCGATTTTGGCTTACACCTTGTTTGGCGGGATGTGGTCAGTGGCCATCACGGACTTCATTCAAATGATCATTTTGGTGGTGGGTCTCAGTATTTTGGCGGTCTTCTCCAGTGAGCAAGCTGGTGGCGCAGACAAAGTCTTGGCCTTGGCCACGTCGAGGGACATGTTTCACTTTTTGCCGCCTCCCAACTGGCACGATACGCTTTTTTTCATCGCTGCTGGTGTGACCATCATGTTGGGCTCCATCCCACAGCAAGATGTGTTTCAACGGGTGATGTCGGCCAACAGCGTGAAGTCGGCCACGCATGGACCCGTGATTGGCGGATTGTGTTACATCTTGTTTGCATTTGTACCGATGTTCTTGGTGGTCAGTGCCTTGATCATCATGCCCGAGCAAGCTGAGCAGCTGCTGCAAGAAGATCCGCAGCGCATTTTGCCAACCCTGGTCATGCAAAAAATGCCCTTCACCATGCAAGTGATTTTCTTTGGCGCCTTGCTCTCAGCGATCAAGTCCACGGCCTCAGCCACCTTGCTGGCACCGAGCGTGACTTTTACAGAAAACATTTGGCGTCAATTTCGCCCCCATATGAGCGACCGCCAAGAGCTCAAAGCCATGCGCGTGACGGTCTTGGTGTTCAGTCTGTTGGTGCTTTTTTATGCGGTCTCCATGCAGGGCACAAGCATTTATGAAATGGTCTCTGGCGCGTATCAAGTGCCTTTGGTGGGCGCCTTTGTCCCTCTTTTGTTTGGGCTGTACTGGTCGAGGGCCAATACCCAAGGGGCTGTGCTGTCAATGGTTTTGGGGCTGTTGACTTGGGGAGTGCTTTTGGCCAGCCCACTCGGAGAAGAGGTGCCGGCTCAATTGGGCGGCTTGTTGGCCGCCTTCATGGGGATGCTCTTGGGCAGTTTGGGGCCTCAAATCATCCCCAATTCCAGAAGTTCACACAGAAAGCACCCAGGAATGACGGCTTGAAAAGCAGACTGTTTGTGGATGCACTCAAAGGCCTTTGGCGGCCATTTGTAGCCCAGGAGCGTTGAATTAGGGCTCTCCAAGCACCAAATCCTGAGGAAAAAAGTGCCTTGGGCACTATAATTGTTGATTTTCCTCACCAGTCATTGCCATGCCTATTTATGCTTATAAATGCGGATCCTGCGGCTTTGCCAAGGATGTTTTGCAAAAGTTGTCCGATGCGCCCTTGAGCGTTTGTCCAGAGTGCTCTGCTGCTGCTTTTACCAAGCAAGTCACTGCTGCGGGCTTTCAGTTGAAGGGCTCAGGTTGGTACGTCACCGATTTCCGTGGAGGCTCCAAAGATCAGGCCGCTTCAGGGGCCGTGGGTGGGGTGGAGAGCAAGGCATCAAGTTCAGACAGCGCCGCCTCGGGTGCGACTGGCGCAGGCGCAGGCGCTGGGGCGGGCAGTAGCCCAACGTCTGCTGCGTCCTCCACGTCTTCAACGTCGTCCTCTAGCGCCACGTCGCCCGCAAGCAGCTCCAGCAGCTCTAGCACCTCTGGCTCAAGTTCCTCAGGCGCCTCTTCCACACCCAGTGCTTAAGAGGATGGAAAGGGTCAGCTTGCGAGTTCATTCATTTTTTGAAGTTCCATCCTGACCTCTTCGCTTTTTAAGTCATCATCGCCCTCATCCTCTCAGAGCCTTCACCACATGCAACTCAAAAAACACATCATCGCCGGACTGTTGGTTTGGTTGCCCCTGGCCATCACGGTGTGGGTTTTGTTGTGGTTGGTGGGGCTTTTTGATGCGGTTTTTGCTGCGTTTTTGTCGGGTCTGGGGCCCTTGCTTTCAGATGAAACAGAGAACAGTTTGCAGTTCTTGCGAGAGGTGCATGGTCTGGGTGTCGTGCTCGTTTTTGGCGTTTTGATTTTGACCGGTGCTTTTGTCTCGAACGTCGCTGGGCGTTGGTGGGTCAAGCAGTGGGACAATCTCTTTAACCACATTCCCATCGTCAAGAGCATCTACACCAGCGTCAAAAAGGTCTCCAACACGCTTTTTTCTTCCAATGGCAATGCGTTTCGAAAAACCTTGTTGGTTCGCTACCCCCACTCAGGTGCGTGGACCATCGCTTTTCAAACGGGAGCGCCCTCTGGGGAGGTGGCTCAGCTGCTGGGTGAGGGCATGATTTGTGTTTATGTGCCCACCACACCGAACCCCACGAGTGGATTTTTTTTGATGGTTCATGAAAGCGAGGTCAAGGAGTTGACGCTTTCAGTGGACCAAGCTTTGACGTATGTCTTGTCCATGGGTGCAGTGGCACCCGATGAATTGCCCCCTTCAGTGTCGATAGAAAACCCCACCACCTCGGGCAAGTAGCCAACAGGTGATGATGGGCAAACCCAACCATTCAGAAGATTGAAACAGAAAGAACTTTTAAACATGTCTATGCGTACTCATTATTGCGGAATCGTTACAGAAGCTTTGATTGGACAAACCGTGACCCTTTGTGGCTGGGTGAACCGCCGACGTGATCATGGTGGTGTGATCTTTGTGGACTTGAGGGACAGAGAGGGCAATGTGCAAGTGGTTTGCAACCCCTCAAGAGTGGAGATGTTCTCTGTGGCGGAAGACTTGAGAAACGAATTTTGTATTCAAGTCAAAGGCTTGGTGATGGCTCGCCCCGAGGGCTCCAACAACGACAATTTAAAGAGCGGAAAAATTGAAGTGCACTGCCATGAATTGACCGTGCTCAACCCCTCTGTCACGCCGCCCTTCCTCTTGGATGATGAGAACTTGTCGGAGACCACACGCTTGACGCACCGAGTTCTTGACCTGCGCAGGCCCTACATGCAAAACAACCTCATGCTGCGCTACAAAGTGGCCATGAACGTCAGGAAGTTTTTGGATGAACACGGTTTTATCGACATCGAAACGCCCATGCTCACCAAGAGCACCCCTGAGGGCGCAAGAGACTATTTGGTGCCCAGTCGCGTGCACGATGGCAACTTCTTCGCCTTGCCGCAGTCTCCCCAACTCTTCAAGCAGCTCTTGATGGTGGCGGGCTATGACCGTTATTACCAAATCACCAAGTGTTTCAGAGACGAGGATTTGCGAGCCGATCGCCAGCCCGAATTCACGCAAATTGATATCGAGACCTCCTTCTTGGGTGAAGAAGAAATCCGCTCCATGTTCCAAGAGATGATCACCCACGTCTTCAAGCAAGTCTTGAACATTGATTTGGGGGAGTTTCCCCTCATGTCTTATTCCGAGGCCATGGCGCGTTATGGTTCTGACAAGCCTGATTTGCGCATCCGATTGGAATTCACCGAGCTCACCGATGCCATGGGCACGGTGGACTTCAAGGTGTTCTCCACACCGGCGACCACGCCTGGTGGCCGAGTGGTTGCGCTTCGCATTCCACAAGGGGGCTTGATGAGCCGAGGTGAGATTGACGGCTACACCGAATTTGTCAAGATTTATGGCGCCAAGGGCTTGGCTTGGATCAAAGTCAATGATGTGTCCCAGGGGCGCGAGGGCTTACAGTCCCCCATTGTGAAGAACCTTCATGACGAAGCCATTCAAACGATTTTGCAAAGAACGGGCGCTCAAAATGGCGACTTGCTCTTCTTTGGAGCGGACAAAGCCAAGGTGGTCAACGACTCCATTGGAGCGCTTCGTTTGAAGATTGGTTTGTCAGATTTTGCCAAAGAGCATGGTTTGTTTGAAAACCGTTGGGCGCCGATGTGGGTGGTGGACTTTCCCATGTTTGAGTTTGACGAGGAATCGAACCGCTACAACGCCGTGCACCATCCTTTCACAGCACCCAAGGATGGGCACGAGGACTGGATGGTCAGCGCACCCGAGAAATGCATCGCCAAAGGCTATGACATGGTTTTGAATGGTTGGGAAATCGGTGGCGGATCGGTCCGTATCCACAAAGCCGATGTTCAGCAAAAGGTGTTTGATGCTTTGAAGATCACCCCTGAGGAGGCTCAGTTGAAGTTTGGTTTCCTCTTGGATGCCTTGCAGTATGGCGCTCCCCCCCACGGTGGCTTGGCCTTTGGTCTTGACCGCATCGTGACCTTGATGACAGGCGCAGACTCCATTCGAGATGTCATTGCATTTCCCAAAACGCAGCGTGCACAGTGCTTGTTGACCCAAGCGCCTTCCCCCGTTGATGAAAAGCAACTGAGGGAGTTGCACATCCGTTTGAGAACGCCTGCCTCGAGTGCGGCTTAAGCTGTCTTTTTCAAAGGTCCTTTGACAGGTTCTCTTACAGGACCTCGTAGACTTGGTAAGTGGGGCCTGTGGCGTCTCGCTTGCCACTTGCCACACAAACGATCTTGTTGAGCCAAGCGTATTTTTCGCTGCTGGTCTCAAAAGTGGGGACCATGCGGAAGTAGTACGCCTTGGGGTCCACGCTTTCTCCTCGCCCCAAGCGCTCCATCACCTCTTGGGGCCCATGCCTCACCCCTTGGTAGGCCATGAAGATCAGTTGATGGTCGTCGGTCTCAAGCGTCAACCGTACATCCAAATTGAGGACGCCATCGCTTCTCAAAATCATCCAGTCACCACCTGGGCCTGCGTGGACAATCCCCTTCAAGCGTTCGCCTTGGAACTGCCCGCCAGTGACCGTTGCAATTCTTCGATGGCCCTTGGGGGTGGGCCCCAAGTCGACCACGCTTGGCACACTGAGGGTCAATTGGAAAAGTTCTCGGGTTTGGATCATGAGGGTCACCTTGAGGTTTGGAGAAAAAGGGCAAAGAACAAAGGGCAAAGGGTAGAGTGGAGGAGTCGGGTGGGGTAACCAATACCTTCAGATGTGCATTATCATAGCGCCACTGACCAACTTCATAGCGCCCCTTTAGGGCGTGTTTTCGAAATGGATACCCCATGACTTCTTCGTCCACGACTGCTGTTCCGAGTGCTGAGCTGTCTGCTTATACCCGTGCATCCTCCTCTTTGTCTGCCGCTGACCGCGAGGACATTGCCCACGACACCAACCCCCTGGGTTTGGCCGGTATCGAGTTCATCGAATACGCCACCAGCAAGCCCCAGGCCTTGGGCCAAGTTTTGGAGTTGATGGGCTTTAGGCCCATTGCGAGACACCGATCAAGAGAGGTCACCCTCTATCGGCAAGGGGCCATGAACGTGATCGTGAACGCCCATGATGCTGGACTCTCGCACTCCACTTCCCCTGAAGAAAAGCCCGTGATTGCTGCGATTGCACTGAGAGTGCGAGACGCGCAACAAGCCTACAGCCGAGCCTTGGCGCTCGGCGCTTGGGGAGTACCCACACAAGTGGCCGTGATGGAACTCAACATCCCCGCCATTCACGGTGTGGGCTCGAGTCGCATTTTCTTTGTCGATCGCTTCAAAGATTTCTCCATCTACGATGTGGACTTTGTGCCCATTCCTGGTGTGGATCAACACCCGCCTGGCTCGCTCGGCTTTCATTTCTTCGGCATCGTGCAGTACATCGGCAACGACCGACTCTTGGACTGGATGGAGTTTTACAAAGAACTTTTCGGCTTCGAGGCCTTGCCTCGCGAGGAGCACTTTGGCATGCTGACCAAGGGCCGGATTTTGAAGAGCCCTTGTCAGACCTTTTTTCTCCAATTGATTGAGCCCGAGTTGGGGGTGCTCTCGGTGGAGGAAGACGAGAGACTGCATCGATTGGCCTTTGGCACGCCCAATGTGCCCTTGGCGGTGGAGCATTTAAAAGCCAATGGCGTTGAGTTTGTGAGCGCTCACTCTCAGGAAGATGCATCAAGAGGAGCCTTGACGAGAACTTGGCTGGGCAGTTTGAGCTTTGAGTTGGTCAAGGACGGGGCTCAGTCATGAGCAAATTCAAGGGCACGGTGGATGATTTTGGGATGGACACCATCTCATTGGCGGGGCCATTGGAGGCCAAACTCAAAGCCATCCGCGAGGCTGGTTTCTCACAAGTCATGCTCTCGGCCAGGGACGTGGTGGGGCATGCAGAGGGTTTGGATGCGGCGGTGAAGGCGGTCAAAGACAGTGGTTTGAGGGTCACGGGCTTTCAGGTCTTGAGGGACTTTGAGGGCTTATCGGGTCACTTGCATGCCTACAAAGTCGATATCGCCAAGTCCATGCTCGAGATGTGCCACTCCCTGGGCTCCAAGGTCTTGTTGGTGTGTTCGTCGACTTCTGTGCACGCCTCAGACGACAAGGCCCACTTGGCCCGAGATTTGAGAAAGCTGGCCATGTTGGCGCTGCCTTTGGGAATTCAGGTGGCCTATGAGGGCTTGTCTTGGGGGAGAAACGTCAACCAGTACGACCAAGCTTGGGAGATCGTGCAAATGGCCGATTTTCCCAACTTGGGGATCGGCTTGGATTCGTTTCACATGTTGGCCACCAACACCCCTTTGGACGATTTGGAGTTGATCGATCCGGAGAAAATCTTTTTGGTTCAATTGGCCGATTTCATGTGGCAAGAGATTCGTTCTGTCGAGGAGCGCATCACGACGGCCAGACACTTCAGGGTCTTTCCCGGAGAGGGCGTGCACAGCGAGGCATTGGCCGATGTGGTCAAGCGCTTGTACAACTTGGGCTACAGAGGGGACTACTCCTTTGAGGTCTTCAATGACGATTACCAACAAATGCCCCTGCCCACGGTCGCCCAAAGGGCCTTCAAATCCGCCCAATGGCTGGGGGAAGATGTGATGAAGCGCTCGGTGCCTTTGCCCAACCAAATCCGTCTCAAAAGATCCTCCTCTTGAGCTACAAGATTCCCCAATCCGTTTTGGTGGTGATCCACACCCAAGACTTGGAGGTGCTGCTGCTTCGCAGAACGGACATGAGCACTTGGCAATCCGTCACGGGATCCAAGGACGCGCTGCATGAGAGTTGGCTCCAAACGGCCCAGCGCGAAGTGATGGAGGAAACCGCCATCGACTGCACCCGCCCTGAGCACCTCTTGCTCGACTGGGGGCTCGAGAATTGCTATGAGATCTATCCTGCTTTTCGCCACCGTTACGCCCCCGGTGTCAGCCAGAACTTGGAGCGTGTCTTTGGCCTTCAAGTCCCCAGGTCAACGCCCGTGGTGCTGAGCCCCAGAGAGCACACCGAGTACCAATGGCTGCCTCATTGGGAGGCGGCCGATCGCGTGTTTTCTCCCTCCAATGCAGAGGCCATTTTGAGCTTGAGTCGGTTTGTAGGCTGACTTTCGAGGCAGCCGTCTGTGGTCTTGGCTGCTCTTGGCTGTTGCATCATTGGTGGAAGTGTTGCTTGTTTGATGACGAGGCCATCTCAACGGGCAAGCCCAATTCCCTTATTTCTGTCAATTTATCCATACACTGTTAAGATGGCAACCCAGATTTACATTTCAAAAGGGCTTTTTCCCCATGACCCATCCCCAGCCAGATCAAGACGAGGGTGTTCCGGTTTCTGTCAAAATCAGAGAGCGTATCCAAGCTGCTAAAAAACGTTTCCATGCCAACGACAACATTGCTGAGTTCATTGAGCCTGGTGAGATGGATGTTTTGCTCGACGAAGTCAAAGACAAAATGCAGGGTGTTTTGGACAGCTTGGTGATCGACACCAAGAGCGACCACAACACGGGTGACACGGCCAAGCGAGTGGCCAAGATGTACTTGCAAGAGGTCTTTAGGGGCCGCTATGTGTCGGCTCCCCCCATCACCGAGTTTCCCAATGCGGAGCATTTGAACGAGTTGATGATCGTGGGTCCGATCACCGTTCGAAGCGCATGCAGCCACCATTTCTGTCCCGTCATCGGCCAAATTTGGATCGGCGTCTTGCCCAATGAGCACACCAACGTCATCGGCTTGTCCAAGTACGCAAGGCTTGCCGAGTGGGTCATGGGTCGCCCTCAAATTCAAGAAGAAGCGGTGGTCCAATTGGCCGATTTGATTCAAGAAAAAACACAACCCGATGGTTTGGCTCTGGTGATGCAAGCGTCCCACTATTGCATGGGCTGGAGGGGAGTCAAGGACATGGACTCTCGCATGATCAATTCGGTCATGCGTGGAGCTTTTTTAAAGGATGCGTCTTTGCGTCGCGAGTTTTTGGCACTTTTACCCAAGAAGGATTGATCATTATGTTAGTTCGTTTGTTGTACGTCAGTCAGGCCGTTGATCTTCAAGCCGAGAACCACACCGAGGCCATTTTGGCCTCCTCTAAAGAGCACAACATCTCCAAAGGCATCACCGGCATTCTTTGCTATGGCGGCGGTATTTTCTTGCAAGCCATCGAAGGCGGTCGACAACAAGTCAACGAGCTCTACAACATGCTCGTGCAAGACAAACGCCACCGAAATGTGGTCCTCTTGCATTACGAAGAGGTCAAGCAGCGCCGCTTCAGCGGTTGGACCATGGGACAAGTCAATTTGGCCAAACTCAATGCCTCCATCGTGCTCAAGTACTCGGAGACCCCCATTTTGGATCCCTACGGCGTATCGGGCGAAGTTTCTTTGTCGCTCTTGGAGGAGTTGATGGCGACAGCCTCCATCATGGGCCGAGCTTGAACTCGCACACAAGCACACGCGCGTAACTTTGTACCTCTGAGATTGATCCCCCCTAACCGAGCTTGAATCCTTTGAGCCCTTCGAGTGTGTTGACACCAGAGAAATTGTCCGAACGTTCCCTTGAGCGTTCCCTAGATCGTCCCGCTCTTTTGGGTTGCGACTTCACGTCGAGTCCGAGCTCCAAAAAGCCCATCGTTTTGGCTTGGGCCGAGTTGGCCGCGCCCGCTCTCGTGCAGGTCAAGCACATCGAGGCTTTGAAGGGCTTTGACGACTTCACCCGTGCTCTTCAAAGTCGAGCGCATTGGCTGGGTGGCTTTGACTTGCCCTTTGGTCTACCCAGAGAGTTGGTGACGCAGTTGGGTTGGCCGCTGAATTATCAGCAGTGCATGGCCCACTTTTGTGCGCTCAGCCGTCAAGAGATGCGTGCGTGCTTTAAAAGCTTTTGTGATGCCAGGCCCGTTGGGGCTAAGTTTGCGCACCGCCAAACCGATCGTCCCGCCGACTCCAGTCCATCGATGAAGTGGGTCAATCCACCCGTGGCGTACATGATGCATGCAGGCGTGCCTCTTTTGATCCATGCGGGCGTGACTTTGGTAGGCCTCTTGGCGCAAGACCCCGACAGAAATGCACTTGAGGCGTACCCAGGCCTGGTCGCCAAAGAGGTTTTGGGCAGAAGGAGCTACAAGAGCGACGACAAGGCCCGTCAAACCCCAGAGCGTTTGATTGCCAGGAAAGACCTCATCCATGCTTTGGAGATGGGGCAAACGAGCTGGGGACTGCGATTGAAACTGAGCCATGCTCAGCGGGAGGCCATGATTGAAGATGCCAGTGGAGACACCTTGGATGCGGTCATTTGTGCGTATCAAGCCGCTTGGGGCCTGACACAACAGCTGCAGGGGCATGAGCTCTTTGGATTGCCCCCCCAGATGGACCGCTTAGAGGGTTGGATTGTGGGGGCTGAGTTCAACCCGGTGTGAGGATTTTCGCAGCGCTCAATGGCCACTCTTTGAGCAAACCGGGCAATGGGCCTGTCGCTTGTAGCGCATCTCTGTGAAACGCATCTGGCGCGCTTCAAGCATCAAAAGCCTGCCCTGGAGTGAAGTGCCCACCCCCGCAAGCACCTTGAGAGCTTCAAGCGCTTGCAAAGAACCTACGACGCCCACCAAGGGCGCCAACACGCCAAGGCTTGCACAGTTGACCTCCTCAGGCGCATTTTGCGGGGGGAACAAACAGGCATAGCAAGGGCCATCCGCATCTCGGGGGTCAAACACACTCATTTGAGCATCCATCGAGATGGCGCCTGCAAAAACCCAGGGGATTTTTCTCTCCAGACAAACCCGGTTGAGGAGTTGGCGGGTGCTGAAATTGTCGCAACAATCGACGACCAAATCCACATCATCGAGCCACATCTTGAGCGTATCTGGGGTGGCGCGCTCATGGTGGGTGTGCACTTGGACTTGAGGGTTCAGTGCCAAGATGCGGGTCTTGGCCGAGTCCACTTTCCCCAATCCAATGGAGGACGTGTCGTGGGCGATTTGTCTTTGTAAATTGGTCAAGTCCACCTGATCGTGGTCGACCAAGATGAGTTCGCCTACACCAGCACTGGCCAAATAAAGGGCAACGGGGCAGCCCAGGCCCCCCAGACCCAAAATCAACACACGAGAGCGTAGGAGCTTTTCTTGACCTTCAATGCCCAATTCAGGCAACAAAATGTGACGTGAATAACGCAGCAGCTCATCGTCACCCACGGCCTCAATTCTCCTCTTTTTCCACGGTGCGTTCGGTCTGCGTCTTGCTTGCAATGACGGCCAAGCCCTTCAAATGGTTGAGCGCTTGGATCAGCTGGAAGTCTTTGTCGCTGCCAAACTCTGGGGGACGACGCTCGGCAACGGGCTTCTTGGATTCTTCTTCTAGGCGCTTCAAGGCAGCCTCTCTGGCGCGCTCACGCTCCTCGTCCTTGACCTCTTTGCCTTGACCACTGCTCAGGTGTTTCTCAAGATCGGCCTCTCGGGTCCTGAGCGCTGCGAAGGGGCTGCCCTCGAGCGTCTCATCGACCATCACATCGGGCACGATGCCCTTGGCCTGAATGGAGCGCCCACTGGGGGTATAGTACCTGGCGGTGGTGATTTTGAGGGCGGTGTCGGGGCCCAATTGTTTGACGGTTTGGACAGAGCCCTTGCCGAAGGTTTGTGAGCCCAAAATGGTGGCTCGGTGGTGGTCTTGCAAAGCACCAGCCACGATTTCACTCGCTGAGGCAGAGCCCTCATTGACCAAGACCACCATTTTGATGGTTTTAAAGATGCCTTTGGTCTTTTGGGTGAGCTCGGCAATGGGGTCCGAGGAGGCGTGACGCTGGTAAAACTCAGACGAGGCTTTGTAGACGAATTTGCTTTCCGCCAACTGACCGTTGGTGGACACCACGGTCACGTTGTCCGGTAAAAAGGCCGCGGAGATGGCCACCGCTGCGTCCAAAAGACCGCCCGGATCGTTCCTCAAGTCCAGCACCAAGCCCTTGAGTTGGGGGTCTTCTTGGTAAATGCTTTCAAGTTTTTTGACCACATCGTCAACGCTTCGGTCTTGAAACTGACTGAGTCTGAGCCAAGCGTAACCAGGCTCTACCAATTTGCCTTTGACGCTTTGTGTCTTGATCTCCTCACGCACGATGGTGACGGGGAAGGTTTTGTTCTCTTCTTTTCTGAAGATGGTCAACACCACTTTGGTGTTGGGCTCGCCCCTCATGCGCTTGACCGCTTCGTTCAAGCTCAAACCCTTCACAGTGGTGTCGTCGACTTTGGTGATCAAGTCACCCGACTTCAGGCCAGCGCGGTAGGCAGGTGAGCCTTCGATCGGGGAGACCACTTTGACCCATCCATCTTCGGTGGTGATTTCAATGCCAACCCCTACAAAACGGCCCGTGGTGCCTTCACGAAACTCCTTGAAGGACTTCTTGTCAAAATATTGTGAGTGAGGGTCAAGGCTTGAGACCATGCCAGAGATGGCATCGGTGATGAGTTTTTTCTCATCCACGGTCTCCACGTAGTCGCTCTTGATCATGCTGAACACGGAGGCCAGTTGCTGCAACTCCTCGAGTGGCAAAGGTGACAAATTCCCTCTCGCAATGCCCTCGAGTGAGACGGTGGTCAGTGCACCCGCAAAAGCCCCAATGGCAATCCATGCCCAAGTTTTTAGTTTCTGCCCCATGCGACCCCTACAGAGTTAAAGCCATCAAAATGGACCCGCCTGAGCACGCGTGAGCCAAAGCGTCAAAACGTGTGTGCAGGCAAGCACCTATGGATTATCGCCTCAATAGCGTCAAGAGTGAAGTCAAGCGTGTGCAAAGGCCACTTCTTTTTGATGTTTTCAAAACGAAGATCGTGCCCCCTTCAGTGGGGGAGATGGGGGCTCACAAGTGCCTGTAAAGGGGCTCACAAGTGCCTGTAAAGGGGCTCACAAGTGCCCACCAAGTGTCCACCAACCGCTTAGAGTCTGCGGGTGGCCCCAAGACCACCCGCTCGACCCATCGAGTCGCTTGGAGCGCCCCTTGAGCCCCTTGAGCCCACTATAAGAGGCCCTTAGAGGTCCAATTGAGAGCGCAAGAGATCTGTCCCCGTTAGAGCAGGGCCAATAAGAGCAAGGCAAGAACGCGTGAGGCGGTCTTTAGGCCATATGCCCCAAGTAATAGTGCTTGATGGGCTTGAGGTCTGCATCGAGCTCATACACCAAGGGCACGCCATTGGGAATGTTCAGCTCAATGATGTCGGTGTCCGACATTTGGTCCAAATACTTGATCAAGGCTCGAATCGAGTTGCCGTGAGCGACGATC
>CAIZIT010000008.1 GCA_903933115.1 uncultured Burkholderiales bacterium
ATAAGCTTGCTATCGGCAAACCTATTTTGAAGTGCAATAAAAATCAAATTCTTAAGTAATAATAATTTTCATATATTTATACTTTTAGGAGGTCCAGCGTAAAGAATCTTTACGCTTGGGCGCTTTGATCTCTCACTTTAGCCAACTGACAATTCATAGGGTGCTTCAAAGTGTATAGAGTTCTGATCTTGGCATCGCCGTAGGATGCGTAAGTTGCAAATTTTTTATGCAAGTCCGACGTCCTCGCCCGTAGTAGCGAGTGAGTCGCCCCGGGTTTCCTAGACAGGCCGGAGCCTCGGAAAATCTTGTCACTCGCAGACTACAGAGCACCGCTCATTTGTTTGGCTATGGCTGCGCTTAGGATTGTGAAGCTCTGCAGAATATCGTAAAATTAGCTACTTTTGTAGCAAAGGAGCTTTAACATGGGTATGCCAGTAAGAATTGACAACTTACTATACGAGCAAGCGAAAAACGAAGCCAAAGCTGAACATCGCACCATTGCAGGCCAGATTGAGTTTTGGGCCAGTGTTGGGCGAGCTGCGATCGACAACCCAGAGTTGCCGGTTGACTTTGTCGTGCAAGCTTTAGCGTCAATGAAAGAGCCTCGTAGCGATGCGATTCCTTTCCAGCCCCGTAGCCGCGCATGAGCTACCAGGCAGTCCAAACACGTAGATTTGCTCGTCAATATAAGAAGCTTCATGACAACGTTGCTGCAGATGTAGACGCGGCAGTCAGCGCTGTAGAGACTTCTCCAAAAATTGGGGATCAGAAAAAAGGTGACTTGGCGGCTTTATATGTTTATAAATTCCGAAGTCAGGGACAGCTTTACTTACTGGGCTACACGATCGGCGAGGAGCTTAAATTGGTATACCTCGAGGCAGTTGGACCACACGAAAACTTTTATCGAGATTTGAAATAGCCAGCGCAAATTACGTATATCCGCTAAGGATTTCTATGCCTAGGCTTCTCGATAAATCGAGTCCAAATTACCAATGAAGATCAAGCCATCTGGCACTGAACGACTTCAGCCCGGCAACTAGTCGCGAACCAACGACCTTGACTTCATGCTCACATGGTGTGAGCATAGTATCTTCTTCATGGGGAGGCAATAGATATAAACGGGGCATCTGTATATTAAGAAAACAATGCCCATGTTGCATGAGCAGTTATGAATCGCGCTGATGCAACAATAACCATGATCGCTTTATAAATGCGCATGTGAATCAAAGTAGTTGAGCTCACACAATGTTATAAACCGAGAGACAAATAGAATCTGTCAATTTAAAATTTGAATGCACAAAAAAAGGAATTGCCATGCCAAGTCCAAAGCTGGGTCTGACAGAGCGCAAAAGAAGCGTAGCCAATATGATGGCTTCACTTCGAATTGAAAACCTAAGCCCTAGCGAAAACCTACAATTTTCAATTCAGGATTATGTAGATGGCAAAAAAACGACTACTGATTTGCTCAACGAAGTCAGGGCCAAATATGCTGCGTTTAGCAAATAAACAAAAGAGCACCTAGACAGTAAATTATTCCATCCTTGATTCGAGATCAGCAAATACAAACTTTTGGAGTTCTTAGATATGCAGAAAATTTACTTTGTTCGCGCAGAATGGGACGATGAGGCCAAAGTTTGGGTTGCAACATCAGATGATGTTCCGGGCCTTGCCACTGAGGCAGAAACAATGGAAGAGCTCTCTAAAAAACTAGAGGTAATGATTCCCGAATTATTAACGGAAAACGGTTACCTTGACGCCGGTGAAATTTCATACGAAGTACTTGCTCGAAAATTTTCCATAAACCAAGCAACAGCAGTCAGTTAATGGGTATTGGCTTTACGCCCGAATTAATTCGACTACTTCTTGAAAGTGGTTGTTCCTTTGAGAGGCATGGGAAGGGAGATCACGACATTTGGTATTCACCTACCACGAACCTTAGATTTTCCGGCGATAGTAAAATTAAATCTCGGCATACGGCCAACGCTGTATTAAAACAAGATGGCATAAAAAAGGCCTTTTAATGCTATTGATTAACATTAGAACTTAGAATTCCCCGTTAAATTGGTTTTGATAGACATACCACTTTTCACGACATAAAAAAAGCACTGACATTGCTGCAAGTGCTTGATTGGATTCAATTATTTTTTGGTGGGCGATACATGGATCGAACATGTGACTTCCACCGTGTGAAGGTGGCACTCTACCGCTGAGTTAATCGCCCATGAGCACTATTATAACCTGAGTCAACTCACTTTTTCATGGCCAAATTCAACGCCTAAGCAGGCTGCACTTGCCTCCAGACACTCTTACCTTGGCTGGCTTTGTCAATTTGAAGCATGACGTCTTCATGTTTTTGCAATTCATCGGATGAGGCAAAAATCACAGGCAGATCAATGATTGACAGATCTACAGAGCTTGCATCATCAAATTTTTGACCGGACTGATCGACTTCAATCAACAAAGCGTCTTGACCGCGGGTCATGTTGATGTAAACATCGGCCAACAACTCTGCATCCAATAAGGCGCCGTGGAGTGTCCTGTCCGAATTGTCCACTTCTAAACGGTCGCAAAGTGCATCCAAAGAGTTTCTCTTACCAGGATAGATCTCTTTGGCCATGGACAAAGTATCAATCACTCCGGAGACCAACTCCGACATGGTGGGCCCAGAGATTCGTTCCAATTCTTTGTTCAAAAAACCAATATCAAAGGGTGCATTGTGAATGATCACCTCTGCACCTTGAATGTAGGAGATCAATTCGTCTGCAATTTGAGCAAACTTTGGCTTGTCTTTTAAAAACTCATTGCTGATGCCGTGCACCTTTAGAGCCTCTTCATGGCTGTCGCGCTCAGGATTGATGTAGAAATGCAAGTTGTTGCCGGTTAACTTTCGGTTGAACAACTCTACGCAACCAATCTCAAGGATCCGGTCACCGTTATCAGGTGACAGCCCTGTTGTCTCCGTATCCAAGACCACTTGTCTCATGATGACTCCTCAAATGCTCAGCAATTCATTCACACCCAAAGTCCAGCCACCTCAATGGAGCTCTTTGGCGTGATTGATGGTGTACTTTGGAATTTCGATGACCAACTCTTTTTCGCCCACAATGGCTTGGCAACTGAGTCTTGAGTAAGGAGACAGGCCCCACGCTCTATCGAGCAAATCCTCCTCCGTTTCCTCCATCTCATTGAGACTGGCAAAGCCCTCTTTCACAATCACGTGACAAGTCGTGCAAGCACAACTCTTGTCGCAAGCGTGTTCGATGTTGATGTCATGATCGAGTAAGACATCACAAATCGTGTCTCCACTGAGTGCCATCAACTCCTTGCCCTCTGGGCAATACTCCGAGTGGGGTAAGATTTTGATCTTGACCATCATACGTCCTCAATGTGTTTGCCAGCCAGGGCCTGGCTGATCCCGTGGTTCATTCTCTTGGCTGCAAAAGACTCGGTCGCATGCGCCAAGCGCTGCACCGCATCTTCGATATCTTGAACAGATTCACCTTCCTTGATCTCCACCAAAGACTGCATCATGGTTTGTATCTGTGCCAATTCCTTCGCATCCAAAAGCTTGGCGTCTTCGTCCAAGGCGCTTTGGGTTGCCAAAAGAAGCCGCTCCGCATCCAACTTGGCTTCAGCCAAGGACCTGGCCAGCATGTCCTCTTTGGCGGTCTCAAAGCCCTCTTTGAGCATGGTGGTGATTTGCTCATCGCTCAAACCATAACTGGGCTTGACCACAATGCTGGCTTCAACTTGTGTGGTCGTCTCTTGAGCGCTCACGCTCAATAAGCCATCGGTGTCCACCGTGAATGTGACCCGAACCCTTGCGCCACCGGCCACCATGGCAGGAATGCCCCGCAACTCAAAACGCGCCAAACTGCGGCAATCCTTGACCAAATCTCTCTCACCCTGAACCACATGAATGGACAAGGCCGTTTGACCGTCCTTGAAGGTGGTGAAGTCCTGAGCCATGGCAACAGGGACGGTTTGGTTTCTTGGAATGATGCGCTCAACCAAGCCACCCATCGTCTCAATGCCCAGGGACAATGGAATCACATCCAAAAGAAGCAATTCACCGTCTGGGTTGTTGCCCGCCAATTGATTGGCTTGAATGGACGCGCCAAGCGCCACGACTTCATCGGGGTTCAAGTTGGTCAGCGGTTCGGACTTGAACCACTCTTTGACGCGAGCTTGAATTTGAGGCATGCGGCTCGATCCGCCAACCATCACCACTCCCTTGACCTCTTCAACGCTCAGTTGTGCATCTGCAAGTGCTTGACGCACACAAGCCCAAGTCTTCATGGTCAAGGCCTTGGTGACCTCTTCAAACTGCTCACGGGTGACCTCAACACTCAACTCCCCCATGGACAAGGCGGCTTTGAGCACCACACGGGTCTCTTGGCTCAAGGCTTCCTTGGCGGCTCTTGCAGCTTGCAAAATTTTGGATTTATCCTCCGACTGCGTCAAATTCCAGCCCTTTTGATCCAAGGCCCATTGCGCCAAACTGTGATCGTAGTCATCCCCGCCCAGAGCCGAGTCGCCCCCAGTTGACATGACCTCAAACACCCCCTGACTGAGCCTTAAGATCGAGATGTCAAAGGTCCCCCCTCCCAAGTCGTAGACAGCGTAAATGCCCTCCGAACCCTGATCTAGGCCATAAGCAATCGCTGCAGCCGTGGGCTCATTGATGAGGCGCAACACCTCCAAACCCGCCATCTTGGCCGCGTCTTTGGTCGCTTGCCGTTGTGCATCATCAAAATAGGCAGGTACCGTGATCACTGCACCATAGATATCGTCATCAAAGGTCTCCTCAGCACGTTGCCTGAGGGTCGCCAAAATCTCTGCGCTCACTTGGACGGGTGTCTTCGGGCCCTCCAAGGTGTTGATACAGACCATGCCTGGTGTTTGAATCAAATCAAAGGGCAACTGCTCGATGTGCTTTAAATCTTGAAGCTCTCGCCCCATCAGTCGCTTCACGGAAACAATGGTGTTCTTGGGATCTTCGGCCTGCGTGCGAAGGGCCTCGTGGCCAATTGAGCGGCGTGAATTGGGCAAATACCTCACCGCTGAGGGCAAAATATTGCGTCCCTCATTGTCCGGCAAGCACTCCGCAACACCATTTCTCACACTGGCCACCAAGGAGTGCGTGGTTCCCAGATCGATCCCAATGGCAATGCGACGTTGATGCGGATCGGGCGCTTGCCCGGGTTCTGAAATTTGAAGTAAAGCCATGATGATTAAGAAACAAAAAGAGAGTGTACAACACGCTTTAGGGATGAAAGGAAAGAAATGCTGGGCACTCTAGCGCAACAGTTACACCTTGTGCGGTGCCCTGTGTCTGATGACTGGAGCACTCTAGTTGGGAGATGAAACCTGTCCCTCGCTCAATGAAGCTGCACGGCGTTGAATGTCTTGTAAAAATTTATCCATGAACATCCAAGCCCTGACCTCTTGTGAGGCCTCTTGGGGCTTAGGAGACCCCTCCTCTTCGAACCATTTGACACACATGGCCTGTCTTTGCGAAATGCTCTCTTGGACCAAAGACGCCAGTTTTTTAAAGTCCTCTGCGCTTTGCGCCTCATCGAGATGCTCCCTGAGTTCCATTTGCTCCATCAAGAAGTGAGTGGGCATGGAGGTGTTGCTCTCGGCTTGAATGGGCGCGCCCATCAACTCACAAAGGTAAGTGGCTCTTGCCAAAGGGGTTTTAAGACGACGATAGGCCTCATTGACACGGCTCGACCACTGCATGGCAAGCCTTTGGGCGGCAGGACCGGCCATTGAAAATTTATCGGGGTGAACTTGCTTTTGAAGGGCTTTCCAGCGCAGCTCGAGCTCTTTCACATCCAAGGTGAACTGTCTGGGCAATTGAAAGATGGAGAAGTCATCTTGCGTCAAAGGACCTGAGGTATCAAGGAGCAGCTCACTCATGGTGCAAGGACTTTAGGTGTTCAAAGGGGGATTCGAGATCAAATCCTAAAAGACTCACCACAACCACAGCGATCGCGCTCATTGGGGTTGTTGAATTTAAAGCCCTCGTTCAAGCCCTCTTTGACAAAGTCCAACTGCGTGCCGTCCAAGTAAGCCAGGCTCTTGGGGTCGATCAAGACCTTGACGCCTTGGTCCTCAAACACCACATCCTCTGGCGTCAACTCGTCAACGTACTCCAACTTGTAAGCCAAGCCTGAGCAACCCGTGGTTTTAACGCCCAAGCGAACGCCGACACCGTGACCACGTTTGGTGATGTAGCGGCTCACATGTCGGGCTGCGGATTCTGTCAGTGTCACTGCCATATCAAAATCTCTGTTGAGTCAAATGTTGGTTGTTCAAGAAATGGGCTAAAAGCCCACGATCAAGCAGCGGTGTGGTGCTTCTTCTTGTAATCGTCCACAGCCGCCTTGATGGCATCTTCGGCCAAAATGGAGCAGTGAATTTTCACAGGAGGGAGCGCCAACTCTTGAGCGATTTCGCTGTTCTTCAAAGACGCTGCCTCGTCCAATGTCTTGCCCTTGACCCACTCGGTCACCAAGGAAGATGATGCAATGGCAGAGCCGCAGCCGTAAGTTTTGAAACGGGCATCTTCAATCACACCGGTTTGGGGATTGACTTTGATTTGCAACTTCATCA
Source organism: uncultured Burkholderiales bacterium (assembly GCA_903933115.1). Classification (GTDB taxonomy): domain Bacteria; phylum Pseudomonadota; class Gammaproteobacteria; order Burkholderiales; family Burkholderiaceae_C; genus Limnohabitans. The sequence continues at coordinate 6,622 of CAIZIT010000008.1, forward strand.
CGTCGCCACAAGCGGGGGCACCCACCATGCCTGTGCCCACCGTGTCATCTCCTTTTTCAAAGGAGCCCACGTTTCTGGGGTTTTCGTAGTGATCGATTACTTTTTCGCTGTAAGCCATTTTGATATTCTCCTAAACTGTAAGGGGCCGGTGTTGCTCTTGTTGAAATGTCAAACCGAGAGGCTCAATGAGCGGCCCATTGAATGGTGCTCAAATCCACACCGTCTTTGTACATCTCCCATAGGGGGCTCAAGTCTCTTAACTTATTGACATTCAAGCGAATCGTCTCAATCGCAAAGTCGATTTCCTCGACCGTTGAAAATCTCCCCAAGGTGATCCTCAAACTGCTGTGAGCCAACTCATCGCTCCTGCCCAAGGCTCTGAGCACATAACTGGGCTCGAGGGAGGCTGAGGTGCATGCCGAGCCAGAAGACACGGCCAAGCCCTTGATGCCCATGATCAGCGACTCACCTTCCACAAAATTGAAGCTGATGTTCAAATTGTGGGGAACACGCTTTTCCAAGTGACCGTTCACAAACACTTGCTCCAAATCCGTCAAACCTGCCAAAAGACGCTCGTGGAGTTCTCTGGCTTTTTGGTTGTCTTTTTCCATCTCCAATTTGGCCAAGCGAAACGCCTCTCCCATGCCCACAATTTGATGCGTGGGCAAGGTGCCGCTTCTCATGCCCCTTTCATGGCCACCGCCATGAATTTGGGCTTCCAAACGAATTCTGGGCTTTCTCCTCACATAAAGCGCCCCAATGCCCTTGGGACCATAGGTCTTGTGGGAGGCCAAGCTCATGAGGTCAATGGGCAGGGTGTTCAAATCGATGTGCACTTTACCGGTGGCTTGCGCTGCATCCACATGGAAGATCACGCCCTTTTCACGGCAAATGCTGCCCAAGGCCTGCATGTCTTGAATCACACCGATTTCATTGTTGACGAGCATCACGCTTGCCAAAATGGTATCGGGGCGAATAGCGCTTTTGAACACTTCCAGGTCCAGCAAACCATCGGCTTGCACATCCAAGTACGTCACCTCAAAGCCTTGACGCTCGAGCTCTCTCATCGTGTCCAAAACCGCCTTGTGCTCGGTCTTCACCGTGATCAAATGCTTGCCCTTGGTGGCGTAGAAGTGAGCGGCCCCTTTGATGGCCAAGTTGTTGGATTCCGTTGCACCAGAAGTCCAAACAATTTCTCTGGGGTCTGCACCAATGAGATCGGCCACATCGGCGCGGGCTTTCTCAACCGCCTCTTCAGCCTCCCAGCCCCAAGCATGGCTTCTGGAGGCGGGGTTGCCAAAATGCTCTCTGAGCCAAGGAATCATGGCGTCAACCACTCTGGGGTCCACGGGGTTGGTGGCGCCATAGTCCATGTAGATGGGGAAATGAGGAGTCATGAAGGTTTTACCAATCAAAGGTTAATTTTTAAAAAAACGTCAATTTTTTGCAAATGCGTTGCCGAGCGCAAAGACCGAATTGGGCGCGTTCACTCGGATGGGCTTCAAAACCGGAGCGGCCGAGATGGCACGCTTCATGTTGGGTTTGTCCTCGACTTGGACGCCCTTGGCCAATTGGTCTTCGACCAATTTGTACAGCGTCACAGAGTCCAAATACTCGACCATGCGTTGGTTCAAAGACGACCACAATTCATGGGTCATGCAGCGACCCGCGTCGCCTAGGCAATTCTCTTTGCCACCGCAATGGGTGGCATCAATGGGCTCGTCAACAGAGACGATGATGTCAGCAACCGTGATGTCTTGAGGTTTTTTACCCAAGGTGTAGCCGCCACCTGGGCCACGAGTGGATTCGACCAAGTCGTGGCGTCTGAGCTTACCGAACAACTGCTCCAGGTAAGACAAAGAGATTTGTTGTCTTTGGCTGATGGCCGCCAAAGTGACGGGACCCGCGTTTTGGCGCAAGGCCAAATCGATCATGGCGGTGACTGCAAATCGACCTTTGGTGGTTAATCTCATGAGCATGCTCCTTGTGGGATCAGGGTCCAAAAAGAAAGAAATTCTCTTTCTCGACTAGAAAAGTCAAGTATAGCATAAGACCCCCAACTTTGCTCGGGTAATCAAAGGAGACACCCTTTTGTCCAGCAGGGATATTTCAATCTAAAAAATGAAATCGCCGGCTTGAAGGGTCGATTGAGTTAGCAAGTACTCACTTATAAAGCCTTCATTCAAAAGGCCTTTCAAGAGGCCTTCTTCAAAAAAGGCAAGACGTTGTCGTGGCCGGGTCCACCAAAGGCTTGCTCTCGCAGCAAAGCCAGTTGGTCTCTGACCTGAGCCGCCCGCTCGAAATCCAAGTTCTTGGCGTGCTCCATCATGAGCTTTTCTAGGCGCTTGATCTCTCTTGAGATGTCCCTCTCGCTCATGTCCTCGGTCTTGATGCGCTGCATCTCCAAGCGCTCCAACTCCTTGCCCGCCTTCTCGCTGTAGACGCCGTCGATCAAATCGCGAACGCGCTTGACCACAGACTTCGGGGTGATCCCATTCAAAGTGTTGTGCTCAATTTGCTTGGCGCGCCTTCTTTGCGTCTCCCCGATGGCTTTTTCCATGGACTTGGTCATCACATCGGCGTACAAAATGGCGCAGCCGTTTTGATTTCTCGCAGCTCTTCCAATCGTTTGGATCAAACTCCTCTCCGATCGCAAGAAACCCTCTTTGTCCGCATCCAAGATCGCCACCAAAGAGACCTCGGGCAAATCAATGCCCTCTCTGAGCAAATTGATGCCCACCAAGACGTCAAAGGCCCCTAGGCGCAAGTCACGCAAGATTTCCACACGCTCGACCGTGTCGATGTCACTGTGAACATAGCGCACCTTCACACCGTTGTCACTCAGGTAATCGGTCAACTGCTCGGCCATGCGTTTGGTGAGCGTCGTGATGAGCACGCGCTCGTGTTTGTCTACCCGAATCCTGATCTCTTGGAGCACATCATCGACTTGGTGCGTGGCGGGTCGAACCTCCACCAAGGGGTCGACCAAACCGGTGGGTCTCACCAGTTGCTCGACCACTTGGCCCGAATGGGTCTTCTCGTAATCGGCGGGTGTCGCAGAGACAAACACCACTTGGCGCATCCTTTTCTCAAACTCTTCAAGTTTCAAAGGCCTGTTGTCAAGCGCACTGGGCAAGCGAAAACCATATTCAACGAGCGTCGTTTTTCGGGCCCGGTCGCCGTTGTACATGCCGCCAAATTGCCCCATCAAGACGTGACTTTCATCGAGAAACATCAGCGCATCCTTGGGCAAATAGTCGGTGAGCGTGCTGGGCGGCTGACCAGGCTCAGCACCAGAGAGGTGGCGCGTGTAGTTCTCAATGCCTTTGCAGTGCCCCACCTCGCTGAGCATCTCCAAATCAAATCGGGTTCTTTGCTCCAAGCGCTGCGCTTCGACCAATTTGCCGTCCCCCAAGAACTGTTTAACGCGTTCGTTCAACTCCACCTTGATGGTCTCAACGGCGGCCAACACCCGGTCCCTGGGCGTCACGTAGTGACTTGAAGGATAGATGGTGAAGCGTGGGATTTTCTGTCTCACCCGACCCGTCAAAGGGTCAAAGAGCTGCAAGCTCTCGAGCTCGTCGTCAAAGAGCTCCAAGCGAATGGCCAACTCGCTGTGCTCAGCAGGAAACACGTCGACCGTATCGCCTCTCACACGAAAGCACCCCCTGGAGAAGTCTTGATCGTTTCTGGCGTATTGCATCCTCACCAGTTGCGCGATCACGTCTCGTTGAGACACTTTGTCCCCCGCTCTGAGCGTCATCACCATGCGGTGGTAACTCTCGGGCTCTCCAATACCGTAGATGGCCGACACCGTTGCCACAACGATCACATCGCGGCGCTCCATGATGCTTTTGGTGCACGAGAGCCTCATTTGCTCAATGTGCTCATTGATGGCGGAGTCTTTTTCAATGAACAAGTCTCTTTGCGGCACGTACGCCTCAGGCTGGTAGTAGTCGTAGTAACTCACGAAATACTCCACCGCATTTTTGGGAAAGAATTCCCTGAACTCTGAGTAAAGCTGTGCGGCCAAGGTCTTGTTGGGCGCAAAGATGATCGTGGGACGCCCCATTTGAGCAATGACGTTGGCCATGGTGAAGGTTTTACCGGAGCCGGTCACCCCCAAGAGCGTTTGGAAGGACTCACCGTCTCTCAAGCCCTCGACCAATTTTTCAATGGCCTGGGGCTGGTCCCCAGCAGGCGCATAGGGCTGGTACAACTCAAAGGGAGAGTTGGGATAGGACTTGAATTCCCCTTCCACTTGGTGTTCACTGTTTTCTACAACTCGGGTCATACCAACTTTCATGCATCGTGGTGTGTTTCTTCGAAAAACCTGCCTCTGAAGTTCCGGATGGCCACGTCGGCCACGACGGCCTATTCAATGGAACACCTGCGAACAAAAGGGCTCTTCTTCAAACAAAAAAATTCTGACTCATTGGACCAATCTGGTCTGTCCATTGATTAAAATATCAGGTTAACCCTATAGCCTACCTTAAATTTAGGCTTTCTTCATCGATTCAGTTCGATCGACCCCAAGAACAACTCACTTAAGGACACCCGATGTCAATGTTTACCGCTGTCACCATGGCCCCAAGAGACCCCATTTTGGGCCTGAACGAAGAATTCGCCACCAGCCAGCACCCCCAAAAAGTCAATCTTGGCGTGGGCGTTTATTTTGACGACAACGGCAAATTGCCTCTTTTGCAATGTGTCCAAGAAGCAGAGAAAAAGCTCATGTCCACGCCTGCTGCCAGGGGCTATTTGCCCATTGACGGCATTGTGGCTTACGACAACGCCGTGAAGTCATTGGTCTTTGGCGCTGAGTCTGAGCCTGTGAAAAACGCCCGTGTGGCCACCATTCAAGGTTTGGGTGGAACGGGTGGACTCAAGATTGGTGCGGACTTTCTTAAAAAGCTCCTGCCCAACGCCAAAGTGCTGATCAGCGACCCCAGCTGGGAGAACCACCGCGCACTCTTCACCCAGGCAGGCTTTGAGGTGGACACCTACGCTTACTACGACGCCAACACCAAAGGCATCAACTTTGAGGGCATGATCAAGAGCCTAGAGCAAGCTGCTGCGGGCACCATCGTCGTGCTCCACGCGTGCTGCCACAACCCCACTGGCTACGACATCACACCAGAGCAATGGGGCAAAGTGATCGAGACCGTGAAAGCCAAGAACTTGACGGCTTTTTTGGACATGGCCTATCAAGGTTTTGGACAAGGCATTGAAGAAGACGGTGCGATTGTTGGGCGCTTTGTTCAAGCGGGTCTCAACTTCTTGGTCTCCACCTCTTTTTCCAAGAGCTTTAGCTTGTACGGTGAACGCGTGGGTGCCTTGTCTGTGCTCTGTGTTGACAAAGAAGAGGCTCAACGCGTTTTGTCTCAACTCAAAATCATGATTCGCACGAACTACTCCAACCCCCCCATTCATGGTGGCGCCGTGGTGGCTGAGGTCTTGAACAACCCCGAGCTTCGTAGCCTTTGGGAAAAAGAGTTGGGCGAGATGCGTGTTCGCATCAAGTTGATGCGTCAAAAGTTGGTCGATGGATTGAAGGCCGCTGGGGTCAAAGCCGACATGAGCTTCATCACCCAGCAAGTGGGCATGTTCAGCTACTCAGGACTCACCAAGGACCAAATGGTGCGCCTGCGCTCCGAGTTTGGTGTCTTTGGAACCGATACGGGCCGCATGTGTGTGGCCGCTTTGAACAGCAAGAACATCGAGCACGTTTGCCAAAGCATCGCCAAGGTCTTGTCCTAAGATCTGAATCTTCGCCAGCTGACACGCATGGGGTCAGCTGGGCGAATCAGCCTGAAGCGCCAGGCAAAAATTCAGGCCCCAATTTCAGCCCCAAGCCTTGAGCTGAAGCTCAAGGCTCACCCGCTCACTCAGGCCGGCGCATCCCACAAGGCCGAGCGCATCGAGACCGATGCGTACTGGAACTGGTCGTTGAAAAAACTCATCCGGTCGACCTCTTGACTCGCGGCCATGGCGTAAAGCAAGGGCAAATAGTGGTCAATGCTCGGGTGTGCGAGTCGAAAAAGTTGCAGAACATGTGCATCTGCACCTTGCATGCACAAGGCACTGGCATCCCTTTGAATCATCTTTTGGGCCACCCATTGATCAAACTCGGCCGTCCAGTCATAGGCCTGCGTATCGGGCACTTGTCTTTGCATAGCGCCTAAATTGTGCACGGTGTTGCCACTGGCCACGATCAAAACGCCCTCATCTCTGAGCGGATTCAATTGAGCACCCAGCGCCATGTGTTGCTCCAAGGTGGCTCTCACATCGAGACTCAACTGCATGACGGGCACGACGCCATCAGGAAACATGGGCTTTAAAAAAGACCATGTGCCGTGATCAAGGCCCCAATGGGTGTCATCCAATGCCAAGGCCTCTTGTCGGCTGGCTTGTTTGAAACGCGCAGAGAGCGCACGGGCCATCTCGGGGTCTCCAGGGACCACGTACTGCTGATCAAACAGGGCTTTGGGAAAGCCGCCAAAGTCATGGATGGTGGGGGGTGCGGACATGGCGGTCAAAGCCGTGCCCTCGGTGCACCAATGGGCCGAGACGCACAAAATCAACTTGGGTAAAGCCCACCTCTGTCCCTCGCCAAAATAGGTGCCAATTCTTTGCCACTCGTCCTTGAAGGGCGTGTCCATGATGGCGTTCATGGGTGAGCCGTGACCGACAAAGAGAATGGGCTGACGGGTGGAGGGTGCGGGGCGGTTGTCCGGAAAGGGACACGGGGAGTTGATGATCACGGCTTCTCACTTTTCACGACACATTGGATGAATTTTGATCACATTGGAGTCCAGCCCCCATTTTTGGGGGTCAGCAACTGTTATATTCAATGCTATATGAATTCTAGGGTTTAAGCGCATGTTGTATCAAGTCTACGAAACTCAACGTTCCATATTTGAGCCATTTGCCGAGTTCGCGCAAGCCGCGGCCAAGCTCTACAACAACCCCCTCTCGCCACTTTCCCAAACGGGACTCGCACACAGGATCTCTGCCACCTACGACTTGATCTACCGTTTGGGTAAGGATTACGAGAAGCCTCAATTTGGCATCCAAAGCGTTCAAGTGCTGGGCGCCGATGTGGCCATCCAAGAGCGCGTGGAGATCGACAAGCCCTTTTGTGAACTCAGACGCTTTAAGCGCTACACGAGCGACATCGAGGCCTTGAAGGTCTTGAAGAGTCAACCGGTGGTCTTGGTCGTGGCGCCCTTGTCGGGCCACTACGCCACGCTGCTCAGAGAGACCGTCAGAAGTTTATTGGCCGACCACAAGGTCTACATCACCGATTGGAAGAACGCACGCATGGTGCCTCTGTCAGAAGGTGAGTTTCATTTGGACGACTATGTCAACTACGTCCAAGAGTTCTTGAAGCACTTACAAAACCAATATGGCAATTGTCACGTGATCAGCGTTTGCCAACCGACCGTTCCAGTCTTGGCTGCCGTCTCCTTGATGGCCTCAAGGGGTGAGCGCACCCCTTACTCCATGACCATGATGGGCGGCCCCATTGACGCATCGCGCTCGCCCACAGCGGTCAACAACTTGGCCATGAACAAGAGCTACGAGTGGTTTGAGAACAATGTGATTTACCGCGTGCCCTTGAATTTCCCTGGGGCAGAAAGACGCGTGTATCCAGGCTTCTTGCAGCATGCAGGCTTTGTGGCCATGAACCCAGAGAGGCACTTGAAAAGCCACTACGACTTCTTCAAAGACTTGATCAAAGGGGACAACTCGAGCGCAGACAGCCACCGCAGCTTCTACGACGAGTACAACGCGGTGCTTGACATGGATGCGAATTACTATTTAGAGACCATCAAGGTGGTGTTCCAAGACATGAGCTTGGTCAAGGGCACATGGGATGTCAAATCTCTATCCGGTGAATTGGAGCGCGTTCGCCCCCAAGACATCAAAGGCACGGCCCTCTTGACCATTGAGGGGGAGTTGGACGACATCTCCGGTTCAGGACAAACGAGAGCGGCCAAGGACTTGTGCACTGGCATCAAGGCCGCTGACTACCAGCACTTGGAAGTACAAGGCGCTGGACACTACGGCATTTTCAGTGGCCGTCGCTGGCGCGAGGTGGTCTACCCCAATGTGCGCGATTTCATTCAGACCCATCAGCCCCCCTTGAGGAGCGCTCTGAAAGCCGTTGCCACACCAAAGCCCAAGCCCCAAAAGGCAGTGAGCCAGAAGGCTCCAGCTCAAAAGGCCTCCGCTCAAAAGGCCTCCGCTCAAAAGACTGCAGCCCAGAAGACACTTGTCCAAAAGACTCCCATCGCCAAAGCCGCAAACGCTGTCAGAACTGTGAAGTCATCAAAGGCCTCTAAGGCCTCCAATGCATCCTCATCACCCAAGACCACCAAGGCACCTAGAACCGTCAAAGCATGAACGCTTGAACCTTCAGTCCTTCTTCATCCGTGCAGCTCCTCTCTCAGCACCAAGGGCGCTTCATGATGAGCCCCTCGTCCATGTCCCATGCAAGCCCAATTGCTCCATCAACACATTCTCGAACAACTTCCCCAAACACAGTGCAAGCGCTGTGGGTATGAGGACTGCGAGGCCTATGCGAGGAGCATTGCTGAGGACAACACCCCCATCAACCAGTGCCCCCCAGGAGGCCAAGAGGGCGTGGTGCGACTGGCCAGGGTGACCCAACGCCCTACTTTGCCTTTGAACGCGGATTTTGGTGTGGAGGGGCCCAGAAAGATGGCCTTCATCGATGAGCAGTGGTGCATTGGGTGCACCCTTTGCCTGGATGCATGCCCCACCGATGCGATCATTGGTACGCACAAAAGCATGCACACCGTCATCGAGTCGTGTTGCACGGGTTGTGAGTTGTGTGTGCCCGTTTGTCCCATCGACTGCATCGAGCTCGAGGACGCGACGCCGCAGCGATCGGGCTGGCATGCCTGGTCTGCTGAACAAGCCCAGCAAGCCCAACAACGCTACGCACAGCATAAAAAACGCTTGGACGACAAAGCGCTCAGAGGGCCCAAAACCCATACCCAAGCCAAAAGACTTCATGCCCTCGAAGCCTCGCCTTTCAATGCCAACCCTGCTTCCCAACCCGGTGTGCATACCCAAGGCCCAGTTCAAGTTCAGTCTCAAGTTCAGTTTCAAGTAAAGGCGCTTGAAGTGCCAAGTGCAGCAAGTTCCAACGGGCCTCAAGGTGAGGCCATCATGAACTCCAGCACAACCGCAAACAACGCCTCGCCTGCCATTGACAAAGCCGCATTGCTGCAAAAGGCGCTGGACAGAGCCTTGCAAAGGCAACAGCCCCCCAAACACTCACCTTGAAAAAAGAGGCCTGACGCGCTGAGCCCCAAGCGATCACGCTTGACGCTTGTAATAGCCAAACAAAGTGGCATTCAATCGACTCAGTTCGCCCGACTCACCTTGAAGCACATAACTGAGCACATAGTGGTCAGGACGCAAGACCACTCCATGGGCATTGGCACTTTTTAAAACGCGCTCCAAATGTCCATCCACATCTCGGTAAACCGCCATTTGATCTCGGGGCGACAAAAAGTCTTCTTCTTTTTTAAGGATTTTGATGACTTTGATGTCGATGTCTTTGGGCCATGAAACTTCGGGTGCATCGGCATAGACCAATGCCGTAAAGCCCTGCCCGGTGATGGCATCCATCAGCAAGCGCTGGCCCAGGGCATTCTCCAGTCTGGGCTGGATCATCAACTGGCCACAAGCGATCAAAGCCTCTTTGGGGCTGTGGTGATCAAAGAAGCCCTCCAAGAAGCGGGGTTTGGGCTTGAACTTCAAATTCAAAAAATAGTCCCTCACACTCGGAATCCAACACGCCACTTTCAATGCACCTTGGACCAAGAGGGCTCCGATCATGGACCTGGGCTGCATCACCACACCGATCTTCAAAGCCATTTGGATCAAGGCCCATGCATGGGGTTTTCTCTCCAAGGCATAGGTCCCCAGCAGCGCCGCACTTGCACGGCCCTTCACCACATCGACCAGTTTCCAGGCCAAGTTGGTCGCATCCCTCAGACCCGAATTCATCCCTTGCCCGGCAAAAGGAGGCGTCAAGTGAGCGGCATCTCCGGCCAAAAACACACGCCCCCTTTGCCACTCTTTGGCCACCAGCGCGTGAAAGGTGTAGACCACTTTGCGCATGAGTGGGAGGTCGGCATCGGCTGCATTTCTGTGCCGGATCCAAGAGCGGTAGACCTCCTCTTTGAGCACCTCTTCACTGTTTTCGTGCTCAAAGAGCATGAACTCGTAGCGCAAGGTGGACTTTGGTCCGGGCAGACGAATGGCAGGCCTCTTGGGGTCACAGTAAGTGCGGGTGTGGCGAAAGGCGTCTTGGCGTGAGACCAAGTCGGCGATGAGCCAACGTTGGGGATGGGATTGACCCACAAGGCGTGTGCCCATCAGCTCACGAATGGTGCTGCGGCCCCCGTCTGCACCGACAAGCCACTTGGCGTGCAAGTGATGGACAACTGGCTGCACATCAGACTGCAAAGCGGGTTGCAAAGCGATTTGAGGCTTGGGCTGTGTCTCAAGGGGCGCTTGGCCCTGCATCAAGTCCTCATAGCTCACCTCAAGGGGGTAAAGCTGCTCAGCATCCGCATGGTGTCCGCCATGACGCACACGGGATGCATCTCCTCCATCCACCACACTGCTCAAAGGGTCTACCCCCTCATGCTCTGAGCCTTGGGTGTAGGAGAGGACCTTGCAGCCCATTTTGATGTGAACGTTGTCGTATTCGCTCAAACCCTCAAAGAGCGTTTGAACCAAGTCTTGTTGGCGAAAGGCATTTCGCTTGGGGTGACCAAAGTCCTCAATATGGGGCTCGACTTTGGCAAACAGGGTTTGCAAACAAGAATAGTAATGCACGCCATAGGAGTGGGTCACCATCGGTGCAAAAGCGCCAAGCTGATGGGCATCGGCCAAAGAGCGAAGGCTCTCATCGTCAATGCTCACCGCACGTGCCTCAGCCACCACCTGAGGGAGCTGCTCCATCAAGCACACACGAAGCCCTTGCTTGGCGAGCAAATGCGTTAAAAGTAAGCCTGTCGGTCCCGCACCCACCACCAAGACGTCCACACAAAGGGCCCCCGATTGCTCAGTCATCTCCCGTCCTCATCTCTTGTCTTCATCTCTTGCCCTCATCCCCAAACCAAAGCCCAGAGCTTACCGCATTCATCATCGATGCTCAAAAACCCATCTCCAAAGCGCTTAATTGCTGGGTGTGCTCGGCGCATCCAAAAAAGCGCCCAAGGCCTTGATCACTTCTTGTGGTGCTTGGACCAATTCGATCAAAACCCCCTCCCCACTGTAGGGAGAGACATCATTGCCCTTGGGGTGAATGAAACAAATGTCAAATCCTGCGGCTCCTTTGCGAATGCCCCCAGGCGCAAAACGAACACCTTGCTCTCCTAGCCACTTCACACATTGCTCCAAATCATCCACCCAAAGGCCAATGTGGTTCAAAGGTGGGAGGTGCACTTGGGGCTTTTTCTCAGGATCCAAGGGCTCCATCAAATCCACCTCCACTTGAGTAGGACCCGCACCGAGCTGACAAATGTCCTCAGAGACATTTTCTGAGCTGCTTTCAAAATGCCCTTTGAGAGACAGGCCCAACAAGTCCACCCACAGCGTTTTCAGTCGCTCTCGACTCAAAGCGCCGAGAGCGATTTGCTGCAAACCCAAAATTCTGAAGGGTCGGCTTGAAGCCAGCACCGTTTTTTGTGAAGAAGCACTCATCCATGAAACTCCAAAATCACTTGATCCACGCTCAAAGACTCGCCCACCTTGGCGTTCAAAGACTTCACCACGCCATCGGCCGACGCCAGCAACACGTTCTCCATCTTCATGGCCTCAATCACCGCCAACTTCTCACCCGCCAACACCTTTTGACCCGCACTCACGTGCACTTGGGTCAACAAACCAGGCATGGGAGAGATCAAGAATTTGGACAAATCAGGAGGCGCTTTGATGGGCATCAAGCGGTACAGTTCAGCCGTTCGGTTGGAGAGCACGAGACAAACGATCCGAGCGCCCGCATGTGAAATTTGAATCGCCATCGGATTTTTAGGCAAATTCCTATCCACCTGTGCCACAAAGGGTTTGCCGTTCAAGGTGCCCTCAATGACGATGTCGTTCAAATTCGAGTGACTTTGGATATCGTACTTTTGAGCCGACACTTCAATCACCGACTCCACCCCTTGAGGGTCTTGATTTTGTCCTGGCAGATCGCTGTATTTGACGGCATGGTGAACCGTCTCTCCACTGCCCAGCAACTCCACCACGGTGAGTTCGCTGTCATGCTGAATGTCATAGCCCGAGAGCTGACCACTCATGCCCTTGGCCCGCTCCCGAGTCTTTCTTTGCACAAAGGCAGCCAGCGCAATCAAAAACCCAGGATCAGGGTGCTTGACCATCTCGGACTTGAAGCCAGTGGGAAAGTGCTCTGCAATGAAGCCCGTGTTGAAATCACCCGCAATGAATTGAGGATGGGCCAAAAGGGCTGCTTGAAAGGGGATGTTGGTGTGAATACCCCGAATGGCAAAGGCATTCAAAGCTTCACGCATTTTCTCGATGGCCGACAAACGGTCTGGGGCATGCACAATCAATTTGGCGATCATCGAGTCGTAGTAAACGGGGATCTCTCCCCCCTCTTCAACGCCCGTGTCCACGCGAACGCCCAGTCTTTCATCGGGATGGGCCGCTCGCATGGAGGTCTTGGGGGGCTCAAACCTCACCAAGCGACCCGTCGAGGGCAAGAACTGCCTAAAGGGATCCTCTGCATTGATGCGGCACTCAAAGGCCCAGCCCTCTTTTTTGACCTGGGACTGCTCAATGCTCAAACGCTCACCCGCAGCAATGCGAATCATCCATTCGACCAAATCCACCCCCGTGATCGCCTCGGTCACGGGGTGCTCGACTTGAAGCCTCGTGTTCATCTCCAGGAAATAAAAGCCTTGGTCGCGGCCCACCACGAACTCGACAGTCCCCGCACTTTGGTACTGCACCGCTTTGGCCAAAGCCACCGCTTGCTCGCCCATGGCGGCCCTTGTTTTTTCGGTGATGAAACTCGAGGGCGCCTCTTCAATGACCTTTTGGTGACGCCGTTGAATCGAGCACTCGCGCTCGTTCAAGTAAATCAAGTGCCCGTGCGAATCCCCCAGCACTTGGATCTCGATGTGTCGGGGGTCTTCGATGAACTTTTCAATGAAAATTCGATCGTCTCCAAAGCTGTTGCGGGCCTCGTTTTGACAAGCGGTGAACCCCTCCAACGCCTCCGCTTCTGAGTAAGCCACTCGAAGGCCCTTGCCCCCACCACCCGCAGAGGCTTTGATCATCACGGGGAAACCTATGCGCTTGGCGATCTCGACCGCCTCTGCTGCACTTGGGATGGCCTCGTTGTGGCCAGGGATGGTGTTGACTTGGGCCTTTTGGGCCAAATTTTTAGAGGCGATTTTGTCGCCCATGGCGGCAATGGCTTGGTGCTTGGGTCCAATGAAGACCAAGCCCTCTTCCTCCACTCTCTTGGCAAAGGACTCGTTCTCACTCAAAAAACCGTAACCTGGATGAATCGCTTGTGCGCCACTGGCTTTGGCCACGTCGATGATCTTGTCGGCCAACAAGTAAGAGGCCTTGGAGGCAGCGGGTCCGAGCAAATAGGCCTCATCGGCCAACTCCACATGCCTGGCATTGGCATCGGCCTCGGAGTAAACGGCCACGGTTTGGATGCCCATTCTCTTGGCGGTGGCGATCACTCTACAGGCAATCTCACCTCGGTTGGCAATCAGTATCTTTGTAAACATAGGGAAGCTTTCCTCATCGATCTGGTCGTTGGATCATCTGGTCATTTGGACGTTTGGACATTTTGAAATGGCACTCAAAACAGGCATTCTCAAAGGGGAATGTTGCCGTGTTTGCGCCAAGGGTTTTCAACCTTCTTGTCCTTGAGCATGACCAAGGAGCGACAAATTCTTTTGCGGGTTTCTTGAGGCTGAATCACATCGTCAATGAAGCCCCTTGCACCCGCCACAAAGGGGTTGGCAAACCGGGCGCGGTACTCCGCCTCCCTCGCGGCCAATTTTTCAGGATCGTTTTTGTCTTCTCTGAAAATGATCTCCACCGCGCCCTTGGCCCCCATCACCGCAATTTCAGCATTGGGCCATGCAAAGTTCACATCCCCCCTCAAATGCTTAGAGGCCATCACGTCATAGGCACCACCGTAGGCCTTTCGCGTGATCAGCGTGACTTTGGGGGTTGTGCACTCGGCATAGGCATAGAGCAACTTGGCGCCGTGCTTGATGATGCCGCCAAACTCTTGGCTCGTGCCTGGCATGAAACCGGGCACATCCACCAAAGTGATCACGGGAATGTTAAAGGCATCACAAAAGCGAACAAAGCGTGCGGCTTTGATGGAGCTCTTGATGTCCAAGCAACCGGCCAAGACCATGGGCTGATTGGCCACGATCCCTACACTTTGCCCGCCCATGCGCGCAAAGCCGATCAGCATGTTTTTTGCATAATCGGGTTGCAATTCAAAGAAGTCCCCATCGTCCACGATTTTTAAAATCAACTCATGCATGTCATAGGGCTGATTGGGGTTGGTGGGCACCAGGGTGTCCAAACTGTGCTCGAGCCTGTCGGTGGGATCATCGGACTCTCTGAAGGGGGCTTTTTCCCTGTTGTTCAGGGGCAAATAGTTGTACATGCGACGCATCATGAGCAAAGCTTCAACGTCGTTTTCAAAAGCCCGGTCAGCAACACCGCTTTTGGTCGTGTGGGTCAACGCGCCGCCAAGCTCCTCGGCACTCACCTCCTCATGCGTCACGGTCTTCACCACCTCAGGACCTGTCACGAACATGTAGGAGCTGTCCTTGACCATGAAAATAAAATCCGTCATCGCAGGCGAGTAAACGGCACCTCCTGCCGATGGCCCCATGATCACACTGATTTGGGGAATCACCCCTGAGGCCATGGCGTTTCTTTGAAAGACCTCTGCATAGCCCCCCAAGGAGGCCACGCCTTCTTGAATTCGTGCGCCTCCAGAGTCGTTCAAACCAATGACTGGCGCGCCGACCTTCATGGCTTGGTCCATGATTTTGCAAATTTTCTCGGCATGAGACTCCGACAACGCGCCCCCAAATACCGTGAAGTCTTGGCTGTAGACAAACACCAAACGGCCATTGATCATGCCGTAACCAGTGACGACTCCGTCGCCCGGGATCTTTTGCGCATCCATGCCAAAGTCAGCACAGCGGTGCTCCACGAACATGTCCCACTCCTCAAAGGTATCGGGATCCAAGAGCACCTCAATGCGCTCTCTGGCGGTGAGCTTGCCCTTGCCATGTTGAGCGTCAATTCTCTTTTGTCCACCACCAAGACGAGCAGCGGCTCGTTTTTGTTCCAGTTGCAAATTGATATCGGTCATATTTAGGCATCAAAAAATAAAGGATCGTTGAGAAGGATCTGAAGGTTTGAATGTACTGCTTTATCTGCGCAAAATACACCCCTGCGCTCAGTGCAGGGACAAGCGCTTACCCGAATGTTCAAGCCCACTTTGCATGAAACATTGCACAGCACATTTCAGCGAGTGGTTCAATGCGCATTTCAAGCCGCATTTCAAGACGAATGGAAGCCAGCTCATCACTGCGCACTTGGAAATTGAATGGAAATCTGAATGTCTTCCAATATATCGTTGACCAAATCCAATCTCAATCGGGGGTTGTTCTGACCCAAGAGCAACTCTTTTTGTGCCACATTGAGCGGCAGCATCTCACACCACCGGTTGGCCACCCAACCACAGTCATCGAGCCGATAGGGTTGGGTAAAGGGCATCTCACTGGCTTTGATCCGATGCTTTTGAAAGGACAAAATGACTTGACCCAATTTGTTGGCCGCAGACTCCAACTCCTTAGGAATGGGTTTACTCACATCGGCTTCGAGCAACTCAATCTGCGCTCTCCAAAGGCCACTCTCGTCTCGGGCTTTGGAGAGCACCTTAAAGCGCTCAACTCCCTTACAGAGCAAGAAATACAAATTGGGCTTGATCTCCTCAAAGGACTCGATATGGGCCAAGACACCCATTTGAGAAAACTCGATGTCTTGTCCAGGCTCACGCGTCTCTGAGCCTTGCAGCAAACTCACCACCCCAAAAGGCGTTTGATCTCGCCGAGCGGCATCGACCATCTCCAAGTACCGGGGCTCAAAAATCTTCAATGGCAAGAGGCCCTCGGGAAACAAAGTGGTGCTCAATGGAAAAAGAGGGACGTTCATTTCAAAATACCCAATGTGGAAAGTGTGAATGGTGGAGGGGTCATTGAGAGGTGCATAGAGGGGTGCATAGAGGGGCTCATCTTTGATGCAGGGCCAATAATCGCCTTGCCGCTGTGGAGGCGTCCAAGGCCCCAGAGCTCACTTGTTGCACCACAGAGGCCAAGGCGTCCTTCACGTCGAGGTTGTCCATGAATGCATGTCTGAGCCCCGAATGGATGCGCTCCCAAAGCCAAGACACCGCTTGCTCGGCTCGTTTGTTTTCAAAAGCATGCGTTCTGATTTGCTCCAGATGAAAGCTCTGCAGGCGCTCAATCAAGTCATCAAGTCCCGTGTGTTGGAGGGCGGAGATTTGGAGCACTCGCCAAGTGGGGTCTTGGTGAGGGGAGGACGTGGCCGAGGATGCAGGTCGAGATGCCGGTCTAAATTCAGCGATCAAGCCAGGTGAATCGGATGCACCAGATAAAGCAGCCGAAGGACTCCGAGCGCCAAGAGGGGCATGACCGAGGTAATGCTCCATGGGGTTCAGGGGATTCATGGAATTCATGGGGCCTTGGGGTGAAGCGAGCTGAGACTGAGGAGGCGATTCAGACAAGACTTTTGCGGGCCCTTGAACACGGTCTTGAACTGGGTCTTGATCTTGGCCATGGGTGCTGACGAGGCCATGGGCCGCCAAATCCTCTGGGCTCATCCGAGCCCAAACGGCAGGGTCGACATCTTGCAGCGCCAAGGACGACATGGCGTTTTTGTTCATGGATGAGCCGCTCTCTTTGCCCTGCCCCTGAGCGCCATAAGACCCCCCTCTCGACTGCGCCGCCAGTCGCATGGCGCTTGCCATCATCGACTGCGCTCTGGTGGCGGCATCCGGGTCCAAGTCGGCTTTGTTGATCACCACAAAGTCGGCAAATTCCATGACCCCTTTTTTCATGGCCTGCAAATCATCGCCCGAGTTGGGCAAATGAAGCAGCAAAAACACATCGGTCATGTTGGCCACCGCCACCTCACTTTGCCCCACCCCCACCGTCTCGACCATGATCACCTCAAAGCCAGCGTATTCACAAATGAGCATGCATTCGCGGGTTTTCTCACACCCCCCCCAAATTCCCACTGCTCGGGCTGGGCCGGATGAAGGCATGCTCGTTCACGGAGAGCCTCTCCATTCGAGTCTTGTCACCCAAAATGGACCCCCCAGATAGCGAAGAGGACGGGTCCACGGCCAAGACGGCAACGCTTTGACCCTGCTCGATCAGCGCCAAACCCAAGGCCTCAATGAAGGTGCTCTTGCCGACCCCCGGCACGCCACTCACACCCAGCCTCAAACTCGTTTTGGGCTTGGGGTGGAGTTGCAAGAGTTGCAGCAACTCATCGGCCTGAGCTCGGTGCGCAAGTTTGGTGGACTCGAGCAAGGTGATGGCCTTGGCCATCGAACGCCTCTTCAAGGTGGCGTCTTGGCTCACGAGACCTTGAACTAAATCGCTTGGCGTCAACTCAGGACTTTCTTGATTTGCTCCAAGACGTCCTTGGCGCTTGCAGGAATGGGTGTACCGGGCCCATAGATGCCTTTGACGCCCGCGTTGTATAAAAACTCATAGTCTTGCTTGGGGATCACACCCCCGACAAAGACGATGATGCCCTCGCCGCCTTGCAGCTCGAGTTGCTCCACGATCTCAGGCACCAAGGTCTTGTGTCCAGCCGCCAAGGTGGAGACACCAATGGCGTGGACATCGTTCTCAATGGCTTGCCTCACACACTCTTGGGGGGTTTGAAACAAGGGACCAATGTCCACATCAAAGCCGAGATCTGCATAGGCACTGGCCACCACTTTGGCGCCTCGGTCATGTCCGTCTTGCCCCAACTTGGCAATCAACACACGAGGGCGACGCCCCTCTTGGGCCGCAAAAGCGTTGATCTCGGTCTTCAGCTGCTCCCAGCCCTCAGCGCTGTCGTACGCCTGAGCGTAGACTCCACTGACCTTATGGGTATCGGCACGGTGGCGCCCGAACACCTCCTCCATGGCCATGGACACCTCCCCAACGGTTGCGCGGGCACGGATGGCTTGAACACTCAAGTCGAGCAAGTTGCCCTCCCCCGTTTGGGCCGCTTGGGTCAAGGCCGCCAGGGTTTCATTGACCTTGTTCACATCCCTCGACGCCTTGATTTGCGCCAAGCGCTCAATTTGCTCTTGGCGCACGCGCACATTGTCCACGTCCAAAATATCAATGTGGTCCTCTTGGCTCAGTCGGTATTTGTTCACGCCCACGATCACATCTTGTCCAGAATCAATCCTCGCTTGCTTTTGAGCCGCAGCCGATTCGATCCTCAACTTGGCCCAACCCGAGTCGACGCACTTGGTCATGCCCCCTTGTGCCCTCACCTCCTCCATGATCTCCCATGCCTTGTCCACCATGTCTTGGGTCAACTTCTCCATCATGAAGCTGCCCGCCCAGGGGTCCACCACGGACGTGATGTGCGTCTCCTCTTGGATGATCAATTGCGTGTTTCTGGCAATGCGTGCACTGAACTCTGTGGGCAATGCAATGGCCTCATCAAAGCTGTTGGTGTGCAAAGATTGTGTGCCCCCAAAGACAGCCGCCATGGCCTCGATGGTGGTTCGCACCACATTGTTGTAGGGGTCTTGTTCTGTCAAGGACCAACCCGAAGTCTGGGAATGGGTTCTGAGCATCAAGCTCTTGGGCGACTGGGCTCCGAAATCCTTCATGATGCGACACCACAGCAGTCTGGCTGCGCGCATCTTGGCAATTTCCAAATAAAAGTTCATCCCCACCGCCCAAAAGAAGGACAGTCGGCCTGCAAAATCATCGATGTTCAAACCCTTGCCCAACGCAAGCTTCACGTACTCCGCCCCATCGGCCAAGGTGAAGGCCAACTCGAGCGCTTGGTTGGCACCCGCTTCTTGCATGTGGTAGCCAGAAATAGAGATGGAGTTGAATTTGGGCATCTTTTGCGCTGTGTAGGCAATGATGTCACCAATGATGCGCATCGAGGGCTCAGGCGGATAAATGTAGGTGTTTCGAACCATGAACTCCTTCAAAATATCGTTTTGAATGGTCCCGGTTAATTTTTCTTGAGGCACCCCACTCTCCTCAGCCGCCACGATGAAACCGGCCAACACCGGCAACACGGCCCCATTCATGGTCATGGAGACCGAGACCTTGTCGAGAGGAATTTGATCAAAGAGGATTTTCATGTCCTCCACGGAGTCGATCGCAACGCCGGCTTTGCCCACATCTCCCGTGACCCTGGGATGATCCGAGTCGTAACCTCGGTGAGTTGCCAAATCAAAGGCCACTGACACCCCTTGGCCTCCAGCGGCCAGAGATTTTCGATAAAAGGCATTGGACTCCTGAGCGGTCGAAAAGCCTGCATACTGTCGAATGGTCCAAGGGCGCACGGCATACATGGTGGCCTGCGGTCCACGCAAATAGGGCTCAAAACCTGGCAGGGTATCCGTGTGGGGCAAATCCTTGGTGTCTTCGGCCGTGTACAAGGGCTTGACCTCGATGCCCTCAGGGGTGATCCAATTGAGGGCTTTGACGTCTCCTGCGGGTGCCGATTTTTTGGCCGCTTCGTGCCAATCGTTCAAACTGGCGGTTTTAAAGGGTTTTTTGTCTTGTGTCATGTGCTTCCCATCACGCATACCGACTTTGAATCGTGTCCGAGCCCCAGCGCCCATGCCGAGGGCTTCATTTTTATAAGATTGTGTATTAAAAAGTGCTTAAAAAATCATTTTTTAAGCGTCTAGCATCGGTGAGTGCTCTTTTTTTCCACTCCGACGTGCCAAAGTGGCCTTTTGCATGACGTCCAAAGGGCTCAAATCCTTTAAACGAGAATCACTCCAGACTTGTCGCCAAAGCCTCGCACCTGGCTGGGCATGCCAAAGTCCGAGCATGTGCCGCGCCATGGACAGCCAAGACAGGCCATGGGTCTTGCACTGAAGCGCCATGTAGTGGGCCATTTGCTCTTCAACGCGCAAACAAAAATCTTCATGGGTCGATGAAGTCAGGGGGGTCGCTGGAGATGGAAAGCTCAGCCCCGGCGCCAATTGCCCCGCCTTGAAGGCTTCGTCCCAAGTGCTCATCATCATCGGGGTGTGGTAGGCCGCACGTCCCACCATCACACCGTGCACCAAAGGCCCTTCTTGCGCAATTTGTGCATTGCTTTGAATGCCTCCATTCAATATGAATTTCAAATGGGGAAAATCCTTCATCAGTTGATGCACGACGCCATAACGCAGAGGCGGAATCTCACGGTTCTCCTTGGGGCTCAAACCCTTGAGAATCGCGTTTCTGGCATGCACAATGAACACCCCGCACCCCGCAAGACTCACCTCCCCGACAAAGTCTCTGACAAACCCATAGCTCTCGTTGTGATCAATACCGATTCGGTGCTTCACGGTGACAGGAATGGAGACCACATCGCGCATGGCTTTGACCCCATCGGCAACCGTTTGAGGCTCATTCATCAAGCAAGCACCAAAGGCACCTCGCTGCACGCGCTCTGAGGGACAACCACAGTTGAGGTTGATCTCATCGTAGCCCCAACGCTCACCCAACTGCGCGCTCTTGGCCAAGTCCAACGGCTCTGAGCCCCCCAGTTGAAGCGCAAGAGGATGCTCCACCGCATCAAAATCCAAGTGTCTGGCTTGGTCACCAAAAAGCAATGCGCCCGTGGTCACCATTTCCGTATAAAGCAAGGTCTGCTGGGTGATCAAGCGGTGAAAGTATCGGCAATGCCGATCGGTCCAATCCATCATCGGCGCAACACTCAGCAGATGCCTGTTAAGCAATTGATTTCTATGGTTATTTTTATTCATCGCCATGCGATTTTAAGCTTTTTTTTAAACACAAGTGCCCACGCTTTGCACTCACGACTTGGATCAAAAGCTCAAAGGGTCAGTCACCACAAGTTCAAAAACTTTATAAATATCGACCTTTTTGCTTGTCTTTATTACAGACCATTCAGTTTCATTGAGTGCGCACCGTACAAGTCTCGATAACAATTTTTCTGAGCCATGCGTGTGTCGGATCGGCCTGAAATCTGGGATGCCAAAGCAAAGACACCGTGAACTCGGGTGTAGCAAATGGAAGTGCAAAGGTGTGCATGCCCGCACGTAAATTTCCTGTGTGGCGCTCAGGAACGCTCGCAACCAGATCAGAGGCCCTGGCCAAAGCCACTGCAGTAGAAAACCCACCAACAGTTGTAGAAACTTCTCTCTCAAGACCCAGTGCAGAAATGGCTTCATCGATGGGTCCCATTTCAAGCCCTTGCCTCTCAATGCCAATGTGCTTGGCGTTTGCATACTTTTTTGAAGTGATCTTTCCTTGTGTAAGAAAGTGCCCCACTCTCACGACGCCAACAAAGCGGTCCCTGAACAAGGATTGAGCTCGCACTTCTGGCCCCATGTCATTCGTCACAACACCCGTCTCCAAGTCAACGGTTCCATGGCGCAGGTGAGCACTGTCTTTGTCTAGTTTTTGCACAAACCGCAATCTCACACCAGGCGCATCCCTATGGATGCGCTCGATCAAATTGGGCCCAAAATTTTCAGCAAAACCCTCGCTGGTTCGCAAAGTAAATGTCCTCATTGTTTTTTGTAAGTCGGGTGTCTTTACGGGGCGAAGAACAGCCAAGGTCTCTTGTAAAAGGTGACCCACCTGTGCGCGAAGTTCAATTGCTCTAGGGGTTGGTACGAGACCTCGTCCCGCTCTCACCAGCAAAGGGTCCCCGGTTGTTTTTCTTAGCCTGGCCAGGGCCCTGCTTGTAGCCGACGGGCTCAGATGCAATCGATTGGCTGCGCGCGTTACATTGCCCTCGGAGAGCAATACATCCAAGGTGATGAGCAAGTTGAGGTCGGGTGTGGTCATGAGGTCACCTTATCACAAACCACCCCTTGTATAGCGTCGAATGCATTTATACAGTGCAAATGATGCGCCTTGTGCAATGAATCACTCTTGCATATGCTTCATGCAAATCTATTGCAGCTGAAAAATCAGAAAGAATGACGATGCCCTCAACCATTGAAAACCCAAAAAAAACACCTATCCATGGCCAAAAAACCCGGTCAATGCGCTGGGCACTGGTGAGCTTGTCACTTTCAATGTTGCTGTCTTCTTTGGGAACCAGCATTGCCAACGTTGGCTTACCGACCTTGGCGCAGGCATTCAATGCATCCTTCCAGCAGGTTCAATGGGTGGTCCTCGCCTACTTGTTGACCATCACCACCTTGATCGTCAGCGTTGGCCGCTTAGGAGACGTCATTGGTCGCAGACGATTGTTGCTGCTTGGCATGTGCTTCTTTACAGTGGCTTCCGTCCTGTGCGGCATTGCATCAACCCTTTGGTTTTTGATCGCCTCAAGAGTGGTGCAGGGCTTGGGGGCGGCCATCATGATGTCACTGACCATGGCCATGGTCAGTGAGGCAGTCCCCAAAAAGAGGACTGGCAGTGCCATGGGGCTACTGGGCACCATGTCAGCGATGGGTACCGCACTCGGCCCCACAGTCGGTGGTCTCTTGATTTCTGGCTTGGGGTGGCCTTCATTGTTTCTTATTAATTTACCCTTGGGTCTTTTAACGCTATTGCTCGCCTATCGATATTTACCCATCGATGGCCAAGATGTCAGTGGCAGGAAATCAAAATTTGATGTGAAGGGAACCGCTCTGCTCGCAACGACCCTTGCCGCCTATTGCCTTGCCATGACCACAGGTCACGGCAGCTTTGGTCAGATCAATGTCCTTTTGCTGATGGCCGCTTTCATTGGCCTAGGTGTTTTCATCTTCATCGAATCAAAGACAGAGAGCCCCTTGATTCGGATTGCAACGTTTCACAACACAGTCCTGAGTGCTGGCTTCGCAATGAGTGCTTTGGTGACCACCGTGGTTATGGCCACATTGGTTGTTGGCCCCTTCTATCTCTCGATTGCACTTGGACTTGACACATGGCATGTCGGTCTTGTCATGTCATCGGGTCCCATCGTTGCCGCCTTGACCGGTGCCCCTGCAGGGCGTCTTGTTGATGGGTTGGGTCCCTATCGGGTAGCCCTTGCTGGACTCATTGGCATGACCATTGGCGACTTCACAATGGCCATGCTTCCAAGCGCTTACGGCATTGCTGGTTATATCGTGCCGCTGGCCGCAATCACGGGCAGCTATGCCCTGTTCCAAGCTGCAAATAACACGGCAGTGATGACCCAAGTTATGCCAGACCAGAGAGGTGTCATCTCAGGGATACTCAATTTGTCGCGCAACATCGGCTTGATCACAGGCGCGTCTGTGATGGGTGCCGTCTTCGCCGCAGGCGCGTCCACGGCCAGTCTATTGAGCGCGGCACCAAGTTCGATTGAATCAGGCATGCGACTCACCTTTGCTGTCGCGACAGGGTTGAACCTGCTCGCGTTGGCCATTGCATTCACACACCCATTGATATCAAAACGCACCGTTTAAATCAAAACAAGTTCAAAGAGAACCCCACACGCTTCATTTCGGACCATCAAATGCTGTGTTGGGCACTCTTGTTTGAACACAATGGATCAAAAAAAAGCCTTTGAAACCCTTTTTCGGTGTTCAAAGGCCTCTTTTAAAGACGCATCTCAGGCTTGGACGCGCAAGCCCCAAGCCTTGGTGCATCAACCCATGTGCAAACCACCATTGCAAGAGAAGTCTGCGCCTGTGGTGAAGCCCGACTCAGCGCTGGCCAACCAACCGACGATGGAGCCGATTTCATCGGGGGTCCCCAAACGCTTCACAGGAATGGTCGCCACAATCTTATCGAGCACATCTTGCCGAATGGCCTTGACCATATCGGTGCCAATGTAGCCAGGACTGACGGTGTTGACGGTCACGCCTTTGCTGGCCATCTCTTGGGCCAAGGCCATCGTAAAACCGTGCATGCCCGCCTTGGCGGCAGAGTAGTTGGTTTGTCCAGACTGCCCCTTCTCACCATTGACCGAGGAGATCTGAATGATGCGTCCCCAACCCTTTTCAACCATGTCGCCCACGACTTGTTTGGTCACATTGAACATGGAGTTCAAATTGGTGTCAATCACTGCATCCCAATCGTCTCGGCTCATCTTCAAAAACATTTTGTCCCGGGTGATGCCTGCGTTGTTGACCAACACATCAATCGGACCAAATTCAGCCTTTGCTTTGGCAAAGGCCTCAACGGTGGAGTCCCATTCACTGACGTTACCGACAGACGTATGAAAGTCAAAGCCCAGTGCCTTTTGCTCGTTGATCCATTTCACAAAGTCGCGGGTGGGTCCACAACCTGCAATGACCAAAAAACCATCTTTGTGAAGTCGTTGACAGATTGCGGTTCCAATGCCGCCCATACCGCCCGTGACGTAAGCTACCTTTTTACTCATGTTTGTCTCACTTTATTTAATTGATGAATTCAAAAAACTCGATAGTGCCGCACCACAGTGCAACTTAACGCTCAAGGGTCAATGAAACCCCCATGCCCCCACCAATGCAAAGGGCGGCCAAACCGCGTTTGGCATTGGAGCGCTGCATCTCATGCAATAAAGAGACCAAGATTCTGCAGCCCGATGCACCAATGGGGTGCCCAATGGCAATGGCGCCGCCATTGACATTGACTTTGCTCGGATCGATACCGAGGGCTTGATTGACCGCACACGCTTGGGCCGCAAAGGCCTCATTGAGCTCAAAGAGGTCCACAGAGTCTGCGCTCCAACCCGCGCGTGCGAGTGCTTTTTGTGAGGCAGGCACAGGACCCATGCCCATCAAAGCGGGATCCAAACCACTCGTTGCAAAGGAGGCAATTCTGGCCAAGGGGGTGAGGCCGAGCGCGGCTGCTTTTTGCGCCGTCATCACCATCACCGCGGCCGCGCCGTCGTTGATGCCTGAGGCGTTGCCAGCGGTCACGGTTCCGGCCTTGTCAAAGGCAGGGCGCAAGCCGGCCAAGGCTTCAGCATTGGTCTTTTTGTTGATGTACTCATCGCTCTTGAAAACGATGGGGTCACCCTTTCTTTGAGGAATGGTGACTGCAGCGATTTCCGCATCAAAGCGGCCCGCCTCTTGCGCAGCAGCCGCCTTTTGTTGAGACCCCAGCGCCAATGCGTCTTGCATCTCTCGGGTGATCGAGTTGGCTTTGGCCACGTTTTCTGCTGTGATGCCCATGTGGTACTGGTGATAGACATCCCAAAGGCCATCCACAATCATCGAGTCCACCATCTTCCAGTCGCCCATGCGCTGCCCTTCCCTCGAGCCCAACAGCAAGTGGGGGGAGGCACTCATGTTCTCTTGCCCACCAGCGATCACGATCTCACTGTCCCCCCATGCCACCGCTTGTGCAGCCAACATCACCGCCTTCAAGCCAGAGCCACACACGGCGTTGATGGTCAAAGCCGGTACTTCTTGAGGGATGCCTGATTTCATCAACGCTTGCCTTGCAGGGTTTTGACCCGCACCAGCCGCCAAGACCTGTCCCATGATCACTTCACCCACCAAAGCGGGATCCAAATTTTTGGCGCGTGCCAAAACCTCTTTGATCACCACAGCACCCAGCTCAGGCGCAGCCACCTTGGCCAAAGCGCCACCAAATTTACCCACGCCAGTTCTGGCTGCAGAGACAATGACAATATCTTTCATGATCGATTACTCCAAAAAATTCTCAATTGATAAAAAAAGAAAGGCTCAAAGAGTTGCCAAACCTGAAGGTAACCCGTATGAACGGAATCTACCATGCCTTAGATCAAAAAAACTTCATTTAAATGAAAAACAAACCCCCGATCACCTCTCAGCTGAGGACAAACGGGGACAGACATCCTCTTTGCCCCCAAGCCCCTAAACCTTCACGCTCACATAGCGTCCTGGAGCGGGCTCGATGGGTTTGAAGACTTTGTTGCCCTGCGTCTTTGGAGCCGTCACGGTTTTGCCCGCGTGCTGCCCCAACCAAGTGATCCAGTCGTCCCACCAACTGCCCGGTATTTCCTTGGCACCAGCCACCCAGTCTTGCAAGGCCTCGGGA
This sequence comes from uncultured Burkholderiales bacterium, assembly GCA_903933115.1. Lineage (GTDB taxonomy): Bacteria > Pseudomonadota > Gammaproteobacteria > Burkholderiales > Burkholderiaceae_C > Limnohabitans. Next base: position 32,910 of record CAIZIT010000008.1, read on the forward strand.
AAGCTCGATTTCGTGCTGATCCAATGGCTTCTTTTCTTGTTCGCTGGGGGATTGATCACCCCAGCAATGTGGCCAGAGGCCCCCATCACAAATCGCTTCTTGCCCTTAAAAATTTTGGTGGACGCATAGGCCGCATCAATGGGCACAATGTGGTCCTCTTTGGAGCCATAAATGTAGACCGGCGCTTTGACTTTGGACAAATCCAAAGTCTCCCCACAGACGCTTAAAGCACCCGGCTCTTTGAGCAAGTTCTCCAAGTACATGTTCCTCAAGTACCATGCGTACAAAGGCCCCGGCAAATTGGTCGCATCACTGTTCCAGTAGAGCAAATCAAAGGGCGGTGGAGACTCGCCTTTCAAATAGTTGCTCACCACATAATTCCAGACCAAGTCATTGGGTCTTAAAAAGCTGAAGGTCTGTGCCATGTCCTTGCCCGACATGAGCCCCCCGTTGGCGTACTGGAGTTCACGCAACTTCACCATGGCCTCATCGATGAAGACATCCAAGATGCCCGTGTTGGAGAAGTCCACCAGTGTGGTGAGCAAAGTGAAGCTCTCCACCGGATGCTCGCCCTTGGCGGCCAAGACCCCCAAGGCCGTACTCAAAAGCGTCCCACCCACACAAAAACCCAAAGCGTTGATGGTCTTGGCCGAGCAAATCAACTGAGTGACCTCAATGGCCTTTAAGACCACCTCTTGGGTATAGTCCTCCCAAGTGGCATGGGCCATGTCCTCTTTGGGATTGGTCCAGCTCACCACAAACGTTCGGTGCCCATTGGCCACCGCATGCCGGATCAAAGAGTTCTCGGGCTTTAAGTCCAAGATGTAGAACTTGTTGATGCAAGGCGGCACCAACAACAAGGGCCGCTCATACACCTTGGGGGTCAGGGGGGCGTATTCGATCAGTTGAAAATAGGGGTTCTCAAAAACCACTTGTCCTGGGGTCAAGGCCACGTTCTTGCCCACCTCAAACACACTCTCATCGGTCATCGAGACATGGCCTTGCTTCACATCATGGAGCAAGTTTTGCATGCCCTGGGAGATCGACAGCCCATCGCTTTCAATGGCCTTTTTCATCGCATCAGGATTCAGGGCCAAGAAGTTGCTGGGGGCAGCAAGGGCCACATACTGCTCCACCGCGAAACTCAAACGAGCCTGCGTTTTTGCATCCGTTTTCACCGCTTGCACCATCTTTTGTAAAAACTCCCCATTCAAGAGGTACATCGCAGCCAAAAACTTGGAGCTCGGCTGCGCGCTCCAGGCCTCGGAGCTGAAGCGACGATCTTTCAATTGAATGCTGTCATGCAAGCTGTCGTTCCACAGTTGCGTGGCACGCTCCATGAAATCCGATTGCAGCCTCTTCAAATGCTCGGCATCCAACTCGATGGGCGGCAGATCATGAGGCTTGACGAACGAGTCTTGCGTGTTGAAGGAGGACAAGAATTGCTCAAACGATTTTCTCATTTGAGCCATGGGATCCGATCCTGAATGGATGGAACTGGATGAGGCAGAGGAGGGTTTGGCGCTGGCCATAAAAAAAGACTCCAAAGGGACTGAACAAGGATCTTTGAAAGGGGTGGATCAAAGGCCTTTGGGCACGCCTGGGTCAACCCCACTTCAAGACCCGAGTATCGCAGTTAATTGCCTGCTCCTTTAGAGTTTGACACCCAGATTTTCCTCGGGGTCGATCCAAATGCTGGCTGCAAAACGGCCACTGACGCGGTCCCTTCGGTGAGAGAAATAAAGATCGGCTCGGTTGACCGTGCACCAATTTGGAGAACCATCATTGCCCCAAAGATGGGTCACCCCCAGTTGGGTCAGCAAGGCGCGAACGAGTTGCGGCAAATCGGCCAACCATTTGTTCTTTTGATGGGGGTGAGGCTTGAAAAACCGAGCATTCAAAGGGTTCCTCTGCGTGAAGGCACAAAGCACCTCTGGCCCCACCTCAAAAGCATTGGGACCAATACAAGGACCCAGCCAAGCGTGAAGCCTCACCCCGGACTCGACAGTGCTCTCGAGCACACCCCTCGTCAACGCCATGTGCGCTTGCTCCACCACCCCTTGGGGCAAGAGCTGGCCTTGCTCGCCCATTCCCACCAACCCCCTCCAGCCCACATGCACGGCACCCACCACACGAGCTTTCTCATCGGCCAGCAGCAAGGGCATGCAATCGGCCACCATCATGGTGCAAGCCACTCCTCGCTCCAAGGTGTAGGCGCCATCGGCCTTCAAGCCGTTCGGGGTATTGGCATCAACGCGAAGGCATTGGACACCGTGAACTTGATCAAAGAAGATGGCTTTTGCGCCTAAACGCTTCTCGAGCAGCGCTCGATTGATCGCGACTGCTTCGGGGTCATCCCCCACATGCAAGCCCAGATTCAAACTGTCGTAAGGGGCTTTGGAGACACCTCCTGCACGAGGGCTCAGATGCATGCGCACGCCGTAACGCTCTAGGCCCCAGGAGGGGCGCCAAAAATCGGTCGCCCCAGCTTCCCAAAGGGGAGGGTTCTCCATGCGATCCTTGAGGCCATGGGGATCCACCGAGGAGCTTTTGGGGTTCATGGGCGTGGGGTATGACGTGTTGAATGTAAACGCCCATGTTACCCATTTTTTCAAAATAGGCGATCTCGTGGAGAGAAAACTTTTTGTATAGGCGCTAAACTATCGAGTTCCAATACCCTGATGCCCAATGGCATTGGGGCCAACCTCAGCTCCTATTTTGTGACCCATGAAATTCACCCATCCTGCTCAAGCCCCCATCTGTGTACCCGTTGTCAACAGCGACCAACAGTTTCCCATACACCGTATTTATTGTGTGGGCCGAAATTACGAAGAGCACGCCAAAGAGATGGGCTACACGGGTCGTGAAGCACCCTTTTTCTTCCTGAAACCCACCGACTCTTTGATCTATGTGCCAACTGGAGCGACAGGCGAGTTGCCCTACCCCAGCTTGACCAAAAATTTCCACCATGAAATTGAATTGGTGGTGGCCATTGGCAAGGGCGGGAAAAACATCAAAGCCCAAGACGCTGAACAGCACATCTTTGGCTACGCTGTGGGGCTGGACATGACCCGCAGAGACTTGCAAAACGACATGAAAAAACAAGGTCGTCCCTGGGACATTGGCAAATCTTTTGATGCAAGCTCTCCCATGGGTCCCATCGTGGAGAAGTCTTCGGTGCATGACTTGGAGAATGCCAAAATTTACCTGAGCGTCAACAACGAAGACCGCCAGAGCAGCCACATCAACAAGCTCATCTGGAACATCCACGAGACCATCGAGCACCTCTCAGCGGCCTGGGAGCTCCAAGCAGGCGATTTGATTTTTACGGGCACCCCTGAGGGCGTGAACGCCGTGAGTCCTGGTGACCTCATGCACGGATCGGTCGAAGGTGTAGGCTCCATTGACCTTCGAGTCGTCTGAACTTGTTGGGGGGTTGAAAACGCTCCAACCCTTTCAAAATAGACCCCTAATCCCTTGTCCCCATTTCATATTCAATTCACAACGCCTCTATTGAAGAGGACGTGAAAGCTCAGACCCAGGAGATTTAAATTGTCACAATCCAATAATAAAATCAAAAACGCACTCTTTGAGCACCTCCAGCACGAAGTCTATTGCCGCTTGGGCGTCTCGCCTTTGCACGGTATCGGTGTCTTTGCCTTGCGAGCCATCCCCAAAGGCGTGAACCCTTTAAAGAGTTGGCTCAAGAACAAAGAAATCAAGTTCAGCCACGAAGAGATCAAACAACTGCCCAAAAGCGTGCAAAAACAAATCAAATTGTTTTGCTACTATGACAAAAAGGCGGTTGAAATACCCGTCATGGGCATGAACACCATGGACATGGCGATTTTCCTCAATCACTCCAAGAAACCCAACATCAAGATGAAAAAGGATGGCACCTTCATCAGCATCAGGGCGATCAAAATGGGTGAAGAGGTGACCATGGACTATGACCACAGTTTTGGAGAGACGCATATTTTTTAAAGTGCGCGCCAGCTAGGAACAAACAAAAAGGACCTCAGGGTCCTTTTTTATTGGGTCATGAACGAGAGGAGAAGTCGCTGATTTGCTGACTCATGCTCACGAAAGTTCAAGAAAGTTCAAGACGTGGGTTTTTTCATCATGTGCTCAGGACGGTAAATCTGGTTCCAGTCCTCGGTCTTGAAGTCCGTGTGCAGGGGTGAGGTGCTGTCCAAAGCCAAAGGATGGTCCAACGGGGTGACCGCCACCGCATAAATGGGCTCAAAGTCGGTCACGAAGAGGGACTTATAACCATAGTCATCAACGGGACCCAAATTGTAATAACGGTAACCATTCTCACTGGCCCACTTACAGACCAAGAAACAAGCATAAATACCGGGGGATCGATTTTTGAAGGCCCGGTTCCACTGACAAAAGCTGCCGTAGACCTGGCTGTATTGAGGCAACAAAACCGACACGTCGGTCAAGACCAACTCACCTTGGTCGTCATGAACTTGAATCACCAACAAATCAAGTGCTTGGATGTAGTCCAAGAAGCCCTCGACCTCTTTGTCATCAATGTAGTAGTTGGCAAAATGGTCACCACCCATTTCAAACAAATCATCCAAGGTGAGATCCTTACCCGCGACAACCTCTACAGAGTGTTCAAAGCGTCGGTATTGCTTTTGAATTTCCCTGAACTTGCGCTCTCGCCGCTCTTCGTTCCAAAACCCAGGTGTCGTGACGTCGACCATGCCATAACGGTCGTTGATCGGCACGCCAAATCGACTGTCGGGTGGCACCGCATAGACAATGAACGGTTTTGGTGCATCAGCAAGCATTTCCTCCGTCACATCAATGTAGGGGCACAGGGCGTCCCAACGGCTGGTGTAATACAAAATATCGTTGTGATCGCTCTCAACGTATAAATTCTCCCGGGTCCAGCTCTGGTGACCAAGTCGCTTGATGACGGGTTGTTCAGTCTCGTTGTCAAAGTAGTGCGTTTCAGCAGAAGAGCCATCCATTATTTTTGCCCAATCTTGTTTTGGTGGGGAAGCTTTTTGATCTCAAAGTAATTGCGATCGATCTCGAAGTTGTTGCTCAAAAACTGAGGATCTTGCAATTCCAGCTGAGCAATAGATGCTTGGATGCCTTTGAAGTGATCTTGAGCTTCACTGCCAGGAACCTTCAGTTGCTTGATGTAAGTGGGCATCACGGGACAGTCGGTGTCATAGTGATAGGTTTTTTTCCCTGGGTTGTAGACCAAAGGATAAAGAAAACAAGAAAAAGGCTTATCGGGACCCAGTGTGCAGCCCTGGTCACCTAAATGAGGACAGTTGGTTTCAACACAAACACTGCCCAGCTTGTGTTGTTCTTGGGTTGTTAACGTGATTTCCAGAGCAGGAAATCCAGGGGTCACATTACAGCAACGTTTGCAAGTTGAACAATGATCAAACAACAATTAAATTCACCATCAGTCCCGATTGAGAGTAGTCAGCAATACAAAAATCATGCACTAAAAAAACGCGTTGATTCAAAGGTCATGTGAACGCATGAAAACACTATGCTTGGTGCGAAGTTTATATCAGTTTGAAACTTTTTTTATTTTTATTGAAAAATGATTTATCGATCCCTCTCAAGAAGCATTCTTGATCGTTAATTTTATCTGTACTTTGGCTTTTATAAAAGCGTCTGTTCTTGATGAAGCATTTTGGAAAACAGCTTTTGTAAATGGGTTTAAACTACCCCCCATGAACAATCGCCCTCTCATCAAATACTGCAAGCTTTGTGGTGAATCGGTCAGCTACAAAATACCCACCGATGGTGACACCAACACTCGAGCCATTTGCAATGGTTGCTCCAGCGTGCATTACGAAAATCCCCTCAACGTAGTGGGAACCCTACCCATTTGGGGTGATCAAGTCTTGTTATGCAAACGCAACATTGAGCCCCGAAAGGGCCTGTGGACACTGCCAGCGGGCTTCATGGAGCTTGGAGAAACGCTTGAGCAAGGTGCAGCAAGAGAGACTGTCGAAGAGGCAGGAGCTAGTTTTAAACTGCTCGACTTGTTCACCATCACAAGCGTGGTCTATGTTGGACAGGTGCACTTTTATTACCTCGCCGAGCTCGAACACCTTGAGTTCAATCCGGGTCACGAAACCCAAGAGGTGCGGCTCTTCTCGGAAAGCGAGATCCCCTGGGATGAACTTGCCTTCAAAACGGTCAAAGAGACATTGAAGTGTTATTTTTCAGACAGGGCCTCCAAAGTATTTCCCCTGCACCATATCGATCTGCACTGAGTAAAACACCCCCAGTTGACCCGCTTAAAAGGGGTCTGAAACGTGAACCAAGTCTGGACTGTAAGCCCGGGCTTTAATGGCCAGAGGAACGCTCATCATGGGCCATGCCCTTCCAAGCAACTCAACTTGGTATTTGGGCGCCCTCTTTTACCCACTTCAAGGCTTCCTAGGAAGGTTGGCCTTCAAGCTTTTTGACAAAGGCCGACCTCAACACACTCGCGCACAAATCCACGGCAGTATTGGCCTCATCCAAGATTCGACCCATGGTGATGAAGCCATGAATTTGGCGTGCAAAATTGACCACCTGGACGGGAACCTGTGATGCTGACAACTTGTTGGCATAGGCAAGCCCCTCATCGTGCAAAGGATCAAATCCTGCCAACACAATCAAAGCAGGTGGCAAGCCCTCGTGGCTTGGCGCCAAAAGTGGAGAAGCTCTCCAATCGGCATACGTTTTCGGATCCGGCATGTAATTGCCCCTGAACCACTCAATGGCTTGTCGGGTGAGCAAATAGCCTTTGCCCCTTTTGGCATGTGAGGGGTGGGTGCACAGCATATCGGTGGCGGGGTAAATCAACAACTGAAAACAAGGCCGAATGGGCGAGTCTTTCAAGGCCAGGCATGCTGCAGCAGCCAAATTGCCCCCCGCACTGTCGCCGCCTAGCGCGATTCTCGAGCGATCAATCCCAAACGCCTCGTCTTTGGAGCGCGCTTCTAACCACTGAAAGGCCGACAGCGCATCTTCAAAAGCCGCAGGAAAAGGCGCCTCTGGCCCCAAACGATAGTCCACCGAAAAGACCGCACAACCCGCACTCTCTGTGAGTGCGCGGCACAAGACGTCATGGGTATCGATGTCTCCAATGGTCCAGCCCCCACCATGGAAATAAATCAGTGCTGGACTGAGCTGCTCTCCTTGATGACCTTGGCGCAATGCATGGGCGCTTTGAGGGCGGTACTCACGAATTTTCAAGGCATGCGTGCCCAAATCCACCAAGTGATCACTGACCCGAGCAACGGGCAAGGGGTCGGGCTGAGAAAAGCCCTTTCGACTGAGGTAGGCATGGCGAGCCTCGGTGGGCGTCTGGGTGTTCACGGCAGGGACACCGTACTCGAGCATCAACTTTAAAAGTCCATTGGCTTGTGGATCTAACATCTTCTATGAACCCCTCTCAACGATGCGACTTGAACAAAAAAAAACGCTGGGGTCAATTTTGAAATTTGTCTTGATCTTCAACCACTCGCGCTCTAGAAGTCTATTGTAATGAAAGGTGCTTTTTGTCCTAAAAGACTGAGCCGCTTGGCGCCCCCCCGAGAAAACCCTTCAAGCGTAGGGGCTGACAGGCCCAGACAAAACCCTGGACCAGGCGTGTTTTACCCATTGCAAAAAATCACAAAATAGAGAGAATGCAAAGGCTTCATGCTCTTTAAAGAGCTCGCAGCTTTCTCCACCCAAGCGCTGCGAAGCCAAGGCTTTCACAACACGCCAGCGATGCGAAAGAGTTCGGGTTGGCAATATTTTCGAATCGAACCAAAAAACAAGGGGACCCAAGATGATGAATTTACAAATTAATGGTCATAAAAACGCTGTAGACGTTGAACCAGAGATGCCCCTGCTTTGGGTGCTGCGAGATGAGATCGGTTTAACGGGCACCAAATACGGCTGTGGTGTTGCGCAGTGCGGTGCTTGCACCGTGCTGATCGATGGCGCGCCGGTCAGGTCTTGCTCTTTCCCCGTCGGCGCGGCCACGGGTAAAAACATCACCACCATTGAGGGCTTGTCGCCTGACTCCAGTCATCCCGTTCAATTGGCTTGGAAGGCCCTGGATGTTCCCCAATGCGGCTACTGCCAATCGGGACAAATTTTGGCTGCAGCAGCCCTTTTAAAGCGCAACCCCAAGCCCACCGATCAAGACATCGATGAGGCCATGACCAACATTTGTCGATGCGGCTCTTACCGTCGCATCCGAGCTGGCATTCACCAAGCGGCCAAGACCGGCAAAGGCATTCCTTCGGTCATTCACATGAGCGAGGCGGCTCAGGGCGATGGCGCTTCATTGGCCAGCGCTTCCGCTTCAACCATTTCTGGCGCTGCAGCGACTGTGGCCAGTGCTCAACCCCACCACGATCACCACCATGAGAGCTCACTGAGCCCTGATGCATGTGCCATGGGCGGCTGCTGCTCCCCCATCAATGGCCAAGCGTAACCCAAGGAGACACCCCATGAACAACATACAAAGCTCCAAAACCAATTCCTCGCCCTTGTCTCGCCGCGCCTTCTTGATAAGTTCCGCCGCCGCAACGGGCGCACTGAGCGTGGGCTTTCACGTGCCCTCGCTTGCTCAAACGGCAACAAAACCTGCAACTGTATCTGGGGCAGGTTCGGCCGTTGAGGTGAACGCTTGGGTGGTGATCCAACCCAACGATGAGTGCATCATCAAAATTGCCAGGGCCGAAATGGGTCAAGGCACCAGCACAGGCTTGGCACAACTCGTGGCCGAGGAGCTCGAGTGCGATTGGCAAAAGGTCAAAATTCAACACATCACACCCGGTGAGAATTTGGCAAGAAAGCGGGTCTGGCGCAACATGGCCACGGGTGGCTCTAGAGGAATCCGAGAGTCACAAGAGTATGTGCGACAAGGCGGTGCAGCTGCACGCGTGATGCTCATGCAAGCAGCGGCAAAGACTTGGTCTGCCTCGGTTGGGGATTTAAAGGTCAGTAAGGGAGTGATCACTCACTTGCCCACAGGCAAAACATTGCGTTATGGCCAAGTTTGCACCTTGGCCGCAACACTTCCTCCACCCGATGTGGGCACCATCACCTTAAAGCCCCCCCATTTGTGGACCATTGCTGGCAAACCCCTTAAGCGCTTGGACACAGCTCAAAAAGTGAACGGCTCTTTGAAATACGCCATTGACTATCGACCCGCAGACATTTTGTTTGCTGCGGTCAAGATTGCACCTGTATTTGAAAGCACCATCAAATCTTTCGATGCCACAGAGACGCTCAAGCGACGCGGCATCAAGAAGGTGGTTCGCATTGACGACAGCACCATTGCCGTGGTCGCTGACAATTGGTGGCGTGCCAAAACAGCGCTCGAAGCCATGCCGATCACTTATGAGGAAGGCGAGAATGCGAAGGTCAACAGCCAAAGCATTGCACAACACCTGACGGAGGGGTTGACCTCTGACAAGAATGTGTTTGCAGATACCAATGTTGGTAAATTTTCTGAAGCCTTTGAAAGTGCAAGCCGAAAGGTCGAATCGGTCTACAGCACTCCATTCGTCACCCATGCTTGCATGGAGCCGATGAATTGCACGGTTCGCTACACACCTGAAAAAGCAGAGGCTTGGGTTCCCACACAAAATGCAGAAGCGGCCCTGGCCGCCTTGGCCGATGCCAGTGGCTTGCCTGCAGAGAAATGCGAGGCTTACAACCACACCTTGGGTGGAGGCTTTGGCAGACGAGGGGGACCCCAAGACTACGTTCGATACGCCACCATTGTGGCCAAAGAGTTCCCTGGTCGACCCGTCAAAGTTTTGTGGAGCCGAGAAGAGGACATGACCCACGACATCTTCAGACCCATTGGATTGTGTAAACTCCAAGCGGGTCTCGATGCCAAGGGCAACCTCACGGCCTTGAGCTTGAGGGTATCGGGCCAGTCCATCAATGCTTACTTGGCACCGCACAACATCACCGACGGCAAGGACCGCCGACAGCTGCAAGGCTATTGGCCCGAACCCGGAGATGCACAAATGGGCTACTCGGTGCCCAACATGAAGATTGAGTACGCCATGCGCAACACCCACGTCCCCGTGGGTCCGTGGAGGGGTGTGAACACCAATCAAAACGCCATCTACTTGGAGTGCTTCATGGAAGAAGTTGCCAAAGCCAGTGGCAAAGACTCCCTTGAGTTCAGGCGCTCCTTGCTGAAGACGCACCCCAAGCACCTGGGTGTGCTGAACGCAGTGGCCGACAAGGCCGGTTGGGGACGGGCGTTGCCCAAAGGGGTTTACCAAGGCATTGCGCAGTTCATGGGTTACGGCAGCTACACCGCCGCTGTGGCAGAGGTGAGCGTGACGGACGGAAAAGTCAAAGTGCATCGCTTGGTCTTGGCCACCAACTGCGGCCATGTGGTCAATCCCGATCAAGTGGCCTCTCAAGTGGAGGGGTCTGTGGCTTATGGACTCGACTCCTTGCTGAGTGAATCCAGCGTGATGAATGGGCGCATCGTTGAGCGCAACTTTGACACCTACAAAATTGCTCGCATGGTTCAGCTGCCTAAAATTGAGACCGTTTTGGCCCCAACCTTTGATTTTTGGGGAGGCGTTGGCGAGCCCACGATTTGCGTTGTGGCGCCAGCCATTTTGAATGCCATCTACACCGCCACCGGAAAGCCCGTGAAATCGCTGCCCCTGAAGAACGCTGGACTGGAGTTGGTCTGATCGAGGAGACCGAGGCAAGGAAGGCGGATGGTGATTGAGGAGCTTTGGCAGGAACAACGGCTGACTCTTGCATGAGAGTCAGCTGTTGACGGGACATGCACTTTTGTTTTACACCAAGCGGTTCAAACGGTTCAAACGGTTCACCGCGTGAACTCACGCTTGATGGGTATAAATGTGCACCCCCCCCAAAGCCTGTTGAGCGGCCCAGATGACCGAAGTTCGACTTTGCACTAAACTTCGGGGTACTGGGCTCTCCTCAAGCCTTTGATGTCATGAAAACGATCCTCCTACACTTCTTGGTGCTCATGTCCTTCTCAGTCTTGGCCGAGGACTTGGCTGCGAGCGCTCGTTCATCGACCCCAGAGAGCAGAGGGCTGGCCATTGTTCAAAGCCGTGAGGGGCAATGCACCCTTTGCCACAGCATGCCGAACGTCAAAGGGGTGGTGGGCAACCTCGGCCCTGCACTGGATGGTGTGGGCCTGCGTTTGAGTGAAGAGCAACTGAGGGCTCGGCTCATCGACTCGAGAAAAATCAACCCCATGACGATCATGCCCCCTTACTTTTCCACCGAGGGCTTGAGCCTCGTGGACCCGAAGTTCTTGGGCAAAACGCTGCTGAGCGAGCGTGAGTTGGAGGACGTCTTGGCTTACCTGAAGTCTTTGCTTTGATGGACAACCCTATGCTTCGACGACCACTCCTAAAGAGTGCATGGGCCATGCTCAGCCTGGGCCTTTTTCCCTTTCGCGCCAGATCTCAAAACGCAGAGCCTCAAAGCGAAGACTTTCAAAAACTCTTGGCTGCCCTCACCCAAGGCGCAAAGATTGAGCGCGGTCGCATTCAACTCACCATCCCTCGCTTGGCCGACAATGGTCACTCGGTGCCTTTGAAGATCAACGTCGACTCTGCCATGAGCGAGCGTGACCACGTGAAGATGCTGTTGATTTTGTCCCCGAGAAACCCAAGACCCTTGGTGGCCAAAATGTTCTTCTCCCCCAGATCCACCAAGATCAACCTGACCACACGGGTGAGATTGAACGGCTCGCAATCGATTTGGGTCTATGCGCAAATGTCGGACTTGACTTGGTATGCACAAAGTGCAGAGGTCGAGGTCACCGAGTCCGCTTGCCTGGATGCGTCTTGATGGGTGCCCGAATTTTGATTCCCCCTTCTCCCAAAGCGGGTGATGTGATCGATGTGCGCATCTTGATTCAACACCCCATGGAGACGGGCTTTCGACACGAACTCTCTGGTGCAGCGGTGCCTAAAAACGTGATTCAACATTTAAAACTTGAATTCAACGGACAAGTTCTGCTAGAAGCAGAACTGGGCACTGGCATTGCAGCCAATCCCTTCTTGCAATTTCAGACCCCAGTTCTTGAAAGCGGTTGGTTCGTGTTGAATTGGGTGGATGACTTGGGCGTTAAAGGCTCTGAGCGTGTGCTTTGCACCTTGAGAGCCGCATGAGCCAAGTGGACTTACCCAGCAGCACTCAAATCGTGCGCTTGACAAGTGCCCCCTCTTTTTTAAGGAGGGGTTTGATGAAGTCATCCCCATCCAAGCGCCGTACCTTTTGGGGCTTTGGCTTACTGGTGCTCTTTGTTGGCCTCATTGCACAAGTGAATGGGCACGCACAAGTACAAGCACATGTACAAGCACATACCCAAGTGCAAACCCAAGCCATAACCCCTGCACAACGCCATGGCCACGATCAAGGGCATCCACCCATCAGCACCGAAGGACCCGGATGGTTGGCCCCTGAAGAGAGAAAGTCAGGCCTGAGCTTTAAGAGCGAGGACCTCAAAGAGCAACAAAGCGACGATGCCATCAACCCCTCTTTTTTATGGGTCGACCAAGGAGAGAAGATGTGGTCAGCAACCCCCACGCCAAAGAGCCCCTCTTGTGCCTCTTGCCACGGTGAGGCCTCCAAGAGCATGAAAGGCGTGGCGCTGAAGTATCCCCGATGGAATGAAGCCTCCCAACAGTTGGTGAACTTGGAATGGCAAATCAACTCTTGCCGCGTCAAACGACAAGATGCCCAGGCACTTGCCTATGAAAGCGATGAGTTGCTGGCCTTGACCGCTTGGGTCAGTTTGGCCTCACGAGGCATGCCCTCCCAAAGGACAATCGACCCCAGCATTGCAGCGTCTTTCCTTCGCGGAAAAAATCTTTATGAAAAACGCATCGGTCAAAACAACCTGTCTTGCGCGCATTGCCACACCGAGCACTATTCGCAAAGACTTGGGGGCGAGACGATCAGCCAAGGCCAACCCCACGCCTATCCGGCCTACCGACTGGAGTGGCAAAAAATGGGCTCTCTTCAAAGGCGTCTGAGAGCGTGTCTCTCGGGTGTCAAAGCCGTGATCTTTCCCTTTGGATCACAAGAACTCACGGAGTTGGAGCTCTACTTGCAGTTGAGAGGCCAAGGTCTTGCCATGGAGGCGCCAGGCGTGAGGAGATGAAGGTGGGCTGTAAAGGCTTTGTATGAGAGCTATGCATGAGAGCTATGCATGAGAGCTGTGTATGAGGGCTGTGTATGAGGGCTATGCACACACGCCGTTGCCCCCCAACGAACAAGGGCTAGCATTTTAA
>CAIZIT010000009.1 GCA_903933115.1 uncultured Burkholderiales bacterium
CAGATCCGTAAGGCCTAATATAGAATCAATTTGGGACATTGGTATTACCTCTATTAAACAAGTTCTTCGTACCAACTAGTTTAATAAATACCTTTGTCCCCCGTTAATGATGAAGAGCCCAAGTTCGACGTTGACTGCAACCTCCGCCAATACCCCAATAAAAAAAGCCTTTGAGCATTGTTACTTTGACAAATTCAAGTCTTCTGCTGATTTGAAATAGGCCAAGCGCTCTACTGCTCTGCAGTTGCACCACTTTCGTGGATGACTTTTTTCCAACGTACACGTTCTTGGGCCATGAAGGTCTGCATGGCTGCAGGCGTGCTGCCTACTGGGTCGAAATTCATCTCTTGTAAACGGTTGGCCACATCAGGCTGCTTCAAGATTTCCGAGATGGCGCCAGAGAACTGATTGGCAATCGCTGGCGGTGTACCAGCGGGTGCCACAACACCCAACCAAAGGATCGAGAGAAAACCGGGCAACACCTCCGACAATGCAGGTGTCTCGGGCAAAACACTGCTGCGTTTTTCACTGGCAACAGCGAGAACACGCAACTTGCCTGATCGGATATGGGGCAACGCCAAACCAATATCGGAGAACATGATGTCGACTCGTCCACCCATCAATTCCAAGATGGCTTGGCTGGTACCTTTGAATGGAATGTGAGCGATCTTGACGCCAGCCATGGTCTTGAACATCTCGGCCGCCAAGTGAGGCGTGCTGCCGCTTCCCGCAGAAGCGTAGTTCAGCTTCTCGGGATTGGCTTTGGCATAAGCAATCAACTGCTGAACATTCTCCACAGGCAAGCTGGCGTTGACCACCAAAACGTTGTAAGTGGAGACCACAACAGAGACGGGTACAAAAGCTTCAGGTTCAAAGGCAAGTTTCGAAAACAAGCTTTTGTTGATCACCAAAGCTGGCGGAGGGGCAAAAAGCATGGTGTAGCCATCAGGTGCTGACCGGGACACAACCTCTGCGCCCATGTTGTGCGAGGCTCCTGCACGGTTTTCAACCACAACGGGTTGACCCCACTTGTTTCGAAGCTTTTCAGCCAAGAGACGCGTGACCGAATCAAAGGCAGCACCCGTTGCAACGGGAACGATGAGCTTGATGGGCTTGCTTGGATACTCCTGCGCCTGAATACAAAGGGACTGCAATGAGAGCGTGATGCCGAGCCCAACGGCCCCAAAGATCTTGGCAAATTGTCGAACCGTCATGTCAAAAGTCTTTCATGATTAAACAGTTAAGAAACATCTTGGAAGCAAAGGCAGATCAACGCGAAGAGGATATGACCAATCAGAAGAACTCATAGTCGTCTTTGTTCACTTGGCGTGTTGCCTTCCAGTATTCAACGGTTGGCAGCGGCCAATTTTGGGTCAATCGGCCACTGGCGTTTTTGTACCAACTGTTCACCTTGGCCGCACCATAAACCACTGAAGCGCTGGCCTCATCAATGCGCTCGTTGAATCGATCCAAGACATCTTGACGAACCTCCATTGCAGTTTTCTGGCACTCGAGCAGCAGCCTGATGCATTCCACAATGTAGGAGGAGCCCGCCTCAGAGAGCAACACCAAACTGGCATTGCCATTGATGTTGGTGTTGGGTCCATAAAGACAAAAAAGATTGGGGAAATTAGGCACGGTGATGCCGTAATAGGCCCGGGCATCATCACCGTGCCACTGATCTTGAAGTTTCACCCCGCCGCGACCGGTAAGGGGCAGTGTCGACAAGAAGTCAGCCGCCTTGAAACCCGTGCCAAAAACGATGACATCGAGTTCATGCAACTCACCATCTGCGGTCTCAATGCCCGCCTCCTGAGCCTGAGTGATTTTCTCAGTCACCAATTTCACATGGGGCTTTTTGAGTGTTTCAAACCACTTGCCATCGTCAGATGCACATCGTTTGGCGAATGGGGGATAGTTCGGCGTCATCTTCTCCAAAAGATCGGGGCGATCGGCCAACGACTTCTCAAGGTCTTTCATCATCAACTGACGAAGTTCCTCATTCTTTTGAGACATCGAGACAGGATGATTCCACTCGGGGTCTACAGCTGTGTAGGCACGCCGCCCCATGCCGACCCACATTCGAAAGACACGAAACCAGCGGTGGTAGTTAGGGATGTTGGCAAAGAGCCATCTGCTGCCCTCCTTTAAAAGGCTGTTGTAACCAGGCGTGTATCTCACCCAAGGGGGAGACCGTTGAAAGATGGTTACCTCACTGGCGATTTCTGAAATTTTTTGGATCGCCTGAAATCCGCTGGCTCCTGTGCCAATGACGCCGACACGTTGGCCCGTAAGATCCACCGCATGATTCCAGCGAGCCGTGTGCCAAGCTTGGCCTCTAAAAGCCTCGAGGTTCTCAATGTCGGGATAGTTGGGGCGATTCAATTGGCCCACTGCACTGATCAAGGCTTGAACTTGGAGCTGTTGGTTCTTGCCGTCTGGGGTCTTGAGGGTAAGTTCCCAATGGCCTTCGTCCTCTTTGTATTCCCCTGCTACCACTTCGGTGTTGAAGCGAATGTGCTCGTACAAACCAAATTTCTCAGCGCTGCCTTGGAGGTACTCCAGCACTGCCGCGCGACTTGCATACTCCTCCTTCCAGTGAGGATTTTGATTGAATGAGTAACTGTAATTGAAGTTGCTGGTATCAAGGTGGCAGCCGGGATAGTTGTTCTCAGACCAAACACCGCCCACCTCGTGGTGTCGCTCCAAGATGATGAATGGGATACCCACTTGTTTCAATCGATAGGCCATGCCCACACCAGCCAATCCGGCACCAATGATCGCCACGGTGAATTCGGTTTGCGGCGCCATTTTGGATTTGTGCCATTGAGGAGCTTGGTTGTACTCAGCAATCCCCAGTTCGTTCAACAACAAGCTAAAGTGGTCCTCCGAGAAGCTACCGATCATGAACTCCATGATCTGGCGAACAAGTGCCTTTTCAAGCGGCGGTTTGCCATCGAAGTTTCCGCTGCGCAAAGCCTTGATGACATCAAAAGCCAGCTCGCGTGCTCGCTCTTGGGCACTTGGAGAGAGTCCTCCCTGGGGCTGAAAGCCTGCAGCGGTTTCAATGTAGTTGGGCCGAAACTCATCCCTTAAAAGGGTCATGTCATGGGTGGCATAAGCCAAGGTCCCCAAAAGGCTGGGAAGGTGAGCATCCTTCAAAATGACCTTGAGTTGGTCATCGCTCGGAGTATCAGAGATCATTAAAAAATTACAGTTGGTTCATACAATCGCATGCATTGAAGTATCGCATCATGCTTGAGCCAGACTACAAATGGAAAACCCTCAGCCTTTCTCGTTGCTTAGATATTCATCCCACAGATACAAGTTTAAAAACTGTGAAGAATGGATAGGTCGAATCATTTTTTTGCGTTTTTTAGGAATCTCTTCATTTTGAGATACAAAAGTATTTTTAGAGGATTGAATATGTCCTTGTACTTGGTCATTTCAAAATGTCAAGACAAAAGGCACTAGTACAACTCGCTACTGAACAAAAAAGAAAAAACAAGATGATGAATGAATTCAAGTTTCAGCCAAGAAATACATGACCCTTGTTTGTTTTTATTTCAAAAGTGCCATTCAATAGCCTCTCATGACAAGATTGTGGATCCAAGGATGTAAATGGCATGTGTTCATCCTGGGACTTCTGTTCATTCTTCTTGTCATCAGAGAACCTGCACAAGCACAAAATGCTCTAGCCACTAAGAGCTCGTTGGGCGGATCCAGCACCGGTCTACAAGTTTTGGTTTGGGTATGGGCATGGTCCCTTCTTGACATGGAACGCCCCATCACGTCTGAGCTGAAAGGGTGCGGTGATCTCAATAACGGTAAGTTACACCCACAGAATAGGCAGAAGGGTTCAAGCCCAGTTCACCTTTTTTTGCTCCGCTCAGATAAACATCAGACTTCATTTGCGTGAATTTGAGATCTAAATTGAGGCCCCAATTTTGATCCAACATGTAATCCAATCCTGCTTGCCCTACCCCACCCGTGCTGGTGGAATTGACTGTCGCGCTTCCATTCAAAATGTTCAAACTCGTGAAAGTGGTGTAGTTGACCCCAAAACCCATATAAGGCTTGAGCACATCTGAATGGGTAAAGTGGTATTGAACCGTCAAGGAAGGTGGTAGAGCCCTCAAGCTTCCTGCTCCAACAGCCCCCACGTCCACATAGACCCTTTGAGCGTAGCTCCATGACAACTCAAAGGCCACATTCTCATTGATGAAATAGGAGACATCCACCTCAGGCATGGACAAATTCTGCGCCGATACATTAAGGGCTGCTAAACCATTGTTTTGCTCATTGGCCCATTTAAGTTGAGTGGCTCTGACTCTTAGTACCCAAGGTTGATCCAATGTGTGATCCCAAGCTTGGCCCCATGATACAGCTGAGCCTAAGAGCAAAATTGTAAAAGTCAAAGCTTTCAATTGAAGTGATTGGGTGTTTCTCATTTGAATTCCTTTGGGTTGAAGACCTCTTCATTATGGAATTCATCGTCAAAACAAAATTGACTTTCATCAATATAGCGAAAGTGCCTCGTTAAAAGCACCCACCCGTATCAATAAAAGCAACAACTCAAGGTCGATCAGCATTGGTTGTCTTTTAGACGATGGCCAAGGCGTTTAATTTTGAGCAGACCACTGAGTGACAAAAAGTCCCGAAATCAAAAGTCCAATACCTATGGCTCTTACATTGCTCAGCTCACGCACTGCAGCCCCAAGTAAGCCAAAGTGATCGATACAAGTGGCCACCACAATTTGAGCAACCACAGCGAACAAAATAAAATTACCCACGCCCATCCGAGGGGCAAGCAAAGTCGCACTCACCACATAAAAACAAACGATCAAACCGCCTGCGAAATCAATAGGCTGAGCTTGACTCAATGCATTCCAGTCGAGCCTTGAGGAGCTGAGCACCAAGGCAAGACCCACACTCAAAGAAAGGGCCAAGAGGAATAAAACCATAGGAGCGAACAAGGCGTCTCCCAAAGATTTTCCAAGTCTTGCGTTGATCACGGCCATCAAAGGAATCAAACCTCCAGCCAATGCTGCCCATAAAGCCAATCGATAAGTCATGTACCTGAACCTTTCTTCAATTGATTTTATCCTCTTGCCCTCAGACAGCTTGCCTAAGACTTGATGTACGTTTCCAGTTGTTCGATCTGAAACATTTGTTCTTTGATGATGGTTTTGACCACATCACCGATCGACAAGATACCCATCAACTCGTTGTTGGAGAGGACTGGCAAGTGGCGAATTCGCTTGTCACTCATCAGTCGCATGCACTCTTCGACGCTACTATCTGGATGAACCGTAAACACTCGCTCGCTCATGATCTCGCTCACCAAGGTTTCGGTGGAGTTTTTGCCAAGCAACACCACTTTCCTGGCGTAATCGCGCTCGGAGAAAATACCCACCAATCTTTTATCCTGAACAACGGGCAATGCCCCGATGTTGTGTTCAGAAAGGGTTTGGAGTGCCCGCAAAACGCTTGTGCTTTGATCCACGGTGATCAGCTTGGCGTCCTTGGTGGAGAGGATTTGTGCTACTTTGATCATGACTGACTCCTTTAAAAAAAGATTGAGCTGAGGTCTGCATCGCTGTTGATCCATTAAAGACTCAATTCCATGAAAGGTCAAGGGGATATTGAGCACAGACGACTCCGTACTTCACCCAAGCCTCACCGACTCTTTGCCATGTTCAAATGCTCAAGTCTTCAAGTACCCACAGACCAAAATGCCTAAGGAGAAAATTTTTGAAACAAGTCATTAAAATCACCCTCTTTCTCAACCTTTTACTTTTAGGCCTCAACACCATGGCAGCCGACATCAAAGTCATTTCATCCGTGGCCTTCAAAGATGCTTATCTGTCCATGCAACCAGGCTTTGAGAAGGCCACGGGCCATACAGTCACCACCCTATGGCTACCGACGGTCGAGATCATGAGCCGATTGAAATCGGGTGAATCGGCCGACTTGGTCATCATTGCAACGAATGGCATTGAGGAGCTCATTCGGCTTGGCAAAATAGACCCCTCCAGTGCTAGGCCCTATGTCAAGTCTGGGATTGGTATTGGCATGCAAAGAGGTTCTGTCAAACCGGACATAGGAACTCCTCAAGCTTTAAAGCAAGCCCTTTTGAACGCCAAATCTGTGGCCTACTCCACAGGTCCCAGTGGTGTTTATTTGGTCAGCTTGTTTGAAAAACTGGGCATCACCCAAGCTTTGGCACCGAAACTCAAAATCATTCAGGGCGAGCCTGTGGGCGCAGTTGTTGAGCGCGGAGAGGCTGAGATTGGTTTACAACAAATTCCAGAGATCTTGTCTGTTCCTGCGATCGATTATGTGGGCCCACTACCTGCCGCTATCCAAAGCATCACTGTATTTTCTTTTGGTGTGCATCAAAAGGTGAGCGATCGCAATGCGGTTGAGGCATGGATCAAAACACTCACCTCCAAGGAGGCCATTGCAACCATTCAAAAGCATGGACTCGATCCAGCTTGGTGAGGTCCATGGGATGATTTCTTGTTGAATGCACCATGAAAAAATGCGCCGAAGCGCATTTTTTCGTTTTCAAGTTCAACCACCTGTCAAGATGGCACTCAAGCTTCAAGCATGGAATGAATCAATGGCTTTGTTGAACGTTGGGCTGGGTCTCATGATCTCAGTCATCTTGCTTCTACTGGGGAGGAAGTAACCGCCAATATCAACCGCCTTGCCTTGAACCACTCTGAGCTCTTCAACAATTTTTTGCTCATTTTCGGCAAGAGTTTTCGCCAAGGGTGCAAACTTGGCTTGCAAGTCTTTGTCTTCGGTTTGTTGAGCCAACTCTTGAGCCCAGTAGAGGGCCAAATAGAACTGGCTACCACGGTTGTCGAGCTCGCCCGTTTTGGTGGAAGGGTTCTTGTTGTTGTTCAAAAGATGACCCGTTGCTGCATCCAAGGCCTTGGCCAAGAGCTTGGCTTTGGCGTTGTTGGTCTTGATGCCCAACTCTTCAATACTTGCAGCAAGTGCCAAGAATTCACCCAAAGAGTCCCAACGCAAATGGTTCTCTTCAACCAACTGTTTGACGTGCTTGGGCGCTGAGCCACCTGCACCGGTTTCGTACAAACCACCGCCTGCCATCAAAGGCACGATGGAGAGCATTTTGGAGCTCGTACCCAGTTCCATGATGGGGAACAAGTCGGTCAAATAGTCGCGCAAAATGTTGCCCGTGACGGAGATGGTGTCCATGCCTCGGATGGCTCTCTCGAGGGAGAATCGAATGGCACGCACTTGAGACATGATATGGATATCGAGTCCTTTGGTGTCGTGGTCTTTCAAGTACACGTTGACCTTTTTGATCAACTCTGCTTCGTGAGGACGGTAGGGGTCCAACCAAAAGACCGCTGTCATGCCAGAGTTTCTGGCACGTGTCACAGCCAATTTGACCCAGTCGCGAATGGGCGCATCCTTGACTTGACACATTCTCCAAATATCACCCTCTTCAACGTTTTGGCTGAGTAAAACCTCACCCGTTGCCAAGTCGACAATGCGAGCCTCGCCATCCTCGGCCGCTTCAAATGTCTTGTCATGTGAGCCGTACTCTTCTGCTTGTTGAGCCATCAAACCCACATTGGGAACGGTGCCCATGGTGGTGGGATCGAACTTGCCGTTTGTTTTACAAAAGTTGATGGTCTCTTGATAAATGCGAGCAAAGGTGCTCTCAGGAATGACCGCTTTGGTATCTTGGGGCTTGCCCTCAGCATCCCACATTTTGCCGCCAATGCGAATCATGGCAGGCATGGAAGCGTCAACGATCACGTCATTGGGTGCATGCAAATTGGTGATGCCTTTGGAGGAGTCCACCATGGCCAAAGCTGGACGCTTGGCTTCACAGGCCTTCAGATCGGCCATGACTTCGTCACGTTTGGCCGCGGGCAAAGTCTGCAATTTGTCGTACAAGTTGACCATGCCGTTGTTGACGTTGACACCCAACTCTTCAAAAAGTTTGGCGTGCTTGGCAAAAGCATCTTTGTAGTAAACCTTCACAGCGTGACCAAAGACGATGGGGTGTGAGACCTTCATCATGGTGGCTTTGAGGTGCAAGGAGAAAATCAAGCCTGTTTTGCGAGCGTCTTCCATTTGCTCTTCAAAGAAAGCACACAAGGCTTTTTTGCTCATGAACATGCTGTCAATGATCTCACCGGCCAACAAGGACAGTTTGGGTTTTAAAACCAAGGTTTTGCCACTCTTGGTGACCAATTCCATTTTGACATCACGAGCTTTGTCCAAGGTCATGGACTTCTCGCCATGGTAGAAGTCGCCATGCTTCATGTGAGCCACGTGAGTGCGTGAGGCCATGCTCCAATCGCCCATGGAGTGAGGATTCTTGCGGGCAAAGTTCTTCACGGCCAAAGGTGCACGGCGATCCGAGTTGCCCTCTCTCAATACGGGATTGACCGCTGAGCCCAGACATTTGGAGTAACGCGCTTGAATGGCTTTTTCTTCAGGCGTTTTGGGATCCTCTGGGTAGGCGGGTAATTTGTAACCTTTGCTGTGCAATTCAGCAATACAGGCCGTCAATTGAGGCACTGAGGCACTGATGTTGGGCAACTTGATGATGTTGGTGTCAGGCAAAAGGGTCAGACGGCCGAGTTCAGCCAAATTGTCGGGCAATTGTTGCTCAGGCGTTAAGAACTCAGGAAACTCACCCAAGATGCGAGCTGCCACAGAAATGTCGCTCTCAGCAACATTGATACCTGTAGGGGCTGCAAAACTGCGAATGATGGGCAAAAAAGAGGCCGTTGCCAGCAGTGGAGCCTCATCTGTCAGTGTGTAGATGATTTTTGATTTGTCTGATGCCATTTTGAATATCTCTTTTGATGACGTTGTGAATTTGTCGTTATAACTCTCTCTGAGAGCCCTATATTCTAAGGCAAGGATATGCCCATCAATGAGCTTTATTTGAACGTGCGAGGGGCATGGAAAAGCTAGAATCCGAGTAATTTAAAATGAATACTAATGGACTCATTTTAAAAATAACCATGCCTACGGGGTGCGTCTCGATCAAGGGCGGATCAAAGTTCAATGAAAGTGCTTTCAAGCGTTAAGCGCTCTATAAAATAAAGATGATCACTTGAGCAAATGAGCAGATGAGAACCAAGGGCTCTTATACTCAAAGCGTGGTTCTCCTAAAGATATCCACCCAGAAATCACTTTAACCTCCCCACATTGCTCAACCCATGCTCGCTCAATTCAAGCCCTATTTGACGTCGTTGATCATGCCGCCTACGAGTTTGATGGTTTTGATCCTCTTGGGCTTTTTGCTGCTTTACTCCAAAAAGCAAGCCGCCAAGGGCAGGAAATTGATTGCTGGCAGTACGCTCTTGCTAGCACTTTTATCCACGAATCATGTTGCTGTTTGGCTCAATGATCATGTGTTGCCAAGTTCACCAGCTTTAGAAATGAAGGAGCTTGAGCGTTTTAAGCCTGGGGCCATTGTCATTTTAGGAGGAGGCGTTGACGCGTCTACGCCCTATGGCCCCTCACAATTACAAACCACCACCTTGGATCGACTTCGATATGGTGTTTTGCTGCACAAAAAAACCTCAATCCCTTTACTGTTTACAGGTGGACAGGGTTGGGGCGTTAACGAGCGGGTTGAAAGTGAAGCCGTTGTCTGTCAAAGGGTGGCTCAAGAGGTGTTCGGGGTCCATTTGCGCTGGTTAGAAAGTCAATCCCGAGATACACAAGAAAATGCAGTCAACACATTTCAAATCCTGCGTGCAGAGGGTATTACTAAAATTGTGTTGGTCACCAATGCTTGGCACATGCCAAGAAGCTTGCTCCAATTCAAGGCTGCAGGCTTTGAAGTTCTCCCCGCCCCCATGGGCCCCATCATCAACAGCAGCGACTCAAGCCTTTCATGGATTCCCTCTGCTGATGCGTTGAAGAAATCCTCCACTGTTTTAAGAGAGGCATTGGCTTTGGTGGTTTTGCATTTAAAGCCTTAAAGGAGCATGAGATGATGAACCATAGATTCTTGATGGGGCTCACCATCGGTTTTTTAATCATGGGCGCGGTCCATGCCCAAAAGGTTTTGAGGGTGATCGTCCCCTTTGCTGCTGGAGGCCCCGTTGATCTGACCACGAGGTGGGTGATGCAAGAGGCACAAGAGCCACTGGGGCTAGCCATCGTGGTGGAAAATCGTCCTGGTGCTGGAGGCAACATCGGTATGCAAGCCATCGCTCAAGCCTCAAAAGACGGTATGACCATTGGCGTGGCGACGACGGCATCCAACGCTTTGAACCCATGGCTTTTCACGAAGCTGCCCTACCATGCACAGAGCGACTTTCAAGCCATCACACAAATGCTATCTGTACCCAATGTGCTCGTCATGAACACCGAGCGCGCATTTGAGTTGAGGATTCATTCCTTGGGCGATCTGATTGCCTATGCCAAACAGCACCCAGGTGCCTTGAACTACGGTTCTGGTGGAAATGGCAGTGCTGGTCATTTGAGTGGCGAATGGCTTAAAAGTTTGGCCAAACTCGAGATCACCCATATTCCTTTCAATGGCGCCAATCCAGCCCAAACCGCATTGCTGGCCTCTCAAGTGGATTTCAACATCGACAACTTGGCCAGTGCAGCCATGAACATCAAATCGGGCAAGTTAACGGCCTTGGCCCTGACATCCTCACAAAGAAGCGGCTTGTTGCCCAAAATTCCCACCATGTCTGAAACCTTGCCCCATTTTGAGATTGAGACATGGTGGGGCTTGGTGAGCCCCAAAGGCGTGAAAGAGGCTTGGATTCAACAACTCAACGCTGTTTTTGTGAAGGTTTTGAAAACGCCCCAAATGCGCTTAAAGTTCGCAACCTTGATGGCTGAGCCTCAGCCGAGCACGCCTGAACAGTTTGATGCAATGATGAACTCGCAAAGAGAAAAATACAAAGCCTTGGTTCAACTGAGCGGTGCAACAGTAGACTGAATAAAAGAGATTCAAGGTCCGCAGAACGACAAAAACGACCCATGGGTCGTTTTTTTGGGTCTCTACAATCCTCTAGAACGAGGATCAGAGGGTTCTTTAGGCTTGTGGAAGCAACTCGTTCAATGCACGTGCATAGGCCATGCGTGCAGTTTGAGCAATGGCCATGTCACGTTGCAACTCAGAGATCTTGGCATCTGTGGCTTGCAAGGACAAGAGTTGGGCACGAGCGTCTTCACTCAAATCAGAAAATTTGTATTCTTTATCGTCGATTTTGATGGTATCCATGAATTCAATTCCTCATAAAAAAGATATCTTAACCTCTTTTGAGGTGTTTTGAAGTCTACCTGTGGCCAAAAGGATCAAAAATGGGGCCTGTCGAGCTCCTTTGGGCGTCTAAAAATTGAGGAGGAACTTGTTTTTTTGAGCACGAAAAATCGTAATATTTCCGTAATTCATGTAACATGACATTCAGGCTTAGTGATGAGAAAAATGGAAGTGGAATCCATTCGTCCATTCCTTCAACTACTTTGGTCAAAATGAACATCAACTCGTCCGTTCAAAGAGGTTCCTCCAGCAGTCCAGGTGGCTCTATCGGCTCGCGGGCTCCATTGGCTGGCGACACCCCGGCCAATGCATCCCTAGAAAGCGCGAAAAGGACAGCCTCTCAAAGCCGTGTTGATCGCTACGCAAAAAATGCCAGCGACCTGAGCCAAATCAAGTCTCAGGTCAACAACACGGGCAATCCAGGCAACAGCCGAGGTTTGGACACTTCTGTTGGTGGCGCCGCTCAGATTCAAAACCTGCAATCGGGTGTGATTGGTCAAAACGGGATCTTGAGTAAAAGCGTTCAAGGCTTGCCACAGCCTCAAAACTTACCTTCAACCCTGAGCATATTGCAAAATCGACAAAACGCTCAGCATCCCATGGGAGCTGGTGCGTACAGTTTCTCAAAAACCTATTCAGAAAAATCCACCACGTCAAATGCCAATGCTTTGTTGGGCAGCGGTGTCTCAACACCTAAAAGTTTACCAACGCCAAACCCAGCCCTCTCTCCTCTTCCTCCAAGAGGTGCTCAGCTGCAGCTTTACGCCCCCAGTTTGAAGGCGGGCAACAAAGCACTTGACATCCAAGATCACGGCATCAACGCGTTTTAAAGCTTCTGGCGAAATGTCCTCGAAGGCCGAGAAACAGTTGGTCGATAGACCATGTTGAGGGCACTGAGGAACAAAGGCTTTTAGGTACTCGACTCATCGGGGAATCGAGTATTCAAGTATCAGGGCACTGAATTTTATTTTTTAGAGCAAACGGGTAAAGCCACATCGCTTCGGAAGTTCTCTGCGTCCCGCATGCCCCGGTATTCCACTTTGACAGGTGTTTTACTCAAGGTGCTGACCCCGCTCATGTAGCCAGAGTAGTCCAGCACTTTGTTGATTTGCTTGGAGCTGTCAAGCAAAGTGATGGTGTGCAAAAGCCTCAAATTCTCCTCAATCGGATCAGAAATGGAGAGCTGCCACTTTTGTGGCGATATTTGATCGAGTTGGCATTTGAATTCACGCCCCAGGTAACGTCTGCTGGAAAAAGCGCTTTTTAAATTGAAGGCTGGTTTTTTTGCTGAACAGTCACCGAACTCCACCACGCTCGTGATGACATCACAAAGTCCGTCCTTGTAACGGAAATTAAAAACCACCACTCTAGACTCGTCGGCCTTATCGCCTTGAAAGATTTGAGTGGCAATTTGCGCATCAATGTCAGATGAGGGGTCACCTTTGGCATGGACTGTACTCGCCAAAAGAAGTGCCAGGAGGGTAATCGCGAATTTCATGGATCAACTTGCCCATGGGGCATCAAGATGGAGGGCTTAAAAAAAAGTCTCAACATGAAGCGTAGATCAAATCACGCTGAGAACTGCATCACTATATTACCCTCAATCGATCAAGCTTGCCAGCAAAGTGCCAATAAAAATATTCGCAATCTGATAAGTTCATATCAGGCAGGCTATTGAGCCAAAAGTTAGGCAAAAAATCTGCTCCAACAATTGAGCTGGCTTCAATCTCAGCTGGGCAGCCCTAAAATCCAAGTCACGATCTCTTTCAAATCACCTTGTGGCACATTGGGGTGAGGAGGCATGGGAACACGGCCCCACTGACCTGCTCCACCATTGGTCACTTTGAGGACCAACGTGTTGTTGACGTCTTGACCACGGTATTTTTCTGCAACCGCCTTGAAAGCGGGCCCAACCACCTTGTTGTCGACGTTGTGACAAATCAAGCAGCCGTGTTTTGCAGCCAACCCAGCACCATTGGCGCTTGGGGCCGCTTGAGAAAAAGCAGCACCGCTGGCGAGAAGAACAATGAATGACAAAGCATACGATTTCATGAGCAACTCTTTCAATGTGATGAGTGAAGTTGATCCAATAGAGAATAGGAACCCACAAAAACCCGTGATTAACAGGAACCTGCGAGCATCCCATCCCTGAGCAAGCTCCACTTGGAGCCTCAACTGGAGAATCCCCGTGATCATCTCTTGAAATGGCCAAGGGAACAATTGGGGTAATACCTCAATGAGTGAGATTTCCCAAGAGCGCCCTAACGCCCTATCTCCATATCTCCCTATCGCACAATGGCAATCGTATCTCGCTTACCTGCTTTGAACGTATAGACCGTCAATGCACCGTTCTTGATGTCACCCTTGTTGTCAAAACTGATGGTACCCGTCACGCCTTTGTAGCCGTTGGTTTGAGCCAATAGCGGCAAGTACTTGCTGGGCTCAGAGGATCCCGCCTTCACCATGGCTGCAACCATCAAATTGACGGCATCGAAGACATAAGGGGCGTAGAGCTTCACTTCGGTGTTGAAGCGCTTTTGGTACCTCATCGCGAAGTCGTCCATGCCTTTTTTCTGACTGCCCTCAACACCGCCCGCTTCTGCACACACCACCTGACCGTCCATCATGGCGTCGCCTGCCAATTTTGCGAGCTCCGTCGTACAAATGCCATCTCCGCCCATGAACTTAGAGGTGATGCCCAAAGACTTCATTTGTTTGAGCATGGGTCCACCCACAGCATCCATTCCCCCAAAGAAAATGATGTCAGGCTTTTTAGCTTTAAGAGTGGTCAAAATGGGCATGAAATCGGTGGCTTTGTCGGTGGTGTATTCACGACCCACCACCTGACCTCCAGCAGCCTTGACGGCCTTGTCAAATTCGTCCGCTACGCCTTGACCGTAGGCTGTGCGGTCGTCCACCACTGCAATGGCTTTGCCTTTGAGATCCTTGACTGCATAACGACCCAGTACGCCACCGAGTTGAACATCATCAGCAACCACCCTAAAAGCGGTATTGAACCCTTGACGGGTGTACTTGGGGTTGGTGGCTGAGGGGGAAATTTGAGGAATGCCCTCGTCGTTGTAGATCTTAGAGGCCGGAATGGTGGTGCCAGAGTTCAAGTGTCCGATGACGCCCTTGACCTTGTCATCAACCAACTTTTGTGCAACCGCTGTGCCTTGCTTGGGGTCAGAGGCATCGTCTTCAGCGATCAATTCAAATTTAACTTTCTTGCCACCGATGGTGATCCCCTTGGCGTTCAATTCTTCAATGGCCATGCGTGCACCATTTTCATTGTCTTTGCCCAAATGTGCGATCGGGCCGCTCAAAGGGGCCACGTGACCAATTTTGACCACTTGCTCTTGGGCGAAAGCGGACAAAGAGGCGCCAAGAGCCAAAGTCAGTGCTGCGACCAATGCTCTTTTGTCAAAATTCAATGGGGTTAAATTCATGGTTTTACCTTTGTAAGCAAGAGTTGTGGAGATGGTGAGTTAAGAAATACATTAAAAACTTGGTGCATCAAGGTTTGAGTGTTGAGGGCCTGAGGCAGGAGACGGCCGACTCAAAACTTCGCTCAAACAAGATGAAATCAATTCAGGCAAGATCAAGTCCAATTCAGCCAAGACCATCACCTTGACCTCCTGGGTCAAGGCATCCATGATCGCTTGTCTTTGTTCATGTTCTTGGTGAAAGATGTGATCTTGCTGGTCTTCACTGACCGGCATCAAATAGGGAACGCGCTCCAAAAAATGGGGGTCACCGAGAACTTTCAGCGCCAGCAAGTCCTCCTGGGCTTTCAGATCGCCCTGGTCGCTTGCTTCGGGGGTAAAGGGATCGTGGTCTGAGTTCATGGGCTTCATTCAAGGCAAAAAAGTCAGTCGCTTTCAAGCGCCATTTGTCTTTTGAGACAAATCATGACGCTTCATGGTGTAGCCTCTTTCTTGATAAATCTTCCAGCGTTTCCTTGCGTTCGCTCGGTCTTCATCTTCGGTGCTCACCAGTTCAATCACCCGCTCAAATTTCTCAAAACCGCTGGCCAAAGTGTCCCCAAGACTCAACAAGACTTCATGATGGGGCAAGGTGTTCAACGCACTGACATCGCTCGCGAGCACAATGGGTGAGCGGGCCAATACATAATCCGGTGCATCCATGTTGCAGTGAGCTACAAAATCCGTGGCACCCAACTCCCACAAAGCTTTGTCGAGCGTCAAGAGCAAATCCTCCTTGCCCCAAACCATCACCTTCGCACCGCTGGAGAAAGCCTTTCTGAGCAAACGGCAAGCGTAATTGAGTTTATGGGGGGTGTTGAAGTGAAAAGCGATCTCGGTCATGGGCCCATCAAGCCTTTTTTCTCTTGGAAGCCGTTGTGGAGGACTTCGCTTTGGGCGTTGAGGTCAAGGGGGTGAATTGAGCGGCTTGGGCCTCTTCAATCAGGTATGACAGCAAAAGGGGCACAGGTCGGCCAGTGGCGCCCTTTCCTGGACCGGAGCTCTTCCATGCAGAGCCGGCGATGTCCAAATGGGCCCAATTCATGGTGCCCACAAAGCGCTGTAAAAACTTGGCCGCAGTGATGGAGCCCGCTGAGCGATCGGCCACGTTGGCTGTATCGGCAAAATTGGACTTCAAGCCCTCTGCATACTCCTCATCAAGAGGAAGTCTCCAACAAGGATCCAGCGTTCTCTCTCCCGCTTCCATCAAATCGGCAGCCAGTTGATCTTGAGCAGCAAAGAGTCCGCTCCTCAAATGGCCCAGCGCGATGATGCACGCCCCGGTGAGCGTTGCAATGTCGATGATGGCGCGAGGCTTGAATCTCTCAGCATAGGTCAACGCATCGCACAAAATCAATCGGCCTTCTGCATCGGTGTTCAAATTCTCAATGGTTTGACCTGACATGCTGGTGACCACATCGCCGGGTTTGACCGCGCGTCCATCGGGCATGTTCTCACAGGCCGGAATGAGTCCCACCACATTGATCTTTGGCCCCAATTCGCCCAAGGATTTGAAAACCCCTAAAACACTGGCCGCACCGCACATGTCAAACTTCATCTCGTCCATGCCCGCGCCCGGCTTCAAAGAGATGCCACCCGTGTCGAAAGTGATCCCCTTGCCCACCAAAACGACAGGCGCACTGGACTTTGGTGCACCGTTATAGTGCATCACAATGAATCGCAAAGGCTCTTCGGAGCCTTTGGCGACCGACATGAAGGAGCCCATCCCCAATTTGGCCACTTCGCGAGGACCGAGCACTTGGACGTTGATTTTGGGATATTTGGCCAAACTCAAGGCGGCTTTGCCCAGCATGGTGGGCGTCGCGTGGTTGGCCGGCCGATTGCCCCATTCCTTGGCGAACGCCATGCCCTCAACGCGAGCAGCACCCTCCCTGAAGGCCTCTTGAGCGTTGGATTGGTCGAACTGAACTTTGGGCGTTTGGCCCAAAATGGGCGCATGCAAACTCACCTTGGACAGGTTGGAGGCTTTAGCGCTGGGTTTGGTCGTGGTGTAAACATAAGCGCTATCGGCCACAGCTTGCATCACCGTTTGGAGCCTTTGACCACTGACATCGGGCAAGAAAATGCTCAAATGAGCACACTCAGGGGCAGCGGTTTTGAGGGTAGAGAGGCCTTGCTGGAGCGCATTTTTGAGATCTTTGAGTTGAGCTGCACCAAGATGAGCGAGAATCACAGGGTTGGCGGTGACGCCGGGAATGTTCCATAGGAGCTGAACCCTAGGCGATTTGCTTTGCAAATGAGCGGCGTGAAGACTTTGGGCGATCAAACCCGAGAGGCTCGAGTCTTTGGGCTCGGACTTTTTGCTGGCAACAGACTTCGAGTTTTTGATCTGTCCAGAAGCCTCTTGGTGCTTGGGGTCAACTAAAATCAAGAGAGCGCCTGTTTTAACAGTGCTCAAGGTGTTCAACGCGCTAAATTTAAGTTCAAAGTTCATGATTCATATTTCTCAGTAAGACCCCCCGATGTTATTCCATTCTTCGCTTCGACAAGAGCTCATGAAAAGTTTCGGGGCAACATTGGTGGTTTTGGTGACCATTGTATTGACCATGATGTTGATCCGTACATTGGGACAAGCATCAAGGGGCAATGTCAACCCCTCAGAGGTGAGCCTGGTTCTTGGCTACACCATGCTCGGACACTTGCAAACCATTTTGACCATGAGCCTCTTCATCTCGGTGGTCTCCACGCTCATGCGACTGTACAAAGACAGCGAGATGATCATCTGGCTCACAGGCGGGTGCCGCTTGATCGATTTTATCAAGCCGCTGATGAACTTTGCCTGGCCCATTTTGCTCTTGATTTTTGTATTGGCCATATGGATTTGGCCCTGGTCTTATCAACAAAGCCAAGAGCTCAAAGACCGATTTGAAAAAAGAGGCGATTTGGAGCGAGTGGCACCAGGACAATTCCAAGAGTCGGCCAACGGACAAAGGGTCTTTTTCATTGAAAAGGACTTGGCCGCAGACAAAGAGGGAAAAAACGTTTTCATCGTCACCAATGAGCGGGAGCGCCAAACCATCACATCGGCCAAAACGGGACGCATTCAAAACATCAATGACCAACGTTTTTTGATGCTCACCAATGGCCAACGCCTTGAGATCTCGGGCACCAACGAGACCCTCAAGGTGAGTGAGTTCAAGGAATATGCCACACGCATCGACCAAGATGCTTTTGCCAAGAACGCGCCCATTGCCAGAACCACCCCCACTTGGGACTTGATCATTGATCCCACACGCTACCATTTGGGAGAACTCAGTTGGAGACTGGGCATGGGGCTGGCCGCCTTCAATTTGGTTTTGATTGGGCTCTCCTTGGCCCAAGTGAACTCAAGAGGCGCCAGGGGGCGACACGGCCTACTCGCCCTCTTCATTTTCATTTTTTATGAAAACATGGTCAACCTCGGGCAAAACTGGGTGGAGCAAGGTCGGATAGGATTTTGGGGCTTGATGCTTGGCCTGCATTTGGGGGTCTTTGTGCTTGCGATCTTCATTTTATGGACCCGAAACATTGGATTGTCTTGGGAGCTCAACACCTCAAAAATCGACAAATTGATTTCTAGGCTGAAAATGACGAAGGCCCCCGCATGAAAACCCTTCAACGACTCATTTACTCAGAGGTCATCAGCGCCGTAGGGTTTGTGATTTTGGGCTTTTTAGGCCTCTTTTTCTTCTTTGACTTGATTGACGAGTTGCAGTGGGTCGGCAAAGGTTTGGGGCTTCAAGGCGGTCTCGATGCGGACAAAATCTATCTGGTTCCCCATGCTTTGACGTATGTGGCATTGATCATCCCGAGCCACATTTATGAGCTCCTTCCCATTGCCGTTTTGATCGGTACGATTTATGTGATGGCTCGCTTGGCGCAAAGCTCAGAGTTCACCATCCTCAGGACCTCAGGACTGGGCCCCGTCATGGCGCTTCGACTCTTGATTGGCCTGGGGCTCGCCTTTGTGGTGCTCACCTTTGCCGTGGGAGACTATTTGTCCCCCTTTTGCGACAAGCAAGCCCAGCTCCTCAAGTCCAAATACTTTGGTCAAATTTCTGTTGGGCAAACAGGTGCATGGCTCAACGAAAAGCAAGCCTTCTCGCACCAAGCGGTCAATGTCGGATCTTTGAATTCGGATGGATCGATGAGAAACATCAAGATCTACGAGTTCAACAACCAGGGCCGTTTGATCTCCATGACCCAATCGGCTTCAGGCGACTTTGCCATCGATGATGAGGCCTGGGTGCTCAATGAGGTCAAGCGCGATGAGTTTCCGCTGGAGGAGTCGGCTCAAAACCTCAAACCGGTCAACCGCATCCAGACCCCCCATCTCAGGTGGCCCACCACCATCAAACCCGAAATGGTTGCCGTTGCTCTTTTGAAGCCCGAACGCATGGGAACCATCGATTTGTTCCAATATGTCCAACACTTACAGGCCAATGCCCAAACCGCTCAGCGCTATGAGATCGAGTTTTGGAAAAAAGTCTTCTACCCCATCAGTTGCTTGGTGATGGTGGTATTGGCTCTGCCCTTTGCTTACCTGCACTTTAGGAGTGGCAACATCGCGACCTTGGTCTTTGCAGGGGTGATGATCGGCATCAGCTTCTTTTTGATGAACAACGTGTTCGGCTACATCGGCAACTTGAATCAATGGATTCCTTGGCTGGCAGCGGCAACGCCGGGGCTCATCTACACTTTGGTGTCTTTGATGGCATTTGGTTGGCTCGTGCTCAAGCAGTGAAGCCATAGGCGTCACGTATTCGTCCCTCTTTTTTCTTCACTCCATCATCGGCAGCACAATTTGAAATCCATCATCCTTTTTGCACACGGCTCTCGCGACCCCTTGTGGCACGAGCCCATCAAAGCCATCGCCAAGTCCATTGAAACGCAGTCGCCAGATGTGGTCGTGCGCTGCGCCTATTTGGAGATGACCCAGCCCACGCTGCTTGAGTGTGCGAATGAGTTGGTTTTACTGGGGGTCAATGAGATTTGTTTGTTCCCACTTTTCTTGGGCATTGGACGACACGCCAGAGAGGACTTGCCCGAGCAAGCTCAACTTTTAAGGGATCATCACCCCGAAGTCACGCTCAAGGTGATGCCCTCTGCGGGTGAGATGGAAGAAGTGGTTGCCCATTTGGCTCAAATGGCGTTGAAACAGCTTTAAAGGCCATTTGATTTTTTTCACAACATTGACGTCTTTTTGTGAGCCTTGATTGACGACTTCATCATCTTCGATCTTCTAGGACCCTGTGAAGAAAAACCCCAATGAACCCTCCCATCAACTCTGAGAGCATGAATGGGGGCACATCTGAGGGTGAAATGCCAGCAAAAGTATTGCTGAACATGCGACCAAACGCAGCAGCTGGATTGGCAAAAGACGTGCTGGCTGTGAACCAGTAAGCCGCCCCTATGTAGCAAGCCACTGTTGAGGAGACTTTGTGGCTCTCTGACCTCAAGATCACAAACAACAGCCCTGCAGTGGCCACGCCCTCAGCCAACCACTGAGAGGGGCCGGTTCGAATTTTGGTGGACCACTGCAAAATGTCCAGATCAAACATGCCATGAGCAAGCCATGCGCCAAGAGCTGCTCCTGCAAATTGAGCCAACAAGTAAGGCAAGAGCTCTTGTTTGGCCAACTCGTGCCGAGCGGTCATGATGATGGAGACCACAGGATTGAAGTGTGCTCCACTGATTGGGCCTATCGTTTCAATCAACACATAGAGAGCAAAGACAGTCGCCAGGGTATTGGCCAAAAGTGCAATTGCCGTGTTTCCCCCTGCCAATCGCTCTGCCATGATGCCCGAGCCGATCACCGCACACAAGAGAGCCGCCGTTCCCACGAGTTCGCCAAAATATTTGCGCCACTCCATCATATTTTTACCTTTTAAGATTTCATTTGTGTTGATATTTTGATCGAGACTTGGATGAATAGCCGCCTTCGCTCAAAGAAAGTCTTTTATAGGGACTTCACTACTCGGGGGATGTGATCAATTGCTGCGCATGAACTTCTCGATCAACGCGTTGAACGCCTGATGCGCCTCAACCTCTGGCAAATGAGCCACATCAGGCCAAACATGGAGTTGCGCATTGGGCAAATGAGGCAGCAAGAGGTCTACATTTTCTGCCCTGGGGTTGGTCTGATCCAGCTCACCTTGAACCAAGCAAATGGGCATGTTCAAATTTACAGCATGATCGGGGGAGAAAAAACTGCTCAATCTGAATGAGACCGCTCTTAGCAAACCAGCCGCTTGGTTCGCACGCGAGAGTTCGATCAACATGTCTTTGATCTCTGGTGAGGTGGTTGGCCCCACCAGTGCATCGACGCCGGTGTCTGCATACTGGTATCCACCCTTTAAGATCCTTTGGGCACGCGCTTCAAAAGCTTGGCGTCTTCCTGGAGAGACCTCCCTTTGACCCACACCAGTCCCCGTCAAGACCAAGCGCTCGACCCTTTGGGGGTAATCGATGGCAAAGGCTTGGGCCAAGACGGAGCCAAAAGAGTTGCCACACAAACTCACACGACTCAACTTCAAAGCGTGAAGAAAATCGTTCACCGCATTTGCATAGTCATGTTCATTGGGGTGCTGCACCACCAAAGAGTCGCTCAGCCAATACCCTGGCGCATTCCAAGCGATCACGTTGAAGTGTTTCGACAAGTGCGCCAGTTGGAAGCGAAAGTAGCTGCTGTTGGCACCAATCCCATGCAAGAAAACAAGCGCCGGCGCATCCCAAGAGCCTGCTTGCATGTAAGAAAATCGGTCTCCCAAATACTGCGTTCTGGAGTGCTCTGGGATGCG
>CAIZIT010000010.1 GCA_903933115.1 uncultured Burkholderiales bacterium
GGCTTTTTCGATGGATTTTCTTTGGTAACGCGAATCCCCTACGGCATCAAAAACAACCGGGTTGAAGGGCATGGCATCGTTGCCAAAAAGTCCAGGCACCACAACAGAGTGATTGACCTGGGCTCGAGAGTTTTCAAATATGGAGACGTACTCTTCAAAATCAAAGGCGATGGCGATGGCTTGGCGAAGTTTTTTGTTGCGAAGCGCTTGCTCGGGTGTTTTGCCAGCTCCCACAATGGGGTCAAGCCAATTGAAGCCATAGTGCCAAAAGCCCACTTGGATGGTGGTGGGCAATTGGATCTTTCGCTCTTTGAGCTCTTTGGACAGGCCCGTACCGTCTTGAATAGAGACTTGATAGGCGATGCCGGGCTCGCCCCGCTCCATTTGTGGCATGTCGTAATAGCCTTGTATGAACTTGGTGGCGACCGATGTGCCCTCTTTTTCTCGGATGCTGATGATCTTGTCAAGAAAAGGGGTGGTTTTGCCGCAGTCTTTCAACAAGCCCAACGCCTGATCGCCGCTCTCCCCCTCACAAGGATAAGGCTCTCCTCTGTAATTGGGATTTTTACTCAACACCATTTTGGCGTTGCCATCGTGCTCGGTCAACATGAAAGGTCCTGTGCCCACGGGCCACGTGTTGGCACTCAAATTCTTCTTGGCCATGCCCTCTTGGGCATAAAAGGCATCCACCTCCCAGGCCACTGGGGCAAAAAAAGTCATCGCCAACCAATATTTGAATTGGGGATAAAGCCCAGTGATCTTGATCTGCAAGGTGTAGGGATCGATCACTTTGACCCCCTCAAACTCATACTTTCTGAAGTCCATCCACTTTGGCGAGGCCCTAGGGCTTGAGACGCTTGGATCGGCAGACTTTAAGCGTTGGCTTTCCTTTTGCATCCTCTGTCCGAACTCATCAAACCCAAGGATCTTTGAGGATAAAAAACCAAAGGCTGGCGAGTTGATGCGCGGATTGGCCAATCGTTTGATGGCATAAGCGTAATCAGCCGCGGTGAGTTCTCTGGAGCCCACATTTTTGAAGTCCCAAGGAGACACAATGCCCTCAAGATCTTTGGGAGTTAGGCTCAAATTGAGCAATTGACCTTGATCGTTTTTGTAAAAGGCAGGATGGGGCTGGAACAAGATGCCGGGTTTGATGTGGAGCTCGAACACGGTTTGAGCAATCGAGCTCCTGGTGCGTTCACTCGTGTCCTTGAGGTGGTCTGCATCGATCTTTAAATCACGACCCTCACGATCCAAAAAAGTCAATTGGGGCATGCCGACCAAGGTTCGGGGCATCAGTTCGTAGGGGCGTTTGAGGTAGTGGTACTTGAGAGGCGGTTCATAAACCGCGTAGGTCCAAGGCGTTTCGTTGTTGCTGTATGAGGATGCTGAATCCAAGTACTTGGGATCCTCTTGGTAAGAGGTCATGAGGTAGGGTTGACTGAGCCATTCTTGGGGAACCGGGGCATTGAAGAGTCCACTGAGTTGGGCCTCAAGGACTCCATACGCATCGTGGCCTTGCGCGAAAAGGCTCGGTTGAGACGGCAGCCAAATGCCCAAGAGGATCAAGGATAAAACCGCAAACCACTTGGGCTTTGAAAAACGCCCCTCATGGTGTTCAGGGCTTTGTTCTTGCCAATGCCAATGCCTATGCCTTTGACCTTGTTCTCGTGAGTTCATCTTCTCGCTCCCAAGCCCAATCCACCCCCGCTCACAATCCGCTCCTTTGAATGCTGGCCTTCAAGGTTTCATTCAAGGTGTTGATCGCATCCAAGAGATGTGCATGGGACTCATCATCCATGCCCGTTCGCTGCACCGCCCAGCGCAGTTGGGACAAAAGGGTTCTTGCATTTTGACGCATCAACCCCGCCGCCTCTGGTGTGAGACCCCTAGAGGATCTGAGCAGCATGGCGCTCATGCGCTGCAAGTGCTCCTTTTGGAGGTTGCGCCTCAAGAGAGAAACCCGCTGACCCTTGATGGCCTCTTGCCAAACGCTCGACTGTACCCGGGCATAGATCTCTGACAAACCCAAAACTTCATTGGCGCGAGACGCCTTATGGGGTTGATCTCGCCTCAATTGGGATTCGCTCACCCGTTGGGCCAAACGCTCTGAGAAAAGTGCATCCAAGACAACTCTTTGCACGCCCAGCACATTGCTTAAAACCGAGACCGAAGCGTTAGAACTCGAGGCATCGGTCCTGGACTGAGAACGATCAAAGGAATCCACGGCCAAAGAGTTCAACAACTGGGGTGGAAAATCAAAAGAGGACGGCGAGAGGAATGCGCTCTCCATGAGTGACAAGGCGGCACGCTGCTCTTGGGCTGAAATCGGTTGATAGACCGATTGACCAAACCCAGCACGAACACGCCTCACTCGCTCCCCACCCAAATACTTGACCACCAGAGGCGCAATTTGCGTCAAGGGGCGAAAACCACTTAAAAAACTCCTGGTGAGTCGCTCAAAACTCTCACCCTTCTCCAGGTTCAAGTGCTGCAATCTGCTCCACAGTTCTTGGCTGAGTTGAACCCTTTTTTGGTAATAGGCCAAGGGGTTGGCTCCCAAATCAAATCGATTTACCAAGGGGTCGGCACTGCCGTAGGCCTCAGATGCGTCCTCGTCGCTCGCATAGGCAAGTTCCGTTTGTGTGCTTTTTGAAGCGATGTCTTGAAGCGTTTGGAGCTCGTCTTTTGCCTCAATGGGCTTGTAACCATACTCGATGGCCCAGTAGTCGTAGGGCCCAAGCGTGCTCATGACATACTCCCCTTGAGATTGCCCAGCCACCGCGAAATTAAAGGGAACATAGTCCATCACCGAGGACGAAATTCCATTTTTTTGAGTAAAACTCGGCTCTTGAAGCCTCTCCAAGTCATAGGCCGCTGAGGAAACAAAGTTGTGGCGCAAACCCAAAGTGTGTCCCACCTCATGCATGATGACGTCTTTGACATAGGCCTGCGCCAA
The DNA here is from genome assembly GCA_903933115.1 of uncultured Burkholderiales bacterium. Taxonomy (GTDB): domain Bacteria; phylum Pseudomonadota; class Gammaproteobacteria; order Burkholderiales; family Burkholderiaceae_C; genus Limnohabitans. Next base: position 2,960 of record CAIZIT010000010.1, read on the forward strand.
CTTATCGGCCTCTTCGCTTCCCATGGATTGGGCACGAGCAGCCAGTAAATCTTGAGCAAAATCAAATTCTTGGGCCAATTGGCTCATGTACTGACAAGTGTCATCGATGGCGTTTGCATGGGGTTTGGACGATCCATCAGTTCCAGGAACCATGGTCTTCAAGTCCTCAGCAACTTGTCGCCGTGCACTTCTTGCAAAGACATCGGACATGCCAATGTCGGCATCTAAAATTTCACCCGTTCTGGGATCCGCTTGAGACGGTCCGATTGCAAAACCGATGTCGGAGCCGGTGAACCACCTGACAGATGCGTGCTGAGCGTCCATGGTGTTGAAGTCGTCTTTTTCACTTTGCTCTTTGACCACCAGGGCATTCATCAAACCGATTTTTTCAAAAGCTTTGTTCCACTCCAAGATGCCCGCGCGAACGGAGGCCTTGTATTTGGGGGGAATGTTCTTGTCGAGCCAGTAGACAACAGGTTGAGCAACGGTTGAGCTGGGGAGTTGGGGATCGGCTTTTTCAAGTCGCCACCTTTTGATGATGTGAACACGTGATTTGGGGTTCAAGTCGGTGCTGTAGTCAAAGTGACCTTGCGTGAAGTACCCAACACGCTCATCGGCCAAACGAGAGGCCATGGGGATGGCGGGAAGCTGCTTGAAGTTGTAATAAAAATGAACAAAGAGGCTTCTGGGATCGGGCACATTTTTAGGTGCCGGTGTGGAGGGTGAAGCGCTGGGCATCATGGGGGGTGCGGCCAATTTGGGCACATAAAAATGGGCCTTCACTTCCAACGCGCTCAGCTGAGGGCTTTGTTGGCTGGAGAAAAAACTGGTGTTCTTGGCATCGAGTGAAAAACCCATGCGAAAGGCCATGTCCAAATTGGTCGAGTAGCCAGCGATGTCGTTGAAGAGCAAGGCACTGGCATCGATCAACAGGGCTTGGTCACTGGTTCTGGGCTGAGAGGCGATATCGGCAGACCCCAACAAGCTCTCGGAAAAAGACTCTTCCACAAATTGGGCCTCGGCGCTTTTTGGAAGAGTCTGAAGTTCCTCGTTTTTGGCCAAAAGTTGAAGACGGGTGCCCGAGCGGTGAAAGTAGGCCAGGTAATGGCTGCCCATTTGTGACCCATAGAGGCCTCTCTCCCCAACGGAGCGGGGAATGTTGACGCTGAAGAAAAAGGGCTGCTCGAGTAGCTCGGGCTTGATGGCGATCCAGACTTTTTCTTCCCTAAAGTAAAAATCAAAAAACCCGGCCTTGCGTTCGGCCTCCTTGGTCACTTCGTCAAAGGGTTTGAGGGATGCCAAATTGCCTTTGATGGCAGGCGCCTTGGTGGCGTCTTCCTTTTTGGAAGGAGGCTGTGCATCAGAGTTGGGCTTTTCTTGGAGTTCAAAGCTGTCCCCTCGAGTCATCCAGGACCTAGGAGAAGGTGTTGAAGGGGCGGCGTTTGGGGTGATGAAATTCCCATTGAAACTGAAGGCATTGGCCGCTTGCAAGGCAAGCGCCATCAGCAAGGCAACTGAATGCCGTTTAAAGGGATCAAAAAGGAAAACCAAATCCGAACCTCCACAATGAGATGAGAGAGAAGAAGCCGCCA
>CAIZIT010000011.1 GCA_903933115.1 uncultured Burkholderiales bacterium
ACGTTCAAACAGAAAATTGAAAAAGAGGGTTTGATCGTCAGTGCAGGTACGCCTGAGGCGTTTGATCGCTATGTTAAAGCAGAGGAAGTGCGCTGGAGAAATGTCGTCAAATCAGCCAACATCAAAGCAGAATAAGGAAATAGAACCATGAACAATTACGAACTCATTGAATTCTCCGTCACCGAACACATCGCCACGGTGACGCTGAATCGGCCCGACAAACGAAACGCCATCAGTGACAACATGCGCCTGGAGTTGATCAACGCTTTTGAGCACGTTGCAGCGGACAAAAAAATTCGAGCCATGGTGCTCACGGGCAAAGGAAAAGGCTTTTGTGCGGGAGGGGATGTGGCCGGTATGGAGAGGCGAATGAGCGCACCGACGGGCGAGATTGCTTTCAATGGCTGGCACCGCCAGCAACGTGTTCACTACACGCAGTCCTTGCTCCACACGCTTCCCAAACCCGTCATTGCTGCGGTCAATGGAGCCGCGTCGGGTCTGGGGGCGGATACCGCTTTGGCCTGTGACTTCGTGATGGCCAGTGAACATGCCCACTTCACCTGGTCCTACATCAACCGCGCCATTGTTCCGGACGGAGGGGGGATGTATTTCCTGCCTCGCCGAGTGGGCTTGGTCAAAGCCAAGGAGCTCATTTTCTCGGGCCGACGTGTCGATGTGAACGAGGCGCTCAGTCTGGGCATTGTGGACCGATTGACCAGCGCCGAGAGTCTTTTATCGGATGCTCAGGCTTGGGCGCAGCAAATGAGTCAAGGATCCAGCACCGCTTTGGCTTTGACGAAAACCATTTTGAATCAATCCTTTGAGCTGTCCTCGCATCAAATCTTCGAGCAGGGTTCCCAGGCCCAAGGCATTTGTTACTCCAGCACCGAGCACCGTGAGTCGGTCATGGCTTTTCTCTCCAAATCGGCTCCCAAGTCCGCATGATGACACATCTTGATTTTCTCCTGAGCCCCTCCAGTGTCGCTGTCATTGGTGCTTCCAGCGACCCCAAAAAAACAGCAGGGCGTCCCATTGCTTACCTTCAAAAGCACGGGTTTGGTGGAAAAATATTTCCGGTGAACCCCAAGATGACCGAGATCAATGGGCTTGAATGCTTTAAAAGCATTGCCGACTTGCCCGAAGTGCCTGATGTGGCGATTGTTTTATTGGGCGCTGAGCGGGCTCATTGGGCTGTGAAAGAGCTCTCTGAATTAGGCACCAAAGCGGCAATTGTCTTGGCCAGTGGCTACTCTGAGACGGGTGCAGAGGGCGAGAGTCGGCAAGCGCAGTTGATAGAAGCTGCGGGCAAGATGCGGATCTTGGGCCCTAACACCATTGGTTTGGTGAACTTGAGTGAGCGAATTGTGCTCTCTGCTTCAGGGGCTCTAGAGATGGAGGATCTGAAGGCGGGCTCTATTGGTGTGGTGTCTCAAAGTGGTGGGATTTTGGGCTCCTTGCTCTCGCGAGCAACCGCCAAGGGCATTGGTTTATCGAAGCTCATCTCGACCAGCAATGAGGTGGATTTGGAGCTGTCGGACTTCGTGGATTATTTGGTGGACGATCCACAGACCCAGATCATCATGCTCTACATTGAGGCCATCAGGCATCCAGAGAAGTTTCGCAGCTCCGCACTGCGTGCTGCTCTAAAGGGCAAACCCATAGTGGCCTTTAAGATTGGCAAATCTGAGGCTGGAGCGAAAGCGGCAGTGTCGCACACGGGTGCCTTGGCCGGTTCAGACAAAATGTACGATGCATTTTTTGAGCACACGGGTGTGATCAGGGCGCAAACCTTCAGCGACCTCTTGGACATCTCCATGACCTTGGCGGGTCAAAAGAAATTACTCGGTAAACGCGTTGCCATTTTGACCTCCACCGGTGGGGCGGGCACCCTGGTCTCAGACGCCATTGGCGTGAGTGGCTTTGAGACACCAGCGCCCGATGAGCTCACCGCAAGTGCGCTTCGAGCCCTTCAAACAGGCGATGAGGCGGTTTTGGACCGCAATCCCATCGACGTGACCCTGGCGGGTCTTCAGCCCGATTTGCTCAGAGCGGCCATCAAAATTTTGTTGCAAAGCGAAAGCTACGATGCTTTGGTGATTGTCGTGGGGTCCTCCAGCATCGCTCAGCCTGAGTTGATGGCTGGCGCCATCCACGACTGTTTGCCCTTGTCGGACAAACCCATCTTGGCGTTCATCAGTCCCCATGCACCAGAGGCTGGCAAATTGCTCACGAGCTACGGCATTCCCTCATTTCCCGCTGCTGAGAGCATTGCGGCTTGCCTCTTGGCCATGCACCAACTTCACACTTGGAGAGCGCCTGCGTTCAATGCACCAACGCATGTTCCTGCTCTGAGCTTCAATGGTGCCACAAGCCTTAACGAGCACGAGGCCAAGCGCTTGTTTCAACACCACGGTATCGCCTGCACGAAAGAGTGGGTGGTGAAAACGCCAGAGGAGGCTCAATCGGCTGCCATGGAGGTCGCAGGACCCGTGGTCTTGAAAATTCTCTCCAGCGAGATCCTCCACAAAAGCGACGTGGGTGGCGTTGCTGTGGGGCTCAACGTCCAGACGGTGGGTTCCCGTTTGGTGCAAATGAGGGAGGATGTTCAGATGAAAAGTGGACACAAGCCTCAAGCCTTTTTGGTCCAAGAAATGGTCAAAGGGGGGGTGGAATTGATTTTGGGCATGCACAAAGACCCCTTGGGTACAGCCATTTTGTTGGGGCTTGGCGGTGTCACGGCGGAGTTGCTCAAAGACACCACCATGAAACTGCTGCCGCAAAAGGGAGGACTGACGGATCAAGATGCACTCGAGATGGTTCAGTCCCTTAAAAGTTGGCCCTTGTTGAACGGCTACCGCGGTAAACCCCTCATGGATGTCCAGGCCTTGGTGCAAGCGATCGTCGCATTTTCAGGCATGGCCCATAGCTTGAAGGACCAATTGCAAGAGGCAGAGATCAATCCCCTTTTTGTGATGGAGCAGGGGCAGGGGGTTTGTGCTGCCGATGGTGTGGTGGTGTTGAAAGCTTGAGCCTTTAAAACCGTTGAAAAGGTTGAATAGATTGAAGCGCAGCGCTCGTTGTGTTAAATTCAATGAGCATTGGGTTGAAAAGTTGAGCTCATTCAACCCCAAAGGTGCCCCCATGGACTCTTTTGAGTGCATCCAATATTGGATGCACTGGAGTCAGCTCAGATGAGGGTGACTTTTCTTTAAAAAAAACGAACCCACACCCGGTGGATCTCACCCATGGGCCTCTCTTCATGAATCTTCACCGCATTGACTTCATCTCACTGTCCTTGTTCAATCTCGTGGCACGCACGGGCAGCATCAGTCAAGGTGCGGAATTGGCGATGTTGGCGGTCGGAGCAGCCAGTAAGCGAATCACCGATTTGGAGAGTGCTTTTGGTGTCGTGCTTTTGGAGCGCCACTCCCGTGGTGTTCACCTAACAGCCGCTGGACAAACCTTGTTCGAACATGTTCAACGCATTTTGGGCGACATCGATCAAATGAGCGCCGATCTCTCGGACCATGCCAAGGGTTTGACAGGTGTGGTTCGACTTTGGGCCAATACCTCTGCGCTGACGCAATTTTTACCCGCAGACTTGGCCGAGTTCTCCCAGCAGCAACCCAGCATTCGCATCGAGCTCACAGAGGCGGAGAGTTCGGAGGTGGTTTTGGCCATTTTGGATGGGCGGGCCGATATGGGACTCTTTGCCGACCGTACGCACGCCATGGGCTTGAAAACCACCTTCTACAAGCAAGATCGTTTGGTCTTGGTCGTTCCTCAAAAGCACCCTTTGGCCAAGAAGAAAAAAGTCGCTTTTTCTGAGGCGATTGATTATGAGTTTGTCAGCTTGACCCAAACAACATCTTTGGCCCAAAGGCTTGAAATTGAGAGCACCGTTATACGTAAACCCCTTCGAATTCGAATCCATGTGAGAAGCTTCGATGCCATGTGCCAGATGGTGGCTGCGGGCTTGGGCATCGCGGTTCTCCCCCTTTTGGCGGCTCAACCGCTGGTGAACGCCATGGGCCTTAAAAAGATCGAGCTCACCGACTCTTGGGTGGACCGGGAGTTGCTCCTGGGGGTGAGAGATCTGGGCGCGTTGACGCGTCCTGTGAGGAGCTTGTTTGATCACTTGACGGCGAGTGCATAGACAGGGCCAAAACTAAACCAAAACCAAAAGCTAAAGCTAAAGCTCATTTGAACACCCATCTTTCCTGAGCTTTCGTGGATGACGAAAGCACACTTGGCCACAAAGTCATTCTCAATCGCCCCTTTTTACCTAAAATTCAGTCCATTGTTCAACCACGCATGGGCTTACATGTCTCTCTCTCATTCCCCCCAAACCTTGTTTGACAAGCTCTGGCAGAGTCACTTGGTGGACCAAACGCCAGACGGCGAATCCTTGATCTATGTGGACCGTCATTTGGTTTATGAGGTCACGAGTCCACAGGCTTTTGAGGGCTTGAGGCTCTCCAGCAGAAAACCCTGGAGAAGCAAAACGGTCATTGCTGTTGCCGATCACAATGTGCCGACCCTTGCACGGGAGAGAGGCTCCATGGAGGCCATTGTGGACCCCTTGTCCAGAGCCCAGGTCAAGCAACTCCAGACCAATTGCGCTGATTTTGGAATCCAGTTCTACGGACTTGGTGATGTGGAGCAAGGCATCATCCATGTGGTTGGCCCAGAGCAAGGGGCAACCCTGCCGGGCATGACGGTTGTCGCTGGTGATTCGCACACGAGCACGCATGGTGCATTTGGAGCCTTGGCTTTTGGTGTGGGCACCTCTGATGTCGAACACGTCTTGGCCACGCAGTGTTTGGCCATTCGTGCCATGAAAAACATGCTGGTCAAAGTCAATGGCCAATTGCCTCTTGGCGTTTCGGCCAAGGATTTGGTGCTTCACATCATTGGTGTTTTGGGTACCGCAGGTGCGACCGGTCATGCGATTGAGTTTTCAGGGACTGCCATTGAGGCCCTCAGCATGGAGTCGCGCATGACGCTTTGCAACATGGCCATTGAAGCCGGGGCTCGTGTGGGGCTCATTGGGGTGGATCAAAAGACCTTGGACTATTTGAAAGACCGTCCTTTGTCACCCAAAGGCGAGATGTGGGAGAGGGCCCAAGCGGCTTGGCGAAATTGGGTGAGCGATCAAGGCGCACAATTTGAGCGGGTGGTTGAGATCAATGCCCATGAGTTGCGCCCGATGGTCACTTGGGGAACCTCGCCAGAGATGGTGGTGCCAGTGGAGGGCTCTGTGCCGGACCCCGCTCTGGAGTCCGATCCCGTTCGTCGCCAGGGCATGGAGGATGCCTTGGCCTACATGGGCTTGAAGCCCGCAACCCGCATGAGAGACATCGCCATTGACAAGGTCTTCATCGGCTCGTGTACGAACGCTCGCATTGAGGATTTGAGAAGTGCAGCCGCTGTGCTCAAGAACCAAAAAGTCTCATCCTCCATCGTCCAAGCCCTCGTGGTACCGGGTTCGGGTTTGGTGAAACTTCAGGCCGAAAAAGAAGGTCTGCATGAAATCTTCAAGGCCGCTGGCTTTGAGTGGAGAGAGCCGGGTTGCTCGATGTGCTTGGGCATGAATGAGGACCGCTTGAGCCCTCGGGAGCGCTGTGCGTCCACCAGCAACCGTAATTTTGAAGGACGCCAAGGCGCAGGTGGTAGAAGTCACCTGCTGAGTCCCGCCTTGGCTGCAGCTTCGGCCATCATGGGGAGATTGGCATCTCCAGAAGATCTTCAACACTCAAGTCAAGGGGTGAGCGCATGAAAGCCTTTCAAGCCTTTCAGTCTTTGGCCGTCCCCTTGGACCGAGCCAATGTCGACACGGATGCATTGCTGCCCAAGCAGTTCATGAAATCCATTGCAAGAACGGGGTTCGGCGACAATTTGCTGGATCAGTGGCGGTACTTGGATGCGGGAGAGCCTGGCCAAGACCTCTCCAAAAGAGTGCCCAACCCCAAGTTCTCCTTGAACCAAGCTCGCTACAAAGGCGCTCAAATTCTCATCGCCAGAGAGAATTTTGGGTGTGGCTCCAGCAGAGAGCATGCCGTCTGGGCCTTGACGGATTTCGGCATTCGCGTGGTTTTGGCCCCCAGTTTTGCCGATATCTTTTTTAACAATTGCTTTAAAAATGGACTCCTGCCCATCGTCTTGTCCACAGACTTGATGGAGCAACTCTTTAACGAAGTCGAGTACAACCCCGGTTACACCTTGGGGGTCGATTTGGAGCGGCAAACCATCAGCTCCTCAACGGGCATGTCCATTCCTTTTGAGATCGATGCGACTCGAAAGGAGCGGCTCATGAAGGGTCTTGATGACATCGGCATCACTTTGGCCAAGAAAGAGTTGATTCTCGCCTACGAGGCTCGCGAGCGTGAGCGCAGTCCTTGGTTGTTCAATTGAACTTATTTTTTTAGGAAATTATTAGGAAAAAAAATGCAATTCAAATCCACATTCAAACGCCCCTTCAAAACCTCCATTCAAACCCTCTTCACACGCCACCTCGGCGCATGTTTGGCCCCCATCTTGGTGGCTTCACTCAGTGCGGGGCTCTCCACGGCTCAAGCCCAAGACAAATACCCCTCCAAACCCGTGACCGTGATCGTGCCTCAAGCCGCTGGTGGAGCCAACGATGCGATTGCCCGTGTGATTGCACAAAAGCTCTCCGAGCAAATGGGGCAAACCTTTATCGTTGACAACAGAACGGGTGCGGGGGGCAATGTGGGAACTGCAATGGTTGCCCATGCCAATCCTGACGGCTACACCCTGATGGTCACGGCGGACAGCTCAATGGTCATCAATCCCGCTCTTTACAAGAGCACGGGCTTTGACCCCATCAAAGACTTCGAGGCGGTGGGTTCGGTCGCAACGGCTGGGTATGCCTTGGTGGCCAATGCGAATTTTCCGGCCAAAAACGTGGCCGAGTTGATTGCCCTGGCCAAGCAGCAACCTGGAAAGATCAACATCGGCTCTGCGGGCAACGGCACTTTGAACCATTTGATTGGTGAGATGCTTGGTAAAGCCGCCGGCATTGAATTGGTTCATGTGCCTTACAAAGCCTCCGCGGCAGCGGTGACCGACTTGGTCTCTGGCCAGGTTCAGGTCTCTGTTCAGAGTTTGCCATCCTCCATTGCGTTCATTCGCTCAGGCAAGATCCGTGTCCTCGGTGTCGTCAACCCTAAAAGACTTCCCGCCCTTCCAGATTCGCCAACGATCGGTGAGACCCTCAAAGGCTTTGGAACCACGCCTTGGTACGGCATGTTCGCTCCTATTGGAACGCCCAAGGCGATTGTGACCCATTTGAACGCTGAAATTGCAAAAGCGCTTGAATCCAAAGACGTCTTGGAGCGCTTGGCTGGCGTGGGTTGTGAGCCTTATAAATTGAGCCCCGAACAGTTCGCTCTCTTGGTGAAAGAGGATTTGCCTCGCTGGGCCAAGATCGTGAAGGCCTCTGGCGCGACGATTGATTGAGGGGCGAGGACATGAACATCCCTCTTTTAAGTCCAGGCGCACTGGATGGTCTCAAAGTCATTGAGATGGGTCAACTGATCGCAGGCCCCTTCGCAGCAAAGACCCTGGCCGATTTCGGAGCCGATGTGATCAAGATCGAGCCCCCAGGCGCAGGGGATCCTCTTCGCAACTGGCGAATGATTCAAGACGGCACCTCGGTCTGGTGGCAAGTGCAGTCAAGAAATAAAAAATCCATTGCTTTGGATCTGCGCAGCCAAGAGGGTCAAGAGATCGCCCGCGAGTTGATCAAAACAGCAGACGTGTTGATCGAGAACTTCAGACCCGGCACGCTGGAGGGCTGGGGCATGGATTATGAGACCTTGGCAAAAGACAATCCCGGCTTGGTGATGCTCAGAATATCTGGCTACGGTCAAACCGGACCCTACAGAGACTTGCCCGGATTTGGGGCGATTGGAGAGGCCATGGGGGGACTCAGGCATTTGACGGGCGAGGAGGGGCGAGTGCCCGTTCGGTGCGGGATCTCCATTGGGGACACCTTGGCTGCGTTGCACGGCACGATCGGGGTTTTGATGGCGGTTTATCACAGAAAGGTCAACGGCGGCCTAGGACAAGTCATTGACGTGGCCTTGAACGAAGCCGTCTTCAATGTGATGGAGAGTTTGGTGCCCGAGTACAGTGCTTTTGGAGCCATCAGAGAGCCAGCAGGCTCAGCCCTGCCGGGGATTGCGCCCTCGAATGCCTACCGTTGTCAAGATGGTGTGGTGTTGATCGCGGGCAATGGAGACAGCATCTTCAAGCGCTTGATGGAGGTCATTGGCCGCATGGATTTGGGCCAGGATCCGGCTTTGGCCAACAATGCGGGACGAGTGGCCCGAGTGAGCGAGTTGGATTCAGCCATTGAGGCATGGACGAGTTCACGCAGTGTGAGCGATGTCTTGGACGCTTTGGGTCAAGCCAAAGTGCCTGCTGGTCGTGTCTACACGGCCAAAGACATTGTGGAGGACCCCCATTACCGAGCGCGCGAGATGATTTTGAAGCAAAAAACACGCGACGGCCATGAAATCGAGGTCCCTGGCATTGTGCCCAAGTTGATGGGCACGCCTGGACAGGTTCGTTTCAGCGCGCCAGGGGTGGGAGATGACACCGATGCGGTGCTTGAGGGGCTGGGTTTTGATGCAAAGAGAATTGCCGACTTGAGGCAAAGAAAGGTGGCCGCATGAGCACATCGGTTTGGAGTGGCGCGGGTCAGCGCATCTACATGCAAGAGGTGGGTACAAGGGATGGATTGCAAAATGAGGCCATTTTTGTGCCCACTGAGGAGAAGATCCGTTTGGTCAACGCCTTGTCAAAATCAGGCCTGGCTAAAATTGAAGTCACCGCTTTTGTGTCCCCCAAAGCCATTCCGGCTCTGAGGGATGCGGAGCAAGTGCTTCGTGAGATCACCAGAGAGCCCGGTGTGGTCTACAGCGCGCTGGTGCCCAATGTGAGAGGCGCTGAGCGTGCGGTAGAGTCCCGTGCCGATGAGCTCAATTTGGTCATGTCCGCCAGTGAGTCCCACAATTTGTCCAACCTCAGGATGACTCGGGCGCAGTCTTTTGCCGGCTTGTCGGAGTTGGTGAAGGCGGTCCACGCCACTGGGGTTCACATCAACGTCTCCTTGTCTTGTGCTTTTGGTTGCCCCATGGAAGGGGATGTCTCGGCTGAAGAGGTGATGGCTTGGTGCCGCAGGTACATTGAGGAGTTGGGCGCGACAGGTGTGACCTTGTGTGACACCACCGGCATGGCCTATCCCACGCAAGTTGCTCAATGGGTCAGACAGTTCAAATCGAACTGGCCCAGCACCGAGCTCACCCTTCATTTCCACAACACCCGTGGCATGGGCCTGGCCAATGTGCTCGCCTCCATCGATGTGGGTGCTGATCGATTTGATGCTTCCTTTGGCGGTATTGGGGGCTGCCCCTATGCGCCTGGTGCATCGGGCAATGTGTGCACGGAGGAGGTCGTTCACGCCCTTGATTTGATGGGCTACAACACGGGGGTGGATTTGGACAAGTTGCTTGAAGCGGCAAGCTTTTTGCCCGACCTCATTGGCCACGATGTGCCCAGCCAGATTTTGAAGGCGGGCAAGCGTCTGGATCTTCACCCTTGCCAAGTGGGATGATCTTCAGACGGGCTCTCTGGCTTTTGGGTTTTCACGTTTGTCATGGGATGTTCATTGCCTTGTATTAAGATGCTTGGATTGGGATATGTTTATGCAATTCCAAGCCGAGCGGATTAGATGCTCCCATTGACATTAAAGGACCACTCTTCATGAGCACCGACCACCACATCTTGAATGTTCTCTTTCTGTGCACGCACAACTCTGCGCGCAGCATTTTGGCTGAAGCGATGTTGAACCATCTGGGCAAAGGACGCTTCAAAGCTTATTCGGCTGGCAGTATGCCCAGAGATCACGAGCAACCCCATCCCATTGCGCTAGAAACTTTGGCACATGCGGGGATTTCCACGGCGGGTCTGAGGAGCAAGTCTTGGGACGAGTTTGCTGGGCCAAACGCGCCCCACATGGATTTGGTGATCACGGTTTGCGACAACGCGGCCAAGGAGGCTTGCCCCTATTGGCCCGGTCATCCAGCCACGGCACATTGGGGGTATGAAGATCCTTCTGCGGTGGAGGGGGGTGAGGACCGGGTGCGTGAGGCTTTCAAGCACACGCTTCATTTGATGGGGCAGCGCCTAGAGCTGATGATCAATTTGCCGCCCAACCACTTGGAGCGCATGGCGCTTGCAGACACCGCTCAGCAATTGGCGAAGGGTCAATGATCCCGGTTCTTCATCTCTAGCCAGTGATAAGGGATAGACGATAGACGATAGACGATAGACGATAGAAGATAGACGATAGACGATAGGTGATCTGTTGATCGCTTGGGACTTTCAATTGGAGGGGCGTGTTGACCTAAAAGCATCGATCAAGGAGCAGCCAGCAATCCTTGGGCGTGGTTTTCAGGGCATGCATCCACGAGCAGCATCTCTTTATCCCCTTAAAATGCAAACCGCACTGGAAAGAAACTGATGTGGTCCTAGGATCCTCGTTTTTTACCCCTTCAAACCTTATCGATCCCACCCATGTCCATCGCTCAACTCCTAGACGCTCGTTACGGCACGCCAAAGCATCCTTTGGCCGATTTGAATGCCGATGAACTGATCCATTTACAAAATCAAACCTTTGAAACCCTGCTCAACCATCGTTCAGTGCGAGCATTCGATGCGCGTGCAGTGCCTGAGCACACGGTGGAGATGATGGTCGCTGCAGCCCAATCGTCCTCCAACTCTTCAAACTTCCAGACGTGGAGCGTGGTGAGTGTGACCGATCCTGAGCGAAAAGCACGACTCAATGCCGTCTCGGGTCAGCAAAAGAGCATTGAGACTTGTCCTTTGTTTTTGGTATGGATCGCCGACTTGGCAAGACTGCGCGCTCTTGGCGAACAGCGCCAAGTGCCCCATGAGAGCTTGGATTATTTGGAGTCCTTTTTGGTGGCCACTGTCGATGCGGCTTTGGCTGCACAAAACGCTGCCGTAGCGGCAGAGGCGGCTGGTCTTGGCGTGGTCTATATCGGAGGCATCAGAAATTGTGCCGATGTGGTGGCCAAAGAGTTGGGCCTTCCTGCATCAAGTTATGCGGTTTTTGGCATGTGTGTGGGTTACCCGGATGCGGCCAAGCCTGCCAGCATCAAACCGAGACTTCCCATGTCTGCTGTTTTGCACCACGAGCAATACGACCCCAAAGCGTTTGATCAAGCCACACGCGACTACAACGTGATCATGAATCGCTTCTATACGGAGCAAAATATGAAAACCCCAGGCGACTGGGATCTTCATACCTTGAGTCGAGTCTCAGGAGAGAAGGTGCTGCGAGGTCGTGAAAAACTCAAGCAGCACGTCAAGAGTCTAGGCTTTCAACTGAAGTAAACAAATTCTCTTAGCATAGAGATCATCCCTCGTTACGAGGCATGATCATGCGGTCGGATTCAGTGAATTTCTTTGAAGAGTTCTGCTTTTGAGCGACGCACTTTTTTGAGGCTCACCAGCCAATCGTTTTTCTCATCCCTGTAGCCCAAAGGCACGATGGCACAACTGCGAAGACCCTTGGCGCGCAAGTCCAAAATGGTGTCGACTGCGTTGGGATCAAAACCCTCCATGGGGGTGGAGTCCACTTCCTCAAAGGCGGCGGCGATCAGGCCGGCAGTCATGGCAATATAGGCTTGCTTGGAAGTGTGCTCAAAGTTCACCTCAGGACCCCTTGGTGGGTAGTTGGTCAAAAGCATGTTGCGATAGTTCTCCCAGCCCTCACTGGTAAATCCACGCTCTTGGTTGGTCAAGTCAAACATCATGTTGATGCGCTGAGGTGTGTAGTCGTCCCATGCTGCAAACACCAATAAGTGAGAGCAATCTGCGACTTGGCCTTGGTTGTTCGCAGCCAATTTGATGCGCTCGAGAATTTCCTTGTTGCTCACCACGTAAACTTCAAAGGGCTGCAAGCCGCTGGAAGTGGGGGCCAAACGAATGGCTTCCAAAATGCGATCGAGTTTGTCTTGGGCCACTTTTTTGCTGGGGTCCAGTTTCTTGGCCGCATAACGCCAGTTCATTTTGTCTAATAAGCTCATGGAGGATGCCTTCTTGAAGTTTAAAAAATAATAATCCCTCCATTGTACAACCCGAGCCTGAGCCGATCATCATTTTGACCTTCGATCATATAATTGGACAATGACTCAAAACCTCTTACTGAACTCGTTCGAATTCGAGAATTCGATTTATCATTTCCTTGATTTGAACAAATCAAGTGAGATCTCTGGCACATTTGAATTTCAAAAACTGCCTTTCTCTCTCAGAGTTCTCTTGGAAAGCAACTTGAGAAGATGCGGTGGTGTCACAGAGATTGAAGTCTTGTTGAGCCGGTTTGCCAATAGGGCCAAGGACTCGAGCGTTGACGTGTACGCCACAAGACTGCTATTACAAGATTACACCGGGATTCCAGTCTTGGTGGACTTGTGTGCTTTGCGCCAAGTTGCTGTTGAAGCAGGATTGCCTTTTGACAAAGTCAATCCTTCCATTCAGATTGATTTGGTGGTCGATCACTCGATTGTGGTCGATGACTTTGGTCGTGCAGAGTCCAAGGCCATCAACTCAGATAATCAATTCCTCAGAAACAAGGAAAGATTTTCCTTTCTCAAGTGGTGCGCTCAATCCTTTGAGAGAACTCGAATCATCCCTCCCGACTCGGGCATCTGTCATCAAGTCAATTTGGAGTCGTTGGCCAACGGCTTCACCTTGAGCGAGGTCGACGACAAAACCATCCTGTCCCCCGAAGTGGTCATTGGAACCGATAGCCATACACCCACCATCAATGCCATTGGCGTTTTAGGCTGGGGGGTGGGGGGTATTGAGGGACTGACCACAGCGCTGGGTCACGCCATTGAGCTGCCGATGCCTGAAGTGGTTGGTGTCAAGCTTTTAGGTCAATTGCCACCCGGCATCAAAGCCACCGATTGTGTTTTGACATTGACCTCCATCCTCCGCAAATTGGGTGTGGTTGAGAAATTTGTGGAGTTCTTTGGGCCTGGGGTCTCAACGCTCAGCGTGACGGATCGTGCGACCATTTCCAACATGGCGCCTGAGTACGGTGCGACTTGTGCTTTTTTCCCTTGGGATCAACGAACCCTTGAGTTCTTTCATCTCACAGGTCGCGCCAACACGAAGCTCTTTGAGGTCTATGCGAAACAATCAGGTTTTTGGTATGACGACCGCCAAGAAGACGTGGTCTACTCTCAAGTGGTGGAAGTTGACCTCTCGGCCATACAGGCTGTTTTGGCAGGACCTAAAAAGCCCGATCAATTGCAAATTTTGCAAGACGTTGCCCAGTCGTTCACCACGGAGCGCTCTAAGGATGAGCGTGTCAATGCATCTCTTTTTAGCGATGGAATGGTCGCACTTGCAGCCATCACGAGTTGCACCAACACGGCCAACCCCGATTTGATGATCACGGCGGCTTTGTTGGCCAAAAATGCATCCAAACTGGGATTGAAGGTCCCGCCTTGGGTGAAAACTTTGTTTGCGCCAGGAAGTTTGACCGTCAGTGACTATTTGATCGAAAGTGGACTTCAAAAGTATTTGGATGACTTGGGTTTCTTCGTCGATGGTTTTGGCTGTACCGCGTGCATAGGCAACTCGGGTGCTTTGGTCAAGGACGTTGAGGACGCCATTCAGACCCAGGGTTTGAGCGCGGTCTCGGTTTTATCGGGCAACCGCAACTTCAGCGGTCGAGTCCAGCAACTCTTGAGCTTTAACTACTTGGCCTCTCCACCCCTTGTGGTTGCTTACGCATTGGCCGGGACCATCACGCTGGATTTGACCCGCGAGCCCCTTTCAACCGACTTGGGAAAACCGGTTTTCTTGAGAGACATTTGGCCAAGTGACGAGGATGTCAAAGAGGTTATTGCTCAGTTTGTTCAGCCGCGCTTGTATGTTGAGCAAAGGAAAAAAGTCAGTCTCGGCTCCGAGCGCTGGACCCAGCTTCAAGTGGATTCGTCAAAGATCTATGCGTGGGGAGATGCCAGTGGTTTTGTGGCTCAGCCCCCGTTTTTTACCCCTGGGCTGCACTCAAAAGCACCAGCAGCTTCTCTTCAAAACGCCCGTGTCCTTCTCCTCTTGGGTGATGGGGTGACCACGGATGACATTTCTCCTGCAGGCAACATTCAACCCAAC
Source organism: uncultured Burkholderiales bacterium (assembly GCA_903933115.1). Taxonomy (GTDB): domain Bacteria; phylum Pseudomonadota; class Gammaproteobacteria; order Burkholderiales; family Burkholderiaceae_C; genus Limnohabitans. Next base: position 14,242 of record CAIZIT010000011.1, read on the forward strand.
ACCCTGGCGGGTGAATACCTGCGAGGACTTGGACTGAAAGACACCCAACTGCACACGTTTGGGGCGAGAAGGGGCAATTGGCAGGCCATGCTCAATGGCGCATTCACCAATAAAAACCTGATCAACCGCTTGGTGCCTGAACAACGGGGTGGGGTGACGCTCAACCATTTGACCCAAAGGGTTGAACCCATCTTGCATGTCGCCAACCATTACCAGTCCCTTGGTGTGGAGAGCGTGATTCTGGCAGGAAAAAACTACGGTGTGGGTTCTTCCAGAGATGATGCGGCCAGAAGTACACGTCTTCTTGGAGTTCGGGTCGTGATTGCACAAAGTTTTGAGCGTATTCACCGCTCTAATTTGTGTGCTTTTTCTGTTTTGCCATTGCTCTTTTTGGAAGGCGAGGGCATCGAGACTTACCACTTGGATGGAACCGAGACCTTTTCCTTTGATTTTGGTGAGGGTTTCCCTTTGCAAGGACAAAGTGTTCAAGCCCTGGTCAAGACCACTGACAAAAAGGAATTCACCATTCCACTCAAAAGTGCGCTCAGAAGCGAAGAGTTGAGTTATTTTTTAGCTGGCGGTGTATTGCCCAAGTTGTCAAAAAATATCGTTGAAAGTCATTGAACCATGTTTTTGAAAAAAATGATCCCTCTCGTTCTCGCCTTTGGGTTGATCAGCAGCGTTGCCGCTGAAACCGCAAGAACCACCATTTACGTGCCGTTCACCGCAGGCGGGACCGTTGATATTTTTGCGCGTGTCATTGCACAAGAGCTTTCTCAAAAGTCCAACACCGCCTTTTTGGTGGAGAACAAGTTGGGGGGTGGAGGGATCATTGCAACCAACACGGTGGCCAAATCCAAGCCCGATGGCCAGACTTTGCTGGCCTTTCATCAGGGCATTGTTTACAACAGTGCGCTTTCTGCCAATTTGCCCTACGATTTGCTCAAAGACTTGGTTCCTCTGGCCATCGTTGGCTTCACGCCCAATGTATTGGTCGTTCCTTCAAACTCATCCATTAAAACGTTTGCCGATTTTGTCAACTTTGCAAAAGCCAACCCCTTGGTCCTCAATTACGGATCTGCCGGCGTTGGCAGCAATGGCCATTTGGCCATGGAGATGCTGGAGGCTTCAGCAGGCATCAAACTCACCCACGTTCCCTATAAGGGCATGCCACAGGCCGTAGCGGATGTGGCGGGCAATCAAATTCAAGCCGTTTTGACCACCATTCCAGCAGCAATACCCTTCATTCAAAGTGGCAAGGTCTTGGCCTTGGCGACATCGGGTCTTAAGCGCTCCTCGGTGCTTCCACAAGTGCCCACGATCAATGAGCTGGGTTACAAAGGTTTTGTTTATGAGCCCTGGTATGGATTTTTTGGTCCTGCGGGATTGAGTTCTGAAAGTGTCGATAAGCTCAGCGCCTTGATCGTCACAGCCTCCAACAATCCCGAAATTGCCAAGAAGTTGACCCTTGAGGGCATTGAGATGAGACCCATCGGTTCTCAAAAATTTAAAAAAATATTACAAGACGATTACCTGCTCTGGGGTGACACCATCAATAAGTTAGGTATAAAAGGCCAGTGAATGAATTGAAACTTTCAAGTCGGGCAAAAAAGGCATGTTCAAAACCCATCTGATGAGACGGCAATTGATCAGATCAAATGCCATGATCAAGGTTTATGGGATGGTTTATTCTTTGTAATAAATACATTCGTGATTCGTTATTTGCTCCATGGAATGGGCTCCTCATTCAGTCCCCAGTAGTAGCTTTTTTGATTCATGTACTCATGGATGCTCATGCGTCCTTTTTCTCTTCCTGTTCCACTCATTTTGACGCCACCAAAGGGTGTGCTGATGGAGAAGGTCTTGTAGGTGTTGACCCAAACAGTTCCTGTTTGAAGGGCTCGACCAATGCGCCAGACAGTCTTGTAGTCTTTTGACCAGATGCCTGAGGCAAGGCCATAATCGTTGTCATTGCATTGTGTGATCAAATCTTGCTCGTCGCTCCACGGCAAGAGGGCTAAAACCGGGCCAAAGATCTCTTGTCGACACATTTGAGTCTGATTGCTCAAGCCTTCAAAGATGGTTGGCAAGAAATAGCTGCCTCGATCGAAGTCTGAACCCTTGGGGCGAGTTCCTCCAAAAAGGATTTGTCCGCCTTCTCTCAAGCCCAGTTCAACATACTGTTCAACCGTTTGACGGTGAGCCTGAGTGATCAGGGGGCCCATTTGAGTCTTCTCCAGGCTTGGATCCCCGACTCTTAAGTGTTGAGTCGCACTGATCAATCGGGATTTGAATTCGTGGTAAACACTTTTGTGAACGAAAGCCCGAGAGCCTGCAATGCAAGACTCACCCGAGGAGCTGAAGATGCCAAAAAGAACGCCCGCGACGGCATGATCCAAGTCTGCATCGGCGCAGACTATCGTTGGAGACTTGCCACCAAGCTCTAGGGACGTGGGCATTAACTTTTGCGCGGCCAATTGAGCAATTCCCAGTCCAACACCCGTACTCCCTGTAAAAGCGATCCGTTTGATTTTGGGATGCCGAATCAGTTGATCGCCCACGACAGACCCCTTACCAGGTAGGACCGATAAGATCCCATCTGGTAGACCGGCTTCTTGTGCAATTTTGGCCAGCTCAATGGCCATGCGCGGGGTGATTTCAGCTGGTTTGACCACCACGGCACACCCCGCTGCCAAAGCTGGAGCAATCTTTTGGGCTTCACTTGCAATGGGGGAGTTCCAAGGTGTGATTGCTCCGACCACGCCAAGGGGCTCGTGCATGCTCATGGTGATGAAGTCACCTCTGGCGGGCGTGATCGTGTCCTCTAGAGTCTCGCATGCGGAGGCGAAGTACTGGAAGGTTCCTGCCGCACTGGCAACAAGGGCGCGTGTTTCGTTGATGGGCTTTCCATTGTCAAGGCGTTGGAGTTGAGCGAGTTCTTCGGATCGGTTTTTGATGCCCGTAGCGATGCGGCTCAATATCCCGGCTCGCTCATGAGCTTTCAACCCCGCCCAGCTGGGCTTTGCTCTGGCTTTTTCAGCGAACTCCACCGCCTCATCGACATCTTCTTTGGTGGCCGCATGGAGGTGAGCAACTTTGCTGTTGTCGTGCGGATAATGGGTAAAGTATTCGGGCCCTGATGCGTCGCGCCATTGGCCTGCGATCAAAGCGTTAAGGGGAGTCGATGGTTTTGAAGTTGCGCTCATAAGTGGATAGGGATGGTGTTGCTCTCTTATAAAATTAAATTTTAAGAGATATCACCAGGTATCTGGCGATTGAATCCATTCGATCCAAGCTTTATTCTTTCTGGATTTTCGCTTAACGATTCAATGGTTTTACCAAGGAAATGAATGGGCTTGAAATTGAAGAAAAACTTCAAGGTCCCTGATTCTTTAAGCGGATGAATAGTTAAATGGTCAAAAACGCATCAAATCCTTGGCAACGACAATTTCACCCTTGAAAAACTGAGAGGCTTCCGTTTTGAAACGCTCGTAGCTGTCGTTGATGTCGGAGGAGGGGAGGAGGTGGCTCATGATCAAGAGTTTGACACCGGAGCGCTCAGCAAGTTCACCCACTTGCCTAGGCGTCATGTGCTCTTCTCTCATGTGTTTGATCCAAGACGTCTTCTCGTCTGAGGTCTTCATGTTCCAAGTTCCATTTTTTTCTTGTAGAGCAATCACCTCTTCAACTTTACCCACCTCTGCAACCAAAATGTCACAGCCTTTGCTGAGCTTTTCAACCTTGTCACTTGGGCCCGTATTTCCGGTGAAGATGATGCATTTGTCTTGACTGTCAAATCGGTAGGCAAAGGATTGATGGCGTTTGGCGTTCTCGGCTGAAAATTGGTAGTGGCTGTTTTGAACCGCAGTGACCTTGATGTTGGCATCTTGAAAAACCACACCCTCTTGGGCATTGTGGCCCTTAAAGACGCTGGACAAGGCAACGTTCTTGCCCTCTGAAATGCCTCGAATTTCAGCCTCCGTGCTCATGTACTGAACCGCTCCCTCAACGGTGGCTTGGGTGCCCATGGGTCCGTAAACATCAATGGGCGTTCGCCTGGAGTATTGCCATGAAGTGTCTAAAAAAGTGGCCAACCCAGCCATGTGGTCGTTGTGCAAATGGGTGATAAAGACTTGATTGATCTTGGTGAAGTTGATGCCGGCTTGAACAATTCTTCGAGTCAGGCCGTCGCCTGCATCCACCACATAGGGCTGCCCGTTGACAATGACAGCGTGGGACGTTTGAGCCCTGTGGGCTCTAGGCATGGGCCCACCTGCAGTGCCGAGCATGACGAGTGTTGTGGAGTTGCTTTGGGCTGCACTGAAAGAAGCCGCTGCGACAAAAAACCCGAACGTGAACATTCTCTTGAGTCCAAGAGGATTGAAAAATATATTCAACGTTTTTTACCAAAAGCACCCATTTCTACCTCGATATTTTTTTGATGTGATGGCCCATTGTCAAGCCGATGGGGCCTGATGAGTACAGTTCTAACCCTAGCAAAACGCCCCAATCCAGGGGGGGTGAGCTGAATATTCAGGACTCTCTGGGTTTGACGATGCCGTTGAATTCTTCAACCTCTATCCCAAAGGCCTCACTTGCCATGTCCATCACCCAACTCGGTTGTCCCGCTTGAAAAATATAGGACTTGTAAAAGGGGTACAAGGTTTTGTGGTTTTTGATGTCCTCAATGCTTCTGCTTTGCGTGACTTGATGGCCATAGACCATGGGAAGTTTGACCGCTTTGTTCATTTGAGGATCTGTGATTTGGCCCTTGAGTGCTTTTTTATTTGAGAGCAATTTGATTTCTTCAAAAAATCGTTTTCGCATCATGATGATGCCTTTATCACTGGCGCTCAATTGCTCCTTGCTTCTGTCTGCAATCTGACCTTGCCCCATCCAAGCCAAGAAGTCTTGATTCATCACATGCGTGTCAATGGGTTTTCCTGACGCGTCAAACACAGGCCCATACCAAGTCGGGATGCTTTTTTGATGATAGGGTTCCTTTTCACGGGGCACGCGTGTGAACTTCCAAGTCACACTCAGCGTATTCTCATCATCAATGGGCACTCGCCACTCAAAGTGCTCACCCAAGAAAAATCCATTCGGCCAAAGACAAACCCGGCCAACTTGCCAGGCTTCATCGGATTCGTCAAATCCTTCCTTGATGCGGTGGTACGTGAAACCGTACTCAAACTCTTTGAAATCAATTTTGAGGTGCTTGGCGCCAAATTCAGCCTTTCCTGTTCTCAGTCGATTCCCCCAATTTTCATGCATCCATTCAAAGTGAACAGGATCGATGGAGTTTTCTTGGCATTGAAACCAGTTGCACGGCACACTTGAGATCACGATTTGGGTAAAACCGTTGTCCCAGGAAAAGGGCTCCCAGTCGGCCAGCAAGGGGGCAGGTGACTCACCCAAGTAAGCCCAGATCAGTCCGCCTTTGACTTGAACGGGATAGGCTTTGATGCGAATCCTCGACTTGCTGTTGATCTCCGGGTGAGCGGTATCCTCATAGGGTTGCTCGAGACAGTGTCCCTTGGCGTCGAACAACCAACCATGGTAGTGGCACCGAAGGCCTGAGTTCTCGACCATGCCTGCGCTCAAATCCGCTCTTCGGTGGACACAGTTTTTGTCTATCAGCCCGAAATGTCCGCTCAGGTCTTTGTAAAGCACCAAGTCCTCGCCCAAAATTTTGACGTCTTTGGTCTTTAATTCATCAAACTCTGAAGCGCCAGCAATGGGCATCCAGTAGCACCTCAAAAGCTCGCCCATGGGTGTTCCTTTTCCCACTTGGGTCAAGGTCTTGTTTTGCTCAGGCGTTAACATTTCAGGGCTCTAATTTGAAAGGGCAAAGAGGGAATAGGCGGAATGACTATTCAGCTTGAATTTTGGCCAAACCCACGGCTCTTTCGTATTTCTTGAGATTTTTCTTGATTTGCTCACCGTACTCTGAGGGCGTCATGTAGCTGATCGAAAAAGCTGTCTCTTTGAACTTGGAGATGAAGTCTGGGCTTTCTGTGGCTTGCTTGATGGCGGCGGACAATTTGTTGGTGATTTGAGGGGGCAGCCCCGCTGGAGCCAAAACACCCGTCTCCGCCTGAAAGTCGAAGTCTTTCACCACCTCAGAAATGGCAGGAATATCAGGGTATCTCGACCAACGCTTTCCCGACGTCACCGCCAGCAAGTTCAGAGAGTTCGCTTTGATGTGAGGGGCAGAGGCGGTGTATGCGGTGAGCAAAATGGTCACGTCGCCAGAGAGAATGGCAGGCACGGATTGACCGCTTCCCTTGTAAGGGATATGGGTGATGTCAAGTCCTGCATCGGCTTTAAAAGCCTCCATGGCGATGTGGTGGATGCTCCCGACACCTGAAGAGCCATAATTGTATTTGTTGGGATTGGCCTTGGCGCTTTGGATCAATTCATGGAGTGTTTTGATGTTGGACTTGGATGGGGTCACAATCATCAATGGCTCTGTGGTGAGTCCTGCAATGGGGGTCAGGTCTTTCAAGGTGTCGTAGGGCAGGGCCTTGAAGATATAAGGGGCGATACCGAGTTGAGATGTGTCTCCTAGCAGCAAAGAGTAGCCATCGGGCGCCATTTTGACCAACTGAGCCGTTGCCGTGATGCCGCCGCCGCCGGGCTTGTTTTCAACGACAAAGGGCTGATTCAAAATTTCAGAGAGCTTTTGAGCCAGCGCTCGAGCAACAAAGTCGGGACTTCCACCTGCCACATAGCCCACCAGCACTTTGACGGTCTTGTTGGGGTAGTCTTGGGCCAAGGCATGGTTCCATGCACATAAAAGAAAAATTTGCGCTAACAAGATGAATCTCATGATGGGACATCCCCTAAAGTGGTTCTGAATTCGGGTGGTGCAAACTGAGGGTCCGTGTTGATACCGGTCAACCCTCACGAAGCGTATTGGAAGAATAGACTTTGATGAATTGGTACATACGATGACCGATTGAAATCCAATGGTGAGTAAAAAACGTTGTTTTGTCGTGTGAGCGTGTTGGCTTTCAACTTAAACCGGTGATGCCGAGTACGCTCTCCAATCAACTTCCTTGGGAATGATCGCTTGGTAGGCACAAACGGTGCTCGGTATTTTGAGGGGGCCAACACCTATGGGATCATGACCTTCAGAGAAGGCCTTCGCGGCTGCGACCATTTGGCGACGAAACTCCACGACGGCCATGTCGCTCGCACCCAGGCGGTCTTGGGAACGATCAGCGATCGGCCCCATCGTGACCCACATGGCCATGTCTTGGTTGGGAATGCCTTTGATCCCTGTGAAATTGCCCTCTTTCATGGCTTGTCGGTCTTGAAGGAAGTGGTTGCCCACATGACGAATGGGATGGAACTGGGCATCCAAATCGATATTGACTTGTGTGCTCATGAATTTTCTCCAGCTCTCGGTATCGGGCGTGGTATCGGGATGCCCCCAAGCAATGAAGTGGAACGCGGTGTGGGTGTCGTCAATGGCTGTGTTGATATTGGCCACGTTGTATAAATTGTTGGGGGGAATCAAGGCCGTCGAGGGCGCCACAAAGACGGTTGAGCGAACATACTCATGCGTACTTGCATTTTGAATGGGTCGTCGAATGGCGGCATACCTGAAGCCGTAGACATCGCTTTGCGTTTGCATTCTGGGGGCTTTGTCGGTGGAGGGACGCAGCCAAGTGCTCTCGTTCACAGTGGCACCTTCTACGCGCGCAGGCGTCATGTCCGATGAGTGAAGACTTGAGCTGTGTGCCGAGTCGATTTGACCCTCCATGATTTGAGCCCAATTGCAAGGGATGATGATCTTGGAGACCGATACGCGCACCGAAGCATTGGGTGCCCAGGGGGGTGGGGTGAATTCGGTGAACGTCTCCTCTGGTCCCATATAAGCCCACACCATACCAGCCCACTCGGTGGCGGGGTAAGCAATGTGTTTGATCTTTTCTTTGAGCCCACTTGCCTGGGGTTCTGAACTCATGTCCACCACGTGTCCTGTGATGTCCATCTTCCAGCCGTGGTAGAGGCAGCGCAATCCCGAGTGTTCATTCCTTCCATACACCAAGGAGGCTCTTCGGTGGGGGCAAAATTCAGCCAAAACGCCGACCTTGCCCTCTGTGTTCCTGAACACCACCAAGTCCTCACCCAGCACACGGGCCCTGATGGGCGCGCCATCGGGTTCGCTCACCTCTTCTTCTAAACAAATCACTTGCCAATGGCGACGCATCAATTGCCCCATGGGGGCTTGTCCTTCGACGCGGCACAACAAATCATTTTCTTCTTGTGTGAGCATTTTTGTCTCCAGGTGAAAATACAGCTTGCAAAAAATACTTAGATTGCTAAGATTATTGCATAAAATGAGCGCTGTCAAGTTTGATCGTTTTTTGATGGACGGTCGGTTTTAAATTTTTCGCACCAACTTATGAACGACGATTATCAAAATTTACGCATCGCAAAAAAGCAAGCCCTGACGCCTGACGTGGTGATGTTCGATCTGGTTCACCCCGAGGGCGCTCCACTGCCTGTCTTTACACCTGGCGCTCACATCACCGTCAAAACCCCCAAGGGTTTACACCGAAGCTATTCTTTATGTGGCGAGCCTCTCGACACCCAGCGTTGGCTGATTGCGGTCAAGCGAGAAACAACAGGGCGAGGCGGTTCCTTGAGCATGTTTGATCTGCTTGAGGGCGAGGTGCTGCCTACCAAACCGTGGTTGAATCAGTTTGAATTGAATGAAAATGCCAAGTCTTACCTCTTTGTTGCGGGCGGCATTGGCATCACACCCATCTTGTCCATGATGCGTCATTTGATGAGTCAAGGCAAAAGCAACTTTCATCTTTTTTATTGCACAAGAGATGAGTTGAATACGCCTTTCATGGATCTATTGAGCACACCCGAATGGTCGGCGATGGTCACCATTCATCACGACCATGGCGATCCTTCGCAATCCTTGGATTTGTGGCCAATTTTTGAAAGTCCCAATGGTGCAGATGTCTATTGTTGTGGACCCAAAGGATTGATGGAAAGTGTTCAAGACATGACGGGACACTGGCCCAGTGAGTGCATCCACTTTGAGAGTTTTGGCGCATCTGATCAACAATTTGTGCTCAACACCCCCTTTGAGGTGGTTTTGAATGCTTCAGCTCAACAGTTTCACGTGCCAGAGCATTCCTCTATTCTTGACGTGTTGAGAGCAGAGGGTTACAGCATCAAAAGTTCATGCGAAAGTGGCACGTGTGGTTCTTGCAAAACGCGTTTCATATCGGGGGAAGTTGAACACCGTGACTTTGTTCTTCTCGAAGAGGAAAAAGCAGACCACATCATGGTTTGTGTCTCACGCGCAAAATCGCCTACCTTGGTCCTGGATTTATGAACCCCCCAAAAATAAAGCTTGGTGTTTCTGGTTTAGGCCGGGCCTTCACCTTAATGTTACCCACCTTTTTAAGCGACCCCAGAATCCAAATGGTCAGTGCAACGGATCCACACCCCTTGGCGTGTGAGCAGTTTGAGCGTGATTTCGGGGTGCGTTGTGTGAAAGACTTCAACGCCTTGTGTGAGCACCCTGAAGTTCAAGTTGTCTACATTGCCTCTCCCCACCAATTCCATGCCGAGCAAGTGGAGGTGGCCGCGTCTTTGGGGAAGCATGTTTTGGTGGAAAAGCCCATGGCGCTCACCATCGAAGAGTGTGACCGGATGATCCAAGCGGTTCAAAAGGCGGGGACCCTGATGCTGGTCGGCCACAGTCACAGTTTTAATGCCCCCATCCTGAAGGCTTTTGAGATGATCAAAACGGGTGCCTTGGGCGAAGTTCGCATGATCAATGCGCTCAATTACACCGATTTTTTATACCGTCCTCGTCGACCTGAGGAATTGGATACCCAGTTGGGAGGTGGTGTCATCTTCAGTCAAGCAGCCCACCAATTGGACATTGTGCGGCTTCTTGGAGGCGGTTTGGTCAAGACTGTCAGTGCTCAAACGGGTGCCTGGGACCCCCTTCGACCCACAGAAGGGGCTTACAGCGCTCTATTGGGCTTTGAACGTGGTGCCTTTGCGTCCGTCAGTTACAGTGGCTATGCTCACTTTGACAGCGACCAATGGATGGGGCAGGTGGGGGAGTTGGGAAACATCAAGAATCCCAAGGAGCATGGTGTGGCCAAGCGAAGATTGGCCACTGTGGCCAACAGCGAGGAGGAGACGGCATTGAAAGCCTCAAGAAATTATGGGGCCGCGCAATGGACCAAAATCAGTGCACGCAACGATACCAAGCATCATCAGCATTTTGGTCCCCTGATCATCAGTTGTGACAGGGCCGATTTGAGACCTGTACCCACTGGCGTGTGGATCGATGGCGATGAGGCGTCCATCTTGGAGGAGATCGCCATGCCTGCGATCCCTCGTCAAGAGGTGATGGATGAGTTGTATGGAGCGCTTTTTGAGGGGCAGCCTGTGCTCCACAGCGGTCGATGGGCGAAGGCCACCACCGAGCTCAGTTTGGCCATCTTGGAGTCTGCAAGGGAACAAAAAATGGTGACTTTGCACCATCAAACCGAACCGTACG
>CAIZIT010000012.1 GCA_903933115.1 uncultured Burkholderiales bacterium
CGTGGTTTTACCCGCGTCAGGGTGGGAGATGATGGCGAAGGTGCGTCGGCGTTGGACTTCGGCGCTCAAAGAGGCTGGTTGCATAGGGGTGAACGGTTCATCAATGGTAACAAGAAGAGGCCAGGTGCAGTGAGCGCCTTTGCATCGCTTCATGCGCGATTGGGGTTGGGTTGATGGGCAAGTCAGCAAAGGCTTCGGTGGAGGGGGCCTGCAGATCAAAGGGGGCTGGTGGGCAAAAACCACGGGGTTTGAGCGCGTGGCTTCAACGCACAATGTTTGCGCGTTCAGCTCTGGCACTCGCCGAGTTCACCTACCGGGCACAGACACCTTGAACCATTACCTTGCACCGTCAACTTGCTCAGTCACCTTTCAAGGCACATGTGGCGTATTTTAACTCCCTCAGGGTGCTTCATGAAGCGAGCCGTCGGGAGAGGTCCTTGGGGCTCCAAAACCACCCAACTTGAAGCTTAAAAGATACAAAGAGCGTCTGGCTCGAGCGCTAAGTCCCTCATTCAAAGGGCTTATTGTGCAAGTCGTGTTGGCGCCCTTTGGGGGTGTGGGTTAGAATCTTGACACCGAGGAGCGATGCAACTTTGTGTTGTGGCGACCGTCAGTTGAGCGTCTTGTGTGAACAGCACGGGGGGCACATCTCGCTGAGGGTCAATCCACTTCAAAGTGAGGCTCGGTCACTTTTCAAACGGCGCTCACCCACTGCAATGTGTGAGGTGAGGTGCCCGTCCCCTTTCCCCCTTGTTGAGATTGAAGTGCTTCTAAGAGTGCGCCTCTAGGCTGCGCTCAAAGTCTTTGGTGTCGCTTGCAGTGGTTTTTTACCATCCCTTGGAGCTAAAAAACATGAACGCTGTGATCAAACCCTTGCACGCCAACGAAGCCGTGGTGGCCGATTTATCTTTGGCCGAGTGGGGCAGAAAAGAAATCAAAATTGCTGAAACCGAGATGCCTGGTCTGATGGCCATCCGTGACGAGTTCAGCCCCTCCAAAGCCCTCAAAGGCGCTCGCATCACAGGCTCACTGCACATGACCATTCAAACGGCGGTGTTGATCGAGACTTTGCAAGCCCTGGGCGCGAGTGTGCGTTGGGCTTCTTGTAACATTTACTCCACCCAAGACCATGCGGCTGCGGCCATCGCTGCTGCCGGAACCCCTGTGTTTGCCAAAAAGGGTGAGAACTTGACCGAGTACTGGGACTACACCCACCGCATCTTTGACTTTGGACCTGCACACTCCGAAAACGAAGGCCCCAACATGATTTTGGATGACGGCGGAGACGCCACGCTTCTCATGCATTTGGGCAAGAAGGCGGAGAAGGATTTGTCCGTGTTGAACAACCCTGGGAGCGAAGAAGAGGTCTGTTTGTTCACGGCGATCAAAGACAAATTGGCCAAAGACCCCACTTGGTACAGCAGAAAGAGCGCTCAGATCATTGGTGTGACCGAGGAGACCACAACGGGCGTGCACCGTTTGAAGGAAATGTCTGCCAAGGGCGAATTGATGTTCAGGGCCATCAACGTCAACGACTCTGTGACCAAGAGCAAATTCGACAACCTCTACGGCTGCCGTGAGTCTTTGGTGGACGGCATCAAGCGCGCCACCGACGTGATGATTGCGGGCAAAGTGGCTGTGGTGGCGGGTTATGGTGATGTGGGCAAAGGCTCTGCACAAGCTTTGCGCGCCTTGAGCGCGCAAGTCTGGGTGACCGAGATCGATCCCATCAACGCTTTGCAAGCGGCCATGGAAGGCTACAAAGTGGTGACCATGGATTACGCAGCAGACAAGGCCGATATTTTCGTGACCGCTACAGGCAACAAACACGTGATTTCTCACGAGCACATGCTCAAGATGAAGGACCAAGCCATTGTTTGTAACATTGGTCACTTTGACAATGAGATCGACATCACCTCCATGGAGCAGTACAAGTGGGAGGAGATCAAGCCTCAAGTCGACCACATTCAATTGCCCTCAGGTCACAAGATCATCATGCTGGCCAAGGGTCGCTTGGTCAATTTGGGCTGTGGCACAGGACACCCCAGTTTTGTGATGAGTTCATCTTTTGCCAATCAAACCATTGCGCAAATTGAGCTCTTTAAATTCCCCGAGCGTTATGAAAATGGTCAAGTCTATGTGTTGCCCAAGCACTTGGATGAGAAGGTGGCGCGCTTGCATTTGATGAAGGTTGGCGCCATGTTGACAGAGCTCACCGATGAGCAAGCGAGCTACATTGGCGTGGCCAAGCAAGGTCCTTATAAGCCTGACAGCTACCGCTATTGATCGCGCATCAGGGTCCTCGAGGTGCTAAGCATGCGCTTGGCACCTGGGTCGAAATGTGCTGAGAACAAAAAGCCCGCGAGGGCTTTTTGTTCGTGAGCGGTTAGAAAGCCCGAGGCTCGAGGTGTTTTTGTTCATTGCTTGAAAGTGAAGTTCTGTCATGAATCCAACGCTCAGTGTTGAGTTTTTCCCACCCAAAACCCCTGAAGGGGTCCAGCGTTTGGCGGGGGTGCGGCAAGAGTTGTACCGCATCCAGCCGCAATTTTGTTCGGTCACGTATGGTGCGGGGGGCTCCACGCAGGCCGGGACTTTGAGCACCGTCATGAAAATTCAAGAAGAGGGCCAAGAGGCGGCTTCGCACTTGTCTTGTGTGGGTGCGACCTCAGAGACGGTGCTCGCCCAGTTGAGCCAACTGAAGGCCGTTGGGGTGAAGCGTTTGGTGGCGCTGAGGGGGGACTTGCCCAGTGGATATGGCTCTCGTGGGGAGTTTGAATTTGCCAAAGATTTGGTGGCGTTCACAAGAAAGCACTTTGGAGATGATTTTCACATTGAAGTTGCCGCTTACCCAGAGATGCACCCCCAAGCCCGCTCGCCACAAGCGGACATGAAGGCCTTTGTCGAGAAAGTCAAAGCCGGGGCCAATTCGGCCATCACGCAGTATTTCTTCAACAGCGATGCCTACTTCAGGTTTGTCGAAGAGGCCCAGAAAATGGGGGCCGATGTGCCGATCGTGCCGGGCATCATGCCCATTGGCAGCTCCTCACAGTTGCTTCGCTTTTCGGATGCCTGTGGTGCAGAGGTGCCTCGATGGATTCGTTTGCGGTTGCAGTCCTTTGGAGACGATGTCGCCTCCATCAAGGCCTTTGGCCTGGAAGTGATCACGGATTTGTGTGACCAGTTGCACTGCGCAGGCGCACCCGGTATTCACTTTTACACGATGAACCAAAGTGCCAGCGTGTTGTCGATTTGTGAGAATTTGGGTTGGGTGGAGCCCAGGCATTGAGCCAGCCCCTGAGCTCAGGGGCTCAGGGCGTGGAGATGCATGGCCTAAGAGCTCTCGAGGTGGAACTGCGCGTGGGCATCTTGTCCCATCAGGCTCACCATCTCTGGCATCGCCTCTTCGAGTTCTGCCTTTAAGGTGTAGGGCGGGTTGATCACAAAAACCCCACTGCCTGGCAGACCGGGTCTTTTTTGTTTGGCGCCATCGAGCAGCTCGTTGGGCAAAGCCGTGAATTTCGATGATTTGACGATCAAAGACACGTGCAGCCAATCGCGCTTGCTTTGTTGGGCCATGGTTTTGAGCCTTTTGGGCAAATCATGGGCTTCGGCACGAGCGATGAGCGGGTACCACACCATGTAGGTCCCGGTGGCAAAGCGTTTGAGCGCGTCTTGAATGCTCAAGAGCACTTTGCTGTAATCGGTTTTGATCTCATAGCTCGGATCCATCACCACGAGCGCGCGGCGTTGGGGGGGAGGCAAGAATTTTTTGAGTCCCTCAAACCCGTCCGCCCGAAGAACCGCCACTTGCCTGGCCACTTTCAATTGGGCCACATGTTGCTCGAGTAGGCGGGTGTCGGTGGGGTGCAACTCAAAGAGCTTGAGTTTATCGAAGTCGTTGAGCAAATGCTGAACGATAAAGGGCGAGCCTGGGTAGAGTTTGGACTTTGGAGAGGGGTTGAAGTCGTGAAGAAGGGCCAAATAGTCCTTCAACAGCTTGGAGTTGGCCAACTCGGGCTGGGCCAAGACCTTTTGAATGCCCTCTTGAGCCTCGGCGCTGATCGCAGAGAGCTCGCTGTCCATGCGGTAAAGGCCTGCACCCGCATGGGTGTCGATGACGGTCAGGGGGACCGGCTTGTCGGTCATGTACTTGACAATGGAGATGAGGATGGCGTGCTTTAAGACGTCCGCGTGGTTTCCTGCGTGAAAGGCGTGTCGATAACTAAACATATGCAGTCGATGGTAACCGTTTTAGTGCCTTTGCCGGCACTTGGGGGCTAAAAGCTCAAAAAAGCGTGGATTCAAAGCGCTAAGGCGACCTGTGTCATGGGTGAAACGCGGCAGATTTGTTTCCTCAAAGAGACGTTTGTTGACTTTTGGGGTCTTCATGGCGCTCTCTGGAGCGGCTTGAGGGGGTTTTAATTTGCCTCAAATGCTTGAAATGCGATAAAATGGAAGGCTTCGCAGCGTTTGAGCTGTCCCGCGGCGAAGATTCAGACCCACCTAAGAGGTTCTCGTTAGAAGAACACCGACCGTGGAAAAGGACGCTTACAAACCCAACTCAAGGATTTATCCATGTCTACTTTCAGCGCAAAACCCGCTGACGTGGTGCACGAGTGGTTTGTGATTGACGCCACCGATAAGGTGCTCGGACGTGTTGCCAGCGAAGCTGCACTCCGTTTGCGCGGCAAACACAAGGCCATTTATACGCCTCACGTCGATACCGGCGACTTCATTGTCGTCATCAACGCCTCCAAGATTCGTGTCACAGGCAACAAAGCCTTGGACAAAGTCTATTACCGTCACTCAGGTTTCCCTGGCGGCATTTACGGAACCAATTTCCGTGACATGCAAGCCAAGCACCCTGGTCGTGCACTCGAGAAAGCCGTCAAGGGCATGTTGCCCAAAGGCCCCTTGGGTTATGCCATGATCAAAAAACTCAAGGTCTATGGCGGTGCCGAGCATCCACATAGTGCTCAGCAACCCAAAGAGTTAACGATTTAAGGAGCCACAGATGATTGGTGAATGGAACAATGGCACGGGACGTAGAAAGTCCAGTGTCGCCAGGGTCTTCTTAAAGAAGGGTTCAGGCAAAATTACGATCAATGGTAAAGACATCACCGAGTACTTCGGCCGTCAAACCTCCATCATGATTGCAAAGCAACCTTTGGTGTTGACCAACCACGTTGAGTATTTTGACATTCAAGTCAATTTGCACGGCGGTGGTGAATCGGGTCAAGCCGGCGCGGTGCGTCATGGCATCACGCGTGCTTTGATCGATTACGATCAAAACCTCAAACCCGTTCTCTCTCAAGCCGGTTACGTGACCCGTGACGCGCGTGAGGTTGAGCGTAAAAAGGTGGGCTTGCACTCTGCTCGCCGTCGCAAGCAGTTCAGCAAACGCTGATCCGCTTGGTCTTTGGGGTGTTTCAAGCGCTTTGGCGCTGCAAACACTTCTTGCAAAAAACCCCTTGGCAGCGATGTGCAAGGGGTTTTTGCTGTGGGAAGCTCGATAGCCCCTTGTCGCCACAAAAGCTCGCTCACCCGCGTTGTTGGAGTGTTGTTTTCTTTAACCATGCCGCAGGTGGTGTTGAAGGTTTTTTGGTACAGTTCACTACTAAGAGCTAAAAGAAGGCTCTTCTTTTCATATTGATTGTTGGGAGACTCGAATGAGTGCCGTTGCTGAA
>CAIZIT010000013.1 GCA_903933115.1 uncultured Burkholderiales bacterium
CTGGAGCCCATGAGAGCTTTGATGGCCATGATGGCCTTGATCGCATCGATGAGGACGATCCTTTTGCGGGGATCAAGGGCGGTGAGTCGGATCCCGATCCAAGCGCCTCCTCCAGTGCCTCCTCCAGTGCCTCTGACCCTCAGAGTCCCAAAGCTTGGATCTTCACGTCAGCCACCCTCGGGGCAGAGCCCACTTTGAGTTGGTTTACCCAGCCCTGTGGTTTGAGCCATGCTCGTGTCCTCCAAGTCAAGAGTCCCTTCAATTATGCCAAGCAAGCGGTGTTGCTGGTGCCCAAGAACATGGTCTTGCCCTCCGATGCCAAGCACGGTGAGCAAGTGAGTGAGTTGTCTTCTAAGGTGATCAAGATTTTGGGCGGCAAGACCTTGATTTTGACGACCACGCTTCGGGCCTTAAAAGACATTGCGCAGCGGCTCAAGGAGTTGCTCAAAGATCACCCGCAGATTGAAGTTTTGGTCCAGGGCGAGAGCTCCAAGACCGAGCTCATGCAGCGATTCAGAGGGCCCTCGGAACACCATGAGGGCGGTTTTGTGCTGGTGGCCTCAGCCTCCTTTTGGGAGGGCTTTGATGTGCCTGGGGATGCACTTCAGGCGGTGATCATCGATAAGTTGCCCTTTCCCCCGCCCAACGACCCCATGGTGGAGGCCCGCAGCAAGCGACTGGAGAGTGAGGGCAAGAGTGCCTTTAACAGCTATTTTTTGG
This sequence comes from uncultured Burkholderiales bacterium, assembly GCA_903933115.1. Classification (GTDB taxonomy): domain Bacteria; phylum Pseudomonadota; class Gammaproteobacteria; order Burkholderiales; family Burkholderiaceae_C; genus Limnohabitans. The sequence continues at coordinate 721 of CAIZIT010000013.1, forward strand.
CCGAGGCGGGGGTGTCTTTAAAGCAAGGTGCGGGTCGCTTGATCAGACGAGAGAGTGACAAGGGTGTTTTGATCGTTTGCGACACCCGCTTGTCCACCACAGGTTACGGCAAGAGGCTCATGGCGGCTTTGCCGCCCATGGCCAGGGTCTCGGATGAACAAGCCTTGTTGGAGGGTCTTAAAAGACTCACCAAATCTGCCACCAACTCCGAGTTTTGATGAAGTCTTCCAGTTTTTTGTCTTGAGCCTGGGGGAAGGTGGAGGCGATGATGCGTTGGGTGTCCTCCTTCAAGGGCGTGAGTCCCAAGTGATCGTAAGCATCACGGATGATCAAAAGCGCTTCATGGATTGCAGGCACGCCGCGGTACTCATTGATCGCCGACTGCGCCCGGTTGATGGCAGCGATGTAGGCGCCTTTTTTGAAATAGTACCTGGCCACATTGACCTCGGATTGTGCAAGCACATTCACCTCGTAGAGCATGCGAAGACGGGCGTCCTCGGCATATTTGGAGTTGGGGAATTTCGTCAAGAGCTCTCTGAAGGCATCAAAGCTTTCTTTGGCTGCCTTTTGGTCTCGCTCGGAAAGGTCTTGCTTAGTGAAGTTCGACAAGAAGCCCAAATCGTCGTTGAAGTTGGCCACCCCTTTGAGGTAGTAAGCATAATCAAGTGCGGGTGAGGCGGGGTTGATTTTGATGAAGCGGTCAAGGGTGGAGACAGCCATGATGGGGTCACCGCTTTTGTATTGTGCGTAGGCTTTCTCAATTTGAGCTTGTTGAGATAAGATCGAACCCGCTGCACGGCCCTCTAACTTTTCATACAAGCTGATGGCTTTTTCATAAAGCTTTCCATTCAGATGGTCTTTGGCCTCAGCATAGAGCTTCTCAGGCTTCCAGTCGGCCGTCTCATCGTAATTGCTAGAGGCGCAAGAGGTGAGCGCCAAGACGACAGCGCCAAAGACAAAGGCCACCAAAAGCCGAGATAATGAGTTAAGACCAAGCACTGAGCACACCCTTCATTTTTTCAACGAACCTGCGTATTATCGGCCATGACGGACACCAAGACAGCAAATATTGAACCAGAGGGGGAAGATTTTTCGGATTTCTCAGCCCAAAACCCAGAAGGGGCGATCGTGGAGGAGCGGGAGATTGAGATCTCGATGTCTCTTCACGGTAAAAGGCTCGATGTGGCTCTGAGCGAGTGCTTGCCAGAGTTTTCTAGAAGTTTTCTTCAGCAATTGATGCAAGAGGGGTTGGTGCTGGCCCTGCCTGCAAAGGCGTCCCTTTACCCAGCGCTCTCTCAAGCGCCCCACGTGCCTCAAGCGGACAAGGCTCTGAAGGCTTCCGCCAAAGTCAAGGCGGGCGAGCGTTACCAAGTTCGCATCCGAGAAACGGAGCAAACCCAGGCTTTTGTGGCCCAGGCCATGCCCTTGGAGGTGGTGTACGAAGATGAGCACCTGAGGGTGATCCATAAGCCCGCGGGTCTGGTGGTCCATCCTGCAGCGGGTCATTGGAGTGGAACACTCTTGAATGGCTTGCTGGCTTTGGATGAGGGGGCCAAGTTTGTCCCAAGAGCCGGTATTGTTCACCGCCTGGACAAGGACACCAGTGGCTTGATGGTGGTGGCCAAAACCCGGGAGTGCATGGACCGTTTGATCGCGATGATCACCAAAAGGGAAATGAAAAGAGAGTATGTGTGTATCGCCCAAGGTGCATGGCTTGAGGGGCAGAGAATGGAGATTCACCACGCCATTGGTCGAGACACCCGAAATCGACTCCGAATGACGGTGGTGGATTTGTCGCACCAATCGGGTAAAGTTGCTCACACCACCTGTGTTTGCTTGTCCACCCACGAGCAATTCAGCTTGATTTACTGCCAGCTGCACACAGGCAGGACGCATCAAATTCGAGTCCATTTGAGCGCCCAACACCACCCCATTTTTGGCGACACCCTCTACGGCGCCAAAGGCACCGGTGAGGGCGGGCTTAAAAGGCAGGCTTTGCACGCCTTTAGGTTGAGTTTTGATCACCCCTACAGCGGGGAGAGGAAGGTCTTTTTTGCAGACTTACCACAAGACCTCTCAGAAGTCGCGCAAAGTCTGGGACTCAGTTACAATTTAGGCTCTATTGCCATGCCAGCTTCATCATGAGCTTGTGTGCGAATGCTTAGCGTGTCCAAAGCCTCACTCATGTCTTGTTCACGGCCCAAGGGGGTCTTGATGCACAAAGATTCGGGGGGAAGTTCTGAGAATGCTCATGAACACCTTTTTCAAGTGGATCTTTGCGCGCCCCATGGCCTTGAGCAAAGGAGGGTTGATGTTTTTTCCCCTCCCCAGCCCATGACACCTGCATCATGAATCTTGCACTTTGTGGTGATCCCCATTTGCGCGTGGTCACGGTTGGTTCCAACCCAAAGGGCTTGGTTTTTTTTGAAAGTGGGTTCCCCAATGCGAATGGGCCATTCACTCTTTTCTTTTTTTGACGCAACGGCGTTTTTACATTTCGGAGCCTGAGATGAATACCTTGGATGCCCAAAGGGTCCTTGAAACCGCATTGATATGTGCCACCCAACCCATGACCATCAAAGAGATGGGTGTGTTGTTTGCGCAAGAGGTGGGACCCGACACGATCAAGACCCTCTTGGCACATTTGCAAGAGGAGTGGGCCCACAAAGGCGTGGAGTTGGTGGAAGTGGCAAGCGGTTGGCGTTTTCAAAGCCGAGCTGAAATGCGCATGTACCTGGATCGTTTGCATCCAGAAAAACCACCTAAATACAGCCGCGCCGTGCTGGAGACTTTGGCGATCATTGCCCACAGACAACCCGTGACCCGTGCGGAGATGGAAGACATCAGGGGGGTAACGATCAACTCCATGGTCATCAAGCAGTTGGAAGACCGCGGTTGGGTCGAGGTCATTGGACACAAAGAAACGGTGGGAAGACCTGCACTTTTTGCAACCACCAAGCATTTTTTGGATGACTTGGGTTTGCACTCCATTGAGGCGTTGAAGAGCCAAGAATTGAGTGCCCAGGCTCAAGCCGCTTTGGCCCAATTGGATGCCATGGAAGAGTTGGATGGGGTGGAGGGTGGAGCTGAGGTGTCACTTGAGGTGGCGGAAGTGACGGAAGTGACTCCAGTTAATGACGTGTATGAACCATCACCTGAAAGCTCAGAGCCCAACGCAGCCCCACCCCATTCAGCAAGCGACGCGTCCACCCAGCACGACGCCCATTGAGATTGTTTTTCGATGACAAGTGCTTATGGCACCTGTCACAAAGGGGTGCTTTGATTTCAAGTGCACCCCTTTGAACCCTAACCTAAGAGTACTTTGATGCAAGAACCGCAACCTACAGATGTTTCAACAACGACAGACTCCAAAGGCTTGCCTCAAAGTCCAGAAGTGATCGCCAAGGAAGGTGACGCCTTGCAAGGCACAACTGCTCCAGAAGCACTCCCCATCTCTTTCTCCGACGTTGTCTCTGGGGAGTTTGATGAGCACATTGAAGACGAGGATTTGGTGCTGACCAAACGTGTGCTCCTGCCTCAACCTGAGTCCCCTAAACTGCACAAAGTCTTGGCTCAAGCGGGACTGGGCTCAAGGCTTGAGATGGAGCAGTTGATCATCGAGGGCAGAATCTCTGTCAACAATGTGCCGGCTCATATTGGTCAAAGGATTCAATACGGGGACCAAGTGAAGGTCAACGGCCGCGCGATTCATGTGCGAGTCTCCCCTCCACCCACCCGTGTCATTGCCTACCACAAGCCTGCTGGCGAGGTGGTCACACACGATGATCCTCAAAATAGACCGACGGTCTTTAGAAAGCTCCCCCGCTTGCAGCATGGCAAGTGGCAGTCGGTGGGTCGTTTGGATTTGAATACAGAGGGCTTGTTGCTCTTTACAAGCAATGGTCAATTGGCCAATCAACTCATGCACCCCAGGTTTGGTTTGGAGCGCGAATATGCCGTGCGTGTTCTGGGTCATTTGTCGAGAGAGGAAAAGCAGCAGTTGCTCGATGGCGTTCAACTCGACGATGGTCCCGCCAAATTCGGCTCCTTGGAGGATGGTGGTGGTGAGGGCTCCAATTGTTGGTACCGCGTGACCATCAGCGAAGGGCGCAACCGTGAGGTCAGAAGAATGATCGAGGCGGTGGGTCATGCGGTGTCTCGCTTGATTCGAATCCGCTATGGTCAAATGGTCCTGCCCAGAGGACTCAAGCGTGGCGCTTTCATGGAGCTCGACGAATCAGACATCAGAGCCCTCATCCAAGCCTGCGGTATGAATGAGCATCAAGGCTTGGGTTCCGATCGCGCCAGCGCTCAGGCCCGAGCCCCCAAGGTCAACCGAGCCCGTCCAGGTCAAAAGGGCGCTGGTCCTCGGGCCTCTTATCCCCGTCCACCATCCCCTGAGCGTCATGCCCCTGAGGGCTCAGCCTTTGGGTTGTCCAACGCCCGCGGTCGTGGCGCAAAACCCAAAACCAACCCCAATGCTGCAGCGCAGCCCGACCCCATGAAGACGTCGGTGGGCTACATTGGCAGTGACAGTTTGAACAAGCAAAGAAGAGAAAAAGGCAGCTCGGGTGCTGCTCGCTATGGGGCGTCAGCCCCCAAAAGAGGTCGAAGATAGAGGCCGCTGGCCGGTCTTGGCGACCTTCAGCGCAAACTCCTTTGAATCTTTTCTTGTTGTTGTTTCTTGTTGTTAAATGTCTCGCCGAAGCCCCTGCGCATCAAACGGGTGCATCCTTTGCGCTAAAATAGCGGGTTATCCCGAGCTTGGGGGCCATTTGGGTGCCTTTGACGCTCTACAAAGGGACGAATTTACTCAACTGAATTAGGAAATTTCAAATGACTATCGAAAGAACACTCTCCATCATCAAGCCCGATGCGGTTGCTAAGAACGTAATTGGTCAAATTTATGCTCGTTTTGAAGCTGCTGGCTTGAAGGTGGTTGCCGCTCGCATGGCCCACTTGTCAAGAGGCGAGGCTGAGGCCTTTTACGCCGTTCACAAAGAGCGTCCCTTCTTCAAAGATTTGGTGGACTTCATGATCTCTGGTCCCGTGATGATCCAGTGCCTTCAAGGCGAGGGTGCGATTGCCAAGAACCGTGATTTGATGGGTGCAACCGATCCCAAGAAGGCAGCTCCTGGCACCATTCGTGCTGACTTTGCTGACAGCATTGACGCCAACGCAGTTCATGGCTCTGATGGTGAAGAGACAGCCAAAGCTGAGATTGCCTTCTTCTTCGCAGGCTTGAACGTCTACGGTCACTGAAGTCTTTCCAGCCCAACACCCCTTGGCCCCGGCCAAGGGTGTTGTAGGTGAATTTGACGATGCCTGAACTGGTGCCTCTGGGTCTCAGTTTGGGCGTTTCTTTTTTGGGCAATGCCCTTGGTGAATCCACTCCAACGCATTTTGCGTTGAACTTAGAAAGTGATGCAGGTGCAACAATTGCAACAATTGCTGGAATTTGATCGCGAGGGCATGATTGAGTTTGCCAAAGGCCTTGGTGAGAAGCCTTTTCGTGCAACCCAATTGTTTCGATGGATCCATCAGCGGGGCATGACCGACTTTGAGCACATGAGTGACTTGGCCAAGTCCCTCAGAGAAAAGTTGAGCACCACAGCCTTTGTCCAGCCTTTGTCCCTGATCTCTGAGCACCGGGCCAAAGACGGGGTGATCAAATGGCTCTTTGATGTGGGCCAGAGCAACGCCATTGAGACCGTCTACATTCCCGAGAGCGATCGCGGGACGCTTTGCATCTCCTCACAGGCCGGCTGTGCAGTGGGTTGTACCTTTTGCTCCACCGGCTACCAAGGTTTTAGCCGAAATTTGACCACCGCAGAGATCATTGCGCAGCTGTGGTTTGCCGAGCACACGCTCAGAAAGTCTCCCGAGTACAACGCTCGCGAGAACCGCATCATCACCAACGTGGTCATGATGGGCATGGGCGAGCCTCTTCAAAACTACACCCATTTGGTTCCTGCGTTAAAAATCATGCTGGACGATCACGCCTATGGTTTGTCCAGACGACGCACCACGGTCTCGACCTCTGGGGTCGTGCCCATGATTGAGCGCTTGGGGCTCGACGCACCTGTGGCCTTGGCCTTGTCCTTGCACGCCCCCACCGATGCGCTGAGGGATGAGTTGGTGCCGCTCAACAGGAAGTATCCGATTGCAGAGGTTTTGGATGCTTGTAAGGGGTATTTGAGGTACGCGCCCAGAGACTTTGTGACCTTGGAGTACTGTTTGCTCGATGGCGTGAACGACCAAGAGGTGCACATCAACGCTTTGGTCGACCTGCTCAAGCCCTCCAAGGGTCCAGGATTTCCTTGCAAAATCAATTTGATTCCCTTCAATCCCTTCAAGGAGTCAGGCCTCAAGCGCTCGAGCAACGCCCAAATCAAGCGCTTCAGCGACGCTTTGCTCGATGCGGGCTTGGTCTGTACGGTCAGAAAGACCCGGGGCGAGGACATTGATGCGGCTTGTGGACAGTTGGCTGGAGACATCCAAGACAGGACCTCGATCAGTGAGCGCCGAGCCAAGGTCATTCCTATCGTTAGCCCCCTTTCCTAGCTGCAAAAGAGCCCCTAGAATGGGTGCGGTGAGGTTCTTGGGGCCAAGGTCGCTTGAACCCGGTTGAAGTGGTTTTTGTTGCCTTTGTTGATCAAGGCTTTGATCGCTCCACACCTTCGCTGTCGACTAGGGTCACCTACTTTTCATTTTTTTCATTCAGCACCATGCACGACCTCCAACCCATTGCCTTGTCTGAACCTGCCAAGCGCACCACAAAAACTGCCCAAATTTCTTGGGGCTCCAATGTGGTGAGCGTGGGAGGAGATGCCCCGGTTCGGATTCAATCCATGACCAATACCGATACGGCCGATGCGATTGGCACGGCCATTCAGATCAAAGAGTTGGCTTTGGCCGGTTCGGAGTTGGTGCGCATCACGGTCAACACCCCCGAGGCTGCTGAGGCGGTGCCCCACATCCGTGAGCAGCTTGACCGAATGGGCATCGATGTGCCCCTCATTGGTGACTTTCACTACAACGGCCACCGTCTGCTCAGTGACTACCCCGCTTGCGCAGAGACCTTGTCCAAATACCGCATCAACCCTGGCAATGTGGGCAAGGGCGATAAGCACGACAAGCAATTTGCGCAAATGGTGGAGGTGGCCGCGAGGCTCAAAAAGGCGGTTCGCATTGGCGTCAATTGGGGGAGTTTGGACCAAGAGTTGCTCGCCACTTTGATGGACGACAATGCCAAAAGAGCCAAGCCCTTTGAGGCTCGACAAGTGATGTATGAGGCCTTGATTCAGTCGGCCACCCAGTCGGCTGAAAGGGCCGTGGAGTTGGGTCTACCCAGCGAGCAAATTTTGCTCAGCTGCAAGGTCTCGGGCGTTCAAGACCTGATTGCCGTTTACCGTCAATTGGCCCTTCGCACCTCCCACCCCTTGCATCTCGGGTTGACCGAGGCGGGCATGGGCACCAAAGGGACTGTGGCCTCCAGCGTTGCCTTGGCCATTCTTTTGCAAGAGGGCATTGGAGACACCATCCGTGTGTCCTTGACCCCACAACCGGGCGAGGCGAGGACCCAAGAGGTGGTGATTGCAGCGGAGATTTTGCAGTCCCTTGGACTTCGTAAATTCGTGCCCAGTGTGACCGCTTGTCCGGGTTGCGGCCGCACCACGAGCACGACGTTTCAAGAGTTGGCCAAGGACATTGATGATCACTTGAGAGCTCAAATGCCCGTTTGGAGGGCCCAGTACCCAGGGGTCGAGAATTTGAAGGTGGCGGTCATGGGGTGCATTGTGAATGGACCTGGCGAGAGTAAACATGCCGACATCGGCATCAGCCTCCCGGGCTCTGGAGAGGCCCCTGCAGCACCTGTCTTTATCGATGGCGAGAAAGCCTTGACCCTCAGGGGAGAGCACATTGCCAAGGAGTTTCACCAACTCGTTGAAACCTACATCCGAAACAAGTACGGTGCATCAGTTGCTTGACTCTGGCCCCTGAGGCTGAGCTTGGTGTTCTTTGGCGACCTTTCGCGTATTTGGGTGTGTTTTTTCGCTATTTGTTTTGTTTTGAGGGTCAGCGCCAATAAGACTTGGGCCTCCTTCAAGGTGCACACCAAGTGAGGTGGCGAGAAGTATTTCTCGCTCCTTGGGGCCAGAGTGGTCTCATTTTGGACGGGGTTGTCTCTTGATCGCTTAAAATAAAGGGTGTTAGGGGTTCACAGGTCGGCAAGGGTGCACGCTCGAGTGCCCAGGCACTTGATGGCTCTGCATGGTGTGGCGCTCTATCGACTTTGCCCCTCAAAAGGGTATCGTGATATCAACTCGCACGCTTGGCTCGACTCGCACCAGCACCCCGCACATGGGTGTATGAGGCTTGATGGCCATGAGCCCATGGATCCGCCAATTTTTGAGACGCACGAGACGTCTCGCTGAGTATCATTTCCCACAAATTGCAACATGACTGAGAAAATAACCGCCGTCAAAGGCATGAACGATGTATTGCCCAAAGAGTCACACCACTGGGAGTGGCTTGAGGCCAAAGTGCGTGTGCTCATGCAAAGCTATGCCTATCAAAACATCCGCACCCCCATTGTGGAGCCCACCGCTTTGTTCATTCGCGGCCTGGGGGAGGTGACAGATATTGTGGAAAAGGAGATGTACTCCTTTGAGGATCGATTGAACGGTGAGCAGCTCACCTTGCGCCCCGAGGCCACGGCGGGTGTCGTGAGGAGCGTGGTCGAGAACAATTTGCTCTACGATGCGCCAAGGCGTTTGTACTACATGGGGCCGATGTTCCGTCATGAACGCCCCCAACGCGGGCGTTACAGGCAGTTCCATCAAATTGGGGCTGAAGCCATTGGGTTTGCGGGCCCAGAGCTGGACGCGGAACTCATTTTGATGGCCAACAGCCTTTGGCAGCAATTGGGTCTGAGGGATGTGCGCTTGGAGCTCAACAGTTTGGGGCAACCCACTGAGCGAGCTGAGCACCGCCAAGCCCTCATCGCCTATTTGGAGCGCCATGCCCATATGCTGGACGAGGAGGCCAAGAGGCGCTTGTACAGCAATCCTTTAAGAATTTTGGACACCAAAAACCCAGAGCTTCAAGACCTTGTCAATGCTGCCCCCAAGTTGATCGACCACTTGGGAGAGGGTTCGTTGGCTCATTTTGAGCGATTGAAAGCCATTTTGGACGCCAACGGCGTGGCTTACACCATCAACCCCAGGCTGGTTCGGGGCATGGATTATTACAATTTATCGGTTTTTGAATTCATCACCGAAAGTCTAGGCTCACAAGGCACCATTTGTGGAGGCGGGCGCTATGATTACTTGGTCGAGCAGTTGGGCGGTAAAGCGGCTCCCGCCGTGGGGTGGGCCTTTGGGGTGGAGCGTGTGCTGGAACTCCTCAAGACGCAAGAGTTGGTTCAACATGCGCCTCCAATGGACTGTTTTGCCGTGGTTCCCGATGCCAAGAGCTTTCCATTGGTGTTCAAGGTGGTGCAGTCTTTGAGACATTTGGGGCTCAAAGTCCAAATGCATTCGCCAGCAGCGGGACACGCCAAGCCCGAGGAGGGCGGGGCCCCCCTTTGGGAGCAAATGGGCAGCATGAAGTCGCAACTCAAGCGTGCAGACAGCTCAGGGGCCCGGTATGCCCTTATTTTTGGAGCCGAGGAGCTCTCCAAGGCCTCCTTGACCATCAAGTCTTTGAGGGATGGTGAGGGGGCTCAGAGGGTTGAGTTGTTAAAAGATGTCGATCTGTGGGGTAAGGCTCTACAATCGAGCCTGACGGCTGGACATTGATGGGGGCTCATGTCTGAAGTCCATGGACTTCAGATGCTCTTTGCGTTGCTCCTTCGGCTGCACTTTGGGTTGATCATTGGGTTGATCTTTGCGGCTGAACTCTGCAACTGAACACTGCAGCTGAACACTGCAGCTCAAGCCCCCCCCTCGGGTTGGGGTGGGCACCTTGGTTGTTTTTTTTTATTTTTTTATTTTTTTATTTTTACCACTTATTTTCTATGGCCTCGCACCTCGATCTTGAAGAACAAGAACAAATTGATGAGTTGAAACACTTTTGGAACAAGTACGGCTCAGCGCTGACTTGGGTGCTCATTGCCATTTTGTTGAGCTACAGCGCATGGAGCGGTTGGCAGTTTTGGCAAAGAAAACAAGCCGCCCAAGCCTCCGTTCTCTTTGAGACCGTTGAGAGGGCCGTTCAGTCCCAAGACCCCACCTTGATCACCAGAGCTTTGGCCGATATGCAAGACAAGTTTGCAGGTGCGACGTACACCCAGCATGCCAGTTTGATGGGTGCACGCTACTTTGCGGAGCACCAAGCGATGGATGCGGCAGAGAAAAACCTCGTTTGGGTCAAAGAGCATGCAAGCGATGAGGGCTTGGTTTCCTTGTCAAGACTGCGTTTGTCTGCTTTGGCGATGGAGGCTAAAAAATGGGATCAAGCGCGGGAGTGGCTCAAAAAGCCATTTCCCAAAGCCTTTGAGCCGCTCTCCTTGGACCGCTTGGGTGACATTGATTTGCAAGAAAAGAAACTCGAGGACGCCAAAAATCACTTCCAACAAGCTTGGAGCACCATGTCCGAGAGAGATGAGTACAGGCCCTTGATTGAAGTGAAGTTGGCCAGTCTTGGGGTTGATGTGCGGACGATCGAGTCTGAGAAGAAAAAGGAGACGAAGGAGTGAGTCTTTTCTCTTCATCCCTCAGTCGTTGGAGTCCTTTAGGATTGTCCCGTGCCCTAGGTCTTTTGGGTGTGGGTGTGGGGCTTGCACTTTTGATGAGTTGCTCCTCCACCGTCAAGCCCAAAGCCAAGGAGGTGGTGGTGGGGCAGGTTGGCCAGCAAATCGAGCCCTCTTATGCGTTGAGCATCCCGCCCTTTAACGCCTTCATGGTCCCCCATGTCAATGGCACGCAGGTGACATTTGCTTCCGAAAACGGTTTGATCACTCAATTGGACGCCAAGGATGGCAAGGTCCTGTGGAGCTTGGACTTGAAGACCCCCTTGTCCTCCGCTTTGGGCTCGGACGGTCAACGCTTCACGGTCACCACCAAAAACAACCAAGTCCTGACCTTTGATCAAAAGGGGCTGCTTTGGAAGAGCACCATGAGTTCCCAAAGCATCACGCCACCCTTGGTGGCGGGTGAGCGGGTTTTTGTGTTGCTTGCAGATCGCTCGGTGGTGGCCATGGATGGTCAAAGCGGTCGTGTGCTTTGGACCCAACAGCGTCCCGGGGATCCTTTGACCTTGAACCAAAAAGGCCTTTTGATGGCGGTCAGAGACACCTTGGTGGTGGGGTTCTCAGGACGCATGCTGGGCTTGAATCCGCTGACTGGACAAGCCAAGTTTGACACCCCCATTGCGGTTCCCCGAGGTGTGAACGATTTGGAGCGCTTGGTGGATTTGGTCTCGCCAGCCTACCGATTTGGAGACTTGGTGTGCGTGCGCGCATTTCAAGCTCAAGTGGGCTGCGTGAACGCGCAGCGCGGCAACTTGCTTTGGAGCCGTGTGGCCAATGGAGACCAAGGTTTGTCGGGCAACGACGATGCGGTGGTGGCGGCCGAGAGCAACGGGATGGTGTTGGCGTGGTCGAGAACTTCGGGTGAGAAGTTGTTTGAGACCGATGTCTTGAAGTACCGCAAACTCTCCACCCCCTTGGTCTTGCCTGAGGGCGTCTTGGTGAGTGACCAAGACGGGATGGTTTATCTCTTGTCCTCCAAAGATGGCCACATTCTCAATAAAACAGATACCCAAACCCAGGCGACTTTGGGTCTGAGTTTGCCCTTGGAGGGAGGGTTCTTGTACGCTTCTAGAGCGGGCAAGATCAGGGCCTTTAAGCTCCCACCAACGAACGTGAAGTTGACCAACCCGTGAAACCAGTTTTAGCCTTAGTGGGACGACCCAATGTGGGCAAGTCCACACTCTTTAACCGCTTGACCAAGAGTCGAGACGCCATTGTGGCGGATTTTGCCGGTCTCACCCGAGATCGTCATTATGGAGACGCTCGTTTGGGGGCTCATGAGTTCATCGTGATCGATACCGGTGGCTTTGAGCCCGATGCGAGCTCGGGGATCTACAAAGAAATGGCCAAGCAAACCCGACAAGCGGTGGCTGAGGCCGATGTGGTGGTGTTTGTGGTGGATGCCCGAGAGGGACTCTCGGCGCAAGATCACGACATTGCCAACTATTTGCGCAAACTGAGCAAACCCACATTGCTCGTGGCCAACAAAGCCGAGGGCATGTCCGAAGGTCCTCAGTTGGTGGAGTTTTATGAGCTCGGTCTTGGCGATGTGCACCCGGTTTCTGCCGCTCACGGTCAAGGCATTCGCAGCATGGTCGAGTTGGCCTTGGAGCCCTTGCATTTGGATTTGGAGGCCGAGGAGTCTGAGCTGGAGGATGTGCCGGGTGTGATCAAATTGGCCGTTGCGGGCCGACCCAATGTGGGCAAGTCCACTTTGATCAACACTTGGCTGGGTGAAGAGCGCTTGGTGGCTTTTGACTTGCCTGGCACCACCAGAGACGCCATTCATGTGCCCTTGGAGTTCAAGGGGCAAAAGTACGACTTGATCGATACAGCTGGACTCAGGCGAAAGGGCCGAGTCTTTGAGGCCATTGAGAAGTTCTCTGTGGTGAAGACGCTCCAAGCGATTGCTTCTGCCAATGTGGTTCTTCTTCTCTTGGATGCCACACAAGGCGTGACCGATCAAGATGCCCATATTGCAGGCTACATCCTCGAGAGTGGTCGAGCGGTGGTGTTGGCGGTGAACAAATGGGATGCGATCGATCGCTATCAACGCGAGATGGTGCAGCGCTCGATCGAGACGCGCTTGCCGTTTTTAAAGTTTGCCAATTTGCATCACATCTCTGCCATCAAGCGCCAAGGTTTGGGTCCTGTTTGGGATTCGATCTCTCAAGCCTATAAGGCCGCCAACTGCAAGATGTCCACCCCCATCTTGACGCGACTCTTGCTCGAAGCGGTGCAGTTCCAGTCCCCCAAGCGTGCGGGCATGTTCAGGCCCAAGTTGCGTTACGCCCACCAAGGTGGCATGAATCCACCGATCATTGTGGTGCATGGGAACTCCTTGGAGCACGTGACGGATTCGTACAAGCGGTTTTTAGAGGGGCGATTTCGAAAAGAGTTCAGTTTGCAAGGCACACCCTTGAGAATTGAGATGAAAACCACTCACAACCCCTACAAAGATACCTGAGTTTTATAAAAAAAGGGCTTGTTGTGGTATGGTTACGTTTTACCACTTCAACACCAGAACACGGAGAATATCGTGAACAACAAAGGTCAACTCCTTCAAGACCCATTTTTGAACTTGCTTAGAAAAGAGCACGTGCCCGTGTCCATTTATTTGGTCAACGGCATCAAGCTTCAAGGGCAAATCGAGTCTTTTGATCAGTATGTGGTGCTGCTCAGAAACACGGTCACTCAAATGGTCTACAAGCACGCCATCTCCACCATCGTGCCCGGACGAGCAGTGAACTTCTCGGGCAGTGAGTTGGCTGAGCAAAGCGCCAACACAGAAGGTCAGTAAAAGCTTGTTGACTTCATGCTTTTTTTGCGACGCTTTGCTTGCCAAAGAGCCTGCGCTTTGATCCAATCCCAATCTTCAGCCTTGCGTCCATCTCCTCCAATGTCGTTTGAGCGCCAAGTGTGACTGCAAGCCTCAAGCACCAGACCTTGCACCAGACCTTGTACCAGACCTTGTACCAGACCTTGTACCAGACCTTTTTGGCTTGGCCTGAAGCGAGCGCCCTGCGCTTGGTCAGCAAAACAGTGACGCCCTCTGGTTGGGTGTTGCGTTCATCAAAGCGTCCTTGTCCCCTTTTTAGGAATCCCCTCTTTCTTGATTGATACAGCACCACTCCCCACTGCGCGCGTCCTTTTGGTTGGCGTTGACCTGGGCGTTTCCTACTTTGATGAAGAGCTTGAGGAGTTGGGCCTTTTGGCGCAGACCGCAGGCTTGACACCCGTGAGAGCCTTTGTCTGTAAAAGAAAAGCACCCGATGCGGCGCTTTTTGTCGGCTCTGGTAAAGCGCAGGAGATCAAAGAGTTGGCCCTGGCGCTGGGCGCACAAGAGATCCTCTTTGATCAAGCGCTCAGCCCCGCGCAACAAAGAAATTTAGAGCGCCACATGGAGATGCCCGTCAACGATCGCACCATGCTGATCTTGGAGATTTTCGCCCAACGCGCTCGCTCCCATGAGGGCAAACTTCAAGTGGAGCTGGCAAGGCTTCAATATTTGAGCACCCGATTGGTCAGGAGGTGGTCCCATCTTGAGCGGCAAAGAGGAGGGATCGGCAACCGAGGTGGTCCAGGAGAGACGCAAATTGAGTTGGACCGGCGCATGATCTCGCAGTCCATCAAGAGAACACGCGAGAGGCTTGAGCGTGTTAAAAAGCAGCGCTCCACCCAAAGAAGGCAAAGGACCAGGGGAGCCCATTTGGGCGTTTCTTTGGTGGGCTACACGAACGCGGGCAAGTCGACCTTGTTCAACGCGCTGGTCAAAGCGCGCGCCTACGCCGCAGACCAACTGTTTGCAACCTTGGACACGACGACCAGGCAGTTGTATTTGGGCGACTCGCAAGGGGTGGGTAAAACAGTCTCCCTCTCCGACACCGTGGGCTTCATCAGGGATCTTCCCCACACCTTGGTGGACGCCTTTGAGGCGACCTTGCAAGAGGCGGCCCAGGCGGACTTGTTGCTCCACGTGGTGGATGCCTCGAACCCCTCCTTTGAGGAGCAGCTTCGCGAGGTGCAGCGGGTTTTGGAAGACATTGGTGCCTCTCATGTGCCCCAATGGTTGATTTTCAACAAAATTGATGCTTTGCCACTTGATCGATTGCCTTTTAGGCGAGTCGATACCTATGATTTTGAGGGGCGTGAGTTGCCCCGACTCTTTTTAAGTGCCAAAAGTGGTCAGGGCTTGGATGTGCTCAGAGACCGTTTGGCACAGTGGGCCTTGAAGGTGGAGGAGGGAGATCTGGGTGAGGTTGCGCTGGATGTGAGAATGATCCAACAAGTTCCCGGGTTGCATGATGTTCATGATGCTCATGATGAGGATGGGGATGGGGATGAGGTCTAATCAGATCTGAAGAGATCGGTAGAGTTCAGCTTCGTTTGGAGGTGCAAAATGTCCGGGTCCTGGCTTTGAAAAGCTTGAAAGCGCGGCGTTTGTCCAAAAGCAGCTCAGAAGTTTGATTTAAATTATGAAATCCCTCGAACAGCACCCCTCAAATCGGTGTGCATTCGAGGCACAATGTGGGTCTAGATAAAGAAAGATTGGGTCGACATGGATCTGAATTTAAAAACACCGCTGAAGAAATCACTGTTATGGGCCCGAGGGCTCTTGGGCCTCATGTTGGGCGCCGTGAAGCCCTTGCGTCAAGCCACGCCAAGGGGTGCACTGATGTCCATGGATCAGCCCCCTAGAGACCCTTCACAAGAGCCTGCTCGTGAGCCGGCCAGGTCCCCGTTTGATGTGCCGACTTCACAAGGCCAGCAAGGTCAGTCCGGTCAGTCCGGTCAGTCCGGTCAGTCCGGTCAGTCCGGTCAATCGGGTCAATCTGGCCATGGAGGTGCTTCTGATCCCAAAAACGACCCCTCACGATCGCCTCGCCCCACACCCAATGGCCCGCCCGACTTGGATGAGCTTTGGAGAGACTTCAATCAACGCATTGGGGGTTTCTTTGGCGGCAAAGGCTCATCGGGCCAAGAGCCCCACGGCTCCTCGCCCAACGGTTCGGGTCAACCGCCCTTTGGTCAAGACTTGAAGGCTGCAAAATTTGCAGCAAGCGTTGCAGGTTTGGTGATTTTGTTGATCTGGCTGGGCTCGGGATTTTTCATCGTGCAAGAGGGCCAACAAGCCGTGATCACCCAATTTGGCAAATACCACAGCACCTTGGGTGCGGGCTTCAATTGGAGGATGCCATATCCCATCCAGCGCCATGAGTTGGTGTTTGTGACGCAAATTCGCTCTGTGGATGTGGGGCGTGACTTGGTCATCAAAGCCACAGGACTCCGAGAGTCTGCGATGCTTACGCAAGATGAAAACATCTTGGAGATGAAGTTTGCTGTTCAATACCGGTTAACGGATGCGAGAGCTTACCTCTTTGAGAGCAAGAATCCGACCGATGCCGTGATCCAAGCGGCGGAGACGGCGGCGCGTGAGGTGATTGGCAAGATGCGCATGGACGCCGCGTTGTCTGAAGATCGCGATCAAATCGCACCTCGCATCAGAGAGATCATGCAAGTCATTTTGGATCAGTACAAGGTGGGCATTGAGGTCGTTGCGATCAACTTGGAACAAGGCGGCGTGCGTCCCCCTGAGCAAGTGCAAGCGGCGTTTGACGATGTGCTCAAAGCCGGTCAAGAGCGCGAGCGGGCCAAGAACGAGGCGGAAGCCTATGCCAATGATGTGATTCCCAGAGCGGTCGGCGCAGCCTCACGACTCAAAGAGGAGGCCGATGGTTACAAGGCTCGAATCGTGGCTCAAGCCGAGGGCGATGCCCAGCGCTTCAAAGCCCTTTATGCCGAGTACCAAAAGGCCCCTCAAGTCACCAGAGACCGCATGTACATCGATGCGATGCAGCAAATTTACAGCAACGTCTCCAAAGTCTTGGTGGACTCTCATCAGGGCTCCAATATGCTTTACCTGCCCTTGGACAAGATCATGCAAATGACGCAGTCAGGCGTGTCCTCCGCGGCCGCTTCCAGTTCATCGAGTGCGGGCTCCAACTCACCCAATGCCAACGCCTCCAACAGCCTGGGCGCTGTGGGCTCGGGTGCACAACCGTTCACCGAACCCAATGGTTTTAATTCATCTGTTCCATCCTCCTCGGACATTCGCTCCAGAGACGGACGCTCAAGGGACAGGGATGGACGCTAGAGTGCCCAAGCACCCAAAGTTGAGTCGCACGCGTTAAGAATTGAAGGAATTTGTCATGCACAGAATTGGTTTTTACATCTCCTCCGCTTTGGTGGCATTGGCCATCTTCAGCTCCACCATTTTCGTGGTCGATCAGCGTCAGTTCGGGGTGGTCTACGCCTTGGGTCAAATCAAGGACGTGATCACACAACCGGGCTTGAACTTCAAGCTGCCACCGCCTTTTCAAAACGTGACCTATATCGACAAGCGCTTGCTGACTTTGGACAATGCAGACACCGAACCCATGCTCACAGCAGAAAAGCAGCGCATGGTGATCGATTGGTTTGTTCGCTGGCGCATCACGGACCCTTCCAACTTCATCCGTCACGTCGGTCTCGATGAACAAGCCGGAGCGGTCCAATTGTCGCGAGTGGTGAGAAATGCGTTTCAAGAAGAAATCAACAAAGTGACCGTCAAGGAGTTGTTGTCGCAAAAGCGAGAGAGTGTGATGCAGTCGGTCAAGGCCGAGGTGATCAAGAAGGTGCAAGGCGTGAAGCCTTGGGGCATTGAGGTGGTGGATGTCAGAATGACTCGGGCCGATTATGTGGACACCATCACCGAGTCGGTCTACCGCAGAATGGAGGCCGAGAGAAAGCGTGTGGCCAATGAGTTGCGCTCGACGGGTGCTGCAGAAGGCGAGAAAATTCGCGCCGATGCCGACAGGCAGCGTGAGGTCACCATCGCCAATGCTTACCGTGAAGCGCAAAAAATCAAAGGTGAAGGCGACGCCCAAGCCGCCAAACTCTTTGGAGATGCTTTTGGCAAAGACCCACAGTTCGCTCAGTTTTATCGAAGTCTGGAGGCCTACAAAGCCACCTTCAACAAAAAGTCAGACGTGATGGTGATCGACCCCAGCAGCGAGTTCTTCAAAGCCATGAAGGGCTCCGGAGGTGGGGGTTCATCGGCAGGTAAAAAGTAGTTCAACACAGGAATTGCGGTCCATGGTTTTTTCTTGGGATGTGCTCTTGATGGCTTTGGCCTTGGTGTTGATCTTTGAGGGGCTCTTTCCCATGATCTCCCCGGGTGCTTGGCGACGCATGTTTGAGCAAATTTTGCAGCTTGAGGATGGGCAAATCCGATTCTTTGGCTTGATGGCCATTTCGTTGGGAGTGTTTTTGCTCCTGTTGATCATTTAGATTTTTTTGGGCTTGAGGCAAGAAACCTTATGAAAACAATCCACTCACCCTTTTACGTCGAACCCAAGCCCGAGGTGCCAGAGCCCCAGGACCCCGATTTGAATTTCAAAGGCTTGTTCAAGCACCAAGAGCTCGAACGTTTGTGGGATTTGGTGCAGTCGCATATCGACGAGGGGCGCTACACGGGGTGTCAAATTGCGATGGCCCATGAGGGCGAGTTGTTGATGGTGAAGAACTTTGGTTGGTCCAGGCTCAACACCATGGATGCCCATGAGAGTTGGAAGGTTCACGACGACACCCTCTTTTTGTTGTACTCCAACACCAAAATGCTCATGGCCACATTGCTTTGGAAATTGTTTGAAGAAGGCAAGTTGAGCTTTAACGATACAGTTTGCACCTATTTGAGTGATTTTGGCAAACACGGAAAAGACAACATCACGCTTTTTCAGCTGATCACCCATCAAGCGGGTTTTCCCAATGCAGAAGTTCCTCACGAGGACTTGCTCCATCACGACCGAGTTTTAAAGGCTGTTTGTGACTTTCAATTGGAATGGGCTCCGGGCTCCAAGGTCTCCTACCATGGTCTGTCAGCGCACTGGGTTTTGGCCATGGTGGTCGAGCAAGTCACAGGCATGGACTACCGACAAGCCATGCACGACATGGTCTTGAAGCCCTTGGGTCTTGAGCGTGATTTGTACATGGGCTTGCCGGCTCAAAGCTCAACGGTTTCACAAAATGTGGCCTACCTGTATGAGCCCAAGTCACCTGAATTCAAGCCCTTTGACTCTGCAGGGTCGAAAGACCCAGAGCGCACATGTCAAAACCATGTTGAGAGCATGAAGTTGCGTTTTGAAAGCAACGACATCGCCTGGCAAACGGCAGGTGTGCCAGGAGCGGGTGCTTACGGCACGGCCAAAGGCATGGCGCTCCTCTACCAAATGATGCTCCAAGGGGGCGTTCACAATGGCATTCGCTTTTTGTCCGAGAAGACCTTGTCCTATGCCATCCAAAACTACACGGCAGACCGGGTGGATTTGATGATGGGCATGCCCATGCACCGCGGTCTTGGCCCTCACTTGAGGGGGGTGGGTGTGAACATCAGAGGTTTGGGCACTTTGGCCTCTCCTCAGGTCTTTGGCCATGGCGGGGTGGGGACCTCTTATGCGTGGGCCGATCCTGCAAGGCGCTTTTCTTTTGCCTACATCACCAACACCCGGTTGCCAGACCCTTGGCACTCCAAAAGACTGGAGATGATCTCCAACCGCGTGCATTTGGCATTTAAATAGAGCTTTTGCCCTCTTGAGGCTTGCCCCCTTGGAGGGGCTTGGGCTTGCCCAGCGCTTTTCGTTGGTTCAAGTCTTCCTTGGTTTTTGAAAAACAACCCCTCAAAAGGGTAAAATAACCCTCTTTAACTCCTACGGGTTTCACTTCATTATGTCCTCCGCTTGGGTGCTGCCCGATCACTTGGCCGATGTGCTGCCTTCAGAGGCCAGACAAATAGAGGAGCTCAGGCGCTTGTTTTTGGACTGTGCACGCTCCTATGGCTATGAGTTGGTCATTCCTCCACTGTTAGAGCATCTGGAGTCCTTGCTGAGCGGTACGGGCTCAAGACTGGATTTGCAGACCTTCAAGCTCGTGGATCAACTCTCTGGCCGTACGCTGGGCGTTCGACCCGACACCACCCCTCAAGTTGCTCGAATCGATGCCCATTTGCTCAATCGCAGTGGGGTTTGTCGCTTGTGCTACTGCGGCCCCGTTTTGCACACCTTGCCCGATCGTCCCTTTGCAACCCGTGAGCCTTTGCAGCTCGGTGCAGAGCTTTTTGGTCACGCGGGGCTGGAAGCCGATTTGGAGGTTTTGGAGCTGGCTTTGTCGGGATTGGCCGCCGTGGCGTGCAAAAACATTCAGGTCGACTTTGGAGATGCACGTGTGCTGAAGGGTTTGTTGTCGGGCTTGAATTTGACGCCCGCTCAGGCCTTGTCCATTCGTCAAGCGCTGGCCAACAAAGATGAACAACAGGTGGTCTCACTGGGCAAGGAGCTGGCTTTGCCCGCGCCCACCCAAGCCGCGTTGAAGGTGTTGGTGCACCTCTACGGTGACGCCTCTGTGGTCGAAGAGGGCATCCAAGCTTTTGCCGCATGGCCTCAGGTGGTCACGGCCTTGAAAGAGTTGCTCTGGCTCTCAGCGCATTTGAGCGTCAAGGTGAGCTTTGATCTGGCCGACTCCAAAGGCTACTCCTACTACAGCGGGGCTCGCTTTGCCATTTACGTTGAGGGCGGCTCAGACGCCTTGGTGCGTGGTGGCCGCTACGACGAGGTGGGGGCGGTGTTTGGACGTGCAAGAGCCGCGGTGGGCTTCAGCCTCGACTTGAAGGCCTTGGTGGAAGTGCTCCCCAAGCATCCCCGACGTGCAGCCATCAAGGCCCCTTGGTCAGAGGACATGGCGCTCAGGGGTGAAATTGCCAAGTTGCGTCTTCATGGGGAGAGTGTCATTTGTGCACTCCCTGGACAAATGCAAACGCCCGATGAGTTCGAGTGTGATCGAGAGTTGGTGCTCGACGCATCGGGGCGTTGGAGCGTGGTGAAACTCGAGCCGCGTTGAGTAAGCTGGGGGGAGACTTCAATGGGGCGCTCCATGCGTCCAATGCGTTCCCCAGCGCTCGGGCCCTCAAGAGAAACTTCAGGTCGATTCATCGCTTTGGATTTTTTCCAAATTGATGAATGAATTTTTTAAATTTTAACTTCGTTAGGTTTTGGTTTTTATGAAAAGCACCCCAGGAAGAAATGTTGTGGTCGTTGGCACTCAGTGGGGTGACGAAGGCAAGGGAAAACTGGTCGACTGGCTCACCGAGTCCGCTCAGGGTGTTGTGCGCTTTCAAGGCGGTCACAACGCGGGCCATACGCTGGTGATCAATGGCGTCAAAACGGCATTGCACTTGATTCCAAGTGGCGTCATGCGTGAGGGCGTGAAGTGCTTCATTGGCAATGGTGTGGTGCTCTCGGTGCCGAAGTTGCTTGAAGAGATTGCCGGTCTCGAGCGTGCGGGGGTGAAGGTGAGGGACCGTTTGCGAATCAGTGAAGCTTGTCCCTTGATCATGCCTTACCACTCAGCGCTGGATGTTGCCCGTGAGGCTTACAAAGAAAAGACCGGTGGCAAGAAGATCGGCACCACGGGTCGAGGGATTGGTCCAGCCTATGAAGACAAGGTGGCCAGAAGAGCGTTGAGGGTTCAAGATTTGAAGGACCCCGTTCGATTCAAACAAAAGTTGCAAGACAATTTGCAACTGCATAACCACATTTTGAAGACCGTTTTGAACGCGCCGGAAATTGACCTGGAGAGCACCTATCAAGAAGCCATGGCCTACGCCAAGGAGGTCTTACCCATGGTGGCCGATGTCTCGAAGGAACTCAACGCCCTTCATAAAGCAGGTGCCAACTTGCTCTTTGAGGGCGCTCAGGGCACGTTCTTGGACGTTGATCATGGCACCTATCCTTTTGTCACCTCCAGCAACTGTGTGGCGGGCAACGCGGCCGCTGGGAGCGGCGTGGGACCAGGATTGTTGCACTACATCTTGGGCATCACCAAAGCCTATTGCACCCGCGTGGGCAGTGGCCCCTTTCCAACGGAGCTCGACTGGGAAGCGCCTGGAACACCCGGTTACCACATGGCCACCATCGGTGCCGAGAAGGGCGTGACCACAGGACGCTCGAGACGATGTGGTTGGTTTGATGCTGCCCTCTTAAAGCGCAGTGCCCAAGTCAACGGTCTGAGCGGTCTTTGCATCACCAAATTGGATGTCTTGGACGGCTTGAAAGAGATCCAGTTGTGCACCCATTATGTGATGGATGGCCAAGTCGTTGATCTCTTGCCCATGGGGGCCGATGAGATTGCGCGCTGTGAGGCGGTCTATGAGACGATGCCCGGTTGGAGTCAACCCACCTCTGGTGTCACGCGCTACGATTTGTTGCCCATCGAGGCACAAAACTATTTGAAGCGAATTGAAGAGGTGTGTGAGGTGCCCATCCACATCGTATCGACGAGTCCTGACCGTGCTCACACCATGGTGCTCAACGAGCCCTTTGTGGCAGCGCATTGAAGAGATGAAGAGGCGCTGAAAATGAACTTTCCCGTCCATCAAAGGTCTTGGGTTGGGTGCAACCCTCTAGGGTCTCGACAAAACGGCGCGCTTGACCAACCCATTGACGACTTATTTATGAAGGAAATTTCCCTATGTTGACTGAAGACGGTAAGCACTTGTATGTCTCTTATGACGAGTACCACAATTTGATCGAAAAGCTCGCATTGAAGATTCACCAATCGGGTTGGGAGTTTGACAACATCTTGTGTTTGGCCAGAGGCGGGATGAGGCCAGGGGATATTTTGTCGAGGATTTTTGATCGCCCTTTGGCAATCATGTCCACCAGCTCCTACCGTTCAGAGGCGGGCACCGTTCAAGGGCATTTGGATTTGGCTCGGTACATCACCACGCCAAAGGGTGAGATTGCTGGACGTGTGTTGTTGGTGGACGATTTGGCCGACTCTGGCCACACATTGAACGCTGTGGTGCAAATGCTCAAGACCAACTACGCGCCCATTACCGAGTTGAAGACGGCGGTCATTTGGACCAAGGGCATTTCCACCTTTGAGCCCGATTACTCCGTGGAGTTTTTGCCCACCAACCCTTGGATTCATCAGCCCTTTGAGGGCTACGATTCTTTGAGACCAGAGCAACTCCTCTCCAAGTGGAAGCTCTGAGAGCGCGCTAAAAGCTGGGGGCAGGGCAGGCCTTACTGCAGATGGTGTAGAGGCGAGTTCAAGCCCTCTCACATCGAGATGATTTCCAGATCCGAAGCGCTCATGCCCCTTCCATGAGCGTGAGACGCCCCAGTCGGCTTTCAGCACGGGGCGAGGTCTCTCTCCTTGGGTCTAGGTCTCTTGAGCCCAACATGGGAGGACCCCAGCGAGATGACTTTTCCCCAAAGGCGAACAAGATGTCCGAGATCAAATCAACCCACCTGATTCACCACCCCTACGTGGCTCCCCAGGAATTTGAGTCCCCTCAACGCCCTGTCTACAAAGCCTCTACAGTCATTTTTCCCAATACTCGGGAGATGAAAAACCGCCGCTGGCAAGACAAGAGTGCCTACACCTATGGCCTACACGGTACACCCAGCACCTTTGAGCTCGAGGAGAAGTTGGCCACCTTGGAGGGCGGGCGTTACTGCACTTTGGTCCCCAGTGGTTTATCGGCCATTGCCCATGTGAATTTGGCTTTCCTTCGAACGGGTGACCATGTCTTGGTGCCCGATAACGCCTACAGCCCCAGCATCAGCATGCTCGAGCGCTTCTTGTCTCCCTTTGGTGTGAGTTTCTCACGCTACGACCCCATGTCTTTGGAGGACTTTCAGCGTGAGCTTTTGCCCCAAACGCGACTGATCTGGATGGAGGCTGCAGGCTCGGTCACCATGGAGTTCCCGGACCTCAAGGGCATGGTCCAAGTGGTCAAAGCGCACAATGAGCACTTGCAAAGTGCTGAGCGCAGGCCTTCTTTGCTCGCTTTGGACAACACATGGGGTGCAGGACTCGCCTTCGATCCTTTTGCGCTCGGTGTGGACTTGAGCATTCATGCCTTGACGAAGTATCCCAGTGGTGGAGGCGATGTGCTGATGGGCTCTGTGGTTTCTCACTCCAGTGACATTGCCCAAGCGGTGTCGAGCGCCCATATGTACTTGGGCACTGGCGTTGGGGGGCATGATGTGGATGCCATTTTGAAGGGCTTGCAAAGCCTGGTGCTTCGCTACGATGCCCAAGACCGGGCTGCAAGGACCATTGCTCAAAGCCTAGAGGGCAGGCCCTCCATCCAAGAGGTCCTCCACCCGGCTTTCCCAAGCGCTCAGGGTCATCACCACTGGAGAGACCTTTGTGTGACGGCCGAACATCCCAAAGGACGGGCCGCAGGAATTTTCAGCGTGGTGTTCAAACCCTCCTACACTGCTCAAGATGTTGAAGCGTTTTGTGACCGATTGAAGCTCTTTAAGCTGGGCTACAGTTGGGGCGGGCCGATGAGTTTGGTCTTGCCCTATGATATGGGGGCCATGCGGCGAAAGCCAGCAGCGCACTTGAGAGGTGGGCAAGTGGTGCGATTTTGTATCGGTTTAGAAAACACGCAGGACTTGATGGCGGACTTGCATCAAGGGCTGATGGAACTTGAGGCTTAGGACCCCGCTTGCGTTTTGGACAGGTGCGGGCCCATTGGAGAGGTCAAGCGCTGGTCTTGTCCTACACGCTCACTCGGTGGCGCAACTGCTCCGCCAGCTGAGCATCTTCTAACGCCTCCAAGGACTCCAGCACCAGCGCATGAGCACTGCCAATCAGTTGAAAATTCCTCTTCATCGACGCGTCGTAAGTGGGATCGTAGTGCTGCTCGAGGAGTTCTTGCACCACTTGCTTGACCTGTCCTTCTTCGATCATGGTGCTCCATTGCTCAATCACCGCCTTGCCCCGAGCGGGGATCAAGGCTTGGAGTTTTTTGATGAAGAACTCACGCTCCTCGGCCATGAAGGCGTAGTCTTGCATCAAGAGTTCGACCCGGCCTTTCATGCTCAGCTCTAGGTTCGTGCAAGGGCTTTGACGCATTTTCTCAATCAAGCCCTCAGGCACCGTGAGGTTGCCGACCTTTTTGCTCTCGGACTCGATGAAGACCACTTCGCTAGGATTGAAGTGTCTGAGTTGCTCCCAAATCAAGGTGTCAAAATGCTTTTGAGAGGGCTGGGGTACGCCAGGAATTTGGCCCAGCACGGAGCTCCTGTGGCGGGCCAAATCCTCCAAATCCAGCACTTGGGCGCCTTGCCGCTTCAACGTTTGAAGCAGTCGGGTCTTTCCTGAGCCCGTCCTGCCGGAGATGATGTGAAAGCGAAGGGGCGCGATCAATGGAGGGATGTCCTCGATGACTTGTTGGCGAAAGCCTTTGTAGCCGCCTTCAAGCAAATGGACTTTAAAGCCGATTTGGGACAACACGCCTGAGATGGAGCCACTTCTCTTGCCGCCACGCCAGCAGTAAATAAGTGGCTGCCAATCTTTGGGTAAATCCAAGACATGGGACTCGATGTGCTTGGCGATGTTTCTGGCCACCAAGGCGGCCCCCTTTTTTTGAGCTTCAAACGCGCTGACCTGTTTGTAAAGGGTTCCAATCAGAATGCGCTCTTCGTTGTCCAAGACGGGCCAGTTGATGGCACCTGGCCAGTGATCCAAAGCGAACTCGCCCTCACTCCTCACGTCAATGATCTCACTAAAGCCCAGGGTTTTTTTACCCACAGCGTTGCTCGCTGGGAATGCTTGGTGGGCTTGGGCCCAAAGGGCAACGGCCTCATGGGGAGCAATGAGATGCAGGCTCATAGGGAGTTCAGTCTTTCAGGGCATTTTTGAGGGTGGGCCAAATCCCTTGGAGCAAGTAAGGGTGGGCTTTGGCCAAAGGGTGGATGCGGTCCGCTTGGAACCACGTCTCGGTGGGATCGGTGCTTTCATGGATTTGGTCGATGTGGCTCAAAAGACCTTGAAAGAAAAAGGGCACCGATGCCGATTGCGTTTGCTTGGCAACTGCCGAGAAAGTGGCCTTCAAGTCCTCATTGTATTGACGACCGTAATTGGGTGGAACTTGCATGCCAATCAAGAGTACTTTGGCTTGGGCACGCTTGCTCAGTTGGGTCATTTGCAAAAGATTCGATCGAGTCATGTTGAGCGCGAGGCCCCTCAGGGCATCGTTGGCCCCCAGTTCAATCACCACGAGTTGGGGGTGATGGGTGGCTAAAAGTGCGGGTAGGCGTGCCAATCCACCAGACGTGGTGTCACCACTGATGCTCGCATTGATCACTCGCCAGTCCATGTGTTGAGCGTTTAATTTTTCCTCCAAAAGCGCCACCCAGCCTGTGCCCTTGACGAGTCCGTACTCGGCACTCAAGGAGTCGCCCAGCACCAAGAGGGTTTTGCTGCCCTGGAGCTTGGCGACAGGGGCTCCTTGAGCATTCGGGGTCGCGTTGACTTGGGAGGCCACTGGAGTTGGGGCCGTCGTTTGGGCCTGAGAGACCTTGGGGTTTAGAAAGGTCAAGACCAACGAAAATGCAAAAGCCAAACTCAAAGCCATACCCGATGCCATACCCGATGCCATACGCCATCGCAAACCCCTCATGCGTGTCGATCCTGGTTCCATCAAGGACAAGGCCGAGAAAGGGATCGAGCGAGAGGGCGAGTAGCGAACAGCAAGGGATCGGTCCATGTGCAGCGTGTCACACAAACTGGGCAAAGATGAGAGACAATACAAAGCGAGGTGACTCCAAAGTCATAATTTGGTGAACTCTTTAGAGTATAAAGCACCACCGCCTCCATGGGCTGGGTCTCCAAGGGAGGTGCCCTTTTTTGAGCGTTTGGTGTATCCCTTGGTGGCTCCTTTGGTGGATCAGTCGGGTACACCACGCATCCATCCTTTTCACAAAGTCTAAATCATGCACTCCCCCATTATTCGAGTCGAGCATTTGAGCAAATCGGTTCCCGACCCCCAAGGCGAATTGCTCATCTTGAGTGATGTCAATTTTGAGCTCCAAGCCAAGGAGACCGCTGCGATTGTGGGTGCCTCAGGGTCTGGCAAAAGCACCTTGCTCTCCATCATGGCTGGGCTTGACCGCCCTAGCCAAGGTACGGTGTATTTGGAGGGGCAAGATTTGTTTGAATTGGATGAGGACGCCAGAGCGCATCTGCGGGCCCAAAGGATTGGCTTTGTGTTTCAAAGTTTTCAGCTCTTGGGTCATTTGACGGCTTTGGAAAATGTGATGCTGCCCCTGGAGTTGATGGGCAAGCCCCATGCCAAGCAAGCGGCCAAAGAGATGCTCGAGCGTGTGGGTTTGGCGGAGCGCACTGGACACTTCCCCAAAGTCTTGAGTGGCGGCGAACAGCAGCGAGTGGCACTGGCCAGGGCCTTTGTGGTCCAACCCGCCTTGCTCTTGGCCGATGAGCCCACGGGCAGTTTGGACCATGCAACGGGCGCACGCATCTTGTCGCTGATGCTCGAGCTCAATGAAGAGTTGGGAACCACGCTGGTCTTGGTCACCCATGACAATGCGCTGGCCAACCGCTTGGGCAGAAGGCTTCAATTGGAAGCGGGGCGAGTGGTGAGCCCATGAGGGCTCGTAGCCAAGCGCTTAAAGCCAAGCGTTACAGCTAACAAAGCGCTTTAAATTTGTACGGCAGGAATTTTCAGTGACTTGGAGCTCTTGAGGCCCAAGCGCTCGTAGCTGTTGCTTTGAAAATATTTGGAGATGGTGCTCGCGCAACCTTGCAGCAAGGCCACCGTATCTTGTGAAGAGGTGAGGGGCAAGTGTTGCACAGAGCCCACCAGGCTCAAAATGCCAATGAGCTCGTCTTCATTTTTAAAAATAGGCGCAGACAGCACATTGATGCCGACCAAGGTCTCGTTGGGCGCGTGCTCAAAGAGTTGATCTTGAATGACAAGGAGTCGCTTCATGATGCCTTTCTTGTCCGTCATGGCCATGGGAGAAGGGGCTTCAAGCGTCTTGTTCAAAAGGCGTTCACGTTGTGCCGAATTGGCATAAGCAAGAGCCACTCGTCCCTGAGCGGAGCAGTGCGGCAAGGGGCGGTTGCCGCGCTTGACCGAGATGCTCACATTGCCTTCGCTGCTCAGGGCATCCGTGACCAAAGCCTCTCCATTGAAGGGAATGGCGAGTAAAGCGCTCAGGCCACAAGAGGCGCTTAAAAAGTTCATGTACGGAGCGGTGATTTTTCTGACATCGAACTCACTGCCCGCTCGCTCGCCGAGTTGAAAGAGTTTCCAGCCCAGTCTGTACTTTTCGCTCACCTCCTCTTGGTCAATGAAGCCAAAGTATTTGAAAGAGACCAAATTGCGGTGAATGTAGGTTAATCCAAGGGATTCATGGGCCCAACTATAAATAGATCGCTGTGGGAGATAAAGTCCTATCGTTGAGATGTATTGTTTTGCAATCTGGAGCATTAAAGCTTTTGTGCTCTCATTCCTTGGACCGCTGGGTGAGTCAGCTGAGAGCATGGATGAGAAGGCTTAGGGGCTTTTGCCCTTTTTTGGTGTGTTTTTGAGCCCCAACTCGAATTTGATATGGTCTGCTAATTGCTTGGTGTTGGAGTGAAAGTGGCGAAATGACAATGAAAAGAACCCATGGAAAAGAAAATGACAACATGAAGAGCCCATCCACGATGAGTCCTTGTGGCATGGTCACCAGTCCCAGCGCAATATCGAGTGAAATTGGTGCAGCATTTTTGAAGTCGGGCGGCAACGCTGTTGAAGCGGCCATTGCTGTAGCGCTCTCACTGGGGGTGACCTACCCCCATTTTTGTGGTCTTGGGGGGGATGCGTTCTTGTTGATTGCCCATCCCGGTGACCCCGTCCTCTCCATCTCAGGCATTGGTCAAGCGGCCATGGACACGGCACGCTACAAGGGCTCGATCCCTCAGCGAGGTCCATCGTCCATGCTGACCACGGCCGGCGCTTTGAGTGCGTTTGAGCAAGCGTTTGAATACAGTCGCCGTCAGCTCAACGGTCAAAAAACTTGGCAATCGCTTTTTGATCCTTCGATCTCCTTGGCCAAGGAGGGTTTTGAGGTTTCAGAGTCGGAGCGATTTTGGCTCAGGTTTCGTCAACAGGAAAGCGCCAGCATGCCTGATGTCTTTCGTTATTTTGCTCCTGAAGGGCTTGACGCCCTAGCGTCTCAGCAAAGGGTTCATCGCCCTGCCTTGGCTCAAACCTTGGCTCGTGTGGGCCGCTTCGGTGCAAAGGATTTTTACCATGGGGACTTGGCCCAAGAGTTGGCTGCACACTTTCAAGCGGTGGGCTCACCCTTGAGCGTGACAGATTTGGCCCAGACACGCGCCCGGGTCGAGCCCGCCATTCATGTGCGCTACAGGCAAGGCACTTTATACGCGCATCCTCCTCCCACGCAAGGGGTCACGACGCTCGAGATCATGGGTATTTTGAATCAATTTGATTTGAAGTCATTGAAGGAGGGCAGTGCCGACCATTACCACCTCATGGTTGAAGCCATCAAGCAAGCCTTCATGGACCGAAACCGCTTTGTGTCAGATCCTGAGTGGGCCCCTGTGCCCGTGGATCAAATGCTCAGTGACGATCACCTCAAAGCCCGCGCCCAAAGCATTGATCTGGGGCATGCACTCGATTGGCCCCAAGTCTTTCAACAAGGAGACACGGTCTTTGTGGGGGTAGAGGATGCTTCAGGTGTCAGCGTCTCGTTGCTGGCCACGGTCTATTACGACTGGGGCAGTGGTGTGGTGCTGGGAGACAGCGGACTCCTTTGGCACAACCGTGGAGCTGCATTTTCATTGAACGCCCAGCACCCCAATGTTTTAAAGCCAGGCAAGCGACCCTTTCACACCCTCAATCCAGGACTTTATTTGAAAGACAACGGAGAAAAGATCATCTACGGCACGCAAGGTGCCGATGGGCAACCCCAGACCTTGGCCCAGATTTTGACGCGAATGATCGATTTCAAAATGCTCCCCCATGATGCCTTATCTGCACCAAGATTTTTATTGGGCAAGACTTTTTCAAGCTCAACAGAGAGTTTGAAGATCGAGCAAAATGTTGGTGCTCAAGTTCTTGAGGAGCTCAAAGCAAAGGGACACCTTTTGGAGACCTTGACGCCACAAAACCCCTTGATGGGGCATCCAGGTTCAATCGTTGTACAAGAAAATGCCTCGCTCAGTGGCGCCCACGACCCCAGAAGTGATGGCCTGGCCATTCGAGTTGAATGCACCCCCAAAGAGTGTCCATAGAAGGACAAGTGAAGATGTCTGGTATTGGTATTGGTATTGGTATTGGAGCGCGTTATTTTTTAAAGCTTTTGGCGATCAGCTGATCAGCGTTCAGAGATGAGTGCCTATGGATCTGATTTTGAATGTGAAGTGTTGAGATCTGCCCCCCATGGATCACGTGTTCAGGAGATGAGATGAAAACTTATAAGCCCACCAGCGTCACCGATTTGAGTGCGCGCTACCCCTACAGTGCCATTGTGAACCGAGCTGATTTTTTGTGGCCACAGGACAAGAGACTCGCGGTCTATTTGGGGTTCAATATGGAGCATTTCTCATTTGGTGAGGGCTTGGGTGCCAACCTGGGGCCTGTCTCAAAGCAACCCGATGTGCTCAACTACATGTGGCGCGATTACGGCAACAGGGTAGGGGTTTGGCGCTGCTTGGACCTTTTTGATCAGTTGAACATGCCCACAGGCGCTTTGATCAACACCGCCTTGTACGATTATTGTCCAGAGGTGATCCAAGCCTTTGTGCAAAGAGGAGACGAGTTGATTGGTCACGGGCATACCAATTCGGAGCGTCAGTCAGACATGTCCACCCTTGATGAGCTCGATCTCTTGAAGTATTGCAAATCCAGGATCCAGCAAGAATCTCAGCAAAACGTCACGGGGTGGTTGTCTCCATGGATCTCTGAATCGATACAAACGCCCGACTTGTTGTCTGAGGCAGGCTACAAGTACACCTTGAATTGGTGCCTGGATGACCAACCCCTTTTGGTCAAAACCCTCCACGCTGAACCACTTTGGTCCATCCCTTATCCACAAGAGCTCAACGACATCCCCATGATTGTTCACCGACAAATGGACGCCAAGGATTTCGCGCAAATGATCATCGATCAGTTCGATGAGATGATGGAGCAAACACAGAATGTCAAAAATCCACAGTCCTTGGTGATGGGCATCGCTCTTCATCCCTACATCGTGGGGCAACCCTATCGACTGAGGCATTTAAGACGAGCCTTAAAGCACATTGTCTCCTTTAGGCAAGACATCTGGCTCACCACCCCCGGGCAAATTCACCAGCACATGAGGTCTTTGAGTCCTCAGTGAGGCCTATGGCAATCCTTATTTTGTGTTGATGGGGGGTCAAAGTCCAAGCGATATCTGTCATACTTCAGGGATGAATTCAAATACAGCCAAAGTGATTTATGGTTTCCACGCCGTGGGCGTTCGGGTCAAGACCGCCCCAGATTCCATCATCGAGATCTATATCGAGCCCACCCGGCGAGATGCTCGCATGCGAGGGTTTTTAGAAAAAGCCAAAGAAGCCAACGTCCGCTTGATTGAAGCCGATGGCCTTCGACTCTCCAAGCTTTGTGGTCAACTGGGTCACCAAGGCGTTGTGGCCAGGGTCAATCCTTTGGCTCAACAGCACTCACTGGACGATTTGTTGGATCAACTGCCCAGTGACGTTCCTCCCCTGTTGCTGGTTTTGGACGGCGTGACCGATCCGCACAACTTGGGTGCTTGTCTGCGCGTTGCCGATGGCGCCGGCGCCCATGCCATCATTGCACCCAAAGACCACGCGGTGGGGATCAATGCCACCGTGGCCAAAGTGGCCAGCGGTGCCGCTGAAACAGTCCCTTATTTCATGGTCACCAATTTGGCGAGAACTTTGAATGAGCTCAAAGAGCGTAACATTTGGATCGTGGGCGCCAGCGATGAAGCGCCCAAGACCCTTTACCAATCCGATTTGAAGGGACCCCTTGCTTGGGTCTTGGGCGCAGAGGGCTCGGGGCTCAGACAATTGACCAAAAAAACATGCGATCTCTTGGTCTCGGTGCCGATGATGGGGGCCGTTGAGAGTTTGAACGTCTCTGTGGCCTCTGGCATTTGTTTGTACGAGTCCTTGAGACAGCGCTCAAGCCTGTAGCCAACCCAGTCCACCCAGCAAGGCGCCACTGCCAATCAAAATCAACAGGTGTATTTTGGTCTTCCAGACCAAAACAGCACTCACCAAGGTCAAGAGCCAAAGGGGCCAATCGCTTTGTGGGTGGTTGTTGTGAATGTTCAGCACGTAGCCTGCTGAAAGCAGCAAGCCCACCACAATGGGGGCCAAGCCCGCCTTGAAGGACCTCACGATGCTCAAGTCTTTGTGCTTGTGTGCCAATTTGGTGATGAAGAGTGTCAAGATGCCCGATGGAATCAACATGCCGATCAATGCGGTGTAAGCGGCCATCATGCCAAAGGCCCAAGCTTGCCAGCCTGCTTGTACGCCTCCACTGGCCCCCAGCCCCACATTCATGCCCATCACGGCCACAAAGAGCACATTGGGCCCTGGTGCAGCCTGGGCAACGGTGATGGAGCTTGCAAAGGTGGCATCGCTCAGCCAGTGGTGCTCATCGACCAAAAAGCGGTGCATCTCTGGAGCGGCGCTGATGGCGCCACCCACGGCCAAGAGAGAGGCGGCAAAGAAGTTGATGAACAAGGAGAACCAGTCAAGAAGGGTCAGGGTCATGGTGCACAGCTGTTGATAGCGTTAAAAATGGAAATGGCGTCAAAGGTGTTCATCGGTCAAAGAGCACTCTGCCAAAGTTCAGATGCGTGTTTTCAAGTGTTTTGTCCTTGGCTTTTTTCTATTTGTGCTCTTTTGAGTTGCTGGTTGGCAAGATAGGTACAGGCGCCTCCCATGACCATCAAAATCCAAACGGTGGGCACTTTAAAGACATTCAGCAAGACAAACGTAGCGCCCACCACCCCTAAGCACACCGCAAAGCCCAAGGGGTTTTTCTTCAAAGCGGGTATCAACTTCAAGCCCGTGGCCATGATGAGTCCAGCCACCACGGCATTCATGCCCCTTAATGCGTTTTGAGTGATGGGGTTGTCCGCCACACTGCCATAGAGCAGTGCCAAGGTCAAAACGACCATGCTGGGGATCAACATGAGGCCTGCTGAGGCGGTCATGGCTCCAGAAAGTCCAAAATGACGCTGGCCAATCATCAGCCCCAAATTGATCACATTGGGGCCCGGCAAGACTTGCGCAATGGACCAGTCCTCCACGAACTCCTCGTTGGTGAGCCATTGTTTCTTTTCAACCAACTCCCTTTGAACGACGGTGAGAACGCCACCAAAACCTTGAAGCGCCAATTTGGTGAAGGACCAAAAAAGGTCCCAATGGCTTTGCGGGCCGCGGTGAAGGGGTTGGGTCATGGTGCTGGCGTACTGAACGGTCGAATGAGAAAACGAAATCGGCGGACAAAACGTGAGCTGCACACCTCTTAAAAAAAATGCGCTAGAGATGGTTCTTGGGTCCGCTTGAAGACCCTGTGCTTGGTGCGACGTGATCCATGCATTTAAAGCGCACTTGAACACACCTGAATACATCCAAACGTCAGGCCTCTAAAAAGGATCATTTTAGTTGTAAATGCCTGGCGTTCGATGTGCCTTTTGCATGGGGGATTACCTAGGTTGGCTTGGGGGTTGAGGTTTGCAGCGTTGGAGGCTTTGATCTGAGTGTGCTCTAAGTATTCAGGCCTGCTGAGTTTTCAAGGTCCCTTTGAGAGCACTTTGGCACCCCTTTGAGACCACTTTGGCACCAATTTGGCACCCCTTTGAATGCAAAGACATTGGATTTGTGTTGACAAATGTGCCCCATTCGACAGATCTTGGCGCTAGGCACTACACTTGAGGGTATCTACCATGAACAAACCCATCGACGTCTCCTTTTTTCATCGCCCTGCAAAGCCCTTGACCTCTTACAAGAAGTACTGGGCTCATCGTTTTGGTGTTGCCCCTTTCTTGCCCACCACCAAGGCCGAGATGGACCAACTCGGTTGGGACAGTTGTGATGTGATCATTGTCACGGGGGATGCCTACGTTGACCACCCAAGCTTTGGCATGGCCGTCATCGGGCGCATGCTTGAGGCACAAGGCTTTCGTGTGGGCATCATCGCACAGCCCGATTGGCAAAGCGCAGAGCCCTTCAAGGCCTTGGGGCAGCCCAACCTCTTTTGGGGCGTGACAGCGGGCAACATGGACTCCATGATCAATCGCTACACCGCCGATCGCAAAATTCGATCTGACGATGCTTACACGGCGGGCGATGTGGGCGGCAAGAGACCCGATAGGGCTGCCATTGTGTACAGCCAGCGTTGTCGAGAAGCCTACCCCCAAGTGCCCATCATTTTGGGCGGTATTGAGGGCTCATTGCGCCGCACTGCGCACTATGACTATTGGTCTGACAAGGTGAGGCGCTCCATCGTATTGGACAGCAAATGTGATTTGCTTCTTTACGGCAACGCAGAGAGAGCCGTCGTGGAGATTGCCCACCGACTGGCTGCCAAAGAGCCCGTTCAGCAAATGACAGACATTCGGGGTACTGCTTTCGTTCGTCGAGAGACCCCCCAGGGTTGGTTTGAGATCGATTCGACCCGCGTGGACATCCCCGGCCGAGTTGAAGCACATGTGAACCCCTATTTGATGGTCTCTGAGCAAGCACAGGCCCAAGGTCAAGAGTGCAAGGTGGATGTGGACGCCCAAAAAAGAGCGCGTGAGGTCGAGCGCTTGGGCCTCACCGGTCAACCCATTCGCTTGGTCCCCTCCTTGAAAGCGACAGAAAGCGCCTTGGCAACCCTTGAAGATCCAGAGGTCGAGCATGAGGAGACTGCTGACTTTACAGAGCAACTCCAAGGCAAAGGTCGGCACAAAGTGCCACCCAGAGAGCGCTCTGTCATTCGCCTGCCAAGCTATGAGGTCGTGAAGTCGGACCCTGTCTTGTACGCCCATGCCAACCGGGTGCTTCACTTGGAGACCAATCCCGGCAACGCCCGCGCTTTGGTTCAAGCCCATGGGGAGGGCACCAACAGTGCTCGTGATGTCTGGATCAATCCCCCTCCCATTCCTCTCACGACCCAGGAGATGGACTTTGTCTTTGGCTTGCCCTATGCAAGAAGCCCTCACCCCATGTATGCCGATGAGCACGGGCGTCATGATGGTGCCACCAAAATTCCCGCATGGGAGATGATTCGCTTTTCTGTCAACATCATGCGAGGCTGCTTTGGTGGGTGTACGTTTTGTTCCATCACCGAGCACGAAGGCCGAATCATTCAGAGTCGAAGCGAAGACTCCATCATCAAAGAGATCGAAGACATCCAAAGCAAGGTGCAAGGCTTCACGGGGGTGATCTCCGATTTGGGCGGGCCCACTGCCAACATGTACCGCATTGGGTGTAAGAGTGAGGCCATTGAAGCCGCTTGCAGAAAACCTTCTTGCGTTTATCCCAGCATTTGCTCCAACCTCAACACCGACCACGGTCCATTGATCAAGTTGTACCGACGCGCAAGGCAGCTCAAAGGCGTGAAGAAAATTTTGATCGGCTCGGGCCTTCGTTACGATTTGGCCGTAGAGTCGCCTGAATATGTGAAAGAGCTGACCACCCACCATGTGGGTGGGTATTTGAAGATTGCTCCAGAGCACACCGAGACCGGGCCTTTGTCCAAGATGATGAAGCCTGGCATGGGCACCTACGACCGCTTCAAGCAAATGTTTGATCGCTTCAGTGCTGAGGCAGGCAAGAAGCAGTATCTGGTTCCTTACTTCATTGCCGCCCATCCTGGAACGATGGACGAGGACATGATGCGACTGGCCCAGTGGCTCAAGAAAAATGGCTTTCGAGCAGACCAAGTTCAAACTTTCTACCCAAGCCCCATGGCCACGGCCACGGCCATGTACCACAGCAAAAGAAATCCGCTCAAACGAATCACGCCAGACAGTGAAGAAGTGGATGTGGTGAAGGGGGAAAAAAGAAGAAGGCTTCATAAAGCGTTCTTGCGTTACCACGACCCCAACAATTGGCCACTTCTGCGTGAAGCGTTGAAGTCCATGGGACGTGCAGACTTGATCGGTAACGGTAAACACCACTTGATACCGACCTACCAGCCCATGACCGATGGAAGCTACACCAGTGCCAGGAAAAAGAACTCCACGCAGCAAGTTGCTCCCCATTCGGCTTCGTCGAAATCAGCACCCAAGCTTCCTTTGAAAGCCAAAGGCCAAGTGCAACCACAAGGCCGCTCTGAGGCGATCAAAAAAGGGGTGAGCAAAGGTCAGATGCTCACGCAACACACGGGCCTTCCCCCAAGAGAGACCGGTGGCGCTGCAAGCCTGAAAAAGCCCAATGCCCTGGGTGCGAAAGTCAGAAGATCAAAACCCGCTTGATGAGACGCTCAAAGTCAGCAGGGGATTGAGCGTTTCAAGCCATCATGCTTTCATGCTTTCACCCTTAGAGGTGTAGCCAGGGTGATCCAGCGATGATGGTTTTCTAGGCTCTAAGTACGTTTTTGCGATGCGTTCAGCACGCTCATCTCAAGGGCCTGTCTAAGATCGGCTTTTGAGGATTGCTTGTCTAAGATTGCCCGTTGGCTCAGTTGGCCTTGGGTTTGAACTCAATCCAAATTTCATAAGTGATGGGCTTGTCCCTCAAGTCTGCAGGGGGAGAGGGGAACACCGCTTTCAAAACAGCTTGAAGCGCAGCCCGATCGATGATGCCAATGGTGCTGCTTGTAACAATTTTCGCTTCGGTGGCTGTGGTGTTGGTCAGCACAAATCCCACACGCGTTTTGCCCGTGAGGCCCATTTCTTGAGCCGCCATGGGGTAGTAAAAAGCTGCTTGAACAGCCGCTTGAACCTTGGCCTTGAACTCGTCACTAGGACCCAAAGCCTTCGAGACCATCGGTACAGGCGTGGGTGTGGGGGTGGGTGCGGTAAAAGCATTCGGTGCTTCAACCACGGGAGGGGCCACTTGTGGGCTGGGTGCCACGGGGGTCGGGGGCGGCTGCAGCGCTTTAAGGGGTTTGGGTTCGATCTTGGGCTTGGGTGGCTCAGGTTTTTTGATCACTTCCTTCACCGGCTCTGACTTGGGCACATCCATGATTTCGATGGGCAAAGCGGTGAAGGTCGGGGCCACTTGCTTCAAGACCAAGTAGAGGGCAATTGCCGCCACACCGATGAGCTCAATGGTGAAGGCCATACCCAAGGAGGACCAGAGCGTTTTCTTCTGGGGTGCTTGGTATGCAAAGACGGGCGAGGGATAAGCCGTTTGGAGATTTTGCATAGAGAGGTTTCTGGCATTCATAGATTCATCAAAGTGGGCTGGGCTTAAAGGGTCAATGGAGTCTGGCGAGCAAGCTGACTTTAGGGGGTTTGCTTGGCGGCCAAACCAATTTGAATCGCACCCCCTCTTTTAACGGCATCAATAGCTGCCATCAATTGCTGCAAGTTCACCCGGTCTGATCCTGCAATGGTGACGGCCAATTCGCTTGGGTTTCTAGACTTCACCAAAGCGGTGATTTGGTCTGGGCTTTTGTCTGAGCCTTCAGCAAAGAGAACCCCATCCTCTTTGATCTCCACCAGCAACTTTGGCGGCGGCATTTTGACGGATGTGGAGCTCGTGGGCAGTTTGCTGATGTGTCCAGATGTGGGGATCATTCTGAGCGTCATCATGGCAAAAAACACCAATAAAAAAAGCATGATGTCGATCATGGGAATGATTTCGATTCGGGCTTTTCTGGTTTCAAAGTAGCGCATAGGTGGTGTCGAAATTGAGGGGCTGAGGGTGCTGATGAAGAGCAGTGTGTGGTGTGCAAAAGGTCGTCAAATCAGAGACGGTATTGACCTTGACGACGATTCAAGAGCATCACCTTGATGGTCTCGAGTTGGTGGACGATCACACGAACGTGGGTGTTGAGCCAGTTGAAGAAAATCAATCCCACCATGGCAATCAATAAACCACAGGCCGTTGCCACCAAAGCCTCAGCAATGCCGCCAGTGACTTGTGAGGCCGCATTTTGAATGTCGTCCAACACGGAAAAAGCGTTGAACATACCAATGATGGTGCCAAAGAGACCCAAAAGCGGTGCCAGTGTGATCACGGTGTCCAGCATCCACAGTGAGCGGTCCAACATGGGCACTTCATGCATCAAGGCTTCCTCGATGTGATCGGCCAAACTTTCTTGCGAAGTGGTGATGGGTTCGATTTCTGTAATTTGGATGATTCGGGTGTGGGGCATGTCTTGAAACTTTTGAAGCATGCCTTTCGCTTCAGCGCTTTTCAGTAATGGATCTTGTCTTAACATTTGCATGAGCGCATCACCCGCACTTTGCATGTTCAGTAAGTGTCTTGTGCGCTCGATGATGACGGTCAGTGCGATCAACATCAAAAGGGCCATCAAATATAAAGTACCACCGGATTCGTTGGCAATCGTCAATAATTTATCTAAATTCATAAAGAGCTCAATGAAGTAGGGCCAGCATTGCTGGCCCTTGATACAAACTAATTCAATTAAAAGTCGGCTTTGCCAGAGAGCATGAAGCTCCTTGGGGCTTGCCATTGGTACTGAGTCGATGCGCTCGTGATGGGGCCTGTTGCGGCAACCAAGTTTTGGCGATCTGTCAGGTTGAAGATGCTGAACTGCAATTTGAAGTTCTTGGCACCCAATGTGCTCACTTCCTTGAAGTTGTAGGACACGTTCAAGTCGGTGTTGTCCATGTAGGGCAATTGAGTACCCAACTTGGCGTTGTATTGGTTGCCAATGCGCTTGAACATCAATGAAGCGTTCCAAGGACCTTGGTTGTACAAAGCGCCCAAGCCATAGGTCACGTTGGGAGCGTTAGGGATTTCGCCCACAGGCTGGCCGACGCTGGCGTTGGAGGCCTTGTAGTTGGCATCGTTCACGCCAAAGTTACCGTAGGCGGCAAAACCATTGCCAACCATATAAGTGGCTTCAGCTTCTGCACCTTTGTAAATACCACCGCCCACATTGATCCAGTTCGGGTTGGCATTCGTGCCAGTGTTGAACTGCATGTTGTTCATGTCAATGTAGTAGAGGTCAGCAGCAGCGGTCAAAGTGTCAGACTTGTGAACCACGCCCACTTGGTAGTTGGTGGTGGTTTGTGGGGCTGGGGCTGCAGTACCAGCGTTGCCAATACCAAAGGTGGGAGGCAACTGCATGCCTGTCGCATACTGAGCGTAGATGGAGTTTTGAGCATCAAGACGCTGGTTGATCGTCAAAAAGGGCAAAGATGCACCATATTTGTAGGCGTAGCTTTGAGGGATCTGAGCCTTCTGGTTTGAAGCAGAGGCCAAGTCCATGCCGTAGACCATGACTTTGTAGCCAGGGGTGACGGTCATGCCAGGAGCTGCGTTCCACTCGTACTCCACAAAGGGTTGGTACTGGTGCCAGTGTGAATATTGCTGTGCAAAGTTACCAGTGGTCACCACACCTGCGGGCTGGCCGTTCACACCAGGAAGAACGGTGAAGTTGTTGGTGAAGTCCGCTTCTAGGTTATGACGCTCGGTTCTTGAGAATTCCCACCACACGCCAACACGCAACAAGTCTGCATCGTACTTCTTGGTGGCTTTGAGGACGTCACCATAGACACGGTATTCGTTGAGCTTGAGGTAACCAGGTACATCGTTGTTGGGCAATTTGAGGGAAGTTTTGGCAAGTGTGGTCACCGCCAAAGAGGAGTCACCTGTGGGGCCGTAAACGGAAGGGTCTTGACCTGCCCATGTGTTGTTGGTGTAGGCATAGGTGTAAGCATTGTTATCGGTTTGCCATCCGTTACCCCAGTCGCTTTGCAAGCGAACGTATTCAATATCGGTGGTTTTTGCTTGAACGTTGTAGCCTGCATAGCCTTGGCTGGCAGGGTTGTTGTTCATGACATAGTTTTTACCGAAAGCCTTGATTTGGGCTGCGTTGGGACCAGAGGCGTTGTCGGTCACGTAGGTGGTCACATCACTGGGAGACGCGAAAATCGTCAACAAGGAACTGTCACCAACGGGGCGTTGGTATTTCAATGTGAAGTTGTTCAAATTGATGCCAGCACCGCTCAAGTAACCTTGGCTTTGCATGTGTTGCAAATTGAGTTGCAATGTGGCGTCGCTTCCAGCCATGCGGCCAGTCTCATAGGATGCGCCTTCGAGCTGAGTGCCCCATGTGCCGATGGAGCCGTAAACGCTTTGAACGGGGGTGGCTGAGGGGGCTTTGGAGAACATGTTCACGCTGCCACCGTAAGTGGAGTAACCGATGTTGCTCGCATTACCTGGGCCGCGCTCAATCAACATGCCGCCAATGATGGAGGCGGGAAAGTAAGAGGTGGAATGGTGCGTTGGACCGTTGGAGTCACCAAAGGGGATGCCGTCAAAGGTCACATTGTATTCACCGTCTTGGAAGCCACGCATGGACATCTTTTGATCGGATAAGCCAGGGCCGTTTACAGATGGGGTTGAAGCCACACTGGGGGCAATGGCGGTGATGGTGTTGAAGTTGCCTGTGGGAGGCGTTGACTCTTCAATGTAGGATCTGGAAATGAAGGATTGGGGCTGGGTTGCTGAAAGGTTGGCTTGTGTGGGTGCCACTGAAGAAGCAGTTCCTCTGTCGGCTTTCAAGCTCGTTGTCACGGCAGCGCTGACACCGCTGTTGCCGCCCACGGTACCCAGGTCAACTGTGTCAGCAAAGGTGCTGAAACCCGAGAGTGTCAGTAAAGCCAATGTAACGGCTTTGTTGATGTTTTTTTGTTGAAAAGGACACCGAGTATTCATTTTGCGTATCTTTCAGATGTGCTGGATTAAAGAAGACGATATGTTAATGATTCAATATTTCAAATCTGTGACAAATGCGCTTGTACCGAGTGTGATGAGCATGAATGGAGTGATCTTTACGATTCCCAATGCGAAAGTGGAGAAGCGCCATGCTTGAAAAACAAAAGGGGGAAACACGTTCAAGTGCTACCCCCTTCAATCACTTCATGGCGCTTCTTTCAGGGCCCAATCGGGTTTTTATGAAAAGCATTGGAGAACACTTTAAAAAACCTTAAAAAAAGTTCATCCAAAAACCTTTGCAACTAGTCAAGGATCAGTTGTAAGTCGCCTTCAAGTCAGGCGTCACCGTGATGGTTTTGCCCACAGTGGCTTTGTAGGTGTTGGAGACCACGGTGTCCAAAAAGATGTACTCACCTTTGACGGCATCTTGAGTGAAGGTCATCATCAAAAAACCTCTGGACTTGGTGTCGATGTAGTTCAAATCATCGATCAATCCGTAATTCTTCCCGTTTCCATCGAGCCACTGCTTGCTGTTGATGCTGCCGTCAAGAGCAGGAGCGATTGAGCCCAGGCCCAAGGACTCAAAGCCGGGGGAAGTGACGGAGCTGCCAGCGAATTCAACGCCGACCTTTTGACCCTTCAAGGTGGTGAGTTGTGAGAACCAAGCGTTATGGGAGTCACCAGACAAGGTGACCAAGGGTTTATTCAGAGCTTGTATGCTTTGCAAGACCAACTCTCTGTTCAAGGGGTAACCATCCCAAGAGTCCAGGTTGTAAGGCAGTTTGGGGTTCACACTGGTGTTGAGGAGTGCGGTTTGTTGAGCATTCAAAGTGCCACCCAATGCTGCGGTCATCTTGGCCGTCAAATAGTCCGTGATCGATTGAGAAAATGCAGCTTGGTTGGCCAAAGTGGGGTTGA
Source organism: uncultured Burkholderiales bacterium (assembly GCA_903933115.1). Lineage (GTDB taxonomy): Bacteria > Pseudomonadota > Gammaproteobacteria > Burkholderiales > Burkholderiaceae_C > Limnohabitans. The sequence goes on from CAIZIT010000013.1 coordinate 42,131, forward strand.
ATGCGACTGCACCCAATGTGGTGAGCACACTGGCAGGCCACCAAATTTTGGCCATGATGTCTTGGTTGCCCAAGACCTGCCACTTGGCCGTAGAAGAGGCCAAGCCCTTTTGTAGCCAGTCGAGTTGGGTGGGGCTGATCATGGTGCGGCTCACATCAGAACCGGTGGTGAGACCCGTGATGTAGGGTTGATAGTCTGCTACAGAGGTGGCCGTTCCGTAGTTGGCGTATTGCTGCACCCGGCCTTCAATTCGAGTGTCCAGCATGTGAAGAGACAAGATGTTGGCGAAATCAAAGCGGCGGTAAATCTTAAAGCGATTGGCCACATCCAAGGGGTCGTTGCGGTTGGGCAGCCACTCATGGTAAGCCTGAGCGGCGTTGTTTTTCCTGACGCTCCAGTCGCCTTGTGTTTTGGGGTCGTGGTTTTCTGCGCCGGTCATGAAGGCATTGTTGGCGAACTCATGGTCATCCCAAACCGTGATCCAAGGCATGCTGGCATGAAGCACTTGTAGGTTAGGGTCCGTTCTGTACTGCGCATAGCGTGTTCTGTAGTCATCCAAGCTCACGATGTCGTTGGATGGGGTTGCCACACGCCCCATGGCCGCAGCAGAGGTTTTGTTCAAAAGGTCAGTGTTGCCAAATTTGCTGGGGTCAGAGCCGTA
>CAIZIT010000014.1 GCA_903933115.1 uncultured Burkholderiales bacterium
ATCTGGTAGCGGTCCTCGTTGGAGTAGATGTGATCGTCAAAAAAAGCGTTCAATCGCAACAACAAATCTCGAGTCTTCGCAGAATAATCAAAAGACATGGCAACACCTTTAAAAAGAGATCAACACCCTTGAATTCAAATTCATTGTATAGCGCCAGGCTTGGGCGGGCTTACTTGGTGCCATAAATGCGGTCCCCCGCATCACCAAGCCCTGGCAAAATATAACCATGGTCACTCAACTGCCGATCGATGGAGGCCGTGTACAAGGCCACATCGGGATGCGCGCTTTGAAGCGCCAACACCCCTTCAGGACAAGTCAAAAGGCAAAGGAATTTGATGGATTTGGGCTTTAACGCTTTCACGCGTTCAATGGCTGCAATGGCCGAGTTCCCCGTCGCCAACATCGGATCGACGATGAGCACATCTCTTTCTTGCATTTTGGAGGGCATCTTGAAATAGTACTCCACGGCCTTCAATGTCTTGGGGTCTCGGTACAAACCGATGTGGCCCACCCGAGCACCAGGAACCACGTTGAGTGCGCCATCCAAAATGCCATTGCCCGCTCGCAAAATACTCACAAAAACCAATTTTTTACCGTCAATGACAGGCGCCATCATGGACTCGAGCGGAGTCTCAATGCTCACCAATTGTGTGGGCATGTCACGGGTCAACTCATAGACCATCAACGAGGACAATTCGTTGACCAGTTGTCGAAAAAGGATCGAACTCGTGTCCTTCTTTCTCAGCAAGGTCAACTTGTGTTGAATCAAGGGGTGATCGAGTAAAAATAGGTTTTGACCAATTTGCATATGGAATTAATTGTTCTAAATCTGGATTGAAAAGTTGGGCAGCGCGAAATAGGACCTCATCTGTAGATGCGCGTCAAAGGGACATGGACCACAAGTGGGCTCGCCGAAGTAGCCAAAGACCAGCAAGCGCTCAGGAAGTCTACTCATCCAAGAGGACTTTTTGTACGATGGCCATCAAAAAAAATGCAACGGTGATCAGCAAGGTCCCCAAAATGGTCTTTTTGCCAAGGGCTTTGTAATGCTCACCTCTCCCTTTGAAATAACCATAGAAAAAAAGAAGGCTCACCATGAGGCCGACAAAGAAAAAAATCCTGACGAGCATCAGCATAGAGGTTCAACTCGCAATCTGGTTGAGCAACACATCAAAGGCTCTTGGGTCAAAGACAGAATTGTCAAAACGAAACAATTGGGGATGAACGGGGGGCTCAATTCTTCGCTTTTGATAGTCCTCCCAATGCTCGATCTTCCATTGATCTCGAGGATCGTTTCTTTTGACAATACGGGTTTTGGCCTCATGAAGCTCTAAATCCACCCAAACCACCTTGATCTCGGTCTGAGGGGGTAAATTGAAAAAGCTGCGATCAAAGAGATGGAGTGACTGGATCTCTCTTGAAAAAGGCCCCACCATGATCACATCCACACCGATCTGCAAATTCTCTCTGGCAATGTCGATGAGACCGGAATACTCCCAGTCCCTGAAATTGTCCAAATAATAGGGACTGTCACGGTCTTGCCCATTGCCCGTGAGGACTTCAAGCAAATGGGAGCTGAAGGCCCCGTATGCGGTGTCTTTGTCTAAGAAAACAAAGGGGTGCTTGCACTTGTCCATCAAAATGGGCATCGCCATTTTGGCCAAGGTGGTTTTACCCGTTCCGGCATGCCCCGCAAAAATGATCAATTTACCCATATTTAATTCGCCCGTTCGAGGGCTTCTATATTAAACTGAAAATCTTGTGAAATAGAATCTCCACCCGCCATGAATCCGCCTTGGTTGAAAGAAAAAAGCAATCCCTCAGAGCATTGGCTCGAGATTGCCCTTCATTGTCAACCCGGCGCCAAAACCACCCAAATTCAAGGCGAATACGCAGAGCGCTTGAAGGTGCGCATCGCCAGTGCACCCGTCGAGGGCAAAGCCAATGAAGCGTTGACAAAATGGTTTGCAAAAATCTTGCTCCTAGGCGCCTCCTCGGTGGAGCTGATCTCAGGCGAGAGCAGCAAGCAAAAAAGACTGAAAATCAAATCCATGCGCGCAGATGACTTTTTGCGTCTCATCGAGTGGCCCCAAACGCCAAGCCATCGGTGTTAATCCCAATGAGATGAGCTTCTTTTGGGGCGCTCTCAAGGCCTGAAAGCGCCCATAATCGAAGCGTCACCCTTACATTGATTCAAGAGCGCTTCCTATGTCCAACTCCTCAGCTTCCCTCCTCCAAGCATGGGCCTACAAATGCATCTTCGCTTTTTTAAGCGCCAGTTGTGCTTTATCGTCCACGGCCCAAAGCCCCAAAAACAGGTTGAATTACGACCCCCAAGCAAAGGTGGCCATCTCGATCTCTGAGGTGGAGTACTTGAAAACGGAGACAGGCAGGTCTTTGAAGGCGAGAATCTACCGCCCACTAGGCACCGGGCCTTTTCCGACATTGATTGATTTTCATGGGGGCGCTTGGAACAACAAAGACCGTTTTGCTGAAGAGCCCATGGATCAAGCGATTGCAAAAAGTGGCGTGCTCGTGATTGCCGTCGATTTGACGCTGGCCGCAGACCGTCCCTATCCTGCCAATGTGCAAGACGCGCATTACGCCATCCGTTGGGTCAAGCACCATGCCAAAGAGTGGGCAGGAGACACACAGACACTTGGCGTTTATGGCAGCTCCAGTGGAGGCCATGTGGCGGAGCTCTTGTCCCTTCGACCTGATGAGCCCCTTTACGCCAAAATCCCTTTTGCGCCCAACCCCCAACTTGACGCGTCCTTTTCTTACCTGGCCACCCGCTCCCCCATCAGCAATCCACCAGCCCGGTATGAAAACGCCGTGAACAAAAAACGTGAAAACATGATCAAAAACAACTTGAATTACTTCAAGCCGTTTCAAACGATCTATGAATCCAGTCCTCAAGCCATTTTGGACAACAAATTGGCTCCAAAGAAGCTTCTCCCACTTTTGATCATGCAAGGTGAGTTGGACGACAACGTTTTGCCAGAAACCCAAAAACATTTTGCGCAAAGCTACCAAGCCGCAGGTGGGGACTGCACCTTTTTGATATTCGACAAGAGCGAGCATGAGTGGGTCGCACAAGAAAGCGCACAAACCGATTTGGCAAGACAAACGGTCAAAAACTTCATCGCAAAACAATTGCTTTGAAGTGCGATTGAGTCGTCATTTGCAGCTTTGATGGCCATGTCGGAACACGTACGAATCGGCCCCATCACACCGAAGGTAGCGATGGAAGCGATGAAAGCGATCGTCACCATCGTACCGCCCCCTCCCCGAGAGGGGTGTTAAACTGAATTCTCTCTAGCCCGTCATCTTGCATTTTGCCCTTGGCACGGCACCACCCAAAGCCCTTCATGTCCTCTTCTCGCTTTTTAAATAAAAATCTCGTCCTTTTGATTGTTTGCCAGGGACTTTTCCTCACCAACAACGTCACCTTCATCGCCATCAATGGCTTGGTGGGTTTTGGACTCGCACCCATCGCTTGGATGGCAACTTTGCCCGTGATGGGGTATGTTGTAGGTAGCGCCCTATCGACCTCCCTGGTCTCAAAGGCACAGAGTCGCTGGGGTCGAAGACGCTCTTTCCAATTGGGACTTTTGGTGGCCGTTGGCTCGTCTTTGATTTGCGCTTTCGCGGCGTGGAGTAAAAACTTCTGGCTGTTGAGCACGGGGACCTTGATCGCTGGCTTTTACAGTGCCAATGCTCAGCTCTATCGATTCTCAGCGCCTGAATTGACCGCTGAGACGCACAAGGAAAAGGCCGTTTCATGGGTCTTGGCCGGAGGCATCATGGGGGCCATTGTGGGTCCCAACTTGGCAACTTGGACCAAGAACGTCTTGCCCATCCCTTTTGTAGGCGCTTATTTGGCGCTCAGCTTGGTGGCCCTCATTGGGATCGCCTTGATGCAAAACATTGAATTTCCAGATGAGGTTGAGAATGCCGCAGGAGCGGCCTCGCAAAGGGATGTCAAAGACATCATTGCCCAGCCTATCTTCATCGTCTCCGCCATTTGTGCGGCATTGGGCTATGGCATCATGAATTTGCTCATGGCGGCCACCCCCTTGGCGATGGAGGTGTGTGGACACCCCTTTTCGAGCACCGCCCTGGTGCTCGAGTTCCATGTGATCAGCATGTTTGCACCGGGGTTTTTTACAGGCTCCTTGATCAAACGTTTTGGCAAGGTCAAGATCATGACGACAGGACTGGTGCTAAATGCATTTTGTGTAGCCATTGCGCTTGACGGGGTCGATTTGAGCCACTTCATCGCCGCCCTGATATGTCTTGGTGTGGGTTGGAATTTCCTCTTCACGGGTGCCACCACCATGGCCATGTCCACCTACAGACCGGAGGAAAAGAACAAGGCACAAGCGGCCATCAATTTCTTTGTCTTCTCGACCATGGCACTCACCTCCTTTGGCTCAGGCGCTTTGGTCACCACCCAGGGCTGGAGTTTGCTGAATGCGTGGTCTTTGATTTTATTGCTGATCATTGCTTTGGCGATGTCGTTCTTGGTCTTGAGGCTCAAGTACAAGGATTGATCATCCTGTGAGTACCTTTTAAGTATGATTAAACGTCCTCTCAAATTCATCTGTCTCAAGGAGCTCCAACGTGGAGATTTCATTCAAGGAAGAAATTGAATTATTGAAACTCACCGAGGGTGAAACTTTCCACGGCGAGGGAATCTTGGCCATCACCAAAGCCTTGCTTCAGTCCGGTGTAGCGTATATCGGTGGCTACCAAGGTGCGCCCGTTTCTCATTTGTTGGACGTGATGGTGCAAGCCAAAGACTATGTCCATGAACTCGGTGTGCATGTGGAGGCCTGCTCCAACGAGGCTTCAGCAGCAGCCATGCTTGGCGCCTCCATTCACTACCCGGTGAGAGGCGCTGTGACTTGGAAATCGATTGTGGGCACAAATGTAGCTGCCGATGCACTCTCCAATCTCTCCTCTCCAGGTGTCAGGGGCGGCGCTTTGATTGTGGTGGGCGCTGATTTCGGAGAGGGCGCCAGTGTGATTCAAGAAAGAACACATGCCTATGCACTGAAATCCACCATGCTCATGATCGATCCCAGGCCCGAGCTCTCACACATGGTGGACATGGTGGAACACGCCTTTCAGCTCTCAGAGACGTCCAACATGCCAGCCCTCTTTGAACTGCGCATCAGGGCATGCCACATGCGAGGCTCATTTGTTTGCAAAAACAATATTGCCCCTCAAGTCTCTACCCAAGCACTTCTCAAAGAGCCTGCAAAATTCAACTACGACAAGTTGGCGCACCCACCGGTGACCTTTTCGCATGAGAAAAGGAAAATTGAGGAAAGAATTCCTGCAGCAAGACGCTATATCGTCGAGCAAGGCTTGAATGAACTGATGCCTGGACGACTTGAAACAATTGGGCTCATTGTCCAAGGTGGGCTCTATAACGCACTGGTGAAATCTTTGGAGCTTTTTGGTCTGGCTGATGAATTTGGTCGCACGGATGTGCCAACACTCATCTTGAATGTCACCTCCCCACTCGTGCCTGAACAAATCGCAGACTTTGCAAAAGACAAGCGCGCTGTGATTGTCATTGAAGAGGGAACACCAGAATACATCGAGCAAGAGATCTCTGTGATTCTCAGACGTCATGACATCCCCACCACTTTACACGGCAAAGATTTCTTCTCCATGACTGGAGAGATGAGCACCGAACAAATCACCAAAGGCATGGTGAGTGTGGTCCAAAAGTATTTGGAGAAGGTGTCGAGTCTGGAGGCTCAAGCATGGCTTACAGAGGTGGCGGATTCGAAACAAGCCGTTGCCCAATTGTTGCCCCAGGCCTTGCCACCTCGACCTCCCGGATTTTGTGTCGGTTGTCCTGAGAGACCTGTTTTTTCTGCGCTGAAATTGGCACAAGAAGATTGGGGACCGGTTCACATCGCAGCAGACATTGGGTGCCATGCTTTTGGCACCTTTGCCCCCTTCTCATTTGGACACTCCATCTTGGGCTACGGCATGAGTTTGGCAAGCCGAGCGGGCATCTCCCCCATGATGGAGCAAAGAACACTGTCCATCATGGGCGATGGTGGCTTTTGGCACAACGGACTGTTAACGGGTGTTCAAAGCGCACTCTTTAACGGCGATGATGCAGTGCTTTTGATTTTCAAGAACGGCTACACCTCGGCCACGGGCACCCAAGACATCTGGTCAACGCCCACCTTGCTGGCAAAAAGTGAGGCAGGCGACAAGAGCGCAAGTTTGGTCAGCACGAACCAATCCATTGAAAAGACCCTCAAGGGCATGGGTATCGAATGGCTCGAAGTGGTGAACACTTATGAAGTCGAACACATGAAAGACACCATCAAAGCGGCCTTGACCAGTGACTATGAGGGCCTTAAAGTCATCATCGCAGAGGGAGAATGCCAACTGGAGAGACAAAGACGCATCAAGCCATGGATCGCGAATTTACTCAAAAAGGGAAAAAGAGTGGTTCGCGTCAAATACGGCGTGGATGAGGATGTGTGCACGGGAGATCACGCTTGCATCAGGCTCTCTGGGTGTCCAACCCTGACCCTTAAAGACAACCCCGACCCCTTGAAGGTCGACCCCGTTGCCACGGTGATCGATGGCTGCGTTGGCTGTGGACTGTGTGGCGAAAACGCACACGTGGCCACCCTATGCCCCTCCTTTTACCGCACGGAGGTCGTTCAAAACCCGAGCTTGGTGGAGAGAAGCTTGAACGCTTGCCGCTCCTTGATGATTGGCCTCATGCAAGGAAAACGCTCAACCCATCAGACCGTATCATGAGCCAAAAAACGATTTCATTGCTGATTTGTGCCCTGGGTGGCGAAGGCGCAGGGGTTTTGACCGAATGGATCATGGAGGCCGCCAAGGACAGCGACTTGAAGGCGCAAAGCACCTCCATCCCCGGTGTGGCCCAAAGGACAGGGGCAACGACTTACTACTTGGAAGTATTTAAGACCCCCATTGCCCAGGCAAAGGGGCTCATTCCACTGTTCAGTCTCACACCCATGCCGGCTCGCCTGGATGGCTTGCTTTCCTCTGAACTCTTGGAGTCAGCTCGTCAATGCACATTGGGCTTTCCTTCTGCCAAGCGCACCCTGAGCTTGAGTTCATCGGCCAGAACGATCACCACCCAAGAAAGAATGGAACTCGGAGATGGGCGCTTGGATGAGGAGCGTCTGCGACACATCGTGACGCAAAGCTCTCGCGAGAGCTATTTTATTGACATGCAAGCTTTGGCCAAAAGGGAGGGCACCATTGTGAGCTCTGTGATGCTTGGGGTCATTGCAGCAAGCGAACTGTTTCCCATCAACAAGGCATGCTATGAGCGAGTCGTGAGTCACTCAAGTAGCACAGGTCAGGCCAGTCTTAGAGGGTTTCATGCAGGATTTGAAGCTTTAAAGCGTCTTCAGTCTCAAACCCAAATGGTTCATGAACTCATGGCTGAGACACTTGAAGCACCTCAACTCAGCAGTGCGCCCCTCCCCCCAGTGATCGAGAAAAACTTTCCCCCACCCACCCATTCCGTTCTTGCCTTGGGCTTTGAGAGGCTCGTGGACTATGACAACGAGCGTTATGCTGAGCTCTATCTGAGAAGAATGCAATCGATTCTTGACCAAGAAAAAATTGCAGACCCAGGGGGAAATCATCAATTCACCGTCACACTCAGTGCAGCTCGTTGGTTGGCGCTTTGGATGGCGTTTGAAGACATCATCCGAGTTGCCGATTTGAAGAGCCGCTCCAATCGTTGGCTAAGGGTCAAGAAGGAAACCAAAGCCGCGCCGTCAGATTTGATCAAAGTCTACGATCATTTCAAACCCGGTGTGGCCGAATTGGCAGCCCTCCTACCCAAGCGCTTTGCCCTTCAACTTCTGGCTTGGGAGCGAAAGCGAACAGCCACTGGAGCCAGAGCATTGGCTTTGCCTTTGAAGATCGGCACGCATACCGTTTTGGGATTTGCAGCTCTGCGCTTTTTAGCGTCACTCAAAGGTTTAAGAAAATATGGCTTTCGATACCAAGAAGAACACTCACTCATTGAAGAGTGGCTCTTGAGTGTCAAATCCGCTCTTGCAGTGGACCACCAATTGGGCTTAGAGGTGGCCCAATGTGGTCAATTGATCAAAGGGTACGGCAAGACCAACGAAAGAGGCAAGGCCAACTTGATCCATATTTTGAAAACGCTTGCATCGTCCTCAAGGGACGTTGACCAAAGGATCGAAGCCATTGCGGCCATCAGGTCAGCGGCCTTGAAAGACGAATCGGGTCTCGCATTGGACCAAGCCCTTCTCAGGCATGGTGCACCGGCAAGAGAAATTCAAGCCCAACCGATTCGCTGGATGAAAAAACCGAAAGCTTAAATTCATGTGTTTTTTGATGCAGATGACTCAAGTGCACATGAATGCAATTTTGATCTCTTGTTTTGGATAATTTCTTGTGGATTCCTTTTTATGTTTTTAAACTTTAAAAGTCAACTCAAAAAAACCGCTAAGCTAATCAATTTGATCACTTTGATCACGGGTAGCTTGTCATGTAGTTTCGCACCCCAAGCACTCGCGCAAGCTCAACAAGCGTGGCCCAACAAAACCATCAAAATCATTGTCGGCTTTGCGCCTGGGGGTCCTACCGATGTGATTGCTCGTGCCTACGCCAACAAGTTGAGCGTGGAGTTGAATCAACAAGTCATTGTAGAAAATCGGCAAGGTGCAGGCGGCTCTTTGGCTGCATCCTACGTTGCAAAATCAGCACCTGATGGCTACACACTTTTGATGGCGGAGCCTGGGAGCATGGCTGTCAACATCGCCTTCAGCAACCAAGGCAACTACGACCCGATCAAAGATTTCGCCCCGATCGCCCAAGTCGTCTCTCTTCCCATGGTTCTTGTCGCCTCACCTCAACTGAAGATCAATTCGCTTAAAGAATTGATTGCATTGAGCCGGGCCAAGCCCATCGCCTACGGCACACCGGGCAACGCAACGATGCAGCATTTGAGCATGACCGAATTTGCTCGGGTCAACCAAATTCAACTCACCCATGTGGCCTACCGGGGCGGAGCACCAGCGATGACGGATTTGCTCGGAGGACAAATTTCTTTGGTCATGGTCACGGTGCCAAGCATTGCACCCTATCTGAAGGGGAGCTCCTCAATGGGCAATGGATCCCTTGGCAGCACCAGCTCCAGCCCCAGCATCGTTCCCCTGGTCCTCGAGTCCCCCACCCGATCAGCCCTGACACCCACGACACCCACATTTGCAGAACTTGGATTTTCCAATTTCACCCAGGACATTTGGCAAGGTTTTGTGGCCCCGGCTCAAACGCCCAAAGACATCATCTCCAAACTCACAAACAGCATCGCATCCATTTCACATGCCGCTGAGTTTCAAAGCAGTATCAGCGCCATGGGTGCCACCTTGGCCGTGACCAATGCTGCCGAGTTCTCCAAATTGATCCAAAAAGACGTGGCTTATTGGTCAAAATTGGTGGCTGACAACCCATCGATCAAGGAGTGAGGGAACTGAAGCTGAAGCGTTAGGCTCTCTGCTCCGAGCTATGGGAAACGGGATACGGGCTAAGGGCTTGGCCTCTAGATCCTGATCCTGATCCTGATCCTGATCCTGATCCTGATCCTGATCGAGTTTGAGGTTTGGGCTTTGGGGCATTTGGGCTGAACTGAGCCCTAGACTCCACAGCGGTGAAGCTCATCGACTCAAGAGCTCGAGCCCTGGATGGTGCGGTGTTAAAGCGCACCCCACCCACTTCATTGACCCCCTAGGCAATGAGCTCCGGCAACCAAGTGGCGATGGAGGGCACCCAAAAGACGGCAACCAGCAACAAAATGCTCATCACCACATAGGGGACAACAGCCATAAATATATGACCCATGGTGACACTTTGTGGTGCCACGCCTCTCATGGTCATGAGCAGCAAACCGTGCGGTGGCAACAAAAGACCCAGTTGCATACAGATGAGAAACATCACGCCAAACCAGATGGGATCAATTCCCAAAGATTGCACAAGTGGCATAAAAATAGGCAAAGTGATCATCATCATACTGACCTGATCTACAAAGATACCCAAAAAAATCAAAATCAGCATCATGCCGATGATGATCATTGTGGTCGAAAGCCCTTGGCCCATGATGAATTGAACCAAGCCTGTGCTTGCGCCAGAAAAGGACAATATTTGAGCAAAGGTGGTGGCGCCTAAGATGATGAACAAAATCATGCCGGAAATGCCCGCTGTCCCTTTTAAGCTTTTACTGATGGCCTCCAAAGAGAGAACTCTGTACACCAATGCCAGCACCAAGGTCGCAAAAGCCCCCACTGCCGCACATTCCGTGGGTGTGGCCCAACCCATGGCCAAAGCGCCAACCACGATCCCAAAGATCGACAAGGTCGGCAACACATAGCAAAAAAAGAGTCGCCAACGCTCCCAACCATGGTATGTGGCCTCCTCTTTTTCTTCTGGCGCCAAATCCGGTGAAACGCTCACTCGCGCAATGATCCACAAGACAAAGGCGATGGACAAGATCACGCCAGGTACGACGCCTCCAATGAGCAATTTGGAGATCGAAATGCCTGAGAGAGAGCCCAATAAGACCGTCAAGGCCGAGGGGGGAATCAACATGTCCACGGCACCAATGGCCATGATGGGACCGGCTGCAATGGTCGGGTGGTATCCCCTTTTGAGCATCACGGGCAGCATCAAAGAGCCCAGCATGGCTGTGGTGGCAATGGTTGAACCCGAGATCGCTGAGAAAACAGTTCCCGCCACCACCGCCACCACGGAGAGTCTTCCCGGGACTCTCACAATCAGTCTCTCAATGCCCTCAATCACCTTGAGCGCCAAACCCGTATGAAACAAAATCTCCCCCATCAACACAAACAAAGGAATAGGGGTCAAAGAAAAGGCCGTGACCGAACTGACACTGCTTCTGGCCAACTGGATCAAGCCGGGCTCTCCCCCCATGTAGAGCCATGCACCCAAGAGGTTGATGGAGATGAAGGTGAGCGCAACGGGCATTCCGATGAAGAGCAAGATCGTCGAGCCCCCCAACATCAACCAAGCGGCAATTTGCCAATTGTTCATAAGTAAAGCGTTGTGTTCAAAGGAGTGAGCTGGCCATCAAGAGGCGCTGACTGCATCGTGTCTGGGGCCACGTGGACCCAAGTGGAGTCTTCTCATGCGAAAAATCATCTCGATGCTGAGGAGTAAAAACACGAACGGCAAGGGTGCCAAACTCCACCATTCGGGTGTGACCAACGTTTTGATGCTCAAAGCACCCGATTCGTAACTGTTCCAACTCGCCTTTAGCGCGTAGAGCATGATGAGAATGCAGCAAAGCAAGCCCACCAAGTCCCCCAGCCATTCCAAGAGCCAAGCCACTTTCGCAGGCAAGGCTTGCAAAACGATGTCCACCCGAATGTGTTGACCCTGCCTCAAGAGCCAAGGCGCCACACACATGGTGATCATGTAGAGCATCAGCTCAGAGACCTCGTTGCTCCAAGACAAGCCCTGTGGCCATGAGGGGATGGCCAAATTGCGAAGCATGACATCGCCAACAATCACAAACATCATGCCAAATAGCAGTGCACAGCCCAACCCCGCCAATGCGGCGATGAAGCGACCAAAGAGATCCGACAATCTTTCCATCAGAGGCTTTTATTTGCTGAACAAGGGTTTGAACTTGGCAGCGATCTCTGGGCTTTGTTTTTGAGCAGCTGCCCAGCCTACGGCATAAGCTTTGTCTTTAAAGGACTTGGTGGTTGCCGCATCAAAAGTAATCGTTTGAATGCCCACTTTGGCTTGTCTTGCAAGCTCCTCGGTGGTGTATTTGGCCCAGAAAGTGTTTTCGGCCTCAAGCGCCAAGAGTTGCTTGTGCAAATAAGTCTTTTGGACTTCAGTCAAGCGCTTGAAGGCGGGCAAATTCATCAACAGGGAAACCTCTGCATCGTAAAAACCGGGATCTACACGGTATTTGGTTTTCTCCTGCCAATTCAAATCAAAGATCCCACCGATGGGCCATCCATAGCCATCGACCACACCACGCTCCAAAGCACTGTAGACCTCACCTGGGGGGGTTGTGATCACGTTGGCATTGAGTTCAAGGAAGAAATCGCGGTACACAGGGGTGATGCGAATCTTCAAACCACTCAAATCGGCTTTATCGATTTTCTTGTTCAAATAAATATGAAAAGGCTGGTTCTCCACCATCCGGGCCAAATATTGCATATTGCCTTTTTCATTCCAAACGGCATTGATGGCCTCGAATGCTCCATTTTTCCTTTGCTCAGCAACGGAAATTTGGGTGAGCTTTAAAAAATCAGCCTCAGGCATGACGTTGGTGTAAAAAGCACCCGTGCTGAGTGCCATGTCCACCACACCGGTCTTCACTGCATTGCCCACTTCAAAGGTGGGGATGGCTTTTGGGCCGCCTAAAAAGTTGATCTGCAGCACCCCTTTGCCTTCGGCGTTGAATTTATTGATCCAAGGTTGAAGGCGCTGGACATAAATACCATTTTCAGCAAATGCACTGACCAAGCGCAAGGTCGTTTCTTGGGCACTGGCCATGTTGGCCAAGAGCGCGATGGCCAATATGGAAATAGATTTGGAAAGTATCTTCTTGTTCATGTGTTCATCTCCCACTCATTGAAGCTTTTGCTTTGAATGTTATTTGGATAAAAGGAAATTAAATTATGTTTAATTTTGTCTCTCTACATATTGGCTTATACCCTTACTCATCCAACACTTTGATAAAAATAGATCATGGTGATTGTTGATCTTCAGTTTCATAGGTAAGTCACACCGATCACGAATGGCGATGAAAAGTGCTTTTTATAAAGTGTCCAAGTAGACCATCTCCAATCCATCAACTCGGCTTTATTGATGAGTGCTTCACGACACCTTCGTCTTTTGGACGTTCAGCTGACAGACTTCAAGAACAGATGAATTTGGGCATCCACTTGCACTTCTCCACCCCCTCCACTTGTCAATCCTTTCAAGCCTCCTCACGCTCTGTGCTTCATGACGACAAGAGGGTAAGCATTGCGCGAGGGCTTTGCTGGTTTTCCCGGGGTTGGAATTGGTTGACATCTAAATTATTCGGTGATAAATTGATTATGGCTAAATTAATATCAAAGGACTCTCATGAAAATCGTATGCATTGGCGGTGGGCCAGCGGGCCTGTATTTCGCGCTTTTGATGAAAAAGCAAAATGCCAATCACGACATCACCGTAGTTGAGAGAAACAAGCCCTTTGATACCTTTGGTTGGGGCGTCGTGTTTTCCGATCAAACGCTTGGAAACTTGGAAAAAGCGGACCCCAAAAGTGCTCAAGAAATCCTCGCCTCCTTCAACCACTGGGATGACATTGAGGTGAGGGTCAAAGGGGAGGTCAGCCGCTCGAGTGGCCACGGGTTTTGCGGCATTGGTAGAAAACGGCTCTTGAACATTTTGCAAAACCGCTGCATGGAGGAAGGTGTTCAGTTGCTCTTTGATCAAGATGTCAAGGACGATGAAGACTTTCAAGATGCCGACCTCATCATCGCAAGCGATGGACTCAACAGCCGAATTCGAACCAAATACGAGCAGCACTTCAAACCCAACATCGACATTCGTAAATGCCGATTTGTTTGGCTGGGGACATCGAAGCTTTTTGAAGCCTTCACCTTTGCATTTGAGAAAACACATCACGGTTGGTACCAAGCGCACTGCTACCAATTTGACTCCGAATTGTCCACTTTCATTGTCGAGACCACCGAGGAGACTTGGCTCCAAGATGGATTGGACAAGCTGAGCAAAGAGGAGTCCATTGCCTTTTGTGAAAATCTATTTGCCGCACACCTGGATGGCCATGCTCTGCTCTCCAATGCAGAACACCTGAGAGGCTCGAGCCAGTGGATCAAGTTCCCAAGGGTGATTTGCGAGCAATGGGTTCACCACAACGGCCGCGCTCCTGTGGTGCTCATGGGGGACGCCGCCCACACCGCTCACTTCTCCATCGGCTCGGGAACCAAACTCGCACTGGAAGACTCCATAGAACTGGCGAAATGCATCGCAGAGCATGAAGGACATCTGAGCGATGCGCTCGAGAGCTACCAAGCGCTCAGAAGCGTTGAGGTTTTGAAGATTCAAAATGCAGCTCGCAATTCAACCGAATGGTTTGAAAGCGTTGAAAGATACATTCACCTACCCGCTCAGCAATTTGCATACTCCTTGCTCACAAGGAGCCAAAGGATCAGCCACGAAAATTTGAGGTTGAGGGATGCCTCCTATGTGGCCAATTTTGAGACTTGGTTTGCACAGCAAGCAGGACGGATTGAGACCAAAGCCTCAGCAAGACCCATTCCCCCCATGTTCACCCCCTTCAAGATCAGAGAGCTCACGTTGAAGAACCGCATCGTGGTCTCCCCCATGGCCCAGTATTCTTGCAAAGACGGCATGCCTGAGGACTACCACATGGTGCATTTGGGAGCGAGGGCCATGGGAGGGGCCGCTTTGGTGATGACGGAGATGACCTGCATCTCGCCCCATGCGCGCATCACGCCAGGATGCCCTGGGCTGTGGAACGAGCACCAAGCCCGGGGATGGCGCAAGATTGTTCACTTTATTCATGAAAATTCAAGCGCCAAAATAGGCATTCAACTGGGTCACTCAGGCGCCAAGGGTTCCACCAAACTGGCCTGGGAGGGCATTGATCAACCGCTCGAGGAGGAGAACTGGCCCCTTTTATCTGCCTCCAAGCAGCAATACATTCCTCACCTGAGCCAATGGTCTCACGAAATCACCCTCCAACAAATGGAACACATCAAGGCAGAGTTTGTGCACTCGACCCGTTTGGCGATGGAGGCGGGCTTTGATTGGTTGGAGTTGCACTGTGCCCACGGCTATTTGCTCTCCTCTTTCATCTCCCCCTTGACCAACACAAGAACGGATGAGTACGGTGGTGATTTAAAAGCCAGACTGAAGTACCCAATCGAGGTCTTCAAAGCCATCCGCGCAGTCTGGCCCGAGGACAAACCCATCTCGGTCAGAATTTCTACCCATGACTGGGTCGAGGGTGGCATCACACCTGACGATGCGGTGATGATTGGCAAATACTTCAAAATGGCAGGCGTCGACATGATCGACTGCTCGTCGGGCCAAGTGAGCAAGGCCGAAAAGCCCATTTATGGTCGAATGTTTCAGACCCCCATGTCAGACCGCATTCGACAAGAGGCCCAAATTCCAACCATCGCGGTTGGCGCCATCTCCGATGCAGATCAAGTCAACAGCATCATCGCGGCCGGACGCGCGGACTTGTGTGCCGTCGCCAGGCCCCACTTGGCCAACCCCCATTGGACGCTGATGGAGGCGGCCAAGATTGGCTACTTCGACCTGGAGTGGCCCAAACCCTATCAATCGGGCAAAGTCCAATTGGAGAGGAACTTGGAGCGAGAGAGGTCGATGAATCAGCCTCAAGCCACACTGGCCAACTTGGCCGCCAACAAGGCACTGGGAGAATGAGCTTGATCCATTTCTCAAAACTCAAAAAAACCCATGCACTGATCACTGGCGCGGGCAAAGGCATTGGGCGCGCAACGGCTTTGGAGCTCAGCGAGCACGTTGGACAATTGACCCTTATCGCACGCCAACCGAGCTTTCTTCGTGAGGTGCAGTCCCTCACACAAAAAAATTGCGATGTGCAATTTTTTGAGTGCGACATCACCCAAGAAGAAGAAGTCAAACAGACTTTTCAATTGGCGCGTCAAAACTTTGGCCCCATAGGGGTCCTTGTCAACAACGCGGGCCAAGCCAGCAGCGCTTCGTTTCAAAAAACGACACTGAAGGACTGGCAAGCCATGCTGAATGTGAACTTGACAGGGACATTCCTGTGCACACAAGCCTGTATTGAGGACATGCTCCAAATGCCCTTTGCACGGGTGATCAACATTGCGAGCACGGCCGCTCAAAAGGGTTACCCTTATGTGAGCGCCTACACGGCGGCCAAACACGGCGTGCTAGGACTCACCCGCTCGTTGGCTTTGGAGTATGCCAAAACCGCGGTCACCTTCAATGCCATTTGCCCAGGCTTCACCGACACCGACATCGTCACAGAGAGCCTGAAGACGATTGCCCAAAAAACCCAACTGAGTCAAGACGAGGCACGGGCTCAACTGATCAAGAACAACCCCCAAAAGCGATTGATCGACCCATCTGAAATCGCTCAGCAAGTCTTGTGGCTTTGCCATGATCGCTCCCAAAGCATCAACGGACAAGCCCTGAGCGTCTCAGGCGGTGAGGTGATGAGCTGAATCATGAAAAACTCCACCATGAACACCAGAGAAACGGTATTCTCTGCGCCAACAAGACGCTCAGAGGCCCATCACAAACAATTGAGCGTGAGAACCTGGCTCAGGCTTTATGCATGCAGCAACTTGATTGAGCAGCAAATCCAACAAAAACTCCGCGCCCAATACGGCACCACGTTGGCACGATTTGACTTCCTGGCTCAATTGGTTCGAGAGCCTTTGGGCATGAAGATGAATGTGCTGTCAAAAAAGCTGATGGTGAGCGGAGGCAACATCACGGGCCTTACCGATCAATTGGTGAAAGAAGAGCTCGTGGTCAGACAAGACGATCCTCTTGACCGCAGATCCTATTTGTTGATCTGTACGGAAAAAGGCCATCAAGAATTCTCAGAGATGGCCAAGTCCCACGAGCGCTGGGTGAGCGAGCTCCTTGGCGAACTGGATGTGACTGAAATTGAGCAGCTCTATTCGTGCCTGGACCATTTGAAAAACCGCCTGAGCACCCATTCCTGAATGGCTCGCTCCACCCATCAACCTCTAAAGCATCACCACCATGAACGACAGTGCACAATTGAATCTTCCCTTTTTTGACCCCGAACATGCGGCACTCTCAAAGCAATTGCACCAATGGGCAAAAACACATGTTGCGCATTTGGAGCACCATGATGTAGATGCGCAATGCAAATCCATTGTGGCTCAACTTGGACAAGGCGATTGGCTCAAGTATTGTGTCGCTGGCACACAATATGGTGGAATTGGTGAGCACATCGACAACCGCTCGATTTGTCTGATTCGAGAGATCTTGGCCAAGCACCATGGCCTGGCCGATTTTGCATTTGCCATGCAAGGGCTCGGCTCAGGCGCCATCTCGATTGCAGGCAGCCCGGAACAAAAGGCGAGATACCTCCCCAAGGTGGCCAAGGGTGAGGCGATCGCAGCATTCGCCTTGTCGGAACCCGATGCAGGCTCCGACGTTGCAGCGATGAGTTGCGAAGCGAAATTGGTGGGTGAGCACTACATCTTGAATGGTGAGAAGACTTGGATTTCCAATGGTGGGATTGCAGACTTCTATGTGGTTTTTGCAAGGACTGGGGAGGCACCCGGCGCGAAAGGCATCTCGGCCTTTATCGTGGAGGCGAACACCCCTGGCTTTGAAATCGCTGAGCGCATCGAAGTCATTGCGCCACACCCCTTGGCAAGAATCCAATTCAAAGATTGCGCCATTCCCTTGAGTCAACGCATAGGCGCATCTGGTGAGGGCTTTAAAGTGGCCATGAGAACACTTGATATTTTCAGGACGTCGGTCGCTGCAGCGGCTCTTGGATTTGCCAAACGGGCCATGCATGAAGCGCTCGAGAGAGTCACCAGCAGAAAGATGTTCAAAGGCGTCTTGGCTGACTTTCAGATCACCCAAGCCAAACTTGCAGAGATGGCCACGCGCATTGAGAGTGCTGAGCTGCTCACCTACAAGGCCGCTTGGCTCAAAGACCACCATCACAACGTCACACAGCAAGCCGCCATGGCCAAGATGACCGCCACCGAAAGCGCTCAATGGGTCATTGACGCAGCGGTTCAACTCTTTGGCGGCCTTGGCGTGGTGAGGGACCATCCTGTGGAGACTTTGTACCGAGAAATCAGAGCATTGCGCATCTACGAAGGCGCAACAGAAGTCCAACTCCTGATCATTGCAAAATCCGTTCTTGAAAACCACAAGACCCAAAAACTGCTCCACCTCCTTTGATCTCTCACGGTGCATTTCTTCATTTACTTGAGGCCCCAACGATGAACACAGCCCACACAGACACCTTCGTTCATGACCACTTGCCCCTGGAGCATTTACAACCCGAGTTCATCTTCGAGTTGCCTGAGTTGGAGTTCCCCGCTCACATCAACTGTGCTGCGGAGCTTTTAGACAAAGCCATTGCAAAAGGATGGGGATCTCGCCCTTGCATTCAGTCGGCCACGGTTTCTTGGACTTATCAAGAGCTGTTGGATAAAGCCAACCAAATGGCTCATGTGTTGACCCAAGAGCTGGGGCTGGTCTCAGGCAACCGGGTCCTCTTGCGCTCGACCAACACACCAGAGATGGTGGCCGCATGGTTTGCAGTGGTCAAAGCCGGGGGAATTGCCGTGGCCACCATGCCCTTGCTGAGGTCTTATGAGCTCCAACAAATCATCGATAAAGCCTTGGTCAGTCACGCCATTTGTGACTTCGCCTTGAGGGAAGAACTGATCAAAGCGCAAAGTGACTGTAAGACGCAAAGCTTAAAGCACTTGAGTTTTTTCAGGAGCCAAGGGCATACGCTTGAAACAAAGGGCCTAAAAGCTCAGAGCGAATTTCATCTTTTAGACACGGCCGCAGAGCGACATTCACGGGCCTTTCAAAACTTCGAATCCCTGGCAACCGATTGCTGCATATTGGCATTCACCTCTGGCACGACGGGCGTCCCCAAAGCAACCATCCACTCTCACCGGGACGTGATGTCCATTTGTGCTTGTTGGCCTCCATCGGTGTTGAGGCCTCAAGACAGCGATGTATTCATAGGAAGCCCTCCCCTCGCATTTACATTTGGGCTTGGTGGCTTGGTACTTTTCCCCATGAGTGTGGGTGCAAATGTGGCGCTACTCGAGAAAGCTTCTCCCAAAGACTTGATCGTGGGGATCGAAAAGTACCAGGCCACAGTGCTCTTCACAGCCCCGACCTCCTACAGGCAGTTGGCACTTGAAGGGCTGGTGAGTCCTCAAAGCAGCCTGAGAAAGTGTGTCTCGGCAGGAGAGGCCCTACCCGCCGCGACCCGAACACTTTGGCGAGAGGCTACTGGCATTGAAATCATCGACGGTATTGGCACCACGGAGATGCTTCACATCTTCATCTCTGCCAAGGAAGAGGACTCCTTGGCAGGTGCAACGGGAAAGGTCGTGAAGGGGTATAAAGCGTGCATCTTTGATGATGAGGGGTGCGAGTTGCCCCCTGGACAAGTCGGTCATTTGGCTGTGAAAGGGCCAACGGGGTGCCGGTATTTGAGCGACGAGCGGCAACTGAAATACGTCAAAAACGGCTGGAACATCACGGGAGACGCCTATTTGATGGACGAGAGAGGCTACTTTCATTACCAATCCAGAACAGACGACATGATCATCTCCTCTGGTTACAATATATCGGGTCCTGAAATTGAAGCGTGTTTGCTCGCCCACGAGATGGTGGCTGAGTGTGCAGTCATTGGTGAACCTGATGAGGCCCGGGGCTCCATTGTGAAAGCATTCGTGGTCCTTAAAGACCCCCACAAAGCAGGTGAATCAATTGTTCAAGTTCTGCAAGATCACGTCAAGACCCTGCTAGCCCCCTACAAATACCCCAGAAAAATTCAATTTGTTCCAAGCCTTCCTAAAACGCAGACGGGCAAGATACAAAGATTTAAATTAAGACAATGAAATTCATCAACCCCAAGCGAATTCGATTTCATCACTGTGACTCCGCTGGTATTGTTTTTTACCCTCAGTACTATTACCTTTTGCATGAAACGCAAGAGGATTTTTTGTCTCACATCCAATTCTCTCTCTACGGCATGATTGATCAAGGCATGGGCGTGCCCATTGTGGACATGAAAACGCAGTTCAAAGGCATGTGCCGCCAAGGAGACGACGTCACCATAGAGTTGTCGTTCTCCAAAATTGGGGGCTCGAGCCTGACCATGGAGTATGAGATTTATGGCGCCAATCACATTTCAGGCACCGTTCGAGAGTTGAAGGTCAGGGCCACAGGCACCATTGTCTACATTGACCTCAAGACCAATCGCCCACAAAAAATTCCCGATGACTTCAGAGCGGCTCTCACGCCCTATTTGGAAATGGCCCCTCATGCATAAAAAAATCAATCCCCCTACTTGGGCTCAACCCCGAGGCTACTCCAACGCCATACTGGCACACGGCCCCATTTTGTTCCTGGGTGGTCAAATTGGTTGGAATGAAAAAAATGAATTTGAAAGCGATGATTTCATCGACCAAGCCAAACAAGCACTGCTCAACATCAGCACCCTTTTGAGAGAAAGTGGTGCAAGCCCCGAGCACATGACACGCATGACTTGGTACATCACCAATCGAGATGAATACAACGCCAGGCTCAAGGAGCTGGGGGTGGTCTACCGAGAGGTGATGGGTAAAAATTTCCCCGTGATGACTTGTGTGGAAGTCTCAGCACTGGTCGAGAGCCGTGCGAAAATTGAAATCGAAGTGACCGCAGTGCTTTGATCATGAAGAAAGGGGTTGAAGCTGCAATTTGAAAAATTGACAAAGGCCTCTGACTTTTAGAACCCCATGACTGACGACTGAGCTCAGATCACCCCCAAAAAGCACCTAACCATACGCCAAGATTGCACAGAGCAATTGCAAACGCAATGCGCTTGGCAAAGTCCCTCCCGCCTGACTTCCAGGCCAAAACGACTTTAAAGGCGCAATTGCTGCTAAAGGCCAGCAAAACCGCAAATTTTGCATCCTCCAAATCCACGTGATGTGTTTTGAGCATGTTGGCCACCCCTGCGATGATGGAATGGGCGTCGGCCACTCCTGAGAGGAGCGCACTGATCAGCAAGCCCGAAGCACCAAACGACTCGCTCAACCCAGTGGTGATGACGGTCACGACCAAGAGCAGCATGGCCAAGTAAAGGATCGATCTCCAATTGAAGGGAAATTGAACGCCTGATGAAGCCTTGAGGCCGTCGTGATGACCCCAAACATGGATCAAGAGCGCGCACAAAAAAAGCATAGCGATGCCGAAGATCACAGGCCGGGTGAGCACATCAAACAATTGAGGCTCCAGCAAATGGGTCAACACCAGCATTTGCACCAATGTGGCCACATTCGACAACAAAGCGCCAATGGAGGCGAAGTGAAGCAAGCCAGGATTGACCCTGTTCATCTCACCCAAATGGTGAATCGTGGCTGTGCTTGAGGCAAATCCGCCAAGAACACCCGTGAACACAATACCGTAGCGCAAATCGAGTAAGCCATTGAGGAGGGACGCCACATAGGAGATGAGCAATGCGGTGAAAATAAACTCAGAGATGTCGTGTGGGTTGACCGCCTGAAAAGGCCCCATGTCTTGATCTGGCAGCACGGACCATCCCAGCGCAAAGAGCATGAGAACAGCCAATTGCTGCAAATGAGTGGGGATGGGTTGGGGGATGCGCAAAAGAGTCTGACGAATAGGGCTTCAGAGCTTTTTGATCGTCAAATCCAGTGCCACGCCCTTTTCGTCGGCCAGTGCCGCCTCTCGCATTGACCTGATGCTTTGAGCGTCCAGTTGAGTCTTGGCCTTGATGAATGCAAAAAGGCGTTCAAAGTTTTTAACGCCTCTCTCATGGGTGTCGCTGTAGCCCTTGACCAAACTTTGGCACTTGATCCATTCGAGTGCCTTGTCTGAGTTTTGAGGCGCAAAGGCTTGAATCAAGGTCATCCAACGCTCAATTCTCTCTTGCTCAGCCTTGAATCTGAGGGTCGTTCGGCGCCACTTTTTAGCGCTGGCCACGAGGCTCAAGAGCAAAAATCCTCTGATGCTCGAAGTTTGAATCACCCGTCCTTTGGAGGTAAAAATCCCAAGGAGCCGGGTGAGCAAGACAGAGCCCAAAATCATCCGCCCTAGGGGGGCGGGCAGCGTTTCGGCAACCTCTTGAACTCTGGGGTGCATGTATTCATGGATTTGAATCATTTGGCCCTCTTGGACTTGAGACTCTTGCCTCACCCGATCAAACCGAGTGGAGCGAATTTTAAGGCCCGCAACCCGGGCTGTGTCTTCATAGGACATCCACAGGGCCAAATGCCTGGCACTTTCTCGAATCAACTCGCCCTCTCGCTCGGTTTCGGTGAAGCTCAACTTGAGCGCATGCAATCGATCCAAATACAAATGGGCGTAATCGGGGTCTTGATAATCGACCAAACGACGTACCCCGTGGAGCATCATTTCATGGCAATCTTTTGGGAAAGCTTGTTCGATTCGCTCAATCAAGCTTTTGATCTTGGGATGCAAACTCGCGGTCGAGGGCAACTCAAAGGAAGCAATTGAGTCTTGGTCGCTCAACTGTTGGGGTTGGTCTTCAAGTGACAAACTGATGTCAAAGGCTTTGGAGAAGGCCAAGAGGCTCTTCTCAACACCCACCCCACCGCGGCGGATGGTTTCTTCAAATTGCTCCCGCGTAAAGGGCAGCGTTTTGGAAGAGGCGAGCGCTCCAAACAACACAGCACTGATCACGCTTTGGCTCTCTTGGGCCAAATGGGCCATGTCAAAACCGATGAAACGCTTGGCCACTTTGGCGGATTCTTCGAGCAGTTGAGCGGCATCGACTCGACCGTCACCAAGGTGAGACTTCTCACTCATGGCGTAGACACGGTGGGTTGAGGCGATGAGCGTCGTTCGACGGGGCGTGACCAGCCCGCGCACAACGGCCCGGCCCGCCTCCATCAACTCTGAGGCCAAGACGATGTCGACATCACCGGGCATGGGCATCAAAGAGAGCACGGGGAGCTTTTCCGTGAGATGGACTTGTCCAACGGCTTTTTCTTGGGGCGTTCTAGGATCAAAAAGCTCCACGTAGTAAATGGTGGCGCCCGTCCTTTGCGCAACACCCGGCACAGACGTGGTTTGAGCGACATAGCCCTGGTCTTCTCCCAATTGAACGATCCAATCGGCAAGCACACCACCGCCTTCACCGCCCATGGCCAAAATGGCAATTTTGTAGGGTTGTTTGTTCATGAGCATTAGAAGTGATAGGCCATTTGTTTTTTGATCCAACGCTGCTGCAACCGCTCGATGACCCAGTGTCTACAAGCTTCTAAAAACCGATCCAGCCGATTGGGGTTCGTGATGATTTGGGCTTTGTAAAAGGAGGGACAAAGAACCGCTGCATGGGAGGCCTCGCCACAAACACCGCACCCCACACAACTGTCCAAGACGGTGGCCACAGGCTCAAGTCTCAAGGGGTCGGGATTGTCTTTGATGGACAAGGAGGGGCAGCCCGAAATCCTGATGCAAGAGTGGTCTCCTGTGCAAGTGTCCGAGTCCACTCCAAACTTCTCCCTGACCACCCGTTGACCTTTTTTGATGGCCGCTCGCACCAGCGGCTTTTCTCTTCTTTGCTTGTTGAGCATGCACTCGGACTGCGCAATCACCACCTTGGGGCCCTTGTCCTTGGTGGTCAAGGCCTCTTTCATGATTTGCTTCATGGTGGCAATGTCATAGGTTTTGTGGACTGTTCGCACCCACTGAACACCGACACCTTTGACGGCTTTTTCAATTTGATGGCCTGTGCTTCGGCTCGAGTTCAAAGCCTTGGAGGACAAGACATCTTGTCCTCCCGTAGCAGACGTGTAACTGTTGTCCACCACCACGGTCAAATTGTCACTCTTGTTGAAAACGGCGTTGGCAATGCCAGAGGTGAGCCCGTTGTGCCAAAAACCGCCGTCTCCCATGACAGAGATCACACGCTTTTTTGCATCAACGTTGAGCGCAGAAGCGCCTGCGGTACCCAGACCATAACCCATGGTCGTGTTGCCAAGATTGAAGGGGGGCAAGATCGAGAACAAATGACAGCCGATATCAGCACTAATATGATGCTCACCGATCTCTCTCTCCATCAACTTCATGGCCGTGAAAATAGGACGCTCCGGACAACCGGTACAAAAACCAGGTGGACGTGCATGAACCAAGGGGGTCATGGTTTGAAGGGCATTTTGAGCCCTCACCTGCCCATCCTCGGCCCCATCAGAAGGGCTTTCATTGAATGCTTTGAAGGCTTTTTGATATTGCGACAAAAAGGATTTCAAACCGTTGAAGACAACAGCGTTGGTGTACTCACCCGCCATGGGCAACACATCCTTGCCATGCAAAACGGTTGAAGACTGGGCTTGACGCAAAATCATGCTCAAATTTTGTTCGATAAAGTTCGGCTGACCTTCCTCGACCATCAACACCGCTTTTTTCCCTTTGCAAAACCGGACAATCTCTTCGTCCACCAAGGGGTAGGTGACATTCATCACGTAAAGGGGAACACGGGTTTGCCCGTAAATATCAGCCAAGCCCAATCGCTCCAAAGCGCGAACCAGGGTGTTGTAGAGTCCGCCTTGAACAAGGATGCCGACGTCATCGGCGTCTTCAGCGTAAAACTCATTGAGCCCCTGGTCTTGAATGAACTTCACCGCTGCGGGCCAACGGTCTTTGATCTTCTCTTGTTCATGCAAATAAGAAGCTGGCGGTAAAACGATTCGACTCACATCTCTCTTGGGCTTGTCCATCGCCTCGCTGAGCGTGAATGGGGCACGTTTGTTGTCTTGGGCTGTAAAAAATCCATGCACATGACAAGCCCTGATTCGAAGCTCGAGCATCACAGGTGTAGAGCTGGCCTCTGACAACTCGAAGCCCATTTTGACAGCTTGGACCATGCTCGGTAAATTGGGCCTGGGATCCAAGAGCCAAATTTGTGATTTCATCGCAAAGGCATGGCTTCTCTCTTGCATGATCGAGGAGCCCTCGCCGTAATCCTCCCCCACAATGATCAAGGCGCCGCCCTTGACCCCTCCAGAGGCCAAGTTGGCCAACGCATCGGATGCGACATTGGTGCCCACTGTGGACTTGAAGGTCACGGCACCGCGAACCGGATAATTCACGCTGGCCGCCAGGGTTGCCGCTGCTGTGGCTTCGCTCGCGCTGTTTTCAAAGCGAATGCCGTGTTCTTGCAAAATATCATTGGCATCGGCCAAGACATCCATCAAATGAGAAATGGGCGCCCCTTGGTAACCCGCCACATAGGAGACGCCGGATTCAAGCAACGCTTTGGTGACGGCCAAAATCCCCTCACCACTGAAGATCTCGCCCTCCTTCAATCTCAGTTTTTTGACCTCTTCAACAAAAGACCGCTCAGCCATGATTCAAATCCGATCAAATTCAAAAATCTCCCTATAGGTTTTCACCCATAAAAAAGACTGCTTCATCAACATACGCATTGGGCAAATGATATATGATGTTTACTTGACAAAAGAATATTTTCTTTTTGGTAAGCCTCTCTCAGATCACCTCTCGCACTGGCGACAAAGTGCCCCAACAACAAAGGGTTTACCCTTTATTGGATCTCTTTGTTTTTTGTGAACAATCAACTTCGAACCATTGATTTTTTTTCAGGAGTTTTCATGACCATTAAAAAAGTTTTAGCTCTGAGCGTTATTGGTGCATGCCAATTGTTGACCTTGCCCTCACTTCAAGCGGCGGATAAGGTCAAAGTTGGATTTGTCAGTACATTGTCTGGCCCATCGGCGGCATTGGGTGTGGACATCAGAGATGCTTTTCAACTGGCGGTCAAACTCAATGGGGGAAAATTGGGTGGCTTACCCGCTGAGGTGATCGTGAGCGATGACCAGTTCAAGCCCGACGTGGCCAAAGAGCAGTTTGAGAAAATGGTCAAACGCGAGAAAGTTGATTTTTTAACTGGCGTGGTCTTCTCCAACATCATGCTGGCGGCTTTGCCTGAGACCTTTGAGAGCAACACCTTTTACTTGAGCCCCAACGCAGCGCCCTCCCCTATGGCAGGCAAAGACTGTAGCCCCAACTTCTTTGCGGTCTCTTGGCCCAACGACGCTTACCACGAGGCGGCTGGACAGTATGCAAGCAACAAAGGCTTCAAGTCGGCTTACCTCTTGGCACCGAATTACCAAGCGGGTCAAGACTCCTTGGCGGGCTTTAAGCGCTACTACAAAGGCAAAGTGGTCAATGAGGTCTACACCAAATTGGGGCAACTCGACTACGCTGCAGAGTTGGCTGAAATTCGTGCCGCCAAGCCTGAAATTTTGTACACCTTCTTGCCCGGTGGCATGGGCGTGAACTTCATCAAGCAATTCATGGCTGCAGGTCTGGCCAAAGACACCAAATTGATCGTTCCCGGCTTTGGTGCAGATCAAGACATCATCCGTGGCGTTGGTGGGGACATGCTGGGCGTGTTTGACACTTCGCACTGGGGCCTTGATTTACCCAACGCGGCCAACAAGAAGTTTGTTGCAGAGTTTGAAAAAGAATACAAGCGCTTACCCACCTTGTACGCATCACAAGGCTATGACACGGCCATGCTCATTGACGCGGCCGTCAAAGCCAGCAACGGCAACTTGAGCGACAAAGAACTGATGAGAAAAAATTTGAAAGAGGCCAAATTTGCCTCCGTTCGAGGTGACTTCAAGTTCAACACCAACCACTACCCCATCCAAAACTACTATGTTCGAGAGGTCGTGAAAGACTCGCAGGGCCGTTTGGTGAACAAAATCATTGGCCAACCCATCATGACCAATCATGGGGATGCGTACGTCCAAGAATGCAAAATGAAGTGATCCAGGAACTTTACATAAATTGAGTTCTTGCTCTTTTAACTTCTGACATGAGCGGTATTTTGATTCTCGAGCAGGCCTTAAACGGCCTGCAGTTTGGGCTGATGCTTTTCTTATTGGCATCGGGCTTGACCTTGGTCTTTGGGATCATGGACATGATCAACTTGGCCCATGGAGCGCTTTACATGATCGGAGCCTTTTTGACGGCCTGGCTCGTTGAGATCACCCGGTCGTTTTTTCTGAGCGTTTTCTTGTCGGTGATCTTGACCGCACTTTTTGGCATGCTGCTCGAGAAGTCCCTGCTGAAGAGTTTATATGCCAGGGACCACATGTCTCAAGTCTTGGCCACTTTTGCGCTGATTTTGATATTGAACGAATCGGTCAAAATGATTTGGGGCACCGACTTGCCCCTGTCCTCGCCGGACTACCTCTCTGGGCCCATTGAACTGATCCCAGGCCTCATGTACTCCAGTTACCGATTGGTGATCATCGCCACGGGGCTGGTCATCGCACTCTTTTTGTATTTGATCGTCACCCGCACCAAAATGGGCGCATGGGTGAGAGCGGGCGCATCCAATCGTGACATGGCCATGGCCATGGGCATCAACATCAACGTCCTCTTTACTGCAGTCTTTGGTCTTGGGGCTGCTCTGTGTGCAGTGGCAGGCGCCATGCTCGCACCACTTTTGGCGGTACAAGTGGGCATGGGTGAAAACATTTTGATCTTGGCCTTTGTGGTGATTGTGATTGGTGGCATTGGGTCGGTGTGGGGCGCTTTTATCGGCTCCATTTTGGTGGGATCGGTCGACACCATGGGCAGGAGCCTCCTGCCCTTCCTCTTCAGAGAGTTTTTGCCGCCCCAATGGGCAGGAGCAGCAGGCCCTGCAGTGGCCTCCATTTTGGTCTACGTCTTGATGGCAGGCGTCTTGTTCATCAAGCCTCAAGGACTCTTTAACCAAAGAGCTTGATCGGCTGCCCAAGCGACTTTTATTTGCCAAAACCTTCACCTTTTTATGTCCACCGACTCCTCCACAGGCCCTCATCAAAAGCCTGATGCAAAAAAAACGCTAGGATTGCTCGTGATCTTGGTGCTGGCTTTGGCCATGCCCAATTTGCTGGATTTTTTGGGCTGGGATTACTACTTGGGCACTTTGACCAAGATGATGATCTATGGCATCGCCGCATGCAGCTTGAATTTGATCTTGGGTTATGGCGGTTTGGTCTCCTTTGGACACGCGGCTTATGTTGGCATTGGGGCCTATGTGGTGGGGATCTTGATCAGTCAAGGACAGCAAAATGCATGGATTGATCTGTCGGCGGCGCTCTTGTTGAGTGGATTTTTTGCTTTGTTGATCGGGTGCATTTGTCTGAGGACCCGAGGCGTGTATTTCATCATGATCACGCTTGCATTTGCCCAAATGCTCTACTACTTATCAAACTCCATCAAAGCCTTTGGTGGTGATGAGGGCCTGAGCATCAAAAGCCGACTCGATTTTGGCATTCAACTGAGCAGCAAAAGCGATGTGCATTTGTATTTTGTGGTGCTGGGCTTTTTGCTCTTGAGCCTTTACATGATTGACCGCATCATGAACTCCAAATTCGGTCAAGTCATCAAAGCCATCAAGGACGACGATGTCCGAGTGGACTCCATTGGACTGCATGCGTTCAAGTACAAACTTGCGATCTTTGTGATTGCAGGCGCAATGGGTGGCCTGGCAGGCGCATTGATGGTCAACCAGCAAAAGTACGTCAGCCCCAATTTACTGCATTGGACGCAGTCAGGCCTGTTGATGGTCATGGTGATCTTGGGTGGCGTGGGCACGCTCTCAGGGGGACTTTGGGGAGCGCTGCTGCTGTTGACGCTTGAGAGCGTGATCTCAGAATACACACTGCATTGGCAGTTCTATGTGGGTTGGATCTTATTGGCCGTGATTCTCTTGGCCCCCAAAGGCTTGAGCTCACTCTCACTTTTATTCAAACCTACTGACCATCGGAACTCGACCAAGAAGCATCCAAGGAGCATGCCCTCATGAGCAGCTCGCCCCTCTTTGAAGCCCAGCATTTGATCAAGCGTTATGGGCAATTGGTGGCCACACAGGATGTGTCGCTAAACATCCTCCCCCATGAAATTCATGCCTTGATTGGGCCCAATGGTGCTGGTAAAACCACCTTGGTGGGTCAACTGTCGGGACAAATTCCATCCGATTCGGGTGAAATTTACTTTCAAGGCGAGAACATCACCTCGCTTCGAATCGACGAGCGGGTCAAAAAAGGAGTGGTGCGATCTTATCAAATCACCCGACTCTTCAAGTCATTTTCTTGCCTAGACAACGTGGCCTTGTCCGTTCAAGCCCGAGTGGGCAGCAGTTTCTCGTTTTGGAAAAGACTGAGCGACGATCAGGCCATCAGGGGTGAAGGCTTGGAGATCTTAGAGCTCATCGGCTTGGCCGAGAAACAGCATGTTTTGGCTTCTGAGCTGTCCCATGCAGAGCAAAGAATTTTGGAGCTTGGCGTGGCCTACGCCACCCATCCTCAATTGCTCTTGCTCGATGAGCCCATGGCCGGTACCGGCCCCCAGGAGTCCGAATTGATCATCTCCTTGATTGAAAAACTGAAATCAAAGGCCTCGATCTTTTTGATCGAACACGATATGGACACGGTCTTTAGACTGGCTGACCGAATATCGGTTTTGGTCAATGGAGCGCTGATCGCAACAGGCACGCCAGAAGAAATTCGCACCAACCCCCAAGTCATTGCAGCTTACCTCGGAGATGAGCACGCATGAGTCAAGCGCTACTCCTCGCTCAAGGCATTGAGTCGTCTTACGATCAAAGCCAAGTGCTTTTTGGCATTGATTTTTCACTTCAACCCGGTGAAACAGTGGGTCTGCTGGGCCGCAACGGCATGGGCAAGACCACCTTGATCAAAAGCCTCTTGGGCCTGAAATCCATCCAAGCCGGAGGGATCGATTTCAACGGTAAAAGAATCAATGGGCTCAGTCCTGACAAGATCGCTCGCTTGGGACTTGCAGTGGTGCCCGAGGGTCGCCAAGTCTTTCCCAATTTGACGGTCTTGGAGCACTTGAGTGCCTTTGGCGCTCATAGAAATGATGCGGCCATACAGTGGGATGTTCAAAGTGTTTTTGAACTGTTCCCCAGACTTCAAGAGCGACAAAGCAATTTGGGCTCTCAACTCTCAGGGGGCGAGCAACAAATGCTGGCCATTGGCAGAGCCCTCGTCACCAACCCCAAATTGCTGATCTTGGATGAAGCCACTGAGGGCTTGGCCCCTCTCATTCGAGAGGAAATCTGGTCTTGCTTGAAGCTACTGAGACAAAGGGGTCAAAGCTTGATCGTTGTGGACAAGTACGTCAACCGCTTGGTTGAAATCGCTGACCGCCATGTGATCTTAGAGAGAGGACAAGTGGCTTGGTCCGGCTCCTCAGCAGAGTTGTCCCGTGATACGAGCCTTTGGAACAGGTACTTAGGCGTCTAAACTGACGATCGTCTTGATTTGCAGACTCAGTTGAAGGTCTGCACAGCAATGCGTCTTAGGATCTCGATCAACAAACGGCCTGCAGGACTGATGGAGCCTTTCTTTCTGCGACTCAAACCCACATGCCGACTCCAAGAGGCGCCAGGAATGGTCAATTCAATCAACTGCCCTGCCACCTCCTCCCAATAAATCAACTCCTTGGGGATGAAGGTGAGCGCTTGGCTTTGCATGACCCAAGACTTCATCAAAACGGTTGAGGTGGTCTCCACCACTGCTTCAGGGGGCGTCAGCGCTTGGCGAATGAAGAAATCATCAAAGGCGGCACGCTCCATCTCCCCTCTTCTGGGCAATATCCAAGGGTATGACATCAACATGGGGACATCAATCTCTTGCCTTTGCAGCAAAGGATGATGGGCCCCACACACCACACTGGCTCGCTCCGTGAACAAGGTCTCTTGAATCAAATCAGGATGGATGAGTTGAGAGGGAATGGACGACAAGGTGAAATCGAGCTCACCATTTTTAAGCATGGGCATGAGAGACTCATTGAGGCCATAAAGAACGGTGCACTTCAAATGGGGATGTGCTTTGGCGAACTCGTTCAAGGCGAGAGGCAACAATCGATTGGCCTCGGTGGGACCACAACCCAAGAGCACATGCCCGGTTTGTGCGCC
>CAIZIT010000015.1 GCA_903933115.1 uncultured Burkholderiales bacterium
AAAGTGGACCTGTCTTTGGTTAAAAAAGTGATTCAAACCTGCACCCAAGACCGCTCAAAAGGGTGAAAGGGCGCTTTTTAGGGGACTTTTGAGCTCCTTCAGGGGCTCAACAAGGCAGCGCGTTGCGTTAAGATCAAGGTCTTGGTGCCAAGGACACGCATGGAGCGCATGGCTTGACGGATGCTTGGATGAGGATCGATGAAATCAACTTGTTGTGGTCAGTCTTAGGGGGTCGGATCCGGTGCTTAGAACCGGATGCCTTGAGTCCAATGCTTCGGATCCAAAACGCTAAGTTCTATGCGCTCAATTCGATGCACCCCCTTTTCTTTGAATGTTTGTCATGATGCTGCCCCCCGTGCCCTCCAGCCCCACGCCCAACGCCTCCCCGCCTTGGGTCCTGGCAAGCTTTGCCAGTGATCCCTTGCGCTCCAGGGGCAGGCGATTGTTTGAGGAAGATGCACCAACCAGAAATGACTTTCAACGCGACCGAGACCGCATCGTGCACTCGAGCGCTTTTCGTCGACTGGTCTACAAGACCCAAGTCTTTTTGAACCATGAGGGCGATCTCTTCAGGACCCGTTTGACCCACTCCTTGGAGGTGGCCCAATTGGCCCGCTCCATGGCCCGAGCGCTTCATTTGCACGAAGACTTGGTTGAGGCCATCTCTTTGGCCCATGATTTGGGGCACACGCCTTTTGGGCATGCGGGCCAAGAGGCCTTGAACGCCTGCATGGAGCGCTTTGGAGGCTTTGAGCACAATTTGCAGAGCTTGCGCGTGGTGGACTTTTTAGAGGAGCGTTACGCCTCCTTTGATGGCTTGAATTTGACCTACGAGACCCGAGAGGGGATCTTGAAGCACTGCAGCTTGGCCCACGCCAGACAACTCGAAGCCATGGAGCCAGGAGGGGTGGGGCAGCGCTTCATTTTGCGCGAGCAACCCTCCCTTGAAGCGCAGCTGTGCAACTTGTCGGATGAAATCGCTTACAACGCCCACGACATCGATGACGGCGTGCGCTCAGGGCTCTTGAGCATGGAGCAGCTCCAAAGTGTTCCCTTGGTGGCCCACTACAGTCAAGAGACCTTGAAGCGCTATCCCCATGTCAAAGACCGGCGGTGGTTGTTTGAGACCATTCGCTTGATGCTCAGCGACCAAGTCTACGATGTCATTGGGACCACCCAAGCGGCCCTCACGGCAGCCAACATCAAAGACAGCGACGAGGTCAGGCGCCACCCAATGCTCGTGAGGTTCAGCGAGCCCATGCAATTGGCCTCCTTGGAGTTGAAGGCCTTTTTGTCACAAAATTTATACCGCCACCCCCGGGTTCAAAAGACCACCGAGCAAGCCAAGGAAATGATTCGAGACCTCTTTTTGGCCTACAACCACGATCCCCGTGAAATGCCCCCAGCGCACCAATTTCGAGAAGACAAGGAGCGCGCTGTTGCGGACTACATTGCGGGCATGACCGATCGCTTTGCGGCCAAGGAGCACCAACGCCTGGGTGGTACCACGAGATGGGATGAGTTTTAGCCATGAGTGAGCATGCTTTAGGACAAGAGAACAAAAGTTTGTGGCACTCGCCCGCATGTTGGGTGGTGCTGGGTGGCATCAGTGTGGCCATGCACATCGGCAAACTCCCTCCCGCAGTGCCTGCACTGCGAGAGGAGCTCCATGTGAGCTTGGTTCAAGCGGGCTTTTTGCTCTCCATGGTGCAGTTTGCAGGCATGTGCTTTGGCTTGATGGTGGGGCTCTTTGCCGATGTGATGGGCCTGAAGCGCTGCATGCTCTCAGGGCTCATCCTCTTGTCCCTGGCGAGCGCCTTGGGTGCGAGTGCACAAACGCCAGCGACTTTGCTGTTGACTCGGTTTTTTGAGGGCTTGGGCATCTTGCTCTCCATCATGCCCGCTCCAAGTCTATTGCGGCATCTCTTAAAGGGCGAGCGACTGGCCAAGATGCTCGGGTGGTGGGCGGCCTACATGCCCATCGGGGCTGCGAGCGCACTTTTGGTGGGGCCGTGGGTAATTCATGCGGTGGGTTGGTCGCCTTGGTGGCTCGCGCTTTCCTTGGTGACTTTTTTGGCCTTTTACATGATCTTGATCAAAGTGCCCTCTGGTCTTGGGGCCAGCAGCGAGGGCCATGTCTCCATGCATTGGGGCGAGCGGCTCAAGCTCACCTTGAGCAGCAAAGGGCCTTGGCTCATTGCTTTTTGCTTTTGTGTGTACTCGGCCCAGTGGATCTCTGTGGTGGGCTTTTTGCCCACCATCACCGCTGAGATGGGTCTGAGTCCCGCAGGCGGTGGGGTGGTCACCGCACTGGTGGCTGCGGCCAACATCTTGGGCAATGTGGGCTCGGGTTTCTTTTTGGCCAGGAGCGCCAAAAAGGTGCTGGAGGCCAAGGCCCTTGAGAAGAGTCAACAAGAGGCGCGTGAGGCTTTGAAGCTTCAGGTTCAAAATGCGCAGGGCTCAGCAAGCGAGTCGGTGAATGGGGCTTATTCAGCTGCAGCGCCTTCCTCTGGACATTACGGTACTTACAGGACTTCACCCTTTGAGCCCGTGATCAAACCCGAGTCCCCGGTGGCTGCCCATGCCCGCTCGGGTCATGCTCAGGGTGCATACCCAGCACAGGATGCACATCATGCACAGGATGCACACAACGTTCAGGCTTCAAAGTCCGATGGCCCACGCACACCGGGGCCTTTTGCCGAGTTCTTGGCCTATGTCATGACGCCAAGCGGCATGTCCTCACGTTTGCTGCTGATGGGCTACTTCACCATGGCCCTTGGATGTGCTTTGGCCTTTGTACAAATCAACGGCGTGTCCTTGCCGCCCGTGTGGCGTTTTGTGAGCATTTTTCTCTTCTCCAGTGTGGGCGGCATCGTGCCAGGCACCTTGTTTTCTTTGGCCTTTAAGATGAGTCCCAACAGCGAATGTGTGGCCATCACTGTCGGGTGGATGCAGCAGTTTTCCTCACTCGGCCAGTTCTTTGGACCACCCTTGGTGGCCTGGTTGGCGGTTCTCGTGGGTGGGTGGCAGTGGACCTGGGGGGTGACGGCCTCGATGGCGGTGGTGGGTCTTTTCATCACGACCAAGGTCTCCTTGATGCTCATGAAAGAGCAGCATGCATGAATGCTGAGCGCAGCAAGAGACGGGTGTGAGCACCATGGATCCCATGGTTGAAGCTTCTCGGGCAAAGGACTTGCAGTGGGTGATTGAAGACACCCAGGCGTGGTTGACCCAAGCGGTGATCGCACTGGGCCTTTGCCCCTTTGCAAACGCGGTTCATGTCAAAAACCAAATCAGGTATGCGGTCAGTTGGTCTCGTGAAGGGCAGGAGCTCATGGATGTTTTGGAGCGCGAGGTCCAGCACTTGGATGAAACCGATCCCCAGGTGACCCAGACCACCCTCATCATGATGCCCTTCGCAGTGCCTGATTTTTTGGACTTTCATCAGTTGCTCAAAGAGGCGCAAAAGATGTTGAAGCGACTCAAAGTGCGGGATCGCTTTCAATGGGCGCACTTTCATCCTCAGTACCAATTTGCGGGCACGGAGCCGGGTGCGGCGGAGAATTTAAGCAACCGCTCGCCCTACCCAACACTGCACTTGTTGAGAGCCGAGTCCTTGGAGCAAGCCCTTGAGATGCACCCCGATGTGGACAGCATCTATGCCAAGAACATCGAGCTCTTTCGCGGCATGGGCTTTGAGGGCTACGAAGCTTTAGGTTTAAGAGCGAGGGTCAAAGGGGGCGAGGTTTCTTGAGCTGGATGTCATGCCCCAAGTGCATGACAGATGAGTCAGTTCAATCGTTTTATTTTTAAAACTGAGGGTTTCTTTGAAAGGCAATTTCAAGGAGGCCTTCAAAGATCAAGGACTCCACCAACTCAATGGGTGTGGTCATGGACGGGGCCATCTTCCACGCAGCTCCCCCGGTCATGAGGCACAGGGGCTCTTGGCGGGTGTGTTGTCTCAAGTGCTGCACCATTCTCTCAACCGCTCCCGCAATGGCAAAGGTGCCCCCACTGGTGAGTGCATCGCTGGTGTTGGTGGGAAAAAGGGTCACGTCTCCCGTGGGCACGCGAAGACCGGCTGTGCCGGACTCGAGGGCTCTGAGCATGATGCCGTGGCCGGGCAAAATCAGGCCTCCCATGAAGTGCCCATCTTCACTGATCGCTTCGACCGTGACGGCGGTGCCCACCATCACGACCACCATGGGTCGCTTGGGTGCGTTGTTCAGTTCGGCTTGTCGCTTCATTCGGCAGTAGGCACCGATCATCGCCACCCACCTGTCGGCACCAAGTCGAGTGGGGTGGTCGTAGCCATTTTGAACACCGGCTTCAAAGGTGCTGGGCACCACCCAACTGGGCACCAAGTCCCACATGTCCATTTGTTCTTCCACCCGGCGTCGAATCGCCTCTCCTGCGACCACGCAACCGAGCGCTTGGGTGGGAATGGGTAGAGTCTTCCAATCGTCTTCGGCCAGGCGATCGATGTTTTCTAAAAAAACCGCGC
>CAIZIT010000016.1 GCA_903933115.1 uncultured Burkholderiales bacterium
ATGTCCAAGGAGGACATGAAAAAGGACACCATGGAGAAAACAAGCATGGCCAAAGAAGCCATGAAGAAAGATTCCATGGCAAAGGACTCTATGGCAAAGGACTCTATGGCAAAGGACTCTATGGCAAAGGACTCTATGGCAAAGGACTCCATGGCAAAGGACTCCATGGCAAAGGACTCTATGTCAAAGGACTCTATGGGCAAGGAAATGATGAAAAAATAAAAGCCCTCAAACACACATTGGCAATTTGAGCACCCGACTTAGAAATAAGTCGGGTATTTTTTATTTAAATATCATCCAATAAGAGGTAGGGCAGGGGATAAAAGCCCAAGTTCAATTCAGTGTCCATCTGTGCACTCAGACCAAAGCTTTGCGTCCAAAATGCATCTCTCTTCAGAAAATCATTGAAAGAGTGCTCAGGCTGATCGGGATCGATGGCTTTCATCAAGGTTTCAATTTGAAAACAAGCCAAGGCCACGTAAAAATCCTCATACCGGCTCACCTGAACGATCTCTGCACACGACTCGCTCGAGTGCAAGGCACTGAAGAGCTCCATGCCTACATTCAAAGGCTCGAGGCTGAAGACGATGACGGTTCTTTTTTTCAAGGTGCCTCTGAATTGGCTTCTGGCCACGACCTCTTGGCCAGGGTAGCAACCTTTTTTAAAACTGATGGCGCCAGAGGACTCGAAGTTGAGCATTTGAGGGACAAAATGCTCGAAAGTTCTCTCCTCTACCCAAGCCACACCACTCAAGGTCTCTGAGAGCAACCAACGCTCAGTGTTCAAGGTGCTGCTGAGCGTGGAATGGAATTCCTCCAGATTGAAAGAGACATGGGCTAAAAAGAGTGCTCGATCAGTGCCGATGGCGCTTTGCAGCGGCGCCTTCAAAATAAGCCCCTCCTGGGTAGAGGGCAGCATGGCAAGGGAGCCCATGGCACCGATCAACTTGAAGCCTTCAGTTGCATTTTGAAGTTTCACCTTGGCTCTTAAGACAAACATGGACAACCGCTTGAGCGTCCTTTCAAGCAAATCCTTTTTGAGCACCAAATACAGTTGCTCGTTGGACACTTTAAAAACCACCATGGAGGCTTGCAAACGACCTTTGGCATTGCAAAAACCAGCCATGGTGCTGGAGCCAGCTGGCAAAGCCATCAACTCCTGGGTCAGTTGTTGATGTAAAAAATGGCAAGCATCCGCTCCTAGGCATTCAACAATACCGAGGTGATGGAGTTCAACTGCACCATTAAAGTGCTTGGGATCAAAAAAGGGGACTTGCATCAGGAAAGGTGACTCGTGGAAATAGGACTAAAAAACGGGGTCTTGATTGCACATGTTTTCATGTCAAGAGCTCAAGATCCCTTATGATGGCATCATAACAAAACACCTTGTTGGAGTAGGACATTCTTGCTTGCTTGGTGAGTTAAGCCTCCACTTCATTTGATCTTCATTTATTGAGATGAAAGCCAAGACGCCCAAACTGTCAGCTAAAAGGAAGCCTCTGAAAGCGCGGTCCAGCCCTCCAGCCCAAAGTCAAGGCGGTCGAGTGCTCAGAGTGGCGCTGCTGTCGCTCATTGTGTTACTGGCCTTGTTTTCTTATCTTTTGGGATTGGCCCTTTTGCCCATGAGCCACCAACCGGGTCGTGAGACGGTGGAGCTCGACATCGAAGCGGGCTCCTCGGTTCGACAAATCATCAGCTTGTCGCAAGAGGGCGGGCTTGATGTCAACGCCACCTATCTTTACTGGCTCTTCAGACTCTCGGGTCAAGCCAAAGACATCAAAGCGGGCAGTTATGAGATTGCCACGCAGGTGAGTCCTTGGGATTTCCTACAAAAGATCACCCGGGGAGATGAAACGCTCAAATCGGTGACCTTGGTGGAGGGGTGGAATTTTCACCAATTCAGATCTGCGTTGAACAAAGCAGAGGGCTTGAAGCACGACAGTGCCGCTTGGAGTGATCTAGAGCTCATGCAGCGACTCGGCGGTGATGCCACTCCAGCGGAGGGACACTTTTACCCCGACACCTACACCTTTGGTAAAAACACCTCGGATTTGAAAGTGCTCGCTCGCGCCAAAAAGGCCATGGACCACCAACTCCAAAAAGCATGGTCCGAGCGTGCACCTGAGACCTCCCAAACCCTGAACACCCCAGAGGAGGCCTTGACCTTGGCCTCTATAGTGGAAAAAGAAACAGGAGCGGCCAAAGACCGGGCCATGATTTCAAGTGTTTTCCACAACCGACTCAAAGTAGGGATGCCTTTGCAAACAGACCCCACCGTGATTTATGGCATAGGAGAGCAATTCAACGGCAATTTGACCAAAAAGGATCTGAAGACGGATCACCCTTGGAACACCTACACCAGGATGGGTTTGCCCCCTACACCCATCTCCATGCCCGGGAAAGCTGCCCTTCAAGCGGCCCTGCACCCACAAACCAGCCAAGCCCTTTACTTTGTGGCCAAAGGGGATGGGTCGAGCTATTTCAGCGAATCTTTGGAAGAGCACAACAAAGCGGTGAATCGCTTTCAGCGCCATTTGAACTGAAAGTCCCACCGTCAGAGCATGAGAGGGCAAGTATGAGTCATCCAGGGCTTCATGTGGCCCAGATGAGTCTCAGCAAGTAAATGTGCCCATCGCGAAGCACAATTTCTACAACTTGAAGCAAAATCAACAAGACAAACACCGAGAGATCAAGGCCTCCAATGGGGGGCACTCTTCTTCTGATGGGGGCAAGCAAGGGCAAGACCATTCGGCTCATCAAATCGAAAACAGGGCTTCCCGTTTGAATCCAAGATAAGAGGGCATATGCGAGGGTCAAACTTGATAGGCAAGACAAGATCAAGCTGAGCATGGCGTAAATGGAGTCCAAAAACAGGGCCAAGGGTTCGCTGCTCAAAACACCCATGTAAGCCAAAGCCGCGCATTTGGCCACCACCACCAAATAAGCCGCCAACAAACTCGACGTGTCCAAGCGTCCCCATGAGGGCATGATTTTTCTCAAAGGCATCACCAGCCAATTGGTCGTGCTGAACAAAAATGGGGCGAAAGGGTTGCCTGACTTCACGGACAGGGGAATGAAGTGGAACTGCAAATATGCCCGCAAAAGGGCTGCGGCGCCCACAACACCAGCTAAAACCTCGATCAAAAGACTCAAAATATGGACAAACATGGTTTCCTTGTTGAAGTGCTGCAGTGCCATGGTGTAAGACGCTGCATGCTGTATTCTTCCATTGTAAGGAAAAGTGCTGTTTTTTTAAGCCTCTCATGCACCCTAAAACCAACTAAAATCAGCGTATTCTTGCAGTTCAGTTTCATCTCCAATCACCCTTTTTTTCCCAATCAACAATGAGCCAGGGCTTATGGATCAGTTTTGAAGGCATCGACGGAGCGGGTAAATCCACTCACATCGAGTCTTTGGCCAAGACCTTTCAGCAGCAAGGTCGAGAGGTCACCATGACCCGTGAACCGGGCGGCACACCCTTGGCCGAGTCTTTGAGGTCTTTGTTGCTGGGCAGCAGCATGGACCCTTTGACGGAGTCTTTGATTGCTTTTGCGGCGAGAAGGGATCACCTCAAAACCGTGATCGAGCCTGCTCTGGCCAAAGGTCATGTTGTTTTGTGTGACCGATTCAGTGATGCAACCTTTGCTTACCAAGGGGGCGGGAGGGGAGTGTCTTGGGCGCTTTTGAAGCAACTCGAGCTATGGGTCCAAGTCAAAGAGGGCCAAGAAGCCAGTGAGCAACCCACTTTGCACCAACCCGATTTGACCGTTTGGTTCGATTTGGACCCACACATTGCGGCCCAAAGACTGATTCAAGCCCGAACCCCAGATCGATTTGAATCACAAAATGAGCAATTTTTCTCTCTTGTTCAATCGGGCTATGCCAAACGCCAAGAGGAGTCTCCAGAGCGGTTTTTACGCCTCGATGCGGCCAAAACAAAACATGAAGTTTGGCAGCAACTCACCCGGGGCTTGATCTCCAAGGGTTGGCTGAGCATTGTCGTGCCCGTTGTTGATCTGCCCTCTACTTCATAAGACTGGGCATGAAAGATCCTCTCTACCCGTGGCTTGGTCGCCAACTCACACACCTTTTGGCACAAAAGGGGCACGCTTGGCTGATCCAAGGGCCTTCGGGTCTTGGGCAATACGAATTGGCCGTGCACCTGGCAAAAGCCTGGTTGTGTGAGGCGCCCACGCCCAATGGGGCATGTCACCGTTGCAGCAGCTGTCATGGTTTTGACGTGAGAACGAATCCGGACTTCTTTGCGCTCATGCCAGAGGTGGACATGATAGAGCTTGAGTGGCCTTTGAATGAAAAGGTTCAAAGGGAGTTGGACAAAAAGGAGAGAAAGCCCAGCAAAGAGATCAAAGTCGACGCAAGCCGTGAATTGATCACCTTCAGTCAAAGCACCCGTTCAGGCTTAAGTGGTAAGGTGGCCATGGTCTATCCCGCTGAGCGCATGAACCACGTCACAGCCAACACCTTGCTGAAAACTTTGGAAGAGCCCCCCCAAGACTTCAAGTTTGTATTGAGCTCCTCGGCCTCTCACTTGCTGCTGCCCACCATTCGCTCCAGGTGTCAAACCTACACCATGACATGGCCCACTCGTGAGGAGAGTCTTCAATGGTTGATGGACAAAGGCCTGAGCCAAGAGCATGCACAAATTTGGCTTCAAGCGACTGGCAACCGTCCTGTAGACGCGTTGGAGATGGCGCATCACTCGGGTTTGAGTCCTGAGGACTGGCAGCGTTTGCCTCAAGCCATTGCTTTAGGAAACGGCAATTTGCTCAAAGAGTTCAGTGCTCCTCAAACGGTGACGCTCCTACAAAAGATTTGCTTTGACATGCTGTGCTTGAGCCAAAACGCCAGTCCCAAGTATTTTTCCCTCAAGTCCTTGCCTCAAGGGGCTTCCTTTGAAAAATTGACCGAATGGTCCAAACTGTTGACCATTTCAGCCCAAACAGCCAACCACCCTTACAACTTGGGTCTCATGCAAGAGGCCTTGGTCTCTCAGGCCAAACACTTCATGACGGCTTGACCGTCTTTGTGGCAAAGGTTCTTCATGAGGTGTTCAGCCGTCCATCTTTGAGCTGAAAACCAAGACTCCTTTTAAGTACATTTTTAAGCGAAACCCTTATGTTTGTCGATTCCCATTGCCATTTGAACTACCCTGAATTTGCACCCCAAATGGATCAAATTCGACTCGATATGAAGGCGGCTTTGGTCGACAGGGCCTTGATCATCAGCACCAAGCTGGAGACCTTTGACTCGGTACAGACCTTGGCACAAAAGTACGACAACTTTTGGTGCACACTGGGTGTGCATCCTGATGAGGATGATGTTCAAGAGCCCACCCTTGAAGATCTCAGGGACCGCGTCCACAGGGGAAAAGTCGTGGGGATTGGGGAGACGGGACTGGATTACTACCGCCTGAATGGTCGCAGCGTCGAGGACATGGAGTGGCAAAGAGAGCGGTTCAGGTTGCACATCCGTTTTGCCCAGGAGTCCCGCCTACCCTTGATCATCCACACCCGAGAAGCCTCTAAGGACACCATACAGATCTTGAGGGAGGAGGGTGAAGACGGCTCCACGCAAAGCGTAGGGGGCGTTTTTCACTGCTTTACGGAGAGCATGGAGGTCGCCAAAGCGGCCCTGGATTTGGGCTTTTACATCTCCTTTTCTGGCATTGTAACCTTTAAGAATGCGAAAGAAATCAAAGAGGTTGCGAAATGGGTCCCACTCGAGCGCATGTTGATCGAAACGGACAGTCCGTATTTGGCACCAACGCCCCACAGAGGTAAAACCAACAATCCGAGTTTTGTGCCCTTCGTGGCCCAAGAGATCGCTCAATTGAAATCCATCACAGTGGAGGAAGTGGCTGCAAAAACCACTGCTAACTTTGAAAACCTGTTTCAAAAAGCAAGATGAAGTGGATCAAGCAACTTCAAGTAAATTATGAAGATCGATCAATTAACCGTTTATTTTCAATACCTTAAAGCATGAAATTAAAGTCAAAAATAAGCTGTATTCAAGCTCTCGGTTTTTTTCTGGCAACCACCGTGTTCATGGCCCATGCTGGCTCCTATGAGGACTACTTCAGTGCGATTCAAAAGGACGACGAATGGGCGGTCTCCAACCTGCTCAGTCGTGGCTTCGACCCCAAAACACCAAGTGAAAAAGGAGTGAGCGGTGTCTTTGTGGCCCTTGGATCTGGCAGTTTGAAAGTGGCCAAATTGTTGATCGAATCCCGTGGTACACCCATTGATGAGAGAAATGAAAACGATGAAACACCACTCATGATTGCAAGCATCAAAGGGTACTCGGAGATTGCCAAATTGCTGATTGAAAAAGGGGCGGATGTGAACAAGCCCGGATGGACACCTTTGCATTACGCGGCCAGCAAAGGCAATCTTGAAATGATTCGTCTTTTACTGGAAGAAAACGCCTACATCGATGCAGCTTCGCCCAATGGAACCACACCTTTGATGATGGCTGCAGGTTACTCGAGCAACCCCATGGCTTGCAAAGTTTTGCTTGAAGAAGGTGCAGACCCAACCTTGATCAATGACAAGGATTTGTCGGCTTTGGACTTTGCAAAGAACGAAAAGCAAACAGAGAGTGCAAACCTCATCAGCGCCTACAAAGACGCCTGGCTCATCAAAAACAAACGTTAAAGAGAAAAAGTGGTGCCATCAGCCATGGATGGATTTCACCGTTGCATGAGGTGGGATCGAGCTGGTTATTTGAATACCTCATTAACTTAACATAATATACATC
The DNA here is from genome assembly GCA_903933115.1 of uncultured Burkholderiales bacterium. Classification (GTDB taxonomy): domain Bacteria; phylum Pseudomonadota; class Gammaproteobacteria; order Burkholderiales; family Burkholderiaceae_C; genus Limnohabitans. The sequence continues at coordinate 6,778 of CAIZIT010000016.1, forward strand.
GTATCAAATTAAGTAGGCGGGATTGATAAGTCAACTGGAGTTGACAACAGCTCCATCCCAACCCAACACCCATCTCTCAATCGGCTTTGATGTGCGCGGTTTTGACCACTTGACTCCACCGGGTCAACTCAGACTTCAAGAGTTCGGCCAATTGGATGGATGAGCCACCCGATGCATCGATGCCGTGGTTGCTCAATTGAGCAGATACCTCGGTAGACTTCAAGATCTGATTGACCTGATCGTTGAGCGACTGAATGATCGAAGCTGGGGTCCCTTTGGGCGCCAACAAAGCGTACCAAACATCAACTTGGAGCTTGGGAAAACCTTGCTCTTTGAAAGTCGCAATACCAGGGGCCAAGGCAGAACGCTCTTTGCTCATCACGGCCAACATTTTCAATTTAGAGGCCTTGTACAAAGGCAAAATGGTGTGCATGGGCACAATCATCGCTGAAACATGACCGCCGGTTAAATCATTGATCGCATTGGAGGCGGCCTTAAAGGGAATGTGAAACAAATTCAAACCGGACTCCAACTTGAAGAGCTCCATGGACAAGTGCTGAGGCGTACCGTTTCCTGGACTCGCATAATCGAGTTGTGCACTTTTAGCCAGCGCTAAAAATTCAGCCAAGGTATTGGGCGCCAAGCTCATGGGCGTGACCAAGCAAAGCGTTCCCGTTCCAAGAAGCGAAATGGGCACGAAATCCTTGATGGGATCAAAGCTCAAGTTGGGGTTCACCGCAGAATTCAAGACAAAACTGGTTGAAGCCACCAACAAAGTCGATCCATCCGGTTTGGCCCTAGACACATAATCGTTGGCAATGTTGCCACTCGCGCCCGCTTTATTGTCCACCACCACCACGGCTCCAAAGCGAGCGTTCAATTCTTTGGCCAAGATTCGGGCCAATATGTCTGGGCCAGCGGCTGGGGTGGTGGGCACGACCAAACTGATGTTGGCGGACCAACACAAACCAGAAAAACAAAAAACGAGAGGCACCAGCAGCTTTAAAGAATTTGCGCAGTATTGAAGCTTTTGTTTCAGCATTTGTTGCAGCATTTGTTGCAGCATTTGTTTCAGCATTTGTTTCAGCATTTGTTCAAGCATATGTTCAAGCAGCTATTGAGTCATTGATTAGACATTTGGTTTTTTTCATGGGTCAAAGTCACAAGGAGCAATTCAATTGTGTATCCATGCTCGAAGCATTGACCGTGCCACTCTAACTCAAACAAACGCCCCGCTTGATCAGGTAAAACCAAGGTAAGACCGATCTCAAACAACCTCAACAACCTCAACAAATATCTGCAGCATACACAGGCAAACGCCAGTATGAAGCAAGACCCAAAACAGTTATGATCCGATCGAACATTTCCTCTTCCATTGAACCCTTCACCGGGTCTGAACACCATGAGCAAAACAAAAATCAACGTTGACGGCACACTGCTTGAGCGCCCTTTTCAGATCAAACGCCTAGGTCACTTTGGCATCAATGTGAAGTCTCCCAATGAGTCCATGGACTTTTACGGGCGTCTCTTGGGTTTTGAAATCTCTGACCACCTTGATTTCGGCCCTCGTATTCCAGAGCCCATTCGCTCCCAAGTGGGTCCCACCATTGGTCTTTTCACCCGTCACGGCACAGACCATCATTCCTTTGTGCTTTTTCCTAAAGAAGCCGTCTCCAAGGCCAACCCCCACTACAAAGACCATCCCGATCTCACCATCAACCAAATCACTTGGCAAGTCAGCACCTTAAGAGAGGTGGTCAATGGTCACGACTGGGCCCTTGAAAACGACATCAAGATCTTAAGAGCCGGACGCGATACGCCAGGATCGAATTGGCATTTCTATCCCGTGGACCCCTCAGGTCACATCAATGAGCTTTACTACGGCATTGAGCAAATTGGTTGGAGTGGACTCTCCAAGTCTGCTGAAATGCACACGATCAAGCACTTGAAACCCCCTCAACTGCCCCACCCTTCCGAATTCTCAGAAGTCTCCCATGCTCTGGAGCAAGGCATTGATATTCACTCAGGCTGGAGAAAAGATGTCCACGGGCCTGAGACCTTTGATGTGGGGGGCGTCTTGTTGGCCAGGCCTTTCAAAATCCACCGCGTGGGCCCCTTGAGAATTTTTGTCGACAATTTAGAAGAAACACTGTCCTTTTATACACAAACGATGGGGCTCAAAGTCACCGAAGAGGTTGAAATCCACCATCACCGCTGCGTCTTCTTGAGAGCGAACACAGAGCACCACTCTATCGCTTTGTACCCAAAGGCTTTGGCCCAAGAATTGAAGTTGCCCAACCCCTCCAGTCTCTTGTCCTTTGGCATGCAAGTGGGCAGCTACAAGCAACTCCTCGATGCCATCTCACACCTCAAAGATCAAGGGGTCAAGTTTTTGGAGCTTCCTCGAGAGATTTCTTGCGGCATTGGGCACCACGTTTTTGCCATTGACCCCGATGGTTTTCTCATCGAACTTTACTGGGAAATGGAGCAAATTGGCTGGGACGGCCAACCCAGACCCGCGGCACTTCGCCAAACCATCAGCTCCAACCCCAGTGAGTGGCCCTCTGCCATAGAGGCTTCTGCAGATGCCTATTGTGGTGAAGTGTTCCTTGGACCTTTGAATTGATTGAACTTACTTTAAGAAAAGCATTCCATGAAGTTTTCTGTTCTGATGAAATCCGTTTTTTGTTCACTTCTAATGATGTTGTCTTTGAACATCTGGGCGCAAAAATACCCCTCTAAACCCATCACGCTCATTTGTCCCTTTGCGGCCGGTGGCTCAGCCGACATCATGGCACGCTTCATTGCCCAAAAGCTCTCGGATGCGATAGGCCAGCCCATCATTGTGGACAACAAAATTGGAGGAGGCGGAGGCGTGGGATCGAACTTGGTGGCCAAGGCCAAACCCGATGGCTACACCTTGCTCTTGATCACTGGCGGATATCCAGCCCAAGCCGCGCTCAGCAAGAATCCACCCTTTGATCCGATCAAAGACATTGCCATGATCTCCACCCTCACCTTTTACCCCTTCATCGTTCACGTGAGCGCCAACTCGCCCTACAAGAACTTGAATGAGCTTCTTCAACAAGCCAAAAGCAATCCCAACAAGTTCAATTATGCAAGCTCTGGCTTTGGATCCATCCATCACCTCTCCTCTGAGCTCTTGAACGTGATGGCAGGAACTGACTTTGTTCACATTCCCACCAAAGGGGGCAACAATGCCTTGACGGAGCTGCTTGGTGAACGAGTGGACATGTTGATTGAAGCCCCAACGCTGTCTCTGCCCTACATCAAGACCGGTAAGATCAAACCTCTCGCAGTCACCTCCAAAGAGCGCCTGAAAGCCCTGCCCGATGTTCCTTCCGTTTCCGAATTTTTACCTGGCTATGAGGTCAAGTCCTTCATTGGTTTGGGCGCCACGGGCGGAACACCCAACGACATCATCAAGCGTTTGAGCCTAGAGATGAAGAAAATCATCGATGACAAAGACAACCATGCGCGATTGGCAGAACTTGGAGGCGACCCTCAGTCCAGTACCCCTGAGGAGATGCGACAATTCGTAGAAAACGAATACCAAAAGTGGCAGCGGGTGATCGACCTTAGAAAAATTGAAAGACAGTAAATCGTGACAACATCTCCCAGTAAAGCCCCAGTGCGTGTCAACGCACAGGCGTTGAATCAGTTCTCCAAAGACCTATTTGTGGCCAAAGGCGTATCCGACGAACACGCTCAAACCATGGCCAACGCCCTGACCTGGGCCGACTTGAGAGGGGTAGACACCCACGGCATCTCTCGCGTGCCCATGTATTTCAGACTGCTCGACAGCAAGGAGATGAATGCGAAACCGAAGTTGAGGGTTCTTCAAGAAACCTTGGCTTTGACGGTGCTTGAGGCCGATCGATCGGCCGGACCCATTGCCATGCAAGAAGCCAGTGACATCGCCATGAAAAAGGCCAAGCACACGGGTGTCGGCTTGGTCATGGTCAGAAACACCACCCATACAGCGTCTCTTGGCATCTACTCCGAAAAGATCGCAAAATCCGGCATGGCCTGCATTGCACTCGCAGCCTCAAGGCCCAATATGGGCTACTACGGCTCGAAAGCGGCGGGGGTCTCCACTGCCCCCTTCTCCATGGCTGTGCCAGGCCCCAAGGGACAAGCCATCATCTTGGACATGGCCTCAGGAATCGTCTCACTGGGCAAACTCGCGCAACTCAAAGCCAAAAACGAAGCGCTCCAACCCGGCTGGGCACTCGATGCAGAAGGCCAAGAAACCATCGATCCACAAAAGGCACTGATCCCCTTGCCCCTAGGAGGCCCCAAAGGATCTGGACTGTCTTTGATGTTTGAGATGATGGCCAGTCTTCCCGTTTTAAACCCGCTGATTGGTCACTTTTTCTCGGACAAAGAAGATGCACAAAGACACTGTCAAAATGCATGGGTCATGGCCATTGACATCCAGCAGGTTTGTCCCGAGGCTTCCTTTGCTGAGGAAATGCTCAACACCATCAAAGCCCTAAAAGCGCTGCCTGTGGATGAGAAAGTGGGAACTGAAATTTTGATGCCTGGAGAGCGTGGCTACAAAGAGCGTGAGAAAAGAGAACAGCAAGGCGTGCCCATTCCCCCCAAAATGCAAGCCACATTGATCGACTTGGCGACCCAGTACAAGGTCGCGTCGCCCTTTTAAAGGCCCTATTTTTTCAAGCTTTGAAGGCACTTAATCCATGAATTGCGATCTCTTGATCAAAGGCGGTCAAGTCTTTGACGGCAGCGGTGCCGCGTCCGAGTTTTTGGATGTGGCCATCCACAATGAACGCATCGTAGACATTGGGAAAAATTTAAACGTGCGTGCCACAAGAACCTTGGATGCGCGTGGATTGGTGGTTTGTCCTGGCTTTATTGACATCAAAACCCACTCCGACTTTACCCTCCCCATCAACCCCAAGGCGGAAAGTAAGGTCAGGCAAGGCGTGACCACCGAGATCATCGGGCATTGTGGATTTTCTGTCGCACCTTGCCTACCTGGCAAGGTCAAATTGCTGGCCGATTATTTGAATCCCAGTGCGCCTTGGTTGCCCTTTAGGGAGATGGACTTTCACGAGTATTTGAATTCATTTCCAAAAACATCTGTGAACGCAGGCATGTTGGTGGGTCACAATACATTAAGACTCATGGCCATGGGGATGGATCAAAGAGCACCCAGTGATTTGGAGTTCGAGCACATGAAGGAGATGCTCACGGAAGCACTGGAGGCCGGTGCATTGGGCATGTCCAGTGGACTCTTTACCTCACCAGGCTCCTATGCATCGCCCGATGAGCTCAAAAGCTTGGCCAAGATCTTAGAGTCTCATCAAGCGTCCTACTTTACGCACCTCAGAGATGAGTCCTCCGGTGTCCTCGACGCCTTAGAGGAGGCCATTGAGATTGGTCGCTCCAGTCGTGTGCATGTTCAAGTGGTTCACTTCAAGTGCTCAGGCATCGACAACTGGGGCAAGACCCAAAAAGCGCTTGAGATGATGCGTCAAGCGCGCTCCGAGGGAGTTGCCATTGATTGCGATGCGTACCCCTATACGGCTGGCAGCAATCCCTTGAAAAATATTTTGCCGCAATGGGTTCAAGCCGGCGGTGTGGACGCCATGATCGAGCGCTTAAAAAGTGCAGAGACACGCGATCGAATTCGAAGTGATATCGAGCGCGAGGGCTTGAACAATTGGGGAAGAATTGAGTCTTGGGATGCGGTCAGGATCTCCATCACACCGCACTTGCCCCAATATGCGGGCAAGACCATCGCGCAATTGGCGAGCTTGAAGGACACCGATCCGATCCATGCACTGTGCGACTTTTTGATTGAAGACCAAGGCGCAACTCGAGTGCTGATCACCTCCATTGCAGAATCCGATATCGTGGCATTGATCGCCTCCGAAGAGGTGTTGGTGGGCTCAGACGGAAACTGTGTTGCAGACTACGGAGTGGTGAGTCAAGGCATGCCCCACCCTCGGTTTTATGGCACTTTTCCAAGGGTTCTTGGTCGGTATGTGCACCGTGAAAAAGTGACGTCCCTGGCTCACGCCATTCACAAAATGACGGGAGCCACCGCCCAGGCACTGGGATTCAAGGACCGGGGACTCTTGCGTGTGGGGCATTATGCAGATGTAACCATCTTTGAGCCTGATGTATTTTTAGATCTGTCGACCTATGAAGAACCTCATCGCTATCCTCAGGGAAACAAAACCAGTGTGATTGTGAACGGTCAAGTCGTGGTCGAGAACTCGGTTCATACAGGTGCATTACCTGGAAAAGTTTTAAAAAGAGAAACTTTTTAGCGCGATCCCGAAGGCGCCAGGATCAACACTCATGACACGGGCCATAAGAGTTTGTTGAGCCTTTTCATGTCCAGTCTTGATGAAATTCGCTTGGCGGCATCTTGGACCTCTTTCATCAGTCCATGGTGGTCAATTTGAGTGAGCTCGCCGTCCTTCAACACTTGTTCTCCAGCAATGAAGACATCTTTCACGGTGTTGCCCGTTGCGCTGTAAACCAAATTGGAAACGGGGTTGTAAAGCGGTTGCCACTCAGGTAGCGTTGCATCAAAGAGCACAAAGTCGGCTTGCTTACCCACTTCAATAGAGCCAATGAAATCGGAGAGTCCAACACCTTTGGCACCGTTGATGGTGGCCATCTCCAAGGCATGCTCTGGGGGCATCACTCGAGGGTTCATTCTGACCTCTTTGTACATGCAAGCGGCCATGCGCATCTCTTGCACCATGTCGACAATGCCAGATGATGCATGATCAGAACCCAGACTGACGTTGACCCCCATGGCCATCAGTTCAGGGTGCTTTCCAGCAGCCATGTAACCATAGCCATTGTGCAAAGAGGAGGATGGTGAGCAGACCAGGGTCGGTTTTCTCTTGATCAGCAACGCCAACTCTTGAGGCTCGAGCCAGCCGGAGTGCACCAAAATCATGTTTTCATCCAAGACACCCAAGGATTCCAGTCTCTCAATCTCCGCCATGCCAGTTCCTGAAACACTGGCGTCATGCGTTTGGTACGAGAAACATGCGTGGGTTTGAAGTTTGACTTGGTGCTTGTTGGCCAGGTCCTTTAAGCCCGTGATCAATTCATCGCTGGCATTGTTCATGCCTCTGAAGGAGGCTGAGAGGGTCAACTTTCCATGGTGTTTGCCCAAATACCGCTCGAACAAGGCTTCTGTTTTATCCAGACAAGCACCTGTCGACTCGATCATGCTAGGAGGCAAGATCCCCATCACAGACTTCGTCTTGTCAAAACAAGAGCAAGCGGCCACAAGACGCATGCCCGTCGACATCACACCCTCAATGGTGGCATCGGGGTGGTAGTTGCCGGGGTCGGTAAAGCAGGTGACGCCGTGCCTTAAAAGCTCAAGGGCTGCAAAAGTCGAACTGACACGAACGTCCTCTTGCGTATTTGCAGCCTCATAAGGGTACATGTGCTCGTACAAAAACTGCTGAGCATTCGCCTCATCGGCCAAGCCCCGAGAGAGCTGAAATGAAGCATGCAAATGATTGTCAATCAAACCGGGTGTCACCACGCGTCCCTGTGCGCTGATCGTTTGGCGTGCACTCCACTTCTTGCTCAATGCGTCTGTCTTACCGACATCGACGAATTGACCATTGGAGATGGCCAGACAGGCATCCGTGATCACTCGCCGCTTGGAGTCCACCGTGACCAACCATTCGATGTGGGTGATCAACAAGTCACAGCTCTTGGGTGCTGAATCTGAATCGCTATAGGATGAAGACATCGAGTTCATTGTAGGGTGATGGGTGGATGGGGCAACGAAGTGATGTTGTGAGATCGAGATGCTCAATCGGCCTTGATGTTGTTGTCTCGAATCACGCGTCCCCAGCGTTCTTGGTCTTTTTTGACAATCTCAAAAAAGACATCCGATCCCACGCCAGAAGGCTCAAGCCCCAACTCTTTAAGTTTGGTGCTCATCTCGTGTCCAGTCACTGCTTTTTTGATGGCCTCTGTCAAGATAGCGAGAACCTCTTTGGGTGTAGCAGCAGGTGCAAAGACGCCGTGCCAGCCTTGAATGCTAGAGCCTGGATACAAGCTCTCCATGGTGGGTACGCCAGGCAAAGCGGCAATGGGCTTGGCACTGCTGGTCATCAAAGGCTTTAATCTACCCCCTTGTACCTGAGGCAAAATGCCCAAGGTGGTGTCAAAGATCAAATCGACCTCGCCAGACAACAGCGCCTGCATGGCGGGGCCATTGCCTTTGTAGGGAATGTGTTGCAATTGAATGCCCGCTACGCTTTTGGCCAACTCCATGTACATGTGCTGACCAGAACCCGTTCCGGCACTGGAGTAGTTCAATTTACCAGGTTGCTTTTTGGCGAGTTGCACCAACTCTTGCATGCTTTGTATGCCAGATTTCGCATTGACGCTCAGCACATAGTCAAAAGTGCTGACCTGACTCACTGCAGCCAAATCGCGCAGCAAATCATAGGGGGTCTTTTGAAGACTCACCACGGTGACCATGGGTGTAGCCGAGTTCAGCACCAAGGTGTATCCATCAGGAGCACTTTTGGCAACATAATCGACGCCGACCACACCGCCCGCACCGGCCTTGTTGTCGACAATGACCGCTTGACCGAAAGCCTCGGTCAAGTTCTTGGCCAGCAAACGCGCCACCACATCCAAGGTACCGCCGGGCACAAAAGGCACCACCAATTTGATCGGCCGATTGGGAAAGTTAGACGTGTTGGCGTTCGTTTGAGCGTTGGCCGTCAAGGACATCAAAAGCCCCAAACACAGGGCACCCAGAACATTCAAACACCGATGAAGAGACCAATTTTTCATTTTCATTTGGAAATCTTGTCCCTACATCAACGCAGGGATGTTTTAGGAAAAGGGATTGGGGGATTGGGGGATTGGGGGATTGGCGTATTCTGGATAGAAATGCTCAAAGGGGAAGATTTTTCTTCAACCAAGTGCTGACCAATTCAATCACCATGGTGTTGCCCTCACCCAAGATAAAGTGATCCGTGTTGGCAAACAGATGAAGATCTGTAGGCTGACCCGCATGAGCAAACAAGTCAATGGACTGCTCAGTGGGTGTGACCGTATCGTTGGAGGGGTGCAAGAGCAACAAAGGCCTTGGCGCGATTTGACCCACCACCTCGTTGGCCTTGAAATTGAACATGCTCTCGACCACTTCGTAGGGAAACTCCGTGATGGAGCCAGGAGAGAGTTGATCTCTCAGTCCAGGTTGAATGGGCACGATGTCGTAGCGAGGCACCATCATGGACTCACCTTTGGCCAATTTGGCTCTGCCCGTGCTCATCATGTCCGTGAATTTTTTCCACTGAGCGTCGCTGGCATGCTGCTTTCTGAATTTCTTCTCACCATCTCCCCACCCTCCGGTGGAAATACAAGCGGCGATCCTTTTGTCCACACCAGCGGCATAAACTGCAACTGCTGCTCCAAAACTATGCCCCATGACACCAATTCGACCCTGATCAACTTGATCTTGAGTGCATAAGAAATCAATGGCCGCTTGGGTGTCCTTGACCTGCTCCAAACAAATGACTCGGCCGCGCTCACCTTCAGAGTCTCCACAACCCCTCATATCAAATCTGAGCGTGATGTAACCCAATGAAGAAAAAAGCTCAAAGGCGGCCTTTGAGATCCCGCCATTTTTATTGCTACCAAATCCGTGCAAAACCACCACAGCGGCCCTCTTTTCACCTGCTTTCAGGTCATCGGGGATGTGGATGACGGCTGCCATGCGATGGTTTTCTGAGGAAAAAGAGACGTCCTTTTGCATTCAATGCTCCGTAAGTAAAGTGGGGGTTCAATCAAAAATTCAAGTTTTTGATTTTCGTTCAAAAAAAACAGTTTATGGAGTTTTGAGAGTTAGAAAAACTCAATGAAAACCCCACTACACATTGTCTCAAATGTGCTCGTGAGGCCATAACAAGAAGAACTCATTGTCTTCTCTGGTCAAACTGACACGCTGCCCGACGGGTAAACACACTTTCACTGGAACATGGCCAAATGGCAAATCCGTCAAAATGGGGGTCTTGACTTGGGAGCGCAAATAGCTGACCACCTTTGAAAAGTTGAAACCTTTGTCATGTGCGTTCAAAGCATAACGATTGAATTGTCCAAGCACAATGGCCTTTTGGTCTTTGAGAATGCCTGCATTCAAGAGTTGCCCAAGCATTCGCTCGATTCGGTAAGGATGCTCAGCGGTGTCTTCCAAAAATAGCACTCCCCCTTTGATGCTCGGAAAATATGGGGTTCCCAAGAGGGCACACAACACGCTCAAGTTCCCACCCCAAAGCGTGGCATCCTTGGCTAAAACCGAAGTCTGGGCGACTTTTGCAGAGGAGTCCGATAAAAAACTCTGAAGAGCACTTTTTTTGATAGACCACCCTGCCCCTTCCACTTGTGCACTCAACAAGTCCTCTAAGCAACCCAATGTGATGTCATCGGGCTCATCAAGTGCCAAATCGTCCATCAAGGCAGGCCCTGCCCAACTCACTTGCTGAGTCTTGCTGAAAACAGCCAATTGGAAGGCTGTGAAGTCACTGAACCCTACAAATTTAGTGCCTCTTTGAATAGACTTCTTGATTTTGGTGTAATTCAAATGGGGCAACAACCGGGTCAGGCCATATCCGCCTCTCGATATCAAGGCCACATCACATGCACTTTCACAAGCGCGATCAATGGCCGATAAACGAGTGGCATCATCCCCTGCAAAACGCTCGTGGCTGCTTAAAGCACTGGGATCGATGTGCACATCATGGCCCAGGGACTTCAAAACAGAGACCCCTTTGGCGAAGGCTTTACGGTCCCTGACAGCACCACTCGGTGAAAAAACATAAATACTGGACATGGAGCAAAACCTTTTGGTACTTTTTAAATGATAATTCGTATAAAAACAAAGACTATCATACAGCCATAGTCCTTGATTAAAAAAACATTCTTTCGCATTTGCAATGACCAAAACTCTTTATCAAGTTCTTGGACTTGATCCCTCTGCCGAGGACATTGTTGTTCGAGCTGCCTTCAAAGCTTTGGCCCAAAAATACCATCCCGACAAACTGAAAGCGGGCTCTGCACAGGGTGCCCATTTGATGGTGGATATCAATCTGTCCTACAAAATCCTCAGCAACCCCATCACCAGAAAAAAATACGATCAAGCTCTGATCGATTCCTTGGGCAATGAAACCGCCCCCGGCAAACCGAACAGCTCATCAGTGCACACCCAACGCTCGCATTACCATCCCACCAGTAAACGTCCGTCAACAGGTAACTCGGGCTCTTTTGGTTTCAACACCAACACCGCCCCCCCGCAAAGTCCACCTCGGACAGAGGAGCATGAGTACGTCAAACTGATCTCCCGCATCAAAGCCAATGCGGTCGATGAAATCGAATTGGTCAACCTCTTTGAAAAGCTTTTCAAGTTGCCCTTGACCATTCGACACGGGTACTCTAACACCTACCTTTTCGAAGAAAAAGACAAGCGCTACACCCATGATTTTTCTTCTTTGAAGGAAGTGATTGTTCAGAAGTTGAACTTTGAGTTGACCCGCAACGCTGGGACCTGAGGGCTTCAATGGCGAAGGCTTCAAGGCACGACGCAAGGCCCTTCAAAATTCACGCGAACCGTGTTTTGTTTCAGTTCAACATCATGAAAACCATGCACCCGTGCGGTTTTTCTATCGATTGTGATTTCTGATTGTTGTCCTGTGGCGCGGTCCTTGATCCGTGCACCAATTCGGTACTCATTGGACAGATTGGTGCCTAAAAATTTTTCAGTCTCTATGCTATTGACGCGCATGGCATAAATTTTGGGCTCTTTGATCAGAAAGTAAATGTTTTTTCCAATCACTTGAGCCTCCATCTCAATGGAGGTTGTTTTGATGACCTTGTCATTCAAAACAGGCACAACCCCATCAATATCGCAATGAACAAGATATGTCTGGGCTGATGCAGATGGATCGAATAAGAAACAACACACAGTGAGAGCCACAAGTGCTCCATTTCTGACGATGCATTCGACGAATTGACGCATGACACAAGAGAAAAAAGACTAAAAAAATGGCCTGAAAAATTCAGGCCACTTGATTAAAAAGAGATTCTAGACCCGCTTAGAGGTGCTTGAGCCTATCTTTGATTTCATCTTCACTCATGTTCTCAACCTGAGCTGATCGTTCTTTGCTGATCCAGTTGCGCTTGACCATCAAATTGAGAATGGTGTCGCGCTTTGCAGAAGGCTCATCTTCCATCACATGCTCACCGAAGAGCATGACCATGATGGTTTTGCCGACGATGTTCAATAAAATACCAAAAAGAACCAATCCGAATAACATGGTGAAGCAAGCAATGATGCGTCCACCTGCGGTCAATGGGAACATATCACCATAGCCCGTCGTGGTCAAAGTGACCATACACCACCACATGGCAGCAGGAATAGAAGTGTAAAAACGCTTGTCCTCAGGTATGGGGTTGCCACTGATGGGATCGGTGGGCATGAATTTGGAGGCCTCAGGGGGGGAGTTCTCAGGTAAGGGGTTGGCTTTGATTTCTGCATCCAAGGCAGCTTGACCTGCAGACAATGCCTCAGCCGAATACAGATTGCCCTCAACGTAGAACATCAAGGTGCTGGAGATCATCACCACAGAGAACAAGGCAATGAAGTAGATCTTGAGGTTGGTCAAGATCGGGTTCTTGCTTGCGCCAGCACTCATGATCTTTTGCACCGCGATTCTGGCCATTTTCAAAACCCGAAGCACCCTCACCACACGAAGGACCCTAAGGACCTTGGTGCCTTGGAGGCTGGAGAGGTTCAAGAATTGAAGGAAGGTCGGCAAAATTGAAATCAGATCCACCAAGCCCCAAAAACTAAAGAAATACTTGACGCGGTCTTTGGCGAAATACAAGTTGCCAAGGTAGTCGAAAGTAAAGAACGTCACCGCAATGATCTCAATCCAATGAAAAACATCAGCATGGACTGTCGCATAAGGCTCAAGGGTCTCGCCTGCCAATGACAAACAGGACACAAAAATCCAAAAATTGATGATGTTGACCCACACATTGAAAATGAAACTGTGAGGATCTGTAAAGATTTGTTCAACGAGACCTGCATTCTCGTTATTGGAAACCGCTGAATTCATGGACACCTCTGAAAGGAAAGTTCTCTGAAAAAATACAATGTAAAGTTATTTTCCTTCAAATGACCCTTTTGTCATCTAGAGAAAAACGATGAGTGTAATGAAAAAATAATCATATTGATCATTTTTTATTCAGTTCTTGCGTGATTGTGCAAAAAACAGATCAATATGTAAGTCAAGAGTAAGCCTCAAGGCCGGATACTTTGCAGCAATGCCGCCCCAAACGACGACCATGCAATGATCAGGGGTGAGAGGACAGCGAAAACACAAGTTGAGACCAGTACAGCAGCAGCGGCTGTGTCCCCATAATGCGTCAGCCGATCGGTGTAAATGTAGTTCACCACAGCCACAGGCATCAAGAGCTGGAGCATGATGACCTCGCTGGTCAGGATGGGGAAATCTGAAAAATAAATCACGATGGCTCCCCCTAAGGCACCCACGACCAAGCGCACGAGTCCCAACTTGGCGCCCTCCTTCAAACGAGACTTTTGCAGCACAGACAAGGCATACCCTAAACTGATGAGCATCAAGGGCACGGCCAATGAGCCCACCAATTTCGCAGTCCCCAAAATGGGAGCAGGCACTTGGATATCGAGTGAGCGAATCACAACGGCAGAAACGCCGACAACCGCTACGCCGAAGGGGAAATTGTGCTTGGTCGAACTTTTTTTATGATTGGCCCAGGCCAAAAAACTCACGCCAACGGTGTGCTGCATGAAGGAAAAAATAGCAAAAAACGTCACGGCAATGACCATGCCCTGATCGCCATAGGACATTTGAGCCATGGGTAAGCCCAAATTGCCCGCGTTCGGAAAAGTGGCACAGGGGAGCAAAAACAAAATCGGTAAACGCGTGATTTTCAACAAAACACAAGCAATGAGTGCCATCACCACCACCGACACCACCGCAGCCAATCCCACCTTCAACAACAGAGCATTGTCCATGCTTGTGGTGACCAGGGTGTAAAAGACCAAGGATGGCGTTGCAAAGGAGATCGCCACTTGTGAGATGAATTCACTGGGAAAGACTTTACCGAGCTTTCCCCAGTAAAAACCTATCGCGGCACAACAGATGACAGGTAAGAGTTGCGCCAGTAAAGACGGATAGGTCGACAACAAATTGAATTCACCCATGCTTAAAACAGGACCTCAAGATCAATCGGCCTTGATGTGATTTTCAAGTGCAACTTCCTTCCAGAGTGAGATTTCCGAATTGATCTGCTTGGAAAGTTCCTCCGGTGTGCTGCTTGCAGGAATCACAAACAAATTGGCAAACTTTCTTTTGACATCCGGGTTGACCAACACTTTGACCATCTCTTCATGGATTCTTTTCACGATGTCTTTGGGGGTGCCAGCAGGCGCCAACAATCCCGTCCAAAAGGAAACCCTCAAATCCACGCCCAATTCGCTGAGTGTGGGCACCGTGGGCATTTCTGCCAAGCGCTCCGAGGAGCTCACGGCCAACACTTTTGCCCTAGAGGACTGGAGTGCGGGAGAGGCCGCACCCGCATCAACCAAGGTCATGGTCACATCGTTGCTGATCAATGCGGTCACGGAGTCGTTGCTGCCCTTATAAGGAATGTGTGCAAAACGGGTGCCAAATTTTTTATTCAAAAGCTCTGTGACCAGCTGAAATGCAGATGAGCTGGCACTGTAATTGACCTTATCAGGATTCTTCTTGGAAAAGCCAATCAAATCATCCACGGTTTTAAAGGGCTGACTGGAAGAGGTGAGCAAAAGAAGAGGAAAGGTGCAAATGAGAGAAATGGGGGTGAAGTCTTGAACAGCGTAAGGCAATTTTGAATAAAGCGCATGGTTAAAAACCATTGGCCCACTGGCACCCATGAGCAAGGTGTAACCATCAGGCTTGGCGTGGGAGACATAAGTGGCTCCCACAATGGAGCCCACACCGGCTCGGTTCTCCACCACTACCGGTTGGCCCAAGCCCTGAGACAGCTTTTCAGCCACGATCCGGGCAATCACATCGCTCGATCCTCCAGCAGAAAAACCCACAACGATCGTGATGGGTTTGTTGGGGTAATCCAGCGCTAAGGAAAGCTTCGACCAAAGAAGCAAGAAAGCACCCAACACGAAAAACATTTTCATCTTCATTTGTTTCATCTGTGAAAAGTCAAGAACAGTGCCCTCAAACTTGGTGAGGAGGGGGGAGATGTGAAAAAAGCGAGAAAAATCAACATGGATCGGAGTAAAGAGCAACACGCCAAGTGAGCTCAGCGCTAGAATGCAAGAACACCGCTTGGTGAGCCTTTCAACTTGCATTTGTAAGTGACAATCATACCCCAAGCGCCCTGCCCGCTTTCAGCCACAAGACGACACATCCATTGAGTTCAACCACCAAAGAAGACCAGAGCATTTTTACGCCATTTGAGCAGCCCGTATTTCGCATGCTTTGGGGCTGCTGGTTGGTGGCCAACATTTGCATGTGGATGAACGATGTGGCAGGTGCATGGATGATGACCTCTATGAACGTCACCCCCATTTGGGTCGCGCTCATTCAATCGGCTTCGACTTTGCCCGTTTTTCTTTTGGGACTGCCCTGTGGAGCCTTGGCGGATATTTTAGATAGAAGAAAATTCTTGATCTTCACACAGATTTGGATTGCCTTCATTGCGATCATTTTGAGTCTGTTGGTCTTTTTTGGGAACCTCTCGCCCATCATGCTCATTGCACTGACCTTTTGCAACGGGATTGGTTTGGCCATGCGTTGGCCCGTTTTCTCCTCTGTCGTCCCCGAGTTGCTCCCCAAATCTCAACTGCCTTCTGGATTGGCATTGAACGCGGTTTCCATGAACACATCGAGGGTTGTTGGACCACTGCTTGCAGGAGCCATCATTGCTTCTTTGGGAAGCGCGTGGGTTTATGCGCTCAATGCGGTGATGTCAGTCGTCTCTGCCATCATCATGACCACATGGAAGAGGGAGAAAATTGCCAACCCCCTCGGACGAGAGAAACTTTGGAGTGCCATGCGAGTGGGCGTGCAGTTCATTTCACAGTCCTCACATTTCAAGGGCGTACTGATCCGCATTGCCATTTTCTTTTTCAGCTCCACCGCCTTGATTGCCCTTTTACCCCTGGTTGCTAAATCCTTGGATGGTGGGGATGCCGGCACTTTCACCATCGTCTTGGCTTGCATGGGACTGGGCGCTATTGGTGCGGCGATCTACATCCCGAAACTCAGAATGATGTACTCTCGCGATCAGTTGATCATTCGCGGATGTATCTTACAAACGATCGCGATGGTGATCATTGCCTTTAACCACATCCCCATCATCACCATGGTGTGCATGTGTTTGGCAGGGGCGGCGTGGATCTCTACAGCCAACACGCTCAGCGTGTCGGCCCAACTGGGTTTACCCGACTGGGTCAGGGCCAGGGGGATGTCCACCTACCAAATGGCCATCATGGGATCCTCTGCATTTGGAGCTGCACTTTGGGGTCAAGTGGCCACCATGACCTCCGTGCCCGTGAGCCTGACACTGGCAGCTTTGGCTGGGCTCCTGGGGACCTTTTTGGTCAACCACTTCAGACCCGATGCAGGCCTTGAGGATGATTTGACCCCCTCACATGCACTGATCCCTCCCACACACCCCAAACCCCCTCAAGTGGGGCACATCATGATGACCATTGAGTACATCATTGACCCCAAGAAGTCAGAAGCTTTTCTCCTACTGATGCAAGAAAGCCGAAGGAGTCGATTGAGACACGGCGCATTGAGGTGGGAACTTCTGCACGATGTGGCTCGCCCTGAACGCTATGTGGAGGTGGTGGAGGATGAATCTTGGAACGATCATTTGCGCAGATTTGACCGCATGTCAGAATCCGACGTCACCATCAGAGACCGCAAAATGGCTTTTCACACCCTGGAGTCTCCTCCCATCGTGAACCGTTATTTGATGGAGAGCACGGCCAGCAGTGTTTTGCACTGAGTCAAAACCGACCCGTTGAACGGGTCTGGCCCATCCTTTTTCTCAATTGTCCATTTTGAGCTTGGCGTCAGTCACCAAACGCTCAAATTTAACCGCTTCACTCGAGACGTAGGTGGTGAACTCTTGCGAGCTGTTTGCAGGTACAGCCAAACTGTCCTTTTCCATCTGGGCCTTCACTTCAGGCAGAGCAAGGATTTGATTGATTTCTTTGTTTAAACTTTGAACGATATTTTTGGGTGTTCCCGCGGGAGCAAACAATCCCCCCCATAAAGAGTAATTGAAGCCTGGGAAAACGGTTTCGGACAGCGTGGGCACCTGGGGCAAGGAGTTCATGCGGTGTGGGGTGCTGACGGCCAAGGCTTTGAGTTTTCCGCCTTTGACTTGAGGCATGGCAGCAGATGCGCTGCTGAAGAAAAAGTCTAACCTTTGTGACATCAAATCGGCCATCAAAGGACCAACGCCTTTGTAGGGCACGTGAACCATCTCTGATTTGATACCCAAAGAGAGTGCGGTGGCAGCCAAGTGCCCTGGTGTACCCGCCCCCACACTACCAAAACTCAATTGACCCGGCTTGGTTTTGGCCAACTCCACCAGCTGATTGACGGAGTTGATGGGTGAGTCGGCTGAGACCAAGAGCACCAGCGGGGCATTGCCAATCAAGACCACTGGAATAAAGTCTTTGATGGGATCAAAACCCAAATCCTTCATCATGGCCCGGTTGACCACCATCTCTCCCGTTTGACCCAGAAAAAGCGTATAGCCGTCGTTTTTGGATTTGGCCGCCAATCGAGTCCCAACGACGCCAGAAACTCCTGGACGGTTGTCCACCACCACGGATTGCTTGTAGATTTGACTCAAACGATCAGAAATGATTCTTGCAAAAGCGTCCCCCTGCCCGCCAGGTGCATAGGCCACAACGATGGTGATGGGTTTACTGGGGTACTCGGCCTCATTGGCTTTCGCCAAAAAGGACGCCAGCCCTAAAAAAAGCATGACCAAGGCCATGAAGGGCTTGGTTTTTTTGAAGAAATGTGTGCTCGTGATCATCTGGAACTTTCCTGGTATTTCAGCTTGTTCCTGGAGGAACAAGTCTTAGTAAATTGTTGGTGGGTATTTTCACACAAAGACCATCACCCATTGGGCGAGAGGCGATGATTTTTAAAGTATCCCTCTCGAAGCCAACTCCCCTAGGGAAAGCCAATCTGTTCAAACCATTATCCGTCAGGTATAAATCATGGGTCAACAGCGGACAGGCTTGAGCCTCAACAAGCACTTGACTTGATGTGCAGTCCGAATGTTTGCGTATTAACTTCAACTCAACAGGAGCACTGGTTTGAAAAACTCGCAGGGAAATTATCAACTGATCACTTACAAGGTGGACAAAAGCTTGCTGGCAGGCGTCGTGATTGACTCGATGGTCTTTGAGGCGAGCAAACTGCTGGGAAACCCTCAACTCCATACAGTGATGGCGATCATGGAGAACTGGTCGGCATCGAACAAAGTCTTGACTCAAAAGGCAAAAGCCATTCGAGCCAAAGAAATTCGCCCCAAAGGCATTGAACTCAAAAAATGCAAATTGGCTGCGCCTTTGATGTACCCAGGTGATATTTACTGCGCTGGTGCCAACTACTCTGACCACATGCAAGAGATGGCCCGAGTCACTGGACTTCCCCCCGGACCCAATATGAAAGAGTTGGGAGAAATGCCTTGGCACTTCATCAAGTCCTCTAGATCAACGGTCGTTGGGCCCAATGCAAAGGTCAAGGTTCCACATTACTCCAAAATGCTTGACTGGGAAATTGAGCTGGCGGTCGTGATTGGCAAAACCTGTAGCCAAGTTGCGGCCAAAGATGCCATGAAATACGTGGCCGGTTACACCATTGCCAATGACCTTTCAGCCAGAGATGCCATGCGCAGGCCCAAGAATCCCCCCACCTCCCCCTTTCACATGGATTGGATTGGACAAAAGTGCTTTGATGGAGCCTGCCCCCTTGGACCATGGATTGTGCCAGCCGATCAAGTGAAAGACCCCCATCAACTGGCCATGAAACTCTGGGTCAACGACGAGTTGATGCAAGACTCCAATACGAATCTTTTGATCTTCAACATTGCAGAGCAAATTGAAGCCCTCTCCCAACGCATCACATTGCACCCAGGAGATTTGGTGTTGACAGGTACGCCATCGGGCGTGGGTTTGGCCAGAAAACTCTTTTTAAAGCCAGGAGACCACCTCAAGCTCTGGATTGAGCAAGTGGGTGAACTCAACCATACGATGGTGGCCTAAGGGGCTGGCCAGGTAACGCAGCGTCATGTCCATTGTGATGGAGGGTCCACCCCTTATGGGGTGGGTCTTACTCGAGTCGGATGTGGCGCTGCTGGATGATTTGTCCCAATTGTTGGGACTCCTCATTGACCCTGGATTTCAATTGCTCTGAGTTGGATCCCACCGCTTGCCATCCCAAAGTGAAGAGTTTTTGACGAAACTCTTCTTGTGCAAATATTTGTCCAAGGTCTTGAGCAAGCCTGAGCTTGGCTGCAGCTGGCAAATGAATGGGACCGACCAAAGCATTCCAAACTTCCAATTTAAAGTCCCTGACGCCAAACTCACTGAGAGAGGCAATATCGGGGACCAGGGCCGTTCTTTGACTGGTCAGTCCAATGGCCTTGAGTTTACCGGCCTTGATTTGTGACATCACCACGCTTGGCGCCATCAAGGCCATCTGAATTTGTCCAGAGAGCATTGCTGTGATCACCTGGGGATTTCCAGGATAAGGCACATGTACCGCTTCCATTCCAGGCACTTTGGACTTGAACAACTCCATGCCCAAATGGGCCACAGACCCCACCCCAACGGATGCATAGTTCCATTGATTGGCATTTTTCTTGGCCGCTTGGATGAATTCCACGCCATCGGGCAAATTCACAGGTGCAATCATCAACAACGGTGCTGTGGCCAACAGTGAGATGAAATGAAAATCATGTGCAGGGTCGTAGGGCAATTTGGGATCCAGCATTTTTGCAGAGGTCAAGTTGCCATTGATCACGAGGCCCAATGTATGCTCATCTGTCGACTTGGCCACCATATCGGCAGCGATATTGCCTGAAGCCCCCACACGGTTCTCAATCACGACAGGCTGAGCCAAGGCTTTGGACAAGGGTTCGGCCAAAGCTCTTGCCATGATGTCGGGAGAGGAGCCGCCAGGAAATCCCACCAAAAGACGAACAGGCTTGCTAGGCCAAAGAGGAGCTGTGGACGAATTAGAGACGGATTGAGCGCAGACGGAAAGAGTCCAACTCAAGACGATCAGCAGCAGTGAAGCTTTAATGTTGCAAATGGGGCTAAATTTTGAGGACATTGTTTTCATGATCGTATGGGATATGGGGCATGGGGGGAAGATAAGTGGAGTTCATGACCCCTCAGCAAGGATCAACTCTCTCTTGACCATCAGGCTTGGGAGAATTCTACTCCCGAGCAGTTGTAAAGACCGGATCTCGCTTCGCTTTGGGAAGGAGGGGTACCGTTTGGCTTGGTGATGGCATATACTTCAGGCGAAACGATCATTTTTGATCGTTATTGGTGCTTATTGAAGGTGCAAGCCATTAACTCCAGACGCCCCCTTACAGATCGCTTTAGAAATCCCCAGTTCAAATGGATTTACTGGTTGGTCGCTTGCTGCCTTTTGCTTTGTCAGGCTCTGGGGCAACAGCACCGCATAGAGCATCTGGAGTCAAGCTTCAAGCTCTCAGCAAGCACGCATCTGAGCCAAGAAAACCCTCAACCCAATCTGATCAAAGAACACCAATGCACATTGCTTGATGCATTGACACTCTCTACATGCTTGGGCAGCAGTGTCTATAAATTGGCACTTCTTGAGTATTCATTCATAGCCAGCGAAGCTCTTGATACAGGTGAGGGTGCTCGCTCACCGGAGGAGTTCTTTCAGTCCAGAGCACCTCCCGCCAAAAAATCAGCTTAATGGCTTGATGTCTGCGCGAGGTCCTCAGCGCTGATACCCATCCAGCCTTGTCTAAATGCTCCGTTCGGGGATCGTGATTTTTTATTAAAAAAATATCATTCGCACATGATCCACATGATGCATTTGATGCACTTTTTTTATACCCTTACCGGCTTTGATCCCTTCAAGAACTCCCTACGGCTTTGAAGCAAGACGAGCCAGACGGGCCAGACCTCTCAGAGGGACAGGACGATCTGGCTCACTGAGGTGTCAATTTTGAACTCCAAGTGGGCCAGTCGCAGTCTCCAACCGCTAAACAACTGATGAATAGCATCAGGTTTTTTTGATCACTCTTCAGCATGAAATACGCGTCCTCCATGAATACCAATCAACGCTTCCAAGCAAGGAGCCCCTGGTGTGCCAACACTCTCCCCTACTCAATCGGTTTGATTTGGGCTGTGTTCGGGACCCCAGTCGTTCACGGACAAAATGTCCTCCTTGCTGAACCCCCGATTCAGACCATTACTGTCCTAGCCTCGCCCCCAAACGCACTGAGCCTTTCGAGTCCTGTTAAAACGCTCAGCGCCGATGAACTGAGAAACAAGTTGGGCGTGTCTTTAGGGGAGAGCCTATCTGGGGAGTTGGGTCTTTCCGCCTCTGGATTTGGTGCCGCTGCGTCAAGACCCATCATTCGGGGCATGGAAGGCGCTCGGGTACAAATATTGGAAAACGGCATGGCCATGAGCGATGTCTCCACCCTCTCCAACGACCACGCTGTTGCCAATGGACTTACTCAAACCAAGGCCATCGAAATCTTAAGAGGGTCTTCTGCACTGAAATACGGCCCTAACTCTGGGTCTGGTGTGATCAATATTTTGAACGATAAGATTTTGACCGAGTTGCCAACCTCTCTCAGTGCAAGTATTGACTCCAGGCTCACCAGCGCTGATCATGGCGCCTCCAGTGGTCTTGAGATGAGCACGAGCCAAGGCCCTTTGGCCATCCACTTGGATGCCTCCAAAAGTGTTGCCAACGACTATGCCATTCCCAGCTTCAGGGAGCTGGGTGGGCCCAATGCCAATTGGCCTGGCAAACCCAACACCAGCGAAAAAAATCGATTGCCCTACTCTTACAGCTTTAGCGAAAATGCGGGCGCTGGATTGAGCTTGATCAACTCCATGGGCTACACAGGGGTCTCCTACGAACACTTCACCCATCAGTACGGGATACCCTCTTTGGAGGGCTCCCAGATCCAACAACAACAAAATAAACTCGATCTCCAGCATCTGTCTAAACACCCACTGCCCGGTATAGATGCCCTGGTCTTTAAAGCCTCCAGCACTCAATACCAACACACCGAGTTGAGCACCTCTTGGGTCCCCTCTACCCAATTCACCAACCAGGGCTATGACGCAAGGCTAGAGTTCGTCCATCAGAAAATGGATCATTGGGATGGTCTATTGGGATTGGGCTACTCCAAGGGGCAGTTGTCTGCATTTGATTTGCTCAACCCCAACCATGCGGCCATCGTACCGCCCACTGAGAGCACCACTTGGTCTGCCTTTTGGATTGAGGAAAAGAAATGGGCCGACCTCACCACTGACTTTGGGCTGAGGTTTGAGCGCGTTCAAAAGCAACCCAATGCGCTGGTTCCTTACACAGACAGCCTCTTGTTCACCCCTTCAATGGCAGGTGAAGCCTCCACGCCAACGTCCTCCTTTCAGTCCCCTGTGGTGAGCAACAAAGCCTTCAACACGCTTTCATGGTCCACTGGATTGCTCTACCCCTTGAGTGACCTGCATTCGGCAGCTCTTCATTACTCGCTCAGTCAAAGGGCCCCTGCTTCAGACGAACTTTTCTCCTATGGGGCCCACGATGCCACGGCGACCTTTGACATTGGAAAAGCCAACCTGGTGCCCGAGACGGCTCACAACCTGGAAGTGAATTTCATGAAAACAAGAGGCCTGACGCGATGGAAGACCAATTTCTTTTACAACAAAATTGAGAATTTCATTTACGGCGCAATGGCGGGATTGAAAGATCCACAAACGGGCTACGAGATCAGGCAATTCAATCAAGCCGATGTCATTCAAAAGGGGGCTGAAGCGGAGTTCTCCATGGGCAGTTCAAGTGAAGGTTCGGTCTATAAACTCTTTACCGATCATGTACAAACCCAGTTCATGAACGGCTCCTATACCCCTTTACAAGCCCCAGTTCGCTTGGGGTTGGACTGGTCCTACCGAGATGGAGACTACAAAGGTGGTTTATCGGCCATCCATGCTTTCAAACAAACTCACTTGTCTTCAGGTGAAATCGCACCAACACCTGCATATACAGACCTCAGAGCCTCTTGGTCCTTTCATCAAAGACTGCCCAACAGCGATTTGGACTGGTACATCCTTGCAAAAAATCTACTCAACCAAGATATCCGATATTCCACAACTGTGCAGACACTGCGTTTGTATGCTCCACAGACTGGTAAAAGCTTCACACTGGGTGTAAAATGGTACTTTTAATATATTCGTGATCAGCATTTATAGTCCCCAATGCACTTTATCACTGGTCAATGATCATGCCCAATGTCATTGGCTCAATGATTGAATCAAAGTATGAATCCATTTGATCCTTCAAGCGAACAAGAACGTCAGCACATTCGTGAGATCGCGGCTGAATCGATAGGCTGGACGCCTTTGATGGAGGGCGCCTACTTGCATACCAGTTGTGATGGAAAGACGGACCGTGTGATCATCACGGGTATCGCCGATGCCAATTTGGATGGAGAAAATGTGTTGCTCTTGATCTAGAGCTCCACACGCTCTACGCTCTACCCTCTGCCTATATCCTCTAGGTTTATGTTGGGACAGGAGGACTCCACACCCCACTTTTTAGATCCAAAGTCCACAAAGCTCGTGAACACAAATGATAGAGAACTTTGGGCTTATAAAAAGGAATAAAGGCAGCCCAGGACTGCAGAGCTCACAATCACTCGAATCACGCTTTGCTTGAAAGCAATCAAGGCCAAAAGACTGACCACAAAAACAAAAACCGCAAACACATTGAAGCTCTGTGAAAGGCCTTGCGGCATCAGGACATGAAGACCTAAAAAGAGAGCTAAATTCAAAATCACCCCCACAATGGCAGCGGTCATGGCATTCAACGGTGCCGTGAGTTTGATCTCTTTGTGAGTGGCCTCAATCACAGGTCCACCCAAGAAAATAAAAACAAACGAGGGCAAAAATGTGAACCAAGTGACCACTGTCGCAGCCCATGCTCCACTCCACCAAGCACTATCGGGTCCGAGGAACGACTTGACGTATCCGCCAATGAAACCTACATAAGTGATCACGATGATCAAAGGACCTGGTGTGGTCTCTCCAAGAGCCAATCCATCCAACATTTGACCGGGCGTGATCCAAGCAAACGTCGAGACTGCACCTTCATAGACATAAGGCAAAACGGCATAAGCGCCACCAAAGGTTAACAGTGCAGCTTTCGTGAAAAACCAAGACATTTGGGTCAAGATGTGCTCTTGACCGAAATGCACCAACATAAAAGCCATCGGCAACAACCACAAAAAGCATCCCACCGACAAAGTCAAAAGCGAACGCCGAATAGACAACTGCGCATGTTCTGGCACAGGACTGTCGTCATCAATGATGGCTTTGGCGTATCTTTGGGATGAATTCTTAGAGTGAGAATTGTTTAGAAAATAACGGGGAATGAATCGTCCGCCCAAGGCACCCAACACAGCAGCCAAAAGCAAGATCAAAGGAAACGGTGTCAAAAACTCATGGATCGCTATGAACGACAAGATGGCAATGGAAAGCAAAACCCAATTCTTGAGGGTTTTAACACCAATGCGGTAAGCGGCTTGGAAAACGATTGCGCTGACTGCGGGCTTCAAACCATCCAGCACCCCAGCAACGAGGCTCACATGGCCATAAACCATATAAAGTGTCGACAACCCGATCAAGATTAAAAACGAAGGCAAGACAAACAAGACTCCAGCAGTGATGCCCCCCAAGGTGCGGTGCATCAACCAACCCAAGTAAGTGGCCAGTTGTTGAGCCTCTGGTCCAGGCAAGACCATACAAAAGTTCAATGCATGCAAAAAACGCTGTTCAGAAATCCATTTGCGTTTCTCCACCAATTCTTGGTGCATGATTGCAATTTGACCTGCAGGTCCCCCAAAACTGATAAAACCAAGCTTCAACCAAAATTGAAATGCTTGCCAAAACCCAATGGATTGGACCGCTTGATCAGCCATTGGATCTTCAATTGACCTGAGTGTGGACATAAACTGGGGGAGAATAAGGAATTAAAGCCAGGAAACGGTGTTCTCAACTGAACTGGCGCAGCAACTCAAGGGGCACCCTGATCACTCAATCATAAATGATTTATACCCTTGAGTGTCACAATGCCATGGTCAGGACTGAACTGGCAATGAACTGCCAATAAAGAGGCAGTATGGAGGCAATAGATCAAAACGTACCGCTTTTAAGAACGGCGGGAGGACTTTTTCTTTTTGACGTCATGAAGACGCATGTACTCAAAGAGTTCAAAGACCGTCATATCCAGGCTGATCGCAATGATTTCAATGGCATTGAGCGTGGGATTGGACAAGCCGTTTTCAATTCGACTCAGATAAGTTTGATAGAACCCACAAAGCTCACTGAACTCGACCTGAGTCAGTCCCTTTTGGAGTCTTAAATCCTTGATGCATTGACCTAAATGATGATTGATAGTTTTGCTCACATGTGTAATGTGACAAAAAATACCGTTAAATCAAAAACACTAATTCACATATCGTCTTAAAATTGATAAATAACAATCAAAACAACAGCATATTTGCATGGATGTGTTGAAAAAAGACATCTGAATTTGAATGCATTCCAATCATGAAACAAGGAAAAAAATTTCTATTCCAATCAGATGTCTTCTCAATGGCTTATACAAATTGAACACAAACGCTGCCAAGAGGGCCAAAGTCACCAAACAAGGTGTCTCCCTTTTGAGCGAAAACCACTCGCGTGAAAGATCCGGCCAAGATGACATGTCCTGCCTCTAGCGTCACGCCGTGTGAACCCAATTTATTGGCCAACCAAGCAACGCCCAATGCGGGGTGGCCAAGAACACCAGCCGCGACACCTGTCTCCTCAATATCGGAATTTCGGTACATGAGTGCACTGACCCACCTCAAATCCACGTCCATGGGTTTGATCGGGCGTCCGCCCAAAACCAATCCTGATGCGGCCCCATTGTCGGCAACCGTGTCAAAAATCTTGCGCTGATCCACCAGTCTCGCATCTACGATTTCCAAGGCTGGGACCACGTAATCGGTTGCACGAAGCACATCCACGAGTCCAATACCAGGACCTTTGAGGGGTTGACCCAACACAAAAGCAAGCTCCACCTCGACGCGGGGCTTGCAAAAGCGATTGTGGGGCACTTTGGCGCCTTCTGCAATCATCATCGTATCGAGCAGGTGGCCATAGTCGGGCTCATCAATTTTAGAAGAGGCTTGCATGGCTTTAGAGGTCAAACCCACTTTGTGACCAATGAGCTTGGCGCCCTCTTTGATCTTGCGCTGAGCCACAATGGAAGAAATGGCATAGGAGTCCTCAATTTTAATGTGAGGGAAAGTATCGGATAAAAGCTTGGCCTGTATGCACTCTCTTTCGGCCTTGATCAAAATATCAGCGGCGAGTTCTCTTTCTTGGGGGGTCATCATCAAAATTCTCCTTGTGCTTGAATCGTTAACGCAATACCTTCACTCACGCTCATATTTTCAGTGCGTGATTATTGTTAGCTCATTATATTCGTGCTCTAAAAGTGAACCAAGAATCCTCTCATTTTCTGATCAAGTCAAACAGTAAGCTCAATTTTCAACGCTCGCGAGTTCTCGTTGTCATCCTTTTTTTGCTCCACCCCATTGATCAGTAGGTAATAACCCTTGCACTTGAAAATCAAGGATGATTGTGAAGACCTCCAATAGGCCTACCGAGGCGCCATGTGGACAGCTTAAAAACAGTATTTTGTACATGGAACTAGGGTCAACTCGATTGGGATGAATCAAATTAAGGTGGTATATTTTCAGTAAGCACAAGGGCCAGACCTTAGGACTTAAAGTCAACAGATAGAGACCGTAGAAAATGACATTTACCATCAAATTAAGCCCCAGCGGTCATAGTTTTCAATGCGAAGAAAACCAAGAAATACTAAAGGCGGGCCTAGACGCGGGTTACTTGCTTCCCTTCAGTTGTCGCTCGGGCATGTGTTTGACTTGCAGAGCACGAGTGATCAATGGCGAGATCGACCATGGAGATGCGCATACTAAATATTTGAGCATGCAGGACCGAGAAAATGGTCTAGCCCTTCTTTGCTGTGCCAAACCCAAGTCAGATTTGTTGCTGGATATTGAAGAAATGGATCCTGATCATGGCAATCCACCTAAAAAAATGCCAGCACGCGTATTGGACATCAAGACGCCTGCCCCGGATGTAAAAATCATCACCCTGGGCTTGCCGGCGAATGAACCTGTTCATTTTCGCGCTGGCCAGTTTTTGGATGTGAGGCTGAAAACAGGAGAAAAAAGAAGCTACTCCATTGCCAGCACACCCAAGGCAGAAGGCCTTCGCCAACTTGAACTTCATATCCGTCATTTACCTGGCGGACTCTTTACGGATCAAGTGTTCTCTAGCCTGAAGGTCAGAGATATTCTCCAAATCGAGGTGCCACTGGGCAACTTCTATCTACGAGAAGAACACGCCAAACCCATCATCATGGTGGCCTCAGGCACAGGATTTGCCCCCATCAAATCCATCATCAACCACGTGAACTTTAAACGCATGGAGCGACCCATTCACTTTTATTGGGGCGCAAGAAAGAAAATTGATCTTTATGAGTTTGAAGTTGCTCAAGAAATGGTCAAAGACCATATCAATTTGGACTTCATCCCTGTGCTGAGCGAACCTAGCCCAGACTGCCAATGGAGTGGTCGAACGGGGAATGTTCATGAGGCCGTGATAGAGGACCACCCCAATTTATTGGGTTTTGAAGTTTACGCGTGCGGAGCACCAATCATGGTCGAACGCGCAAAACTCGATTTCGTTGAGAAATGTCACCTCCATCCGAAAGATTTTTTCGCGGATTCCTTCATCAGCCTGGCTGACCTAAGCTGATCAGCTCAAACCCATTGAAGATTCAACCCATTAAATGCAAAAAAGGAGAATAGACGATGTTGCCTGAAAACTGTACTGTACAACCCCAAGAGAGAAACTCCATCATCAAACCCTATTGTTTGAGCCATGGAACTCTTGAAGTTTTTAGCCTCAAGCAGTCAAGAAAGTTTTATGAAGAGTTTTTGGGACTTCAAGTCGTTCGACATGGAAAGCCTGCAATGGTGATTCGCCTTGGCATGCGGTTTCATGTCGTTTGCGTAGAAGTTGGAGATCAAATTCACCCCGTGAGCTTATTGAACCATTGGGGCATTGATGTTGCAACAAGGGCAGAGGTCGATGATGCGCACCAAAAAGCCATCGCCAACAAGGAAAAATACAATATTCGTCAAGTGCTGAATCCTCAAGAAATGCATGGCGTCTACTCCTTTTATTTAGAGGATTTAGATCACAATTGGTGGGAGATCCAACACTATCAAAATGGTTTTCAACACGATGACTTTTTTGATTTTGGTGACCGCTTCTCCTCTGATGAAGAGGGTGACGCCAAAAATTTGGACGAATTAAAAGTAAATCACTGACTCTCTAACGTGAACGCGCAACACCCTCCCCTCACGACACCAGAGCAAGAACGCTTGGTCAGACAATCGGCACGAGCTCTTGCTAGAGCGGGACTCGTGACGGCTTTTGGACACTGCAGTCTTCGTCTTTCTGAAGATCATATGTTGGTCTGTGCCCCTAAACCCATGGGTCATCTTCAACCGCATCACAAGGGTGATGTCGTTCATATTCACCACCCCCTGCCCTCTCATGTTCTTGGTGAAGTTCGAATGCATCAAGCCATTTATAAAAATAGGCCTGATGCCAAGGGCATTTGCAGAGTCTTCCCTCCTCATGTACTGAGTCTTGCGGCCATGGGTTTATCGCCCAAGGCTCGGCACGGATTTGGTTCTTACTTTTACCCTGAAGTGCCCATGTGGAGAGATCCTGCACTGATCAGGAATGAGGATTCGGCCTTGGGTGTTGCACAAACTTTGGGACAAGCGAATGCAGTGGTCGTGAGCGTGAATGGGGCCGTAACTGTTGCAGATTCCCTTGAAAAAGCCACAGTTTTGGCTTGGTTCTTAGAGGATGCAGCCAGAGTGGAGATGGCTTGTTTGGCCAGTGGGCGAGAAAACGCCGTGACCTTCAACTCCACAGAGCAAGCTCAAAATCGAGCCACTTGGTTGGGTGGCATTGCCGAGCGAAAATGGCAATTTCTGACCCATGGAGATATCGAAACCCTTTTTGAGCCTTGAATCAAAAAGTCCCTTACAAAGGCCAACTCCATCTGATAACATTGAAGTTACTCGATTTGAACTTCAATTTTTAAAAAAATGACAATACTGATCCTCCATGGTGTCAATCTCAATATGTTTGGAAAAAGAGACCCCAAACATTATGGAACTGAAACACTCAACGACATCGACCATCAACTGAATCAATTGGCTCTTGAGTTGGGGGTTGAAGTGGAGTCATTTCAAACCAATCATGAGGGTCAAATGTGCGAGCGAATTCATGCAGCACATACGGATGCCACCCAAGCCATCGTGATCAATGCCGGTGCTTGGACGCACTACAGTTACGCCATCAGAGACGCGCTCGCCATATTGACCATTCCCATCATTGAAGTTCACATGTCCAATGTTCACGCAAGGGAGGAGTTCAGACATCACTCGGTCTTTTCTCCGATTGTGAAAGGACAAATATGTGGATTCGGAGTGGAGAGTTACCTTCTAGGTCTCAGAGCGGCAGCAAGTGCAATACAAATCTCGAAAACATAGTATTTTTTATTGATCCGCCAAGTCTGATGGCATATATGTTGCCAGCAGTTGTTTTTTTTTGTATGATCAAACCATTGGTGCTCGATCAATGCTTCATATTGATCAGTTAAACGGGAAGATGCAGAAATCTTGAAAGCATTCAAGATTTTAAGCAACGCTGCCCCCGCAACGGTAACACGGACGAGTTCAATACTCATTTTTATTCTTAACCACTGAATGCTTTAGGCGTTTGGGAAGGTGATAAAAACAAGTCCGTAAGCCCGGATACCGGCCAAAAAAGCACAATGCAAAATTTGTATTGTTTACCATGTTCTTTCGGGGATGATTGAACTGGGGTTTTCTTTGGGTATTTCACAATGAACAACATGCCATGCCTTGGCTGCGGATCACTTCGCAAGCTTTGCTCTGCGCCACTCCTTTTCAACGCACTATTCATCTTCATTTCATCCATCCCTTTGCACATAGCACACGCGCAAAGTACAGTCCCAGAGATGGTTGTCACCGCATCTCGAACGGATCAACGAATAGAAGATGCTTTGAATTCAACGACCCTCATCAAACGAGAGGACATTGAGAGGAGTTTGGCACTGGATTTACCGTCACTTTTAAGAACCGTTCCAGGTACTGAGATCTCACAAGCTGGTGGACAAGGAACAGTTGCCAGTGTATTTTTACGTGGTGCTGAATCTCGACATACATTGGTTTTGATTGACGGCGTACCCATCAACAATTTAAATTTTGGAACAGCTCCCATTGAGAATTTATCACTCGCCAATATTGATCATATTGAAATCGTTAGGGGCAATGTTTCAAGTCTATACGGCAGCAATGCACTGGGTGGCGTTATTCAAATTTTCACCAAAGAAGGAACAGGAAAGAGCTTCTCGGATGTGAGCTACCAATTGCGAAGTCAAAACATGAGTAATTTACAAGCGGGAACTTCATTTGCCATCGCTGACGATACTCAAATTTCACTTCAAGCTCAAAGCTTAAGAGATGCGGGATTTAATGCAACCAATCAAAATGAATTCCCTTCCTCAAATCCAGACCAAGATGCTTACAGCAAACGGCACTTTTCTTCAGGAATTACAAAGAAAATAGACAAAGGACAACTCCATTTTGCGTTTTCTGACACACATGCTACAACTGAATATGACAGTCAATACGGCCCATCAAGTCAACGTGATGTATCAGAAAACACCCTGCGTCAAACCAGTTTGAGCGGCCAATTCGCACTCCTTCAAAATCTTCGGTTAGATACTTTACTGAGTCAAAACACCAACAAGCTCAATGCCAATGTGACTGCTTATCCATATTACGTCAATTCGAACACTGATCAAGGAAATATCGGTCTCGAATGGTCAATGGGAAAAGATCAAAAGGTAACGACTGGATTGGAAAGCACCAAGCAAACTTTACTCAGTGATACTCAATACAAAAACAGTTCAAGAACCAATCACGCATACAGGCTTGGCTACTTGTTGAATGCTGAACAGCACCAAGTCCAAATCAACGTTAGAGAGGATAATTACACGGACTTTGGAACGGCTCAAACCGGCTTGATTGCCTACGGTTTCAAACCCAATGAACTGTTGCGACTCCATGTCAACACTTCAAATGGTTTTATGGCACCAACCTTCAATGATTTGTTTTATCCCTATGGGGGGAATCCCAACTTAAGGGCTGAAAAATTAAATTCCAATGAATTTGGCTTTTCGCTTAAAAATGGTTCTCATTCCTTACAAGTCACACACTTTAGCAATCGCTACAAGGACTTGATTGATAATGATTCCAATTATGTACGTACAAATATTGCAAGTGCACAAAATATTGGAATCGAGTCGCTCTACTCAGGTAAGTTATTGGGCAAAGAAATCAATGCAAGCTACACGCAACAAGATCCAATCAATCTCAATACCCACCAACAACTCTTGAGACGAGCAAAGTACCTCTTCTCGGCCAGTATTTTTGAAAAAGTTAATACTTTCACAATTGGTGCTGAGGTCAAATACTCAAGCTCAAGACTCGATAGCGCCAATCACATCCTTGACGAATACGCTTTGTTGAACTTATCAGTGGCGAAGAAAATAGATGCACAGTGGACATCTAGCCTAAAATTAAATAACGTATTTGACAAAAAATATGAAACCCTCTACGGGTACAACACATTGGGTAGGTCTTTGATGTTTGAAATGAAATGGCAAGACATACACTGATCGCAACAAAAGAAAAACCCATCTCTAAGCTTAAATTTATACAAGTAGAGATGGGTGTATGACGAATTAGACGATTCAGGCCCTCTTATTTTTTCAATAAATTGCTGGCATTTTGAAAGCGAATTTGCTCGAGGACTGCCTTTTCTAAACCCAATTGATTGAGTGCTTGTGCTTGTGTATCCATCGGCACATAAGGATAGTCACTTCCATAAAGCACTTGACTCGAGGGGACCAATTTCAACAAACTGGCCATTGGCGCAGGATGGGTTGCATTGGCGGTGTCGTAGTAAAGCTTTCGCAACTCAGCCTCAATGCCGTTGGGTGCAATTTCATTGATGTTTTTTTGTAAGCCGTGGAAAAAATTGATCCGGCCTGCCAACATAGGAATAGTTCCACCTCCGTGTGAGAAGATCCACTTGATGTCTCTAAATTTGGCAAAAGCACCGCTCAACAATAAATTCACCACGGCTCTGGTTGTGTCATGAGGAACTTCGATCACGGCTGGATATGTGCCCGTATTGAGCCTGCCGCAACAAGCAGCCACCAAGGGATGAAAGTACACAACGGCTTTTCTTCGGTTCAGTTCTTCAAATATGGGCAGAAAGTCAGGATGGCCTGGCCACTTGTCACCATAGTTGGTTTGAATTCCAACTCCATCAGCCCCTAGTACATCAAAAGCGTATTCAATTTCCTTCAAAGTACTCGGTACATCAATCATGGTCAATGCGGCAAATAAGCCAAATCGACCTGGATAGTCTTTGACCAATTTTGAACCGTAATCGTTGACCAAACGAACCATCTTATTCACTTCTGGCACGGGCAAATCAAACCAAGTCCCGGGTGTAGAGGCCAAAGAAAGGATAGCTTTTGTAACTCCAGCCTTGTCCATAGCTGCCATGGCATTTTGTAAGGTCCAGTTTTCTTGTTGAACGAAATGTGGAATTTTTCTTTGATTTTCCCAATCAATCCAAGCCTTATGGTATTCAGGCGGATAAAAGTGGTGGTGCGTGTCAATGAGTGGACTGGACGCTTGTGCATGTGCAATCAAAGAGGTTATGGATGTACCCAAGACACCAAGTCCCCCAACCGTCTTCATGAAGGAGCGCTTGTCATGATCAGTTGAAAGATCACTTTCTAAATTACAAGCGCAAGATAAATTTGAAGAGTTGGAATGCTGACAGCCAGCAGACAAAAGTCGTTGAAACATTAAAAAACTCCTAGGTTAGAATTTTTTCAATGTAACACTTTAGGGTATGGCTCTAGGGGCGGTAATTACCCTCATCACAGAGTTAACCCTTAACCCCAAAAATTCAGAGCCAAAGGGAGATAGATTATTCGGCCTTGATACCCGCTTTTTTAACAATCCCGCCCCATTTTTCACTTTCAGCTTTGATGTACTTTGAGGCTTCATCAGCAGATGTTGGAAAAGGATTTAGCCCCGATTTCTTCAACTGGGCTGAGACCCCTGGATCTTTTAATGTGGCCACAATCGTTTGATTGAGTTTGCTGATGATTTCAGATGGCGTTTTAAGTGGCGCTGTAAAAGCGTACCAATTGACCGCCTCAAAACCTGAATAACCCAATTCAGCTATGGTTGGTGTTTGAGGTAATACATCCAATCTTTTGGAGCCCGTCACAGCCAATGCCCTTAATTTGCCGGATTGAATGAACTGTACGGCGTCAGTTGGACTGGAAAAAATAGATGGCAAAACACCGGCCAAAAGATCATTCATGGCAGGAGCACCTCCACGATAAGCCACATGTTGGTTGTTGAGTCCAGCTGTTAATTTAAAAAACTCACCGGCCAAATGCCCTGCACTTCCAATTCCAGATGAACCAAATGAAAGCTTTGAATTCTCAGCTTTTCCTAACCGAACATAATCCTCTATCGATTTAATATCGCTACGAGCATTGACCACCAGTACGTTGGAGAAAACGATCGCCATAGATAGGGCTTGCATATCTGAAGCGGGATCGTAAGCCAGTTTATTGATATGCTGGTTAACAGCCAAAGAACCTATTGTTCCCAACATGATGGTGTAGCCATCTGGAAGTGAACGAATGGTTTGTTCTGAGGCAATATTTCCTCCAGCTCCAGGGTGATTTTCAATCACAACGCTTTGCTTCAACAATTCAGACATCTTTGGAGCCATTGCTCGAGCGACAGTATCAGCACTACCCCCAGGAGCAAATCCAACCATTATTTTGATGGGATGACTGGGATAAAGATCGGCACCTAAGGCCACAATGCACGTCAAGAGCGAAAGCAACTGAACACAAAGGTTTTTAGTTGGAGGAACTAAAGATATCCAATTTCTAGCAATGGTTTGGGACATAACAGTGATCTGAGTTTTTAATGATTTCAAAAGTAATACGACATTGTATATTTTATAATCTGATTGTGAAAAGACCTTTATCTTCATTCACTGAATTCAAAGCACCTGCAATACCAAAGAAGTTGATAAGGTATTTTGATCACATGCACGCCCTAACCTTCACAGGAAATGAGATTGAAAGATTCAATATCTAGACGCAAATTTGTTGAGCAAGGTTTTGTAAAAGGACTTATTGCACCATTTTTAGGTCTCATGTCCGTCAAGTCCTTAACGAGTCGAGCTCAGTCGGCATCGAATTACCCAACAAAACCAATTCGCTTTATTGTCCCCTTTGCAGTAGGCGGCTCGGGTGATTTAATTTCTAGAGTGATTTCCGAGCAACTCACCAAATCAATGGGTCAAGCATGGGTGATTGAAAATAAGGGAGGTAATGGCTCAGTTCTTGGAACTGAAATTGCCGCTAGAGCCAACCCTGATGGTTATAACGTTGTACTCTCCAACGGCGCAGCTATCACAATTGGTCCATTGATGGGGCAACAACTGGGCTATAAACCCATGGAAGACTTGGTGCATGTATGCTTATTGGGAACATTCACCAATGCGCTCATTGTTAGAGCTGATCACCCAGCGAAAAACTTTACTGATTTTTTGAACTTGGCCAAACAAAATCCTGGGAAAATAAGTTATTCATCTGCTGGAGTGGGTTCTGCAGGGTACCTCACAGGAGAACTTCTAAAGCACTTGGCAAAAGTTGACATGGTTCATATTCCATACAAAGGAACTGGTCCAGCCATGACAGATCTTTTAGGGGGGCAAATCGATGCCATGTTCAACGCCCTGATCGCTGCATCACCTTATATCAAAAGTGGCAAAGTTCGGGCACTTGCTGTCACCTCGCAGCAAAGAATTTCTGACCACTCGGATATCCCTACCATGAACGAAACGATCCCAGGAGCAATTGGAGATGCATGGTTTGGCATTTCAGTTCCAGCCAAAACTCCAGCCTCTGTTGTAGAGCGTTTGAGACTTGAAGTCTTCAAAATAATGGATCAACCCGAGACCAAACAAAAACTTCAAGACATGGGACTGAACAGCAATTTACTCGGGCCCAAAGAGTTTCTTCAATTCTTGAACAACGAAAACAAAAAGTGGAGCCCCGTTATCAAATCAAGTAATTTAACCAACAACTCATAACCCTATTTGTATTCGTCAATCAATGCTTAAAGACTCATTCAGACCTGAAATCATGGAAGTTTCTAAAAGATAATCCAAAGCCATTTTTTTATCTGAACTCTTTCTTTGCAACTCTCGCAAAGTCAAAAGTCGTTTACTCATATCTTTTTCCTGCATTCGAGCACGGTTCTTAGCCGATTGTTCTATGACGTGTTTGATGGCAATCGGTCGCCTTTGCCTCTCGTATTTGAGCAACAAGTCTAAGTCTGCTCCCGTTAATATACGATTCAATTTATCGGATAAGTTAAATGCATCATGAACACCGCCATTCATTCCCATCCCACCACTGGGTGAGTTGATATGAGCGGCATCACCGGCCAAAATAACGCGATTTGAGACGTATTTTTTTACAACGCGCTGGTGAATTTTATAAGGCCTAATTTCTAAAATGGGATCAGCGCCAAAACTCGGTGCAATACGTTGAATTTTTTTTCTTACAGAATCTATCTCAACAGCTGATTCAATAGATTCATCTAAAGCAGGATAAAGACTCACTCTCCAAAGATTCTTCAATCGTAAAAGACTGAACGTGCCATTCGCTGTCCAGCAATAATTGATGTAGGACAAGTGATGGAGATGATCTTGAAATGGGAAATGTGTGGTTGCGAGAACCGTTGTCTCAGGAAAAGTCTCTCCCTCAAACTCAAGTCCTAATTTTTTGCGAACTACACTTCTCGCACCATCACAACCCACGAGAAACTTTGCATTGAAGGACATGGATCCATCCGAAACACTTTGAGCGAAGATTTTCACATGATCTTGATCTTGCTCAAATGAATCACAAGTCGTACCCCAAAATAAGCGAACGTTCGGGAGGTGCTGATCAATGTAGTCCTTTAAAAAACCACTTAACCGCCATTGTTCGCACTGCAATCGATAAGGATGGGATGTGTGATCCTTGAGAATAGACAAGTCAAACTCGGCAAATTCTTGCGTATCGTTCATCCTCACCTGCCAAGTTGGAGCAATAAGCCCTGACTCAATAAGTCGGGCAGTGATTCCTTGCTCGTCGAATAAATCCAAGGTGGGAGGATGGAAAGTGGAGGCTCGCAAATCTGTTTCTATGTTGGCCGCTGACTCAATCAGGCAAACCTGATGACCATGTAGACCAAGACGCATGGCCAGGGTTAAACCAACTGGACCAGCTCCAACAATAAGAACATCACAATTCATCATATTCAAGGGTTAATAATCTAGTCAAAAAATTTCAATCGATCCAGCACATTAGGTGTCTTGATCCAGGCTCTCAGGTCCGAAAATTCTGCGTCGATTTGCCTCACGGAGTACCAAGCGGTTGAGAGCATACAAGAAATGACGGGTAGATCTGGCAAGACTTCATTTCCTTTGATCAAAGGCATCAATGTAGGCATTCCTGTACCTAGCATAACAATAGCTTCAGCATTCGATTCGGATAACTCAATCAGTCCGTCCAATGCACTCTGAGCAGAAATTCCGTAAATGGGGTGAAATTGTTCAGTGGCTTGAGAAATACTCACTACTTTGGTCACTTCAAATCCAAAAGATTGCCAATATTTGATACTAAGATTTGTCAAATGATCAGGGTAAGGCGAGCAAAGTGCAATTTTGTGAGCACCTAAATTGTTCAGAGCTGCAACGACTGCAACTCCCGAAGTAATGACATTGATGCCCAATGTTTGACTTACTTGATCAAGTAACTCTTGCTCATGTTGACGACCAACAAGGTACGAACTCCCTGTACAAGCAATTGCTAAAACTTTGATTGGCGCATTACCAAATTGATGAATAGACTTCTCAAGATTAGCAAAGTAATCAACCAGTCTTTCCTCAATTGTTAAACATGAACTAACAAGACGCGCATTGATCAAGCTAAAACCATGTGGCAACAATGACCAAAACTCTGGTTCAACTGTCGTGTTGGCCTGAGGAGTCAGCACTCCAATAAGACCTTTAGATCCGTACTCAATCGTCATGTTGCACCTTAAACCATGTGCCCGCTTTTAATTTTTTTTGTCGTTAGATAAGCTTGATTGAAAGGATTGCTTGGAAAAGCATGAGAAACACGCTCAACAACATGAATACCAAGTTGCTGAAGTGATTTTATTTTTTCTGGGTTATTGGTCAGCAATTTAACAGACTTCACCCCGAGTGACTCAAGAATTTTCGCGGCTACTGAATAGTTTCGCTCATCTTCATCAAAACCTAGTTCAAGATTAGCATCCACAGTATCCACACCTTGATCCTGCAATTGATATGATCTCAATTTATTCACCAATCCAATTCCTCGACCCTCTTGAGCTAAATAGATCAGTATTCCGCTTTTATTTTGGCACATAAGATCAATTGCACCCTTTAATTGAGAACCACAATCGCACCTGAGTGATGAAAACAAATCACCGGTAAAGCACTCTGAGTGAATCCTAATTAATGGAGCAGCGTTTGAAAGTGGTTCGCCAATTAATATTGCGATATGCTCCTCACCACCATCATTTGGCCGAAAAGCCACAAACAATGCTTGCTGAGTTTGCGATATTGGCACCTTAACTTCACTTATTCGTTCCAACACAATATTTGAATGATTCAATTTATCTTCGATTTGAGTGAGTTCCAATAAAGGTAATGAAGAATCGTAGGAACATACCTGAAAAATAAACGAAGGAAAAAATTTCGCTCGTTTGATGAGTTTCAAGATCAGTTTGAAATCTGGATTTAAAACCAATAATGACTCGTTGGTTACCAATACACTTGGACCATTGCTTAGCGGATTGATTAAGGAGTCAATATTTTCAAAAGCAAGTAATGGAATACTGTAGATTGAATCTTTCTCTGTATGAAGTGAAGAA
This sequence comes from uncultured Burkholderiales bacterium, assembly GCA_903933115.1. GTDB lineage: Bacteria > Pseudomonadota > Gammaproteobacteria > Burkholderiales > Burkholderiaceae_C > Limnohabitans. The sequence goes on from CAIZIT010000016.1 coordinate 45,454, forward strand.
TTTATAGCTCGCAAACGATTGTTTGTAAGAACTAACCTCGTAACCAATAGATCATCTTTTAAAGGATTGGATTCATGAGCAAAGAGATATTTCTCACTCGCCATGAATCGATAGCAATGACCATCTGAGTAAAACTGAATCCATTTCCCCATCCTAATTTGACGGATGAGATCGTCGAAAAAAATCATATTTATTATTATTTTAAAACCGAAAGAGATTTTTTAAAAATCAAAAAAATCTAAGAAGCATCCTTTTGCTTCATGGGGGCAGCATTGATGAACTCGGGCATGGTCATGCACTTTGCATCAATGGTTTGAATTTTTGGCCACTGACTCATGTCCATCTTAAACCGTCTGGCACTTTCTACTTGTGGAATCAAATAAACATCAGCTAAGCTTGGCGTATCACCGTAACAAAATGTACCGGATTGTCCTTCACGCACCAGCATCGTTTCTAACGCATCAAAACCATGGCTGATCCAGCGGCCACACCACTCGAGAATTTGCTCTTCATTTGCATGAAAAGTACCCCGTAAATACTCAAGAATACGTCTATTGTTCACTGGGTGAATATCGCATCCCACAAGAGATGCTATGGAACGGACATAGTGTCTAGCGAATATATCTTTAGGCAAAAGAGAGGGCTCCGGATAGGTTTCTTCCAGCCACTCGATGATTGCAGGTGATTGAGTCAAAATACGCTCTTCAACTCTCAACGCAGGAACCAATCCTTGGGGATTGATTGAGGTGTATGAGGGTTTAGAGTGATCTTCAGTTCTAAGATCAACAGGAATATGATTAACATCCAAGCCTTTTAAGGCCAAAGCGATTCTTAACCGATGAGAAGTACCGCTTCTAAAAAATGTATAAAGATCCATCATTTTAGAATTCCACCGTTTGACCTTCAACCATAGGAATCACCCTTGTCGCGCTAGATTTCATTGCCTCTTGGAATTCAGCAAGGGTACCTTTGGCAAGGGGATTTGAATTGTAGTGAATTGGGATGACCATCTTCGGTTTGATCATCGTGTTGATTGCATAGGCAGCATCAACTGGATCCATTGTGAAATTCCCACCAATTGGTATCAAAACCAAATCAGGCTTGTAATAGTCAGCAATGAATTTCATATCAGAAAACAGTCCTGTATCACCCATATGCCAAATCTTAAAGCCATTTTCGAGTTGAATGATATATCCAACGGCTTCTCCAGCTGGATGAGACTCTGCTTTGTTAGTCAGCGGATTGTTAAAAACTATCAACGAAGAGTGCTCCGCTTTGACTGCAGTGACCTTGATACCTGGTGCTGGATTAATGGAACCAGATTTGTTAAACCGATGTGTTAAATTTGCAGGTACCAGTCCCAATGTAATCAATGGAGTTACCATGTCTGCGGGACCATAAAGGACCGCATTGTTTAATTTTGCAATGTCTGGCGCATCACCCAAATGATCCACGTGTGCGTGAGTGACCAGTAAGAAATCTACCTTACCAAGAGCAGAAAGATCTTTTTTATAAACCGCTGGTGCTTTGGGACCACCTGTGATCCAAGGGTCAATGATGATATTTTTACCACTCGGGGTGACCAATTTGAAAGAGGCTTGTCCCAACCATTCCAATTTTGTTTTTGTTGGTGAATCTGAGGTTTG
>CAIZIT010000017.1 GCA_903933115.1 uncultured Burkholderiales bacterium
AAGACGGAGCAGGGTCACTTCTGGCGCGTGATCACCGCCCGAGTAGGGGAGGGAAAAACCGTAGCCCAGCAACACGAAGCCCAGCAACACGAAGCCCAGCAATACGAAGCACAGCAATTGCTGCTCTGCTCCTCCGTGGCGACCCAGGAACTCCTCATGAAGCGTCTGGTCCTGTGTTCTCACGATAAGCAGATGCTTCATGAGGAGCTTCAACAAACACTGGACTCTTGGCCCATGCAAGCCATCAAAGGGCAATTGACGGTTGGAGAGATGAATGATCTCGAGGTCATCAAGGGGCTGGAGGGGCTGGAAGGCAAGCCTCAAGCACTACCCTCCTTTGCGCTCAATGGCCAATCGAGCTGGATGGGCCACTTGCCCCCTGAGGAGCGTGCAGACTCCACCGGCTCCAAACGCTTTTGCATAGGGGCGAGTTTTGAGCGTGATGTCTTTGAGGTTCAAAACTCCCCTCACATACGGCAAAGCAACTTGGAGAAATTCAAAGCCTTGATGCCCAGTCTTCAGCTGAGACCTGAGGTCACGCTCACGGACTGGAGCGGCGTCAGATCGACTTGTCACGACCGACTGCCTTTGGTGGGCCCCGTCTGCAAAGGATTGGAGGGCCTCTTCGTGATGTGCGCTTTGGGCTCCAGGGGCCTCAGCATGAGCAGCATGCTTGCTGAGCACATGGCTGGCCTCTTGACCCAAGAGCCCAGTCCCCTGCCCCGAAGGCTCATCCAGGCCATCGATCCTCAGCGGTTCATCTGATCAGTTTTTGACTGTTTTTTTTTGGTTTTTCTGCCGCAACCCACTGTGCATGCTGTCGACCTGGACGACACGCTCAAAGTAGAACATCAAGGAAGAAAAAGACTCCTACATAACAAAAAGTTATATGTAAAGCACTTAAAGATATTTGGAGTTATTTACCAAGCTCACGACAATATTGGCCATGAACGATCTTTACTTTGTCTTAGCGGGCTTTTTTGTGGGCAGCATTGTCGGCCTCACCGGTGTGGGCGGCGGCTCTTTGATGACCCCCATACTCATTTTCTTTTTGGGCGTGAAGCCTCATTTGGCTGTCGGCACCGATTTGCTCTTTGCAGCCATCACCAAATCCAGTGGAACTTACTCCCTTTGGCGTAAAAAATTGGTGCCTTGGCGAGTGGTCTTGACCCTTTGCCTGGGCAGCATCCCCGCCTCCCTCTTGACGCTTTATGTGCTCAACGGACTTGGGGTCGACTCCAAGGAAATGCAGTACTTGATCACCCATACCCTGGGTGTTGCACTGCTCCTCACCGCTTTGTCTTTGCTCTACAAAGTTTTAAAGTCTCCTAAAAAGACCTCCATCAGCATTGGCGTGCAAACCGCATTGATCGCCGATTCGAACCCAAGTGGTGCGATCAATAGCGCTGTCAACGCCCCCTTGAGCGATGACGCCCATCACAGTGCAGATCCATTACAATACAGGGCTGATCCCAGCTTGGACAAGCACCCCTTTTACACCGTCGCTTTTGGTGTGGTGATCGGTTGCTTGGTCACCCTGACCTCAGTGGGTGCTGGAGCCATCGGTGTCACGGTCTTGATGATTTTGTACCCCCGTTTGCCTCTACCCCGAATCATTGCAGCCGACATCGCCTACGCGGTCCCTCTCACTTTGGTGGCAGGACTGGGTCACGCGTCCATTGGATCAGTGGATTGGCCGCTTTTGGGCAAGTTGACCCTGGGCTCGGTACCCGGTATTTGGCTTGGAGCGCACTTGGTCACCAAAACGCCTGAAAGAGTCATTCGCCTTTTGTTGAGCATTTTGCTCACCTGGGCTGGAAGTAAATTAGTTTTAAGTTAATTCAATGTATCAATACACCCCCTTTGACCGAGAGTTTGTCAAATCCCGTGCCGATCAATACCGTGATCAACTCACCCGCAACTTGAACGGCACCTTGAGCGACGACGACTTCAAACCCCTTCGTTTGCAAAACGGTTGGTACATTCAGCGCTATGCGCCCATGCTTCGCGTGGCCGTGCCCTACGGTGAGCTCTCCTCCGCACAAACTCGTGTGCTCGCAAAAATTGCCAGAGAGTACGACCAACCCGAGGAAAAACTCTTTCAAAAGGCTCAAGAAGCCCAAAATGCGATCGATCCCAAGAACCCCACCCAAGCGGGCATGAAGAGCGTGAAGTCACCTCCTTTGACCAAAGGCTATGCCCACTTCACCACCCGTCAAAACGTGCAGTTCAACTGGATCAAATTGAGCGACAGTGCAGACGTCATGGACCTCTTGGCCAGTGTCGACATGCACGGCATTCAAACCAGTGGCAACTGCATCAGAAACATCACCAGTGACGAGCTGGCCGGTATCGCGGTCGATGAGGTGGCCGACCCCAGAGCCTTTGGAGAGATCTTAAGACAGTGGAGCACCTTGCACCCAGAGTTTGCCTTTCTACCTCGCAAATTCAAAATTGCGATCAGCGGCTCCAAAGAGGACCGTGCAGCCACGGCTTGGCACGATGTGGGGCTCTTTTTAGAAAAGAATGCAAAAGGTGAACTGGGCTTTAAAGTCCTCGTTGGGGGTGGCATGGGACGCACCCCCATCACAGGCACTGTCGTCAATGACTTCTTGCCTTGGAGCCAAATCATCAACTACCTCGAAGCGATTGTGCGCGTCTACAACCGCTTTGGGCGCAGAGACAACATCTACAAGGCCAGGATCAAGATCTTGCTCAAAGCCGAGTCCGAGAAGTTCATCCAAGAGGTCAATGAAGAGTTTGTAAAAATCCTGAACGATGACCACGCACCCCACACCATCACGCAAGAAGAACTCGAGCGTGTTCGCGCCTCATTTGTGCCTCCCCGTTTGGCCAAGGCTTTGAACACACCAGTGGTTCCCAGTGATTTGACGACGCAAAAGGAATACCAACAATGGTTGGCGCGCAATGTGGCTCCTCACCAAAACCCAGAGCTTCGTGCAGTCACCTTGTCGTTCAAGCGTTTGGGATTGGCGCCAGGGGACGCCTTGCCCGAGCAGCTCGAGAGGGCCGCCGACTTGATGGACAAGTACTCGGGCTCTGAGGCAAGGGTCACACACAGCCAAAATTTGCTCCTGCCTTGGGTGCACGAGAGCGATTTACCCGCCCTCTACCTCGAGGCCAAAGCGCTCGGCCTGGCACAGGGCAACATTGGCCTGTTGAGCGACATGATTGCTTGTCCAGGAGGAGACTATTGCGCTTTGGCCAATGCGCGCTCCATCCCCTTGGCCACAGCCATCACAGAACGGTTTCAAGACCTCGATGAATTGGAGGACTTGGGTCCCATTGATTTGCACATTTCAGGTTGCATCAACTCTTGTGGTCACCACCACAGTGGCCACATTGGTATTTTGGGCGTGGACAAAGACGGCCAAGAATGGTACCAAGTCACTCTGGGCGGATCAGATGGATCTGATTTGAGCGGCAAAGCCAAAGCGGGCAAAGTGGTAGGCCCCTCGTTTTCAGCACATGAAGTTCTGGGCGTGATTGAGTCTGTATTGGCGCATTATGTGAGTCAAAGGACACCCAAAGAGAGTTTCGTGGCTTGCTTGGAGCGTGTGGGCTTTGAGTCCTTCAAAACCGCAGCCAATCAAGCGCGTCATTCACGCACAGCTGGCTCAGACAACTCCCAAGTCACTGCGACTTGATCCTGAGAAAGCCCAACCGAAGCCTTTTTTTTCCGTCTCTCCTTGAGGTCACGCCCCAACCGTCAGGCTCTCCTTGAAACGCTCACCGATAACCCTCCTTTGACATGCAAATTCTCTCCCAAAGCCAAGCCCCCTCAAGCCCCGTGGACGCACCAGAGGGTCCCTTCATCAGCACAGACGGCGTGAAGACGCTTCGTTTGGTCAACGACTGTGATGTGAGAGAAGTCTCGCTCGAAGGCGTTGAGCGCATTGAACTTCAGTTTCCCAAATTCACCGATGGCCGCGCTTACACCCAGGCGGTGATGCTCAGGAGACGCCGCGGCTTTGGGGCCGATATCCGTGCGCTAGGAGACGTGTTGGTGGATCAAGTCTTGCAAATGCAAAGAACGGGCTTTACCAGCGCTGTTTTGAGAGAAGATCAAAACGTGCAAGTGGCCAAAGACACGTTGAACCGTTTCAAAGCCTTCTACCAAGGTGACGCGTTGACGGGGCAACCTCATTTTTCAAGATCATAAGAAGCCGATCAAAGCCCATCTCTTCAACCGAGAACCCCCTTCCCCGAAGCGAGCTCCAAGATGCACAACTCCTCTCCCATCTCCCAGATCTCCCCCTCAAGCACGAATGTGAACACGGGCATCGATCCAAGCACCGCCTCTAGGGCTCGGGCCATGGCTTTTGAGCGCTGGGCTCAACCCAGTGCCCAATTTGATCAGCACTTGCAAGAGAGCTTAGAGACGCTTCAAAAGGCTTGGCAAGATTTGAAACCCATCAAACAAGCGTCCAGTTTGGGAGCGGAAGATGTGGTGATCACCCACATGATCGAGTCCTTGGGTCTAGATATTCCTGTTTTTATTTTAGAAACGGGCGCCCTGCACCACCAAACCTTGGCACTCCTTGAGAGAACCCAGGCCTCCTCTCGCTTGTCCATTGAGATCTACCGTCCCGCCCACGAAGAGGTGCTTCATTTTGTGAAAACCAAGGGCCAAGGGGCCATTTACCGCTCCATCGAGGACCGAAAGGCTTGCTGTGACATCAGAAAGCTCAAACCCTTGGCCCTCGCTCTAGAAGGCCAAAGGGCATGGATCACAGGCCTCAGGAGAGAGCAATCCCATGCAAGAGCAGAGGTTGGACTGATCGACAACTCAGAGTTGGCCAGCAAAAACTGGACGAAGGTGAACCCTTTGGTCAACTGGACTTGGAGCGACGTGTGGCATTACATTGAACTCCACCAAGTCGACTACAACCCCTTGCATGACGAGTTCTACCCCAGTATTGGCTGTGCGCCTTGCACCCGAGCCATCAGCATGGGGGAGGAATTCAGGGCTGGCCGCTGGTGGTGGGAAGATGAAAGCGCCAAAGAGTGCGGACTGCATGTGAGCAAAGCATGAACTGGATGACCTTCATTCCATTGATCCCCTTCAACAACTTCAACAACTTCAACAACTTCAACAACTTCAACAACTTCATCACCTTCATGCCTTTCACCCCATTGAAGTCCTTGAGCTTGACCCTCATCTCCATTTCTACGCATCCATCACAAAGACCGTAATCATGACGCACACCGCCCTAGACCCCTCCAACACGAGCCAGAGCGCCGATGACAAAGCCCAGAGTGTCCACACTTTGAGTCAATCCCACTTGGATGGCTTGGAGCAAGAGACGATTTTCATCTTGAGAGAGGTGGCCGCTGCCTTTGAGCGTCCAGCCCTTTTGTTCTCGGGCGGCAAGGACTCTCTGGTCATGCTGCGTTGTGCAGAAAAAGCCTTTGGCGCAGGTCGCATCCCTTACCCCCTGTTGATGATCGACACGGGGCACAATTTCCCAGAAGTGACCGATTTCAGAGACTACAGGGCCAAGCAACTGGGGGCGGAGCTCATTGTGAGATCGGTGGAGGACTCCATGGCCCGTGGCACGGTTCGACTCTCACGCCCTGATGAGTCGAGAAATGTCCACCAATCCGTGACCCTCTTGGAGGCGATCGAAGAGTTCAAATTTGACGCCCTCATTGGGGGCGCCAGACGAGACGAGGAAAAGGCCCGTGCCAAGGAGCGAATCTTCTCTCACCGCGACAGCTTTGGGACTTGGCAACCCAAGTCCCAAAGGCCTGAGTTGTGGACATTGTTCAACACCAAACTCCATCCTGGTGAACATTTCCGCGTCTTTCCCATCTCCAACTGGACAGAGCTCGATGTGTGGCAGTACATCTCTAGGGAGCACATTGAGCTGCCCTCCATTTATTACACCCACGCCCGACAAGTGGTCGATCGCCGGGGCTTGTTGGTGCCAGTGACCGAGCTCACCCCACCAAAGCCTGGCGAGAGCGTTCAAACGCGTGATGTGCGCTTTAGAACGGTCGGTGACATCACCTGCACATGCCCTGTGGAGAGCACGGCTGCAACACCTGAGGAAATTGTGATCGAGACCTTGAGTGCCCATGTGAGCGAGAGAGGTGCGACCCGAATGGACGACCAGACCTCAGAAGCCTCCATGGAGAAGAGAAAAAAAGACGGTTACTTTTAAACCGAGACCCCAACCTTTTTGACTGTGACTGATCTTGAGATGGGATCGCACAGGGCTCACAAAGCCTTGGCGTCATCACCAAGAGATGAAACCTTAGACTATTTATAAGAACGCCTCCTATGCAAGCCTCCCTGAGCAACGATCAAATTGAAAACTTAAAAGACACGGCCCTCAAATTCATCACTTGTGGTTCTGTCGATGATGGCAAAAGCACCCTCATTGGTCGCTTGTTGGTTGACAGCCAAGCCGTCTTGGAAGACCACTTGGCGGGCGTTCAAAGAAAGGGCGAGACCGATTTGGCACTGCTCACCGATGGACTCTCGGCCGAACGCGAACAAGGCATCACCATTGACGTGGCTTACCGTTATTTCTCCACCGAGCAGCGCAAATTCATCATTGGGGATGCGCCGGGTCACGAGCAATACACCCGCAACATGGTCACCGCCGCCTCCAGTGCAGACTGCGCCGTGGTCTTGGTGGATGCCACCAAACTGCAGTGGCAAAAGTCCGACCTCGAGCTTTTGCCTCAAACCAGACGCCACACCCTCTTGGCGCAACTCTTGAAAGTGCCCTCGATCGTCTTTGTGGTGAACAAATTGGACGCTGTCGACGACCCAGCCGTGGCCTTTGCTCGAATCCAAGAGGCCTTGAAGAAATATGCCCAAGAGGGCTCGATCCAGTACAAAGCCATCGTGCCCATCTCCGCTTTGAAAGGTTGGAATGTGGTGGATGCCAAACCCCAGTGGTGCGGCTACTCAGGCCCTAGCCTTCTACAACTCCTCGAGTCCTTGCCCAGCACACCGCCCGATTTGGAGGCCCCTTTGAGCGTGTGCATTCAGTGGGTCGAGAAACAGCACGACAGCGCCAGAACCGATCAAGGGCGACGCGTGTTTTGGGGCCGAGTGGCCAGTGGCCAATTGAAGGTGGGCCAAAGCGTCAAAGTGCACCCCAGCGCGCAAACGGCCAAAGTGGCCCAGGTGCTCAACTGCACGCGACAAACCGAGGACAAGCAATTGGGCATGGCCGGACAATCGGTGGGCGTGATCTTGGACAAAGAGGTGGATGTCTCAAGGGGTGACTGGTTCTTGGAGGATCTGAACGCGTCCAACACCACTTCCACACAAGAAAACTCGGGTGCACCCGTGCAGATTGTCAAGAGTCTGGAGGCCACCGTTTGTTGGCTCGACGATGAGCCCTTGGTCAAGGGGCGCACTTATCTCGCCCTGCACGGCCACCAATGGGTCAAAGCCCAGGTCTCAGAGATCGTTCACCGCTTGAACATCCTGACCCTCGCTCCTGAGGAGGCTGACCAACTCGAGCCCAACGCCATTGGGGTCGTCAAACTGAACTTCAAGGAAGCGTTGCCCATCCAAAGTTTTGAGCAATGCCGCTTGATGGGCTCCATGATCTTGGTGGATTCAGCCAGTCACAAAACCTCTGGCGCTGTTTTGATCAAGGGCTAAACCCCTAGACTTTAAAACCAGAAGATTTCTCCACTAAAATAAGTCACCAAGCGTGGTCTTTAAGGATCACGCTTCCTTTCAACACCTCAACCATTGATCTGTCATGACCCACGTTGTCACCGAAGCTTGTATCCGCTGCAAATACACCGACTGTGTGGATGTTTGTCCCGTCGACTGTTTTCGTGAAGGCCCTAATTTTCTCACCATCGACCCCGATGAATGCATCGACTGTGCGGTTTGCATCCCTGAGTGCCCCGTGAACGCCATTTACGCAGAAGAAGATGTGCCTGAGGGCCAAGAGCACATGACAGCGCTCAATGCCGAGTTGTCACAAATTGGTTGGCCCAGCATCACCAAGAGAAAAGCCCCTTTGGCCGATGCAGACGATTGGAAAGACAAAGAAGGCAAGCTCGCGGAGTTGCAGCGCTGAGATCGACCCAGAGTTGGGGGCATGCTCTCACTCTGACCCTGATACACCCTCATCAACCATGACCCCGATCAAAACCGATGTGTTGATTGTGGGCGCCGGACCGGCAGGACTCTTCCAAGTCTTTGAGTTGGGACTTTTGGGCCTGAGCGCCCACGTGATCGACCCGCTGCCCCATGCGGGTGGTCAATGCATCACCCTTTACGCTGACAAAGCCATCTACGACATCCCAGGCCTGCCTTCTTGCACTGGACGGGAGTTGACCGATCGCTTGATGCTTCAAATCAAACCCTTTGAGCCAGTTTTCCACTTCCAAGACGTGGTCAAAAGCCTTGAGCCCCTAGAGGGCGCTCGGGGCTTCAAAGTGAGCTCAGAGCGTGGTTTGTGTTTTGAAGCCAAGTCGGTGGTTTTGGCCAACGGTGTGGGTGCATTTCTACCTCGCGCTCTGAATGCACCTGAGCAGGTCCAATATTTGGGAAAACAACTCTTCCATGGACAACTGGAGAACGCTTTAAGCCAGTTTGAGGCCTCCAAGCCGCAAAAAGAGACCCAAAGATGGAAGGTTTGGATCGTTGGGGGTGAGGACGAGGCTGTGCTGAACGCCTTGACAGGCCTCCAAGCGTTCAAGCACTTGGACATCACGTTGATTCACCGCAGAACCCCTCTCGAGATCGACCCTCAACTGCAAGAAGCTTGGGAAGAAGCGCTCGAGAAAAGCCAAGGTGTTCAGCCCAAGGGCACAGGGGACGCGAGTGAAGTAGGCAGCACTTTGGCGTTCAAGCACGGTCAAATTGTCCACCTCTTGAGCGAAGCTTCTGAAGCGGGCCAAAACCGGACCGATCAAACCGCCTTAAAAGCACTCGAGTGGGTCGATGAAAAAGGACAAACTCACACGAGTGAAGTCGACCTCGTCGTGGTCAATTTGGGTCTTTCCCCCCAACTCGGAGCTCTGTCTGAGTGGGGTGCTCAAATGCAAAAGAAGCAAGTCACGGTCAACACCGAGGACTTCAGCACCAGTCTACCTGGCGTGTTCGCCGTTGGCGATGTGATCACCTATCCTGGCAAGAAGAAACTGATCTTGAGTGGCTTTCACGAAGCGGCGCTCGCCTCCTTTGGTGTGGCGAAATGGGTGCTTGAAAAAGACAGGATCCCTTTCGAATACACCAGCGCCTCTGCTTTGCTTCAGGCCAGACTGCGCATAGAGCCATGATCATGCCCTATGGCAGAGTCATGACTTGGGGCTTCAAGCTATCTTCCATCAGAGCGCCGATTTCTCCATCACCAAGGGCGCAAAGCCATGGTTCAAGGGGCCATGCGCATAGCCGCTTGAGAGCCCGCCTGTTTTGACATCTTTGCCGTGTTCAATGGCCTGGGTGATAAAGGCCTTGCCCGACTCAATGGCCTGGTCCATGGTCATGCCTTTGGCCACAAAAGAGGCGATGGCTGAGGAGAGCGTGCATCCAGTGCCGTGCACATTCAGGCTGTGGATGCGAGGGCTTTTGAAGAGGCTGATTTGTTGGTCCTCACTCAAGTAAACATCGACCACGTCTGGCCCTTTCATGTGTCCGCCTTTGAGCAAAACGCCTTTCGCGCCCATGGCCTGGAGTCGCCATGCGGCCTCGATCAAAGCCTCTTCGTTTTGGGGCGTGGTGCCAATCAACACAGCCGCCTCATCCAAATTCGGCGTGATCAAACTCACGCGTGGGAATAGCAGCTCAACGATGCGTGCAGCTGTGTCCTCGCCAATCAACCGGTCACCGCTTGTGGCCACCATCACCGGGTCAAGGATCACACGCTGCCACTGAAAATGCTCGATGGCCCAAGCCACCACCTCCACCATCTGTGGCGTATGGAGCATGCCGATTTTGACCGCATCAACCCCGATGTCTTCTCCTACCGATTGGAGTTGGGCTTTTAAAAAGCTCTCGGGTAGGGCTTGAATGGCCTGTACACCCTGTGTGTTTTGAGCCGTGAGGGCGGTGAGCGCGGTCATGCCGTAAACACCAAGCGCACAAAAGGTCTTCAAATCGGCCTGTATCCCAGCACCGCCCCCGCTGTCAGAGCCTGCAATGCTCAAAACTCTCGGATAGGTTTGGGTCAGGGTGAGCGTTTCAGATAACATAGACGTCTTCGTTAGGAGCAAAAAGGAATTGAAAAAAAAAGAGGGGCTTGGCAGACTTGATTGACGGGTTGGACATGATCAAGATGATCTGTCAGATTTTTTCAAATGAAACAAGCCCCTGACATGACAGAGACCCAATGGTTCTTAAGGCACATTTTAAGCGAGGAGATTTTCCCCCACGCTCATGAGTTTACTCACACCCAACTTGATGCGGATTCAGGCTTTCAAGTTATGCTTGGCATGTAAAACCGAATCCAAAAAATAACATGACTCACACATCACACACCATCGTCTTGGGTGCCGGGCTCATGGGACGCCTTATGGCCCTGGAGCTCCTTCACCGTGGCCACCAAGTCGATCTCTATGACGCCAAAGGATCAGACGCCAGTGGTGCAGCGGCACTGGTGGCTGCGGCCATGTTGGCCCCCATGGCCGAGTCCGCCATCACCGAAATGGGGGTGGTTCAAATGGGCAGGCACGGGCTGCAACGCTGGCCTGAACTCATCGCTCAGCTTCCTGAGCACGTGTTCTTCCAACAAAAGGGCACTTTGATCGTGTGGCACGGCGCTGACGCACACGAGGCCCAACGTTTTCATCAGCTGATGGACCAAACCCACGACAAAGAGCCGGCACTGGAAAAGGCTCAGGTCTTGGACGCTTGGCAGATCGAAGCCTTGGAGCCCACCCTCGCCCACCGCTTTCAAAGGGGTTTATTCCTGCCCTCCGAGGGTCAACTCGATAACCAGCAACTCTTGGGTGCCTTGGGTGCGGAGCTCCACCGCTATGAGGCCCGGGGCTCGTTGACGCTGCACTGGCACCAAGCCCGATCCATGGATGATTTTGAGATCGCGGCATCCACATCTGGCAGCCGAGTGCAACTCTTTGACTGTCGAGGCTTGGGGGCCAAAGCGCAGTGGAGTGCTTTGAGAGGGGTTCGCGGCGAGGTCATCCGCATCCACGCCCCTGGGGTCGAACTCTCTCGCCCCACTCGCTTGATTCACCCGAGATACCCGCTCTACATAGCGCCCAAAGAAAACGATCTTTATGTGATTGGAGCCACTGAAATCGAGGTGGAGGACAGCTCTGAGGCGAGTGTTCGCTCCACTTTGGAGCTCTTATCGGCCGCATACAGCTTGCACCCAGGGTTTGCTGAAGGTCGAATTGTGCAGATGAACACTCAAAACAGACCCACTTTGACCGATAATTTGCCTTGTATTGACCTCTCCACCCCCCAAGTCATGAAGATCAATGGTCTATACCGCCATGGTTTTTTGATAGCTCCGGCCATGCTCGACTGTGCACTTGAGTGGCTTGATGCTCAAACAACGCATCTTGCTCAGTCCTTTGGTCTCAAAGTGGTTCAATAAAGCTTCAAAGCCCCCTCTTCATCAGCGTTTTGCCCAATTCCTACATGTCCATTGAGATCCAGATCAACGCCACGCCCAAAACTTTGCCAGAAGGCAGCACCTTGTCCGAGGCCATTGAGGCCTTTGGCATCTCAGGCCCCTTTGCTGCAGCGGTGAACATGGAGTTTGTTCCCAAATCCCGCTACAGCACAACCCTCTTGCACCAGGGTGATCAACTCGAACTGATCACGCCCATCACTGGAGGATAATGAGGGGGTTCAGGCCTAAAAGCTCAAAGCCAGAATTTCTTCATGGGATGGTCCGTGAAGCCCGACCTCAAAGCCATGGATGAGAGCCATGGATCAGGGCCAATCGTCAAAGCCAATCTTCATCAACTCACTTCAAAATTTCGCTTCAACATTTCGCTTCAACATTCACCAACACCCTTCTACTCTTGCCAACTTGTCATGAACACGAACGATCCCTTGGTTCTTTACGGAGAGCACTTTGCATCCCGCATGATGCTGGGCACCTCCCGGTACCCCTCTCCCGAGATCATGCTCCAGTGCGTCAAAGAGATTGAACCCGCCTTTTTGACCGTTTCCCTGCGTCGTCAAATGCCGCACCAAAGCACAGAACCCCAAGGCAACACCTTTTGGTCCTTGCTCAAAGAAACCCGCACCCCCCTCTTGCCCAACACGGCCGGTTGCCACAGCGTCAAAGAAGTGCTGGCCACTGCACAAATGGCCCGAGAGGTGTTTGAGACCGATTGGATCAAGTTGGAGATCATTGGGGATGACTACACCCTGCAACCCGACACCCTGGCGTTGCCCGTTGCAGCCAAAGCCTTGATCGACTTGGGCTTCAAAGTGCTGCCTTACTGTACGGAGGATTTGGTGCTGTGCCAAAAACTCTTGGATGTGGGCTGCCAGGCGGTCATGCCTTGGGCCGCGCCCATTGGAACAGGCAAAGGCCCCATCAACCCCTACGCCCTGCAGTCCCTCAGAGACCGACTCAAAGTACCTATGATTGTGGATGCAGGCCTTGGCGTGCCCTCCCATGCTTGCCAGGTCATGGAGTGGGGCTTTGATGGCGTGCTCTTGAACACGGCGGTCGCGTTGGCTCAAAACCCACTGGGCATGGCCCATGCGTTCTCCAACGCCGTCAAAGCCGGTCGAATGGCCTACCGTTCGGGTGCCATGAAGGCCCAAGACCAAGCACAGGCCAGTACGCCCTTGATGGGCACGCCCTTTTGGCACCAAAGCTAGAGCTCACCCCTAGACCCAACACCGAACTCCAAATCACCCCATGACCACCTTGACTTGGCACCCCGATGTCCTGAGCCTCACCTTGGCAAGCCTTCACGCCCACATGATGCCCATTCGTGTGGGCTTGGCGCAATATGCAGAAACTTACTCGCAAATTGCGCCCAAGGAGCCCACCACCGATGCATGGCTCACGCATTTGGCAGACAAGCAAACCGAGCACGACCAAGCCCTCTTTGCCCAGGTCCACCAAGACTTTGTCAAAGACCCGGCTGATCCCACATCACCAGCCCAAACCCAACTCTTGAAGGCCCTCTTCACCATGGCCAGAACGCTAGAGTTCACCCAGGAGGAGTCTCAAGTGCTCTCGATGGCCTGGATGAACCAAAGTCGTCGCGAGGGTCACTTTGATCCGCTCAAGTGGCCTCATAAGATCAAGGATTTCGTTGGCAAAGAGATGCCCAGCGAGTTTCAGTTTGAGCCTTGCTCGGACTTGGGACTTTATGCGGTTTTGCCAGACGCGCAGTGGGTTGAACAAATGGCGCAAGTGGGCGTGCCCACCGTGCAGCTTCGCTTCAAGTCCGACGACCCCGAGGCGATCAAACGAGAGGTCAAAGCCGCCATTCAAGCGGTCAAAGGCACCTCAACACAACTCTTCATCAACGACCACTGGCGCTTGGCCATTGAGCACGGTGCTTATGGTGTTCATTTGGGCCAAGAGGACTTGGAGGAGGCCTCTCTTCAAGAGATCGCTGCCGCGCAGTGTCGCCTGGGTGTGTCCACCCACGGCTACACTGAAATGCTCAAAGCCCATGCCATCAGGCCCAGTTACATGGCTTTGGGTGCGGTGTTTCCAACCACCCTAAAACGCATGCAAACTTTGCCCCAGGGTTTGGGCAGGCTCAGAGCCTATGCTCAACTCATGAGTCCTTATGCACTGGTGGCCATTGGGGGTATTGATGAGTCGCAGTTCAGCACCGTGTTGTCTTGTGGTGTGGGCTCTATTGCGGTCGTGCGAGCCCTTGTTGCCGCAGATCACCCCCAGCAAGAAGCGCTCAAATTGATGCGTTATTTCGACTGAACTCGAGTGTTCAGGCGCTGCTAGCGGTTTTGAGCTCTTGCTCTTTGAACCGCAGGACTTATAGGCATCAAAGGCATCAAAGGCATCAAAGGCCTCCCCAAGGCTTCCAAAGGCCATCAAAGGCTGTCAAAGCCCAACAGAACTCTCCAAAACTTTGCATGTCCCGAGTGTTGGCTCCAGGCATAAAAACCAAGCTACAAGGGCACTTCATTCGTCAAGCTTGCCCCCTTCAGGTGCCCTAGGCGCTACAATCGTCCGTACAAATTGACACCTAAAAAACACCATGAAATACGCCAAACCCAGCCTTTTATTGAATTTGATGCTCTTGTTGCCCTTGCTGCCCATGAATCAGGCCTTGGCTCAAAGCACTGGCGCCAGTGCCAACAGTGCCAGCGCCCAAGCGACTTCAGCAACACCCGCCAAGAAGGGCTTTTTCAACAGCGATGATTGGTTTTTTTCATGGGGCTACAACAAAACCCACTACTCCAACTCCAACATCAATGTGAGCCAACCCTCCTTGGGCAACAACTTCACGGTCAATGGTGTCCAAGGGCATGATGAGTTCACGCACTTGACGTGCTGCAGCCCAGACAATCTCCGACTGGGAAGATACCTCAATGAAGAAAAGACCTACGGTTTGGATTTGAGTTTAGACCACACCAAATTCACCAGCACCATTGGACAAGTGGCTTTTGTGAGCGGTAAAAACAGTGGTGGCGTGGGCAATCAAGTTCTCTCCAATGACTACTTTTCCTACATGCTTCACAATGGTCTGAACCATGTCATGGTGAACTTGTCTTACAGAAAACCCCTTCTTGGCGATTTGGACGAGACCTCCAACCTCACGTTCATTGGTAAGGTGGGCACCGGCTTGGCGATCGTTCACCCTTACAGCGTGATCAATGGCAACGAGTACCAAATGGGCAAAAAGTCTTTGACCGATCCCTTGGGATTCAACAATGGATGGTGGCGCATTGTGGGCACCTCAACGGGTGTTGAACTGGGCATGAGGTATGTCTTCATGAAGCCCTTTTATTTGGAGTGGACCAACAAACAGATCTTCACGAACATGAGCAATGTCCCTGTCTTCCAAGGCAGCGCCACTCAAAACTTGCGTTCCAATGAAGTGATCTTCAGTGTGGGTTACACCTTCGACCCCCACCATTGACCCACGCGCTCAACCACTCGCTGAGGGCGGAAAACCTAGGCATGAGTCAGTAGGATTTTTCTGCCTCCAGTGCTCAGATCAAGAGTTCAGCTCAAGAGTTCAATGCTTTGATCATTGAACGGTTGGCAATGTCCTCCAACCATGACAGGTCCACGTGAGCATGGGCCTCGCAAATGAACCAAGGCTCCCTGGAGTCGGGCTCGAGCATCAAACCATGATCGATCAAGCTCCAAGCGAATTTGCGGTACAAGTCGCTGTTGGTCTTTCTCCAGTCGCGATAGGTCTGGGGCACTTTTTCTGTGAAATGAATGCCAAACATGCTGTCGGGTCCTGCAAACGCGTGCTCAATGCCTGCTCGATCAAAGACCCTGGAGAGCACGGCTTGAATGTTGGCGCCCGCCCTCTGAGCCGTCTCAAGTGCCGAGGTGTTCGTCAAAATATCGAGTGTCGCATGCGCCGCACTGAGGGCCACCAAATTGGCCGTGTACGTGCCTCCATGCACGACACCTCCTCGATGTGAGCCGACCACTTGCATGACCTCTTGACGACCTCCAAAGGCCGCAACAGGGTAGCCGTTCCCCATGGCTTTGGCATAGGTGGAGAGATCGGCGTAAATGCCGTACAGGGACTGAGCTCCCCCTTTGGCCACTCGAAAGCCAGACTTGACCTCGTCGATGATCAACAAGGAGCCATTTTGGTCACACAAGTCTCGAAGTCTTTGCAGCCACTCTGGGCTTGCCGCAATGCTGCCCGCGTTGCCAATGATGGGCTCGAGCACCACACAGGCCAAACTCTCAGCGCGATGCTTAAAGAGATGCTCCAAGGCTTCGAAATCATTCAAACCAATGATGTCCACCAAATCTTGGGTTTTCTTGGGAATGCCTGCGCCAAAGGGGATGATCGAGGGGGCCTCATGACCTTGAGGATCCCAACTCTCGATATCGCTCTTCCACATCATCTCGTCATAGAGCCCATGAAAGCCCCCTTCTACGATGGCAATGCGGTCTCTTTTCGTATATCCCCTAGCGGTTCTGACCGCACCCATGACAGCTTCTGTGCCTGAGTTGGCAAAGCGCACCATGTCAATTTGTGGGCAAAGGGCTTTGATTTGCTGCACCACTTGGGTATCGAGCTCAGTGGCGAAACCGCTCAGGGTACCCACCTCTTGAATTTGTCGCATGACCGCATGGTCAACGCGCTCATCTCGGTAGCCCAAAATGATGGGCCCATAGCCCAACCTGAAGTCCACATAGACTTTACCGTCCACATCGGTGATTTGGCAGCCTTTGGCACTTTGGACGAAAACGGTCCTCTCATCGCCCCAATAGCGATAATTCTCTGCAACGCCTTGAGGCATATGAAGATGGGCTTGAGCCATCACACCCGGTTGTCTCAACACGGGACTGGAGGTGTTGCCTCGAACTTGTTCTTGTCGCGGTGCTGAAGCCTGCTCTACAGTAGACGTGTTCGATTTGGGTTGCGAGACCAAGAGTCCGTTTGGGGGACGCAGGAAAAACCCCACACGCTCCTCCAACAGTTTGACCACATGCAGCTCAGCAGCAGCGTCCCCATAAGTTTTGGCCGCTTGAACAAACAAGGACTTGGCCATCTCTCCCATGGGCAAAGTGTAGCCTTGTGATTTGGCAATGTCATTGATCAAGGTGAGGTCCTTGACACACAGAGCCAGGGAAAAGCTCGGGTCGTAGTGCCCCGCAAAAATACTGGGCACATCGTGCTCGGCCACCCAAGAGTTGCCTGCACTGGACTTGATGGCTTCCCAAACGGTCTCGAGCGGCACCCCTGCTTTGCCCCCCAGCATCAAGGCTTCACCAATGGTGGCAGCACTCACAAACCAAAGCAAATTCGTGAGCAACTTCACGGTGGCACCATTTCCAGGCTGCCCCACGTGAAAGATTTTCTCGCCAACGACATCAAAAATAGGACGACAGCGATCAAAGGCCTTGGCATCACCACCCACAAACAAGGACAGTCGACCCAAAGCCGCAAAGTCCACCGCATTGGTGACGGGGGCTTCTAAGAAATGCACACCCCTTTGAGAACAATGCTCATGGAGTTGAACGACCAAGTCCGGTGCACTGGTGGAGGTGTCGATCACATGCGCACCGGCCTTGAGCTGGTCGAGCAGTCCCACTTGACGCTCTGAGCCGAGCATCAAAGCCCTCACCTGGACAGGTCCTGGCAAGGAGGTCATCAGCACATCGGCCACTTTCGCCTCAGACACCAAATCCGATGCCCATTTCGCACCCATCTCGATTAAATTTTTGGCTTTTGAAGCGTCCAAATCGTGCACGATCAAGGGGTAGCCGGCTTTGATGAGATTGGCGGCCATGGGGTTGCCCATGTTGCCAACGCCAATGAAGAGAATGGAGGGGAGTTTCATGATGGGTTGAAAAGAGAAGGAAGGCCTGGATCTTTAGGCCCACTGGCCATGGAAAAAGCAGGTGGAAAAGGGAGCCATTTGAAAATCAAAAGAAGTGCGCCCTTAAGAGGGAAAATGCAAGCATCAATTCCAATTGAAGCACTTTGAGCGCTCGGGGCCCATTGAACGCCTCCAATTAATTTTTCTGGAACCTTAAAAATTTTGAACCCGCGTCTTTGGAGACATATTCAATCCCATGCACCCCCAAAAGCGCCTTGGCCTCGGAGAAGGTGTAGGTTCGGTAATTGACGGTTTGCGCCATGACCTCTTTGGACTTGTCGAGTAAGAAGTAGTGCTTGATGAAGCCAATGTCGGTGGGAATGATCTCTTGTGCATAGGTCATGCCATTGGAGATGGTCTTGTCATAATTGAAATGAGGCCCTTGGATGCCTAAAAGCAGTTGACTGCCTGACTTCAAGTGAAGAGCGAGTTGCTTCAAACCCAGCACATTCAAATCGTGATCCGCAATGTGGCTCACCATGAAAGGCTCTTGGTCCCCATCGATCACAAAGTACCATACGCCACCATAAGAGAAAGCAACATCGTATTGTTCACCCAGATCAAAATCCACGACATTTTGTTGTGAGAGTTCGATGTTGCTGTAGACCTTGAGCCTTTGGTTGGCGATGTCGAGCATGGCCTGCGTCAAGTCAATGCCTTTTAAGCGCATGGACGGCTCTCTTTTGGCAATTTCTTCAAGGATCAACCCCGTGCCGCAACCAATTTCAATCACGTTTTGTATGGGGGGGTGGGACAGCAAACTGTCCACGATGCCAGGATAATCGTAATAACCAGACGTCATGATGACATCGTAGTAGGCTGCCATATTGGTGTAGTCCATGTTTTGCTCTGACCTTCTTGGTTTTTGTATGTCATTTTTCTGCTCGTCACACTATACCAAAGCCCTGTCCCTGTTTTCTTGCATGATCCTTCATCACTTCGTGAATTGATCAGTTTTATTGGAAGTCAGCGGATTGAGTAAGGGGTAATTTGATCAAAAGAAGTCATAAGTCTTCAAAAAACATCTAAAAGCATTCATAACCAATCAAAATCAATCAACTTGCAATAAAAACCGCAAATCAAGCACGCCGTATACCTTTTGAACAAGAGGTTGGGGTTCTTGGGTTCAAAGCCCAGCAATCGCTTCGTTGCACTCGAACAACCCTTTTCACGATCATCGGTCTGTGTGCATGCAAAAGCGTTAACAGATGAGAGCAATTCATTTACAGTACACGTTACGGTCATTACGATGTTACGTGCAGTTTTGGCTCCAAGCGATTTAAAAAGACGACAACCCTCGGTTGAACCATCGATCCAGAGCGGTGTTCAGTGGAGGCCCCTTAGAAGCCTATGGTTGATCAAAGGATGCTCAATGCACACATTGAGGTCACTCCATGGACCTCAAAACATCGCTCAAAGTTCATCAATTTGAAAGTTCTCGACAATGGGTTCCAAAACCAAGACAACGCCCTTACCTTTGCCAGCTTTCATCTCCCGTGCTTTGCCTCCCCATCAAAGGACCTTCTATCGCATCGCATTCAGTTGCTTGTGGGTCATTTTGTGCAGTTTTGGCCTATTGGGCTTGTTGAGCCCAAGCGCATGGGCCATCAACCTCGGCCACACCCAAATCGACTCCAAGCAAGGAGAACCCCTCCAAGCAAGAATCGAAATTCATTCTGCAACGCCAGAAGAGTTACAGGGTTTAAAGGTGCGCCTTTACGGCCAAAAGGATTACCAAGCCTTGAATCTTTCTTGGGAAAAGAGTCTTGCCAACACCACCCTTCAACTCGCTCAGGGCAAGGACTCAAGACTCTTTGTACAAATCGAAGGCCAAGAACCTGTAGAACAAAGTTTTGTAGAACTGTTTTTTGAGTTGAGTTGGAATTCAGGGCAAATCAACCGCCAAGTGGGCCTGCTCTTAGATCCCTCCAAGACACCAACATCTATGCCCACCCTGGAGGAGCCCATGGGCCCCAAGGTCATGGTGCATGCAGGTGACACCGCCTCTCAACTCATCAAGCCTTACGTCAGTGAGGACGTCTCCTTGGATCAAATGCTCTTGGCCTTGGTCAACGAGAACCCCAAAGCTTTTGTCAACGCCAATGCCAATCGACTCCTCGCGGGTGCTCAATTGAGCATTCCCAACCGTGACCTTGCAAAAAGCGTCAGTTCCAATGAGGCCCGCTCAGCTGTTCAATCTCAAAATGTGGATTTCAATGCCTACAGGCAATCCCTTGTCGAGAAAATTAAAGCAAGCAAATCCGAAGCGGTCAAAGACCGCCAACAATCGTCATCGGGCAAAGTGCATGACCCCAGGCACAACCCTCCAAGCGCTCGTGACCAGTTGAAATTAACGCCCCCCAAAGGATCCAAATCAGCGAACAATGCTCAGCAGTTGGAGCAAATCACCAAGGACCGTGAAGCCCTCGAGCAAGCCCAAAAACTCAAAGAACTCCAAGAGAATTTGAAAGAGCTCGAAGCCGTCAAGCAAAGCGGTCAAGGATTTGCACCTCTTTTGATCTGGAATGCCATGGTGCAAGGTGTATCCGATCAATGGAACGAGGCCAAGACTTGGAGTTACTTGAAGCTGCCAGCCCTAAAGACCTACGCTCAATGGAATTTGGCCCCTGTGGTCTCTGGAATGCTGTTTGCCGTCTTTGTGTTGATGGTCCTTTGGCGAATTCAATCCCGTAAGCACCTGAGTGCCGCCAACGAAGGCTCAGAGGTCCAACACTCACCCGATTTTCATGTCTGGCAAGACCCGGTTCTTGTTCATGGGCAGGCACCCAGCTTTGACGAGGACACAAAGATGGCTTTGAAAAACGATCAATTGCAGCCCTACCCTGAGTCACCACTTTACCCTCAAAACGGGGTGGAGCAGCAAATTCACGCCCATGCTGCATCCCCCTCTGTGGACCCCAGCTTAGAGGATGACCGGGTCAAATTGGCCGAGGATCTTTGGGAAATTGGTCAACACCATACCGCCTATGCCATTGCACAAGAGGTGTACCAACAGTCCAGTGGTCGGGAATTTGAGCGCGCAAAGGTATGGCTGCAAAGCCATGCCATTTGATCTCACCTGATCACCGAGTCCCGAGTTGGCTTTCATGAAGAACCACTACCAAATTCTCAATATTGCTGAGCTTGAACAAGCGTTGATTTCGGCCGGCTACAGCAAAGCCAAGTCTGAATTGTTGAGCAAGAAAAGTCAATTTGAAAACGAAGCGGCCTACAACGCTCGCCTGCAAGACATTGAGCAAGCCTACCACGTCCTCTCCAACAAGGCCCTTAAAAGAGAGCATGACAAAGCTTTGCTTGAAGCAGAAATTTCACACTCTGCGTCAAGCTCCCAATGGCCAAGTGCCGAGACTCCAATCGGTGATCACCACACCCCTTCCCCAGCCCAACTGCGATTGGAGCAAGATTGGCAACTGGCGAGCGAGCACTTTCCACTCATCCTCCAAGAATACGATCGCCTTTCAAAGTTTGATCAGCAATTGGCCAAAACCTATCAAACCCAACTCCATGCCAAGGGCAACTACAAGGATTCGACCGCCTTCAAGGATCAACTGGAGAAGAAACATTTCTCTAGCATCTACGGCAACAATACACCCGCCAAAGCTTACGCCAAAAAACTCTTATTGAGCAACTGGAGGGCAGCAGCTGAGAAGTTCAACGCCTCTTTGGGTTTACTCGGTCACGTGGTCAGCATCTCAGACCTTGTGATGCAAATTGAAAAGGAGTTTGAGTTTGTCAAAAACACGCACGAGCACACCGAGTTTTTCAGCAACTTCAAAAAAGACAAATGCAACACCAAATCGTGCATTGCTTTTTTAGAAGAGTTTTTTCAAGTCAAGATTCAAAGACAGCGCTTTTTGTTCGATCAAACTTTCTCCTTTCACCTCGACGATGAAGACATCTTTCTTCACCACACGGACGAATTGAAGGGCTTTATCAAAACGCATTTCTTCAACTACAAGAAAAGAGATGTGCCTGACAACCCCTTCATCATGGGGCGATGAGTCAGCGAAGAGCTCTCGAAGCTTGCGACGCCCTGCTCGCTCAACCTCGGCTTAAATGCCCTTTAAATGGTCAATGATCTGCTCTCCAATAGGAGAGCATCAGATCTGCTATATTAGCGCCAACTTTAGATCTTCATTGAATGCGGGCTTTCATTGGTGAAAACCCTCAAACCCCTTCACCCCAAACAATCCATTGATGCTTCTCAGCAGGCCTTGAAAACAGAAAATTAAACACCATATCCCATTTAATTTTTTCCTTCCGTCGCACTCTCTCGCTCACGGTCGCAAGTTTTGAACGATGGATCCCTCATTTTTTTTCATTGACTTTACACACCAACCCACATGATCAAAGTTGAAAATCTCTACAAATCCTTTCTAGGAAGAACCGTCTTGCACGGGATTTCCTTTGACGTCGCCAAGGGCGAGGTCTTGGGCTTTTTAGGCCCCAATGGTGCGGGCAAATCCACCACCATGCGCATCATCACGGGCTTTTTAGAGCCCGATTCCGGCTCGGTGAGCATTTGTGATCACGATATGGCTCAGGATAGCGTTTTGGCCAAAGAACGCATGGGCTATTTGGCCGAATCGGCAGCGAGCTACCAAGACATGCAAGTCAAAGCCTTCCTCAGCTTCACAGCCGATATCAGGGGTCTAACAGGTTCGCACAAAAAGCAAGCCATTGAACGCGTCATTGACCTGTGCCATTTGGCCCCCGTCTTGAACGAGTCGATTGAGAACCTCTCCAAAGGCTTTCGACAACGTGTCGGTTTGGCCCAAGCCTTGGTACACGACCCGGACGTGTTGATTTTGGATGAACCGACCGATGGACTCGACCCCAACCAAAAGTTTGAGATCCGCAACCTGATCTCCTCCTTGGGTCAATCCAAAGCCATCATCTTCTCCACCCACATCCTTGAGGAGGTGGAGAGCGTTTGCACCCGAGCCATTGTGGTGAGCGAGGGCTTGATCGTGGCCAATGGCACGCCCAGTGACTTGAAATCCAAAACACCATCGGGAAGACTTGACGATTTCTTCAGAGCCATCACCAAGAGTGATGCACAAAGCAGCGCTTTGACAGGGGCACATTCATGAATACTTCGAGCTTGAGCACTTTCAACATCATCAAAATCATCACCCGACGCGAGTTGGGTGTCTACATGGACTCGGCTGTGGCCTACGTCTTTTTGATCGCCTATTTGTTGTTGGCGGGTATTTTGACATTTACTTTGGGCGGGTTTTTTGAAAGAAACGACGCCTCTTTGGGCATCTTTTTCAATTGGATGCCCTGGCTCTTGATTTTTTTGGTTCCTGCGATGGGCATGCGCTTGTGGTCCGAGGAGAGACGACTCGGAACCATTGAATTCTTGCTCACCCTGCCCATCACCACCGCTCAAGCGGTGGTGGGTAAATTCATCGCATCTTGGATCTTTTTGATCGTTGCCATTGTTTTGAGCTTTCCCCTGGTCATCACCGTCAACGTCTTGGGTTCTCCTGACAATGGCGCCATTGTTGCGGGCTACGTAGGGTGCTTTCTCTTGGCGGGCACCTACCTCTCCATCGTGTGCTTGACCTCTGCCTTGACCAAAAATCAAGTGATCGCATTCATCTTGTCGGTCATGGCTTGTTTACTTTTGAATCTGATTGGCTTTTCTCCCGTCACGGACTTGATGGGTCGGTGGTTGAGCCCACAATCGATCGAGGGCATTGCCAACTTCTCGGTCTTGTCTCACTTTGATGGCTTTCAAAGAGGGATCTTGGACTCGAGAGATTTGATTTACTTTGTATCGGTGATGATTTTCTCACTCTACTTGAACAACATCGCCGTGAAGAACGCACGCGCACGCTGAGGATGGATCACATGTCTAAAAAAATAAAACCCACATGGATAGCGGTTGCTTTGTCAGTTGTCGCACTCTTTTTGGTGAATTGGCTCGGTGGCCTTGAATTTTCGAGAATCGATTTGACCCAAGGGCGGGTCTACACACTCTCAGATGGCACCAAGGAGATTTTAAAGAACTTGGACTCACCAGTCACTGTTCGCTTTTATCTCTCTCAAAGTGACGACAGCATGCCCTTGCCTTTGAAGGGCTACGCCCGACGCGTTGAGGATTTGCTGAGCGAGTTCAAAGCGGCTTCTAAAGGCAAATTGGTCATCGAAAAACTCGACCCTCAGCCCGATTCGGATGCGGAAGATGCAGCCGCTCTTGATGGCGTTCAAGCTCAGACTTTGTCTGGAGGCGAGCGCTTTTACTTTGGGCTCAGCGTCAAACGGGGCGAGCAAAAGTCGGCCATTCCGAGCATTGTGATGCAACGCGAGCGACTCCTTGAATACGACATTGTTCGTGCAATTACAAGGTCCGCGAATGCTAAAAAGCCAAAAATTGGCATCTTGAGCTCAATGCCCGTCTTCGGTAGCCCGGGATTTGCCATGATGGGCATGCCCCCATCGCCCAAACAGACGTTTGTGTCTGAACTCGAACGCGACTTTGACGTTCAACGCATGTCCACAGATGCCAAACAAATCGATGACGACTTGAAAGTGCTTTTGGTGGTTCACCCCAAGGGTTTGAGTGAAAGCACCGAATTCGCGATCGATCAGTTCATATTGAGAGGCGGCAAGGTCATCGCTTTACTTGACTCCTATGCCTATTTCGATTTGATTCCCTCTCAACAAGGCATGCAGCCCGGAGGGACATCTTCTGATTTGGCACACCTCACCAAAGCTTGGGGCGTCGGTCTTCAAAGTGGGAAGATGCTTGCTGACATGAAATACATGACTGGTCAAGGCAACAGAGGACTGCCCACGCTTTTGACCTTGAACGACAGTGCTTACAGCCAAAGCGATATCGCAACAGCTCAGCTTGGTGACACCTTATTCGCTTTTTCGGGCGCCTTCACGGGCAAGCCCACTGAGGGCTTGAAACAAGATGTGTTGATCCAAAGCTCGGTTTATGCGGAGATGGTGGACAACACCGTGGCCATGGAGCAAGGGGAGAAATTGGCCAAGGGGGTCAAACCCACTCGTGAGCACTACCCCATTGCCATTCGATTGGAAGGTCAATTCAAAACCGCCTTTCCTGATGGAGCACCGGAGGTGAAGGTGGACCCCAAGGACAATGACAAAACCAAAGATACAAAGGATACCAAGGGCAAGAAAGCCCCTGGCAGTCCTGCTGGGGCCGCCGATGCAACCACGCCTCAACAGGCCCAAGACAAAGCAGAAGGCCCAGCACCGGCAGCACCCGTGCCAGAAATTCTCAAAGAGTCCAAAACCCGCAACTCCGTGGTCTTGATTGCAGACACCGACTTCATCAATGACAACGTTGCCGTTGAAATTCAAGAGATCTTTGGTCAACGCGTGGTCTATCCCACCAACGGCAATTTGGCCTTCTTGCAGTCTTTGGTCGACCAATACGCGGGGGACTCTGCACTGGTCTCCCTCAGAACGCGTCAAAGCGCCTCACACCCCTTCACCGTGATCAAAGAGATGGAGACGCGTGCCCAAGAGGCCTATGTCGGCAAGATCAAAGCACTTGAAGAGAATTTGCAAAAGACACGCGAGTCTTTGGCCGAAATGCAAAAAAACAAATCGCCCAAGGACAACACTCAAATTCTGACCCCAGAGCAACAAACCCAAGTTGACAACTTCAAGACCACTGCAGCCCAGACTCGCCTAGAGCTCAAAGCCCTCAGAAAAGATCTCAGGGCCGAGAGCGAAGCGCTCCAGTTTTGGGCCAAATTGATCAATATTGCCTTGGTGCCCCTCTTGCTGCTGCTCTTGGGTTTGACGCTCTACGTCCTTCGTCTGAAGCGTTCACACCAAAGGGCTTAAAGACCAATTGGTCAAGAGACCTAAAGAGCATTGTTTCTTTTGGGTCTCTTGGGTGGTGCATTGGGTAGTGCATTGGGTAGTGCATTGGGTAGTGCATTGGGTAGTGCATTGGTTAGTGTGATGGGTGTTGTGATGGGTGTTGTGATGGGTGTTGTGATGGGCCAGCTGCATTTTTTATCCTCAGGAGGCGAGGTCAATCTGCGATAAAATGTCGACCATGCACTTTCACAGGTCCCATCGCATCGTCTTGATGCTCTTGGTCGCAGTTTGGCAAATTTGCTTGCCGCTGCTGGCCTACGCGCACATGTCCCAAACGGGCACCATGACGCAAGAGGTCTGCACCACAATGGGCATGAAAACCATTGTGTTGGATGAACAGAGCCTTGCCGCATTCGATCATGCACACCCCTCGTCCACCAACGACAGCGGTCATGAATGCTGCATCTTTCACCTCAATGCACTCGGCGGTGTTGAGCACGATCTCCTCTCCTTTGACCTCCAAGCCCCAAGCTTCCTCTCCTCAGCAGTCGCTCAGACACCGGCTTCCTCACCTTGGGGTCATCATGCACCCCCAACAGGACCTCCTCAAAAGGGTTGAATTGAACCTTTTCTCTGAGGGCTCCAACGTTTACAAAGAACATGGGCCCATCGGTTTCAATCCACCCACCCCCTGAGTTTGACTCTGACTCTGGTTCATGCCTAAAGTTTCTTGGTGATGCCTACACTTGTCGAAGACAAGTAGCTTTGCCCACAGCTCTTTAGATGGAATCGAAAGATACACAAAACTCAGGGTGTTGATTCAATATTCATCAGCCATGTCTCCTTTTAATGTCCTCAGCAACCCTTCCCTTCTAAAACTGAAAACATCGCCCATCAGAGTCTCTTTCTTGTTATTGGTGAGCGCATCCACCCCTTTAATGCTTGGCCACACGTTTGCACAAGGGCTCAGTTCAATCGCCGTTCAAAGCAAGACCGATTTGGACAAAAGCGCCCAGGAGCTCCAAACCATTTTCGTGAGTGTCTCCAAAAGAGACAGCAAACTGGAGGACATGCCCCTTCACACGAGCGTACTCACCTCAGCCGATTTGGAGGCCTCATC
>CAIZIT010000018.1 GCA_903933115.1 uncultured Burkholderiales bacterium
CCATGCACGTGCAAGACTTCCCCGCCCGCTACGCACCACAAATGGGCTTTGAAGGCGCCAACGTTTTGTTTGACACCTGGGTGCATCCACTCATGATGGGCCTTGAGGAGCATCTGCTTGGCATGTTCAGGGAAGACTTTGAATTCAACGACGAATCAACGCCCTCTCATTTGGGTGGTGCTCCAAAAACCAAAGCAGACAGCGCCAATGAACCAGAACGCACTAGCTTGCAAGCCCCTCCAGTATCCAAAGCCACTGAAAGCCATGGATCCTCTGAAGGGCTTGGCGAGAGCCTAGACAACCCGCTCGTGGGCCAAAGCAGCACGGGCGAGGAAAAAGTCAAAGAAATGATTCAAATTTGGAGCCAAGAGGCTGAGAGCGAACTCAAAAAGATTCCCTTTTTTGTCAGAGGCAAAGCCAAAAGAAACACCGAAAAGTTTGCAAAGGAAACGGGTGTTTACAACATCACCATTGAAACTTTGTACGACGCAAAAGCACATTTCAGTCGATAGACATTGAAGTGTTCAAGTAGACCCAACAATCCTGAAAGTCCACCCATGATAGAAACCACTGCAATTCCTGTCTCGCAAATTAAAAGAGGTTCTCGCCCCGATGGCGAAGGCAGTGTACAAGTCCAACTGGATCCCTCGATCAAAATTGGCAACGCCAAAGTTTTCGCCATTTACGGCAAAGGCGGTATCGGCAAGAGCACCACCTCCTCGAACTTGTCGGTGGCGTTTAGCAAACTTGGCAAACGGGTCCTTCAAATTGGATGCGATCCTAAACACGATTCGACATTCACATTGACCAAGAAATTGGTCCCAACAGTCATTGATGCCTTGGAACAAGTCGACTTCCACTCCGAGGAGCTGAGGCTGGAGGATTTTGTTTTTCCGGGCTACAACGGCGTGATGTGTGTCGAAGCCGGTGGCCCCCCAGCGGGCACGGGCTGCGGGGGTTATGTGGTGGGCCAAACGGTGAAACTGCTCAAAGAGCACCATCTCTTAGAAGACACAGACGTCGTCATATTTGATGTTCTCGGAGATGTGGTTTGTGGGGGCTTTGCCGCACCACTTCAACATGCCGATCGCGCCCTGATTGTGACGGCCAATGACTTTGATTCCATCTTTGCCATGAACCGCATCATCCAAGCCATTGGTGCCAAATCCAAAAACTACAACGTCAGGCTCGGTGGCGTGATTGCCAACCGCAGTGAAACCACCGATCAAATCGATAAATTCAACCAAGCTGTTGGCCTGAAAACGATGGCGCATTTTCCGCCACTCGATGAAATCAGAAAAAGCAGGCTCACCAAGTCAACGCTCTTTGAACTAGAAGCCATTGGAGCCGTCAAAGCCGTTCAAGACGAATACATGCGCTTGGCCAGCCAATTGTGGCTGGGTGCTGACCCCTTGCCCGCCGTTCCGATGAAAGACAGGGATATTTTTGATCTTTTAGGCTTTGATTGAACTCACCGCCCAAAAAGAAAACCCACAAAGGAACGCCTTAAATGAACAACTCAGAACAGAGCTATCTTCAACGACGCGGTGAAATTGAGCACTATTTCGACAGAACGGCGGCTCAAACATGGGAGAGATTGACGTCCACGGACCCCGTCGGACGCATTCGTGCCACAGTGCGGGCCGGTAGAGACGAGATGCGCAACACCCTCATGTCTTGGTTGCCCGAGGACATGACGGGCATGAAGCTCTTGGATGCGGGATGCGGCACCGGCGCCTTGGCCCTTTGCGCGGCTGAACGGGGTGCACGAGTTGTTGCCATCGATTTGTCAGAAAACTTGATTCAAGTCGCCAGGACCCGCTACGCCTCCTTGTCTCCTTTGGGTAAAGATGTCCATCAAAAGGGCAGCGTGGAATTTGCAAGCGGCGACATGCTCTCACCCGAATTGGGTGAGTTTGACTATGTGGTGGGGATGGATTCTCTCATTCACTACGATGCACAGGACTTGATCAATGGCGTGAATGTGCTGAGCGAGAGAACTCGAAAAGCCATCTTGTTCACCTTTCCCCCCAGAAACCCCCTGCTCGCATTGGCGCACGCACTCGGTCAGCTCTTTCCCCGATCAGACCGATCGCCCTCACTCGCGCCGGTGTCTCAAAAGAAACTGCGAAGTGCTCTTGAGAGTTCCATCGCAAAAAATGGCTGGTCCGAAGGCAAAACCACGCGCATTTCTAGAGGTTTTTACACCTCCCAAGCTTGGGAGTGGACGCGTCAATGAGCAACTTGTTCCAAGCCGCCAAAGGAAAACTCAAAGCTCTGGCTTTGAGGTATGTGCCCTTTGCCGATGCCGCTTCAACCGAATTGCCCCTCCCCAGGCTTTTGAGGCTGTGCCTGTTTCAAACAGCAATTGGCATGACCATGGCTTTGTTGGTGGGAACGCTCAATCGGGTCATGATTGTCGAGTTGGGCGTACCCGCTTGGTGGGTCGCGATCTCAGTGGCCATTCCATTGATCTTTGCACCCTTAAGAGCCCTCATTGGCTACCGCAGCGATACACATCCATCGGCCTTGGGTTTAAAGCGACTGCCCTATTTGTGGATCGGCAATATTTTTCTTTTTGGTGGATTGGCCATCATGCCCTTTGCTCTCTTGCTGCTCAATGACACCAGCACGCAGACCATGTGGACTGGTCGAATTGGCGCTTGCTTGGCCTTTTTGTTGGTCGGTGCAGGCATGCAAACCACTCAAACAGCTGGGATGGCCTTGGCCACCGACATTGCTCAGCCCTCCAAGCGGCCCCGAGTGGTGGCTTTATTGCACAGTGCCATGTTGGTGGGACTGATCATTGGCAGTGGCTTACTGGGCTGGTTGCTCAAGGACTTCAGCCCCACTCGCTTGGTGCAAGTGGTTCAAGGCAGTGCCCTCCTCGTAGCGGTTCTCAACCTCACGTCGCTTTGGAAGCAAGAATCCAGACAAACCAAACGTGGCCCTCGTGAGGAGAACGGCTTCTCCAAAAAATGGCATCAGCTGACTTTGATTCCCAACATGAAGCCCTTTTTATGGGCCCTTGGCATTGGCACTTGTGCGTTCAGCATGCAAGATGTGATTTTGGAGCCTTATGGTGGTGAAATTTTGCATTTGAATGTGAGTTTCACAAGCTCTCTCACCGCGCTGTCGAGCGCGGGTGCGTTGATTGCCTTTGCTTTTTCAGCCAAGCTGATTGGAAAGGGCCTAGACGCCTGTCGGGTGGCCGCTTGTGGGCTCTTGATGGGGTTGCCCGGGTTTGCTTGTGTGCTGCTTGCCTCCCCCATGGATTCTGCTTGGCTGTTTCGCATAGGCACCAGTTTTATTGGCTTTGGTGGTGGGATGTTTTCTGTTGGCATGCTGATCATCGCCATGGAGATGCCTGAGCAAGGGCTGACGGGTATGGTCTTGGGGGCTTGGGGGGCGGTTCAAGCAACGGCTTCAGGCCTGTCCATGGCCGTAGGCGGCGTCTTAAAGGACACGTTTTCAAACATCGCAAGCCATGGCTATTTTGGCGAAACGCTCATTGATCAATCGAGCGGCTATGAATTTGTATTTGTTCTCGAGATGTTTTTGTTGTTCACGGCTTTGGTCGCCATGGCCCCCTTGTCGCGGAAAAAATCACGAACCTATCCTCAAACTGTTCAGTTCGGACTGGCTGAATTACCCAATTGAAACTATTCACATAAAGGAGTTGTCCACATGGAAACTGGCGCAATCACTCAAGGCATCGATGTTGCTCAAGTCGTGCTGTATATTTTTTGGTTATTTTTTGCGGGTGTGATTTACTACTTGCTCAGAGAAAACCACCGAGAAGGATACCCATTGGACAATGGTCGGGAAAATGGACCGGTTCAAACCGGTTGGCCCTCCATTGACCAACCCAAGACGTACAAGCTTGAAGATGGTCGCGAAATTCAGATTCCTGACCTCCATCGACCCGATGGAGAGTACTCAGCTGCCCCATCCCATGCTTGGCTGGGTGCTCCCCTTGAGCCCGTAGGAGATCCACTCCTGTCGGGAATGGGACCTGGAGCTTGGGCTGCTAGAGAGGACATTTGCGAGAAAGATCCCCATGGCGATTTGAAAATTGTTCCCCTCAGAGACGCACCTCATCATGCCGTAGCGGCACAAGACCACGACCCAAGAGGTCTGCCCGTTTACGGAGCCGATAAGACAGAGGCTGGCCAAGTCAAAGACCTTTGGGTTGACCGCATGGAGATGATGTTTCGATACATTGAAGTTGCTCTGCCAAGTGGGAAAACGGTTCTCTTACCCGTCACTTTTTCAAGAATCACGGATCATTACATCCATGTAGAAGCCATTTTGTCCTCCCAATTTGACAAAGTCCCGGCTCTCAAACACCCCGATCAAATCACACGACTCGAGGAAGAAAAAATCTGTGCTTTTTACGGTGCAGGAACGCTATATGCAACACCAGAGCGCCAGGAGCCACTGGTATGAGAGCCACGCATGAGCATGAGTTTGAGGCTCAGTTGGGACTGCCTGAGAAGCTGCCAAAGGGTGAAGTCATCCTTTGGCAAAGTGCACCAGACTGGCTTGCCTTGGCCAATGAGGCTTTTCACATAAAAGGCTTATCGGTCTACTTCTTTCTGATGCTTTTGTTGCAAGCCAATTACTTATCCGACCAAACCGATGGTTTCAATTGGAGCGCCTTGATCGTGTCGATCACATTGGTCGCTGCAATTTTATCCTCACTCGCCCTTTGGGCTTACATGACTGCAAAAGCCAGCATGTACACCATCACCAATAAGCGTGTTGTGATGCGAGTGGGACTGGTGTTCAGCTTAACTTTTAATTTACCCCTGAGAAAAATCACTGCAGCCAATGAACTCAAAAAAAGCAATGGCTGCTCTGATGTCAGCCTGATGCTTCAAAAAGAAGACCGCATTGCATGGCTGCATCTGTGGCCCCATGCCAGACCTTGGCATGTCAATCAACCCGAACCCACCCTCAGGTGCATTAAAAATGGAAGTGTGTGCGCAGATATTTTGAAATCCGCATGGCTAGAGGTTTATCGCGCCGAGAAGGGCATGAGCATGATCGAAGCAAGCCATGAGACTGCACCCCTTCAATCGAGTACGCCAAACAATGCCTATAAGCCTGAAGTCAACAGGCGTGATGCGTTCTTGAATCAAGCCGTTCAATCATGACACCTCAAACCTTAACACTCAAAGAGACCCCCTTAGAACAGGGGGGAAAAGAGTCTTACTCACCGATCAAAAAGATTCATTTCCAGGCGATGCTGTTGGTCATGATCTTGTCGCTGACTTATGTGACCTATGTGACCCAGTTTGACAAAGCACCCAGTCACGAAGTCGTCGCCATCCAAGACAAAGCGGATTTGGTATTCAAAGATGGTGAACACGGAGAAATTCTCATCCAAGTGATTGACCAGCAAAATGGAGACATTCGTGTTGTCAACGAGTTGCAATTGGAAGGTGAGCAAGGTTTTTTAAGGGGCACCTTGAGGGCTCTGGCCAGAGAACGTCGAACACGTCAATTGAGCCCTGATGTAGCCTTTCAGTTGATTTTGCAAAAGGATGGCCATCTGTCCATCACCGATCCATTGACCAAGAACACCATCGCACTCGAAGCATTTGGCCCCGACAACCTCGGCGTTTTTATCAAGCTCTTGAATGAGAGCAAAACCGCACTGACCAAGGCCAACACAAACAATTTAACTGACAGCACAAAGGACATGAAATGAACGCTCAAACTGCTTTCATGGAAACAGACTTTACCCAACTCTTGGTCGACTCGGTGGACACGGTCGAGGATGCGAATAAAAAAGCGCTGGTGAGCACCGTTCTTGCGCCACGCTTTTACACGACCGATTTCGCTGCCATGGACAAAATCGATGTCAGCTCCGTTCGCAAAGAATGGGACAACATGATGCAAGAGTACGAGGGTGACAACAACCACGATCACTTTCAACGCGATGCAGAGTTTGCCAACGAAGTGAAGGCCACCATGAGCAAGCTCGATGA
The DNA here is from genome assembly GCA_903933115.1 of uncultured Burkholderiales bacterium. GTDB lineage: Bacteria > Pseudomonadota > Gammaproteobacteria > Burkholderiales > Burkholderiaceae_C > Limnohabitans. The sequence goes on from CAIZIT010000018.1 coordinate 5,997, forward strand.
CCATTTGAGACAAGAATTTTATGATTTCTTGATTGGGTCCCTCACCTCTGAGTTCTCAGGCTGTATTTTGTACAACGAAGTTCGCAAAAACATCAGCAATCCTGATATCAAAAAACTCATGACCTATATGGCCAGAGATGAATCAAGGCACGCAGGTTTTATCAATCAATCCCTTAAAGACTTTAATTTTGGAATTGATTTGGGAGAGTTGAAGAAAAACAAAAAATACACTTACTTTAGACCCAAGTTTATTTTTTATGCAACTTACCTATCCGAGAAAATCGGATATGCAAGGTACATCACGATTTTTCGTCAATTGGAGAGAAATCCTGATAAGCGCTTTCACCCCATATTTCGTTGGTTTGAGAGATGGTGCAACGATGAGTTCAGGCATGGTGAGTCCTTTGCACTGATCATGCGTGCAGATCCCAAGCTGCTCAAAGGCATGAATGTTTGGTGGATTCGGTTTTTCTTATTGGCGGTCTACGCCACCATGTACGTGAGAGACCATACCCGACCTGCCATGCACGATGCCATGGGCCTCAACGCAACTGAGTATGACTTTGAAGTCTTTCGAATCACATCGGAAATCACACGCCAAGTGTTTCCCATTTTGCTCGACATTGATCACAGCTACTTCAAAAAGGGATTGGACGATTTGACCGCACTCTCCAATGCAATCAATCAAGCAAAAGAAAACCCTGGTTTCTTCAGCACCCTGCGCCAAGCTTGGCTGGCCACCAAGGCATTTGTGGTTTTCACAAAACTTTATTTTCTTCCCGTGATCCCGTCAGAATTGCCAAAGAACATTCGCATTCAACCCACCTGGTAATTTAGCAAACTCATTTTATGCAAGAGTTCATCAGCCTCATCGTTCAACCCGCTTTGATTGCAATGCTTTCATGGTGGTTTGGCACGGGAATCATCTTACTTTTGGTGCGTTTGCCCAAAGAGAGATTTTCCATTGCAAGGGGCTTTTGGACACTGATGAGCGTCGCTGCTCTTTTCTTCATTGCGCAATCCATGCGTGACGATAGCAACTCAAGCGCTTATCTGGGGTTCATCAGCACCATTGTGCTGTGGGGCTGGCATGAATTGGCTTTTTTGACCGGATGGATTGCGGGATCAAGAAAATCGGAATTGGAAAACAATTTAACTTTTTGGAATCGATTCAAACAATCAGTTCAGGTGATTTGGCACCATGAATTGGCGCTTTTTGCAACCCTAGTGGTTTTGCTTCTTTTACAAATAGGCCAACCCAATCACACGGCAATTTGTACTTATGCATTGCTTTGGTTGATGCGTTTGAGCTCTAAATTGAATCTTTTTTTTGGTGTCCCCCAAGTTGGCGAAGAGTATCTGCCCGCGCATCTTTCTTATTTAGGCAGCTATTTTAAGAAAAGTGCGGTGAGTTTATTTTTCTATCTTTCGATGGGTTTGTCTTGTGTAACATGGGTCTTGATCGTTTGGCAAGGACAAAGTGGACAGGTCTCGATCACGCCTCATTGGGTTTTATTGGCAACCCTATTGGGCCTCGCAATTGTTGAGCATCTTTTGATGATGATCCCCTTTTCCCTTGAAAGGGTATGGGGATGGGCATTGAAGAGCAGATGGAACAAGAAAGCAAGTCACCCGGCAAAGCACTTCACAGATGTTTTGGAAGATCAACTGATCATCCCCATTTCCATCTCCAACCCCACTCTTCTCAAAAACAGCCGAATCGAGTCCAAATGACCATTGCAGAACCCAGTACCTTTCTTTTGCGAAAAGACATCCCCAGCGGCTTGGGGGACTTTTCCTTGAAAGACAGAGGTTTGACTTCCAATACCACCCACATGAATGCCAGACCCAAGGCATTGGTGATTGGTGCTGGATTTGGAGGATTGGCCAGTGCGATTCGCTTGAGTCATCAAGGCTATGAGGTGGAGATTTTAGAAAAGCTAGATGCTCCAGGTGGAAGAGCTTACGTGCATCGCCAAGACGGGTTCACTTTTGATGCGGGTCCAACCATCATCACCGCCCCCTTTCTTTTAGAGGAACTTTGGGCCTTGTGTGGTAAAAAAATGTCTGATGATGTGGATCTCAGAGCCATGACGCCCTTTTACAAAATACGTTTCCACAATGGTCAGACCTTTGACTACAGTGGTGACACGGAGGCCATGTGCAAGGAGATTGCGAAGTTTGATTCCAAAGACATCGCTGGATACCATGCGCTCATGCAGGCAGCAGAGAAATGTAAGCGCTTGGGTTTTGTGGAAATGGGTGATATTGCCTTCAACGACTACAAGGACTTGCTGAAAGCCTTACCTTCTTTTGCAAAAATGCAAGCATGGCGCTCTTTGTACAGCTTGGTCGCCCAACACATCAAGCACCCACTTTTACGAGTTGCTTTCAGCTTTCATCCCCTCCTCATTGGCGGAAACCCTTTCAGTGTGACGTGTGCATATTCATTGATTCATTCACTGGAGAAGACCTGGGGGGTTCACTCTGCAATGGGTGGAACAGGGGCGATTGTCAAAGGCCTGGTTGGCCTCTTGGATGGCCTGGGTGTTCGAATTCGATACGAAGCGGCAGTCAAAGAAATTTGCATTGAAAACGGCAAAGCTTGTGGGGTCGTGCTCGAGAAAAATCCCAAAGCACATCGAGCATCAGAAGAGAGGATTGCCTCAGACATTGTGGTCTACAACGGGGACTCCGCTTGGGCCTACAAAAACCTGATTGCCCCCCAACACCGTCGTTTTTGGAAAGACTCGCGCATCGAAAAAGGACACTATTCGATGGGTTTATTTGTATGGTATTTCGGTACAAATAAAAAGTATGACAGTTTGCCCCATCACATGATGATCTTAACCAAGCGCTACAAAGAGCTTTTGAAAGACATCTTTAAAAATCATCGCTTGGCCGATGATTTCAGTTTGTATTTGCATCGCCCCACGGCAACCGATCCTTCACTGGCGCCAGAGGGATGCGACACCTTCTACGCCCTTGCACCTGTCCCCAACTTGGACAGTGGCACCGACTGGACCGTTCAAAGTGAACCGTTTAGACAAGCGATTCAAGCCCACTTGGAGGCCACCGTTCTTGAAAACTTGGGCCAACACCTTGTCACCTCCAAAGTCACCACGCCGCTTGACTTTCAAAACCGCCTTTACTCCTATAAAGGTGCAGGATTCGGATTGGAACCCCTCCTGACACAAAGTGCCATCTTTCGTCCCCACAACAGAAGTGAAGATATTCCTGGTCTTTACATGGTGGGTGCAAGCACCCATCCAGGTGCAGGAGTCCCAGGTGTTTTAATGTCTGCAAAAGCTCTTGAAAAAGTTGTTCCACATGTTACAACCCTACGATAAAAACAATTCCCATCTACGCGATTTTGACGAATGCGTCGCGTTGATGCGTGGTGGCTCTAAAACTTTTTTTGCGGCCAGCAAACTTTTACCCAAACGCGTTCGGCAAGCTTCCATTGCGCTGTACGCATTTTGTAGAGTTGCAGATGACTTGGTCGACAATGCTCAAAATCCAAGCTCCAGCTTGGAGGAGCTTGAGCTGAGGCTGGACAAAATTTACGAGCAAACACCCATGGACTTCATCGAAGACCATGCACTGTCTCATGTGGTTCACCAATTCAAATTGCCCAGAGCGTTACTCGATGCCTTGATGGAAGGTTTTGCATGGGATGCACAATCCCATGTTTACGAGACATTGGAGGATGTCCACCAATACGGTGCCAGAGTTGCTGGGAGTGTGGGCGCGATGATGAGTTGGATCATGGGAGCCAGAAACTCGAGCACTTTGGCCAGAGCCTGCGAGTTGGGTGTGGCCATGCAGTTGACCAACATTGCTCGCGATGTGGGTGAAGATGCACGCAATGGACGGCTCTATTTGCCGCGCCAGTGGTTGATCGCAGAAGGCATTGATCCTGAGCAATGGCTCAAAGCCCCCACACTCAACCCCGGCATCCAAAACGTGGTCAGAAAGCTCCTTGAGGAAGCGGATCGACTCTATAGCCAATCCAGTGTTGGCGTGGCTGATTTGGCCTCCGATTGTCGGGCAGCCATTTTTGCTGCAAGACTCATTTATGCAGAAATCGGCCAATATTTAAAAGCCATCCGATTTGACTCCGTGAATCACAGGAGTGTGGTCCCCTTCAGTCGGAAAATATGGTTGCTGCTGCAAGCCAAAATCCAAGCCCCTTGGATCGTCACCCCCAAACATCACCCCTCTCAGTTGGAGGCCATCGTTTATTTGGTGAAAGCTTGTGAGCGGCACTGCGTGCAGTATGGGCTCAAACCCGAAGGATTTCCCAACCGAGGGTTCCCACAGCGTGTGGAGTGGATCCTTGAGTTGATTGAGAGACGACTCAATGAGGAACATCAATTCAGCCAAAGCTTTAACGCCCAAGTTAAAAAATCGATGGATGAATTCAGTCAAATGGGTAAGAGGACCGATTCGGCTTGAGGCCGTTTGATTGAGAAGGCTCAATGACTGAGCCCCAAGCTCATCAATGCAGCTTCACATGCGGCTCGGTTCTTTTGTTGATCAATCTGGCCAAGGTGTCGAGTGCAACCTTCACCAGTCCGTGCAAAGCCAACTCATGCATCTTGTAGAGTGACAAGTACATCAACTTTGCAAAATAGCCTTGAATCATGAGGTTGTCCCCGATCAGCCCGCCCATCATGCTGCCCACGGAGCTGAATTTGCCCAAAGACACCAAGGAACCAAAATCTTGATATTTGTAATCGACCAAGGTTTTATGGGCCAATCGTCGATGGATTTGTTTGACCATGTGGCTGGCTTGTTGATGCGCAGCCTGTGCCCTGGGTGGCACCCACTCGGGATGTGCACTTTTTGCACCCAACCAGGGGCAGGCCGCACAATCTCCGAGTGCAAATATGTTTTCATCCAAAGTGGTCTGCAAAGTCGGATGAACCAGCAATTGATTCAAGCTGTTCGTCTCTAGGCCATCCAATTTTGCGAGATAGTCTGCGGCCTTCACCCCTGCAGCCCACACCACCAACTCTGAGCTGATGAATTGATCATTGGACAAGGTCACGCCCTCAGAGCTCACTTGACTGACTCTGGAATTGACCAAAACATTCACCCCCAAATTGACCAACAGCTCCGTCGTGGCCTCTGACAACTTATTGTTCAAGGCGGGCAGTATCCTGGGAGCAGCCTCTATCAAAGTCACTTTGATGTCCTTTTGGGGATCGATTCGGTTCAAACCATAAGAAACCACCTCACGAGTGGTTCTGTGGAGCTCAGCCGCAAGCTCCACCCCGGTGGCACCAGCTCCGATGATGGCCACATGGAGTTGCCCCTCTGAGATGGATTCAGGTTGATAGTGGGCCTTGATGCATGCGTTGATCATCTTGGCATGAAAGCTTTTCGCGTCCTTTTGATTCTCGAGCCTGAGCGCATGCGCTCTTACACCGGGGGTACCAAAATCATTGCTTAAACTTCCCACACAAATGACCAGTGTGTCGTAGGACAAGGTTTGCGTGGGTGTGACCTCTTGCATCATCTCATCCCTGTAGGGCAAGAGATGAATGACTTTTTGGCGCCTATCGATGGCATGCATCTCGCCGATGCGAAATGTAAAGTGATGCCAATGCGCTTGAGCAATGTAGTCCACCTCATGGGCACCAAAATCCATGCTGCCAGCCGCGATTTCGTGGAGTTTGGGTTTCCAAATGTGCGTCCTGTTTTGATCGACCAAAATGATTTCGGCCTTCTTGTACAAACCCAAGGTGTCACCAAGCTTGGTGGCAAGCTCTAGGCCTCCTGCCCCACCGCCCACAACGACAATACGGTGCAATTTGCTCATAACGAATCCTAGAAAAAATGGGTTTGAAGCGGCTTAACGTGATGGAGTTGTTTTGTATGCGATTCTGGGCATGCGCCAGGGTAGAAGCGACTGAACCCAAGGTGCATCAAAACGCTTGGCGCTCAGCGTTTCATGAAAACCCACACAGCGCTCGCCCATCAGATCGTGGTGAACCAAAGCCCGTTGATAAAAGGGGGTGTCCTCCAACTGTTGGGCCACACGAACCGGTTGATCGCTCCTCAAGCGTCGCTCCAAACGCCAACCCGTTTTAGGCATTTTTTGTCGAAGGGGTGCCTCAAAGTGTTCAATGCTGCCATTATTTAGAAATCGAAGCGCCAGCAAGCGGTCCTCGCCCTCTAAGAATTGGCAATCGTAGAGCACACTGGTCGAGCCATCCGACATGGGAGATCGACTCCAATCCCATTCGGTAAAGCTTTGGGCAATGGGCTCAATCCCTTCATTCGAGTCGAGATAAGCGTGGCCACTCCATGATTGATCAGGATGGGACAACGCCACTCGAACCTTGGCCCTCGGGGCAATGGGGCCCCAGTGATGCCTGTGCTTTGCATCCAGGGGGGTGGAAAAGTCAAAGAGCTGATCGGGGTAGACTGAAACTCTGCCACGAATTTTTCTGGGTAAAGGGACCGTCCACTCGTCAATGTCGATATGAAGTGCCTGACCATCCCAGTGAAGGCTTGAAGGACCGATGATGAATTCGCAGGCATCTCGATGAACGCTGCTACTGGGTCGCTCGGTCATTGACCACAATTTTCCCTTTGGGGTGTAGAGAGCGACATTTAAAGCGCAATGGTGATCGGGTAAAGGTTGCAGCCCTTTTTTTATCGCACTGGCGTAGTAGGGAGAGAAAACACTTCCTACAAATGCAATCAAACTCAAACCGTATTGGCCATCATCACTCAAAGCATCGACATACCACCACAAATAGCCCCCTGAGCTTACCGCCTGGTCAAACCGAGGTGTTCCGTCACGATTGCGACCGCCAAACGCGCTGACATCGCGACCATGGGAACGCCCGGCCCCGGATGAACACTCCCCCCGGTGAGAAACAAGCCCTGAATCGGCGTGCTGGCGTTCGAGCGAGAAAACACTTGCATCCAGCCGTGGGTTGCTTGGCCGTAGAGAGCCCCTCCCGTTGAGGGGAACAGCTGATGAAAGTTCTTGGGTTGAACCTGGATGGTCCTTTGCGGGTCCCTCTCCAAATGAAGTCCACAACGACTGAGCAGGTTGAAGGTTTGCGTCTCGCATTGATCTAACTCCTGTTGGGTGAATTCTTGAGTGTCACCAGTGGCTGGTGCATTGACCAAGCAAAAAATAGGCTCATTGTCGGCTGATGCGGTAGCGCTGGGTTCAAGGTCGCGATCTAGGCCCCGATCTCCGCATCGATCTACGCCTCGATTTTGAGCACAAATGTAGACAGTGGGACTCTCGGGTAGGCGCTTGTTGTTGAAAATGTCGTCAAACTCTTTGAAATAATTATTTTGAAAGAAAACATTGTGACGATCCAGCTGAAAACGCTCTTCACGCACTGTGCAACGCATGGTCCAAGTGAGTGCAGACAATGAGCGTTCGCTTTTTTTCGACGCCCTTTGCACCATTTTCGTACGCACTGCGCTGCCCATGCTGCCCGATAACAGGGCTTCAATGTCACCATTGAAGACCAAAGCCTGGGCCTCGATTCGCTCCCCACTTTCGGTATGAACGGCTCGAAATCGGTCTTGATGGATCTCAATGTCTCGACACGCCGTTTGAAATCTGAATTGGACACCCTTTTGCCTGGCGAGACGCTCCAGGGTTTTCGCCAGAGTCCTCATCCCCCCTTCAACGGACCAAACACCATCCATCTCCACTTGAGCGATGAGCATGAGCGTTGCTGGTGCACTCCATGGCGAGGAGCCACAGTAGGTGGCGTACCGTGCAAAGAGCTGCCTGAGCCTTGGATCATTGAAACTGGACCCTAAGCTTTCCCACAAGGTTTTCATCGGACCAATGGAGCTGAGCGTTGCCAATCCCTTGGGGCCCAGAGAAAACAGCATTTTCGTCAAGCTTGGCTGAGCTTCACGAATGACTGCACCCTCCAAGGCTTGGTAAAGGCTTTTGGCGCTTTGACAAAATGCATTGAATTTTTTTGCCTCTGCCGAACCTGAAAACTCGGCCACCGCGTCCAAATTTCTCGCATGATCGGCGTAGAGCGTGAGCTGCTGCCCGCCTTGGTCAGCACTCCAAGCATGCCTGGCCAAGACATCGAGTTGCGTTAAATTCAACTCACGGTCTAAATGAGCACCCACTTGAGCGAAAATTTCTTCAAAAACCCATTTCATGGTCAAGACGGTTGGCCCACTGTCGATGCCATCGAGCACTGGACTTGTCGCCATAGGCGAATTCCCTTGCCCTGCCCCTGCCCCTAGGTCTGATCCTGCCCCCGGCCAAAGCTGACGCATCTTTCCGCCCGACTCCGCCTTGGACTCCAATACCGTGACCTCAGCCCCCGCATTCGCGAGCAGCAAAGCACTCACCAAGCCCCCAATGCCTGCGCCCACCACAAGAACCTTGGGTGCAGCCAGCACATGCGCGTGCTGAGCGACCCGTTGGGGTGTGATCTTTGGGGTGGGTTCATCAACCATGATAGACCTTGGGGTTCGTGAGGGGTTTCAATTCAAAGCCAACGGTGTGATCTCGTTGAAATCAGTGTCAAATGTTTTCCCCATCCATTGCCCCCACATGTGAAGGACTTTCATTCTTACAAACATGGATTCTGTAAAAAAATTATGCTTTTGCGCAGCTGCAATCGCGCGCATGTGTGCGCCTTGGTGGGCATAGTTCGTGAGCGATTGGGCATCTTGCCAAACACTGAACGTGCACTGTCTCACCAGTGGCGCCTCCCCAAGGCCCACGGCCAGCTCGCAACCGCTCGCTTTTTTCAAGTCCACTTGTGCTGGGGG
>CAIZIT010000019.1 GCA_903933115.1 uncultured Burkholderiales bacterium
CTTTAGCCGTGGTGTCGGTGACTCAATCGCAACTGACGAGCGATTCAAGAATCATTTCTTGTTTTTCAGGAAACTACAATTTAAAAGTTACAGGCGTCACCGTTCAAAATTTGGCAACAGTATTAGGTACTGCCAATGTAACTTCTGCACAAGTGTCGGACTCTGCGGCAAATATTCAGGCCGATCTTCAAGCTGGTAATTCAAGTGTCTTGAAAGCCAATGTTTCCAAAACTTCAGCCATTCAAATCAGCGATCACCTTGTGATCAAAGTGTCCCCAACCATCGCAAGCGCTGATGCTCAGGTACTTGCTTTGATTGTGGCCGGTGGTGGCAATTACCAAGTTACCCAGGCAGCGTCCACTCAAAGTGGGACCGTTAGCCAGTTTATCGCAAGTGCTGCAAGTGCTGCCAATTCTTCTTACGCAATTGTGGATACGGCTGCGCACATTTCTGCAAATATTGATCAACTCCAAGCCAATAACGCCAAAATTGCAAGTATTGTGGTGAGCGACGGAGTCTCAGTTCCTGTGAGCTCGTCCCAAGTTATTTCAGACACTCAAGCCTTGAGTTTGATCACTTCCAGTGGAGGTCAATACTCTGTTTCTCAACAGGGTACATCTGGTAATGTCGCATCTTTTTTAAGTGGACTGGCCCAGATCACCTCCTATACGATAACGGATACTGCATCCAATGTGAACGCAAGCATTGACTCCCTGAGCGCGAATTCTTCAAAAATCACGTCCATCAATTTGAGCGATTCAGGAACGCTATCCATCACCGATGCCCAATACAACTCGGGCACTTATTTGTGGACCAAGGTTTCAAGTGCTTATGGATTGATCGTCACAGGTGTGTTGGCCTCTGAAGTTACAAGCTTGGCAGCCAATACCCATTTGACTTCAATGACTGTCAATGATACGGCTGCAAATTTGGCCAGCAATATCGACACGCTCCAAGCAAAGTCAAGTCGAATCACGGCAGTCACAGTCTCAGATGGTGCGAATTTGAGCATCACAGCTACGCAATTCACGGCGGATTCAACCATCATAGGTTTGATCCCGAACACGATTAAATTCAATGTTAGCTCAGCTTTGGCGTCTCAGGTCTCAACACTTTCGACAAGCACAAGAGTTAATTCCATTGCGATTGCCGATACTGCTGCCAATTTGAGCAGCAACTTAGACTCTTTACAAAGTGGATATGCAAAAATAAGCGCCATCACGCAGTCCGACTCCAGCAATCCATTGACGTTGACCGCTGCGCAGTATACGAGCGATGCCAATGCCTTATCACTTTTGTCATCCTCAAATTTAAAAGTCACCGCTGTACCAACTTCAGCGCTCACAACTTTATCTGCGAATTCAAAGGTTATTTCTCTCGCGATTTCTGATACTGCTAGCAACTTATCTGGAGCTTTGGATTCACTTCAAGCCAATTCAAAGGTCACTGCAATCTCAGTGTCTGATAGCAATCCTTTGACCATTTCAGCTTCACAAGTCACCAGCGATTCGACTGCGCTGGGTTTAATCTCCAACGCAAATGGGCTCAAAGTCAATGCGGTGACAGTTGCACGCTTGGCCTCAATCAGCAGCAATTCAGCAGTTACTTCAATCGCTGTGAGCGATTCGGCGGCAAACATTGCCACTGGTTTTGACGCGTTACAAGCCAATGGTAAGGTAAATTCAATTGGTTTGAATGACTCAAATGCGATCAATTTGACTTATACGCAATACTTAACAGACACCACAGCCTTATCAAACATCAGTGGGTCTTATTCCCTCAAAATTAGTGCGGTACCAGCATCAAATGTTTCAAGTGTATTGGCCAATCCCAAAGTGTCATCACTGACTGTGAGTGATAGCGCTGCTAATATTGGGAACAATATTGATAATTTACAGGCAAACATTGGCAAGATCAGTGGTGTTGCTTTAACCGACAACAATCCAATCAATATCTCTGCGACTCAATATACCAATGACACTGGTTTATTGGGGTTGATCGCAAGCTATAACTTGGGCGTCAGTGCAGTGAGTGCGGTGAACGCTGCTGGTATTAATCAAAATTCGCATGTGGTCACTCTGTCTGTTACCGACACAGCAGCAAATGTGGCCTCTGCCATCGACACGTTGCAATCTAACGCAAAGTTGGGTTCGATTACCGTTAGCGACAGCAATTTGGTGAGCGTGAGCTCTGCACAATTTACCAATGATGCAAACGTTTTGGCAAAAATCACCAATCCCGGTGTGGTCAAGGTTACAGGTGTTACAGCATCAGCTGCCGCTGGAGTGGCCAATAATTCTAGTGTTTCAGCAATTTCTGTGAGCGATGTAGCTGCTAGCGTTTCATCGAATTTAGATGCTTTACAAAGCAACTCAAAAATTTCATCTGTCACCGTTACAGACACCAATCCATTGGTGATCACAGCGGCACAATATGCAAATGACAGTGCAGCGATCGGTCGAATATCAGGCGGATACACACTCAAAATATCTGGCGTCACAACTTCAAGCGTTGCTTCATTATTGGCCAATTCTCATTTGAGTTCGGTGGTATTGAGCGATACTGCAGCCAATATATCTACCAATATTGCAGCATTGTTGGCGAATGTAGCAAAAATTTCCTCCATTATTGTCAACGATGGAAATCCTCTGACATTGACCTATGCTCAATACTTGGCTGACTCCGCAGTTACAGCACTGATTTCAGGAAATTACTCGGTCAAAGTAACTGGTGTAGCCGTTTCGAATTTGTCATCCATTTTGTCAAATGCGAATGTGTCAAACGTTTCAATCAGTGACACGGCTTCGAATATTGCCCTTTCACTAGACCAACTGCAATCCAACGCATCAAAAATTGCTTCTGTCATCGTGAGTGATGGAGGTACTCTCAACATCACATCTTCTCAGTTCACCTCTGACGCAACCCTCTTGGGTTCAATTTCAAGCAATTACAACTTGATTGTCTCAAGCGTTGCCGCTTCAAAGGCGAGTGCAGCTTTTGCAAATTCGCATCTGACCTCTATGAGTGTGAGCGATACGGCTTCGAACATCGTCACCAACTTGGATGCTTTACAAGCCGATGCCTCTAAAATCAGCTCTCTCACCATAAGTGATAAACAAGTGCTCATTCTGAGCCAAGCTCAGGTCACGTCAGACGCACAGGCTTTGTCGTTGGTGACTGCAGGTGGCGGTACATTTATTGTTTCCCAAAATCCGACATCATGGTCCGTCTCTGGCTTCTTGTCTGCAATCCCTAGCTTGGGAACTTCTAAATTGTCTATCTCCGATACGGTATCCAATATTGGAAACAATTTAGATGTGCTGCAAGCCAATGTGGCCAAAATTTCTGCACTTACAGTTAGCGGCACAGGTAGCATCAGTGTGAGTCAAGCACGCGCGAGTGCAGATACTGCTGTGCTCACCTTGTTCACAGCCGGTGGCGGCAGTTACACCATTGTCAAACCTTCAGCCACTGGTAATGTGGCATCCTTTTTGAGTAGCTTGAGCAATCTTTCAAATAGCGCATATGCAATAGTTGATACAGCTGCCAACATTTCAGCCTCAATCGATTCGATACAGTCCAATTTATCAAAAGTTGCAAGCATTTCAGCAAGCGACACCATGGCATGTACTGTCAGCCAGTCGCAAGCCATCAACGACTCGCAAGCATTGTCATTGCTCGTCGCAAGTGGTGGGAATTATGTTGCTGCAGGCTACACCTCAACAGGTACGGTTTCTAGCTTTTTAGGTTCTGCAAGTAGTCTTCCAGCCGCTTCATATGCTTTGGTTGATAGCGCAAGCAATTTGGCCAATTCCATTGATTTGTTGCAAGTCAATTCATCTAAGCTTTCAACGGTCACAGTGAGTGATTCAAGCCCTCTTGTTATTTCCGCTCAACAGTTCGCCAACGATGCATCTGTCATTAATCTATTCACGGGCAAATATACATTGAACGTATCAGGACTGAATGCGTCAAATGCATTGAGTACCTTGCGAAATTCTAAAGTTCAAAATGCAGTCGTTACAGATTCATCCAGTAATATTGTCAGCGTTTTAGATGGTCTTCAATCTGATGTTTCTCAAATCAAGTCTGTTGTTTTGACCGACTCGAATCCATTCACAGTGACGCAAGTTCAATCCGTCGTGGATGCTCAAATACTTTCTCTCATCAAAAACAGCGGCGGTTCTTACAAGATTTTGTCTTCTCCCAACAACGGGGGCGTTGCTAATTTTCTTTCTCAAATTTCTTCACTGCCCACTTCCAGCTATAACTTGTTGGACAGTTCCATCAACATTTCAAATAATTTTGATGCCATAAAGGCAAATGCCTCAAAGCTAAGCGGTATTTATGCAACCGATGGACAACCGATTGTTTTAACTGGTTCTCAATTTCACAGCGCCCAGGGTGGACTTTCTTTGTTAAGCCCAAGTACAACCCTTAAAGTGAGCTCGATTGCAGCATCAGACATCACGGCTGCTTTCAATAACCCAAATCTCGTATCGATGTCGGTTTCAGACACTGCACAAAACATTGGTTTGTACATTGACAGAATTCAATTGGGTACAAACAAGATCAGTGGTTTGGTGGTGAGCGATGGCAAGCCGCTTAACTTGACACAAGCTCAAGTGGCTTCCGATCCACAAGCCGTTTCACTTTTATCTTCATCTGGTGTGACTATTCAAACAGTTCCTAATGCCGTCACAATTCCTTCAACTGGCCTCTACAGTGCGTTACCGAATCAAACGATCAATGGCATCAAGGGTTTGAGTACTGTTTCTTTCGCTGGTCCTTCAAGCAACTACAACTTAAGCATGATTGGCTCGAGTGCTACCCTTGTTGACAGTTCAGGATTGTATGGAAAAATTTCTCTCAATAATATCCAACGACTTGCTTTTTCAGATGGATTGCAACTGGCTCTTGATTTACAACCGAACCAAAATTCCTTCAATGCTCTGATTGCGGCAAGTACAGTTTTTGGCGCCAGCTTGGCTCAAAAGAATTTTCCCTATTTTGTGACCATGTTTGATCAAGGCAATTCAGTATCCAATGTATCGCAACAAATTGCCAATTCTGGCTTGATTGAGTCAACACTTGGAATTTCAACCGCCAACACGTTTACAAACGACAAATTGTGGGTAGATTACGTTTATCGAAATGTCGTTGGCGTCAATCCAGGCACTGCCTCAGAGCAGTACTATGTCAATTTCTTGACCTCAGGAAATTTAAATCGCTATGATTTGTTGAACATTGCCATCAATTTTGCAAATGATCCAAGTGGTTATGTCTCAACTCAAGCCAATCTTGTCGGATTGCAACATCAGGGTTTACTGTTCACACCAGGTCCAGTGCACGCTTGAGTTTTGTTTATTTTGATTTATCGATTGAACATGAATGTATTGTGGCAAGGCGTTTCCCTGAAGTGGCATTCTTTTGCCGATTTTTTTCATTCTCTTAATTTCTACTTAGGCAGCTTACTTTGGCTCGAAAATTGCATAAATTGATTTGAACTTCCGAAACAGGATATTTTTTTATGGCTTCCACTTCTGCATCTCTGCAAGTTTTAACGCGTGCCTACCAAGTTTTAGAAAACGGGCAGGTGAGTGCTGGCGAGATTGCGAATCTGTCATCTATGGTTGACCAGGGTGTGGAGAGTCTGAGTCAAGCCATCGTCAGTATTTTCAACTCACCCCAAAGCCAGTTGAGCAATGCACAAGCATTGGCAAGAATGTTTTTCATTCTTTTCAATCGTGCGCCAGATTACGCTACTTTTTCTAGCGCCATGAACATGTTGAATGGCGGAGCTCAGCTTTCTGATTTGGCTCAAATTGGGTTAAACATGGGCACCAGCTCATTGACCAATTCGCTGAGTCTTAGCAACCACGATTTTGTCATCAATCTCGCACAAGACATGTTTTCTGCAGGTAACGCGCCTGTAGGTCTTTCTGATACTGAGGCTTACCTCATCAGTCAGCTCAATACCTTTTTCATGTCAAGGGCTCAAGTGTTGGCTTTGGCTGCCAGTTACAGCAACAAGACCATTTACAGCGCCAACATCAGTCCTTCGCTTTACTATTTGGCTGCAACGGGTCTGGGTGCGACTGCGTCACAACTGTCGGCAGCAGGCGGTTATATTTCAGATGTTGCGTTGGTCAATCAAATTCTGACCAGTTCAGGTCAGTCTCCTTATGGGACTTTCCCATCTTTTTCCTTCAGTGGTACAAAGCTTTCTATTTCCAACAACACGACCGATATTTTCTCCATCAATTTGCAAACTGATGCAAGTTCGCTTGCTTCAAATGCTAACTATCGTTTGTTTTTAAGCTATGACTCTGGATCAACGGTGAGCAGTACAACTTTCAGCTCGAGTTTGCTTTCCACGGTCTCCACTTTGGATGCCACACAAATGAGTGGCCCTCCAAAATCTTTCTCAGCCACAGCCAATAACAGTGGATCGGTCATTTACGCTCCCAATTCCGCCTCAACCCTGTACGGTGGAACTGGTTCAGATACCTTGGTGGGGGGTAGCCTTGCCGATGCCATGTACATTGGTGCAGGAAAATCTACCGATACTGGAGGAGCGGGTGTAGATACCTTTTACTTTCCATCTGCCACAGCTTTGAGGGCTTCACAGGGCCAAGGCGCTGCCAATGCACAAGGTGTCACCGCTACTCAGGCGGTTGCAACCATCACTGACTTTGGCAACGGCGCTGACATTTTGAATTTGGGCATTACTGACGGCAATCTCAAACCCACTGCTGCAAAGTTGATTGTTGGCAATGCTGACTGGAGCAGTTCTGGTTTCGTGAATTTAACTCAGGTCACCAATAACTCAGTGATTTTGGTAGACAACACCGGTAACTGGACCAGTACCAGCTCCACCGGTAACAACCAAGTTGATTTATCGCCTCGAACTCCAACTCAAATTGCAAATCTC
>CAIZIT010000020.1 GCA_903933115.1 uncultured Burkholderiales bacterium
CGCCTTCTGTTGCAGGCTTGCGCACCTGCAATAAGAGTCCAGCTACTCCTCCTACGGCGTGCCAACCTACGCGGTTAATGCGCCTGACTTGCAGATCGCTGAGTTGTTTTGCAATTTTGGGCATTCCAACCTACATACCATAAATAATGACATTAGATGATATCAGTTGAAATCAATTGTTGCAAATAATCCTCTACAAAGCCAATAAATACTTAGTTTAGATATTGAATGATACAAATTAAAATCAAACTATGGCAGACACCGCTTCCGCCAGACCTTCATTAAACATGCGCCTTATGGGCGCATTTTTATTTCCATCGACCAATCTGTGGATGCGAGCTGGTCATGAGGATAGAGTCCCATCCTCAACATCCTCAACATCTTGACCGGCTCTTCACGCCCAGCATGGAGTGAAAGACCACGAACAGAAACGAGGAGATCACGATCGAGCCATACGCATAAGTCCAAGGATTGATCAAATTGGCTTTCTTCGTCCAATCCAAAACAAAACCAAAAAGAGACGGTCCAACGAGCCCTCCCACAAATCCAGTTAAAGAGTGGAGCCCCATGGCTGCACCCTTGATGTCGCTCTTTGCACTCATGACCAACCCAGCGGTCAAGGTCGATGAGTCCGCCATGATAAAAACCATGTGCAAGGTGGCGAGCAGCATGATCAACCACCAGGGTTGATCATAAGTCCATGAAAGTGCGATCCCTGCCATGCAGCTCAATAACATGACCCCATGAATCCAATTTTCCCGTCCCCATCGAACAGCCGACTCATTGCCTAAAATGGAAGCAGGCACTCCAATTAAACCAATCAACCCAGCAACCACTGGATAAGAAATGCCGAGCTCGGCTTGGCCATGTGAGCTGCAAAATATGAGGTAAGCGACAATCCAATTTCTTGATGCAAAAAGCTCCAAGCAATGAATGCCATATCCAAGGATGAAGTGTTTGGCAGACCGGTTCTCTAAGACCTCTTTCCATTTGTGAAGTGGGAGTAAATCTTGCCATTCGAGTGGCCTGTGTCGTACGTTTTTAGCAAAGTTCAAATCCTTCACCAAAAAATAAACCAAGCCCAAAGCCAAAAGGGGCCCACATGAGAGCCCCATCAACACCATTCGCCACCCAACCAACGGAAGAAACATACCGGAGATGAAATAGGAAAATCCTGTCCCAACGCCAAAAAAAGCCGTGTAAAAAGCGATGGGTCTGGACATCTCCAAAGCATCGAGTCTGTCCGAGATGATTTTCAATCCTGGCATGTATAGGCAAGCAAAGCCCCCGCCATTGATCAGCATGCATAAGCCTGCTTGGGGGTAATTATTGGCCAGCATCCCAAAGCACAAGAGGCCCAATGCACTGAGCAAACCACCTAAAAGGTATATTTTTTTAGCATCGATTCGATCGGTCAATGTGGTGGCAAAAGGCACGACCATCACGTAGCCGAGAAAGTACGCACTCGCGATCAAACCTGACTGAAAATTGCTCAATCCCCAGTCATTTTGTATCGACATGAGCGCAACGGGGTAAGAAGCAAATCCCAACAAAGCCAGCGTTTGCGAGGCCAACATGACCACAGTGATTTTTTTCATGTCACAGGATAAGCCATTACACGCAATTAATCTTTGCGATCAATATTTTTAGGTTGGTATAAATTGATTAAATTGGCCCCAAACACCATCAAAGCACCCACCACCATCACCCACCTGAAGGCCTCTGCATATAAGAGCACCCCCACCAATGTGATGAGTGGTAACCTGAAAAAATCCAAAGTTACCACGATGCTGAGATCGGTTTTTTGCATGGCCTTGCTCATACAAAAATGAGAAGCCATAGAGGTCAATCCGACAACCAACATCCAAAAAGACTGTGTCGCATTGGGCAGGATCAAGTGATCAAACGCCAAGAAAAATGAAATGGGCAATTGAATCAAACTCATGTAAAACAAAATCGTCAAGGGTCGGTCTGTTTTAATGAGTGACTTTGAAAACGTGTTGCCAATGGAGAAAAGAATGGCAGCAGCGATGACATAAAAAGAGTCATAGCTAAAAATACCTCCTCCTGGATTCACAATCAAAAAGACGCCAGTAAAACCCAGCACGATGGCAAAAAACCTTCTCCAATTCAAAACTTCCCCCAAAAAAACCATGGCCAAAATAGAGGTCCAAAGTGGGGCCGTGAACTCCAGGGCAAAGACCTGAGAAAGTGGCAACAAGCTCACGCCGACAAACCATCCGTATTGCCCCATCAAATGGGTCAAGTCTCTACCGAAATGGAACTTGATCCGTTGGGTTTTGAAGTAAGAAAAGTCCCGTGATCTCAAAATGATGAGCGTGACGAACACCAACCCGATGAGAGCCCTAGCAAAAAGCACCTCAAAAGTGCTGATGCCCGCGGAAAGCTCTCTGGCTGCCACAGCCATGAAGCAAAAAGAAAACAAGGCCCCACTCATCCACATCAGTGCATTCATGGCGTGGGTTGCTCAATGTGGTGAAAGGGAGTGAAGGAGATCAATTTTCTAAAGCTTGGGGTGGACTGTTTCTGGAGCGCATTCTCTCGAGCAAACCGTCCTTGAGTTTGAAGTGATGCCAAAAGGCAAAACAAGTGTGAAGCAATGCTGAAAACAGCAAGCCGTTGGCGATCCACTCATGAATCTCTACCAAAAGGCGTCTCATGGGCTTGTTGTCAGCATCAAAGGCAGGAATTCTGAAGAGATCAAACATGTTCACCCCTCTGTACCAAACGGCCACAACACCGCTGATGAAGATGAGCATCATGAGGACATACAAAAAAACATGAAAATGCTGGGCCAAGCGTGACTTGAGGCTCTCATCGATGGGCGCCAACTGAGTGCCACCTCTTTTGCGCCAAAAGATTCTGTAAATCATCAACAGTCCAAAAACAACACCAAAAGTGATGTGCAAACTTCTGAGCGTGATTTTAGGCAGACCTCTGGGCAAGAGATCAATGGACTGTCCCGCCGCCCATAAAGCAAACACCAAAAAGGCTCCCAACCAATGCAATGCGATGGTTTTTTTATCGTAGGCGTGACTTGTGTTTTCTGATGGCGTCATGTCAAGATGAATGGGGGTTGTCAATGTCAGAGATCCGTCTCTTTGATGGTTCTTCTGAGCACAACGGGTTTGCCCCCATGTGTTCTTTTGAACATCCAATGCGCAAGGGCTGAGTCCAAGTAATCGGCGTGCCCTGGGAACCATTTTTGCAATTCACGAGCAAAGCCTCGACCCGTCTGAGTGTCCCCGGCTTTGGCCAAAGCATAAACCTCCTCAAAAGAAGCCATGACCGCAGCATGCTCTCCAATGTGACAGTCTCCCGCAGGAAACTCCGTCTCCCTCATCCACTGATCTTCAAGTCCAAAATGAGACAAAGCATGGGCTTGGAACTTTTCCATGGCCAAAACAAAATCTTGATCTGGACAATGAATCAACTCATTGACGATGTCTACAAACTCTCGGTGCGTGTTGTCCATGGGCTGAAAGCCTAGAACAAATCCGTCCGTCCATTCAAATGTTTCTTTTTCAGTGCTTGCCATCTCGCTCATATTGACTTTCCTTGACTGCTCCGTAGTATAAAGGCGCTTTGACACCTCTCCCTTTGACTTTTTTCACGTTGGAGGATGACTTTTTTTCATCTTTCATTGCTTTGTCACGAGCTTGAGGTGACTTTGTGCGTCGCAAATTCATCGATAATTGATCTGTCATCTTTTTTGAAGATCGATCAAGACCTTCTATCACCCTTACTTTTACGATCCTGAGCTATGAGCATTTTGAGCATGACGGGCTACGCCAGCGCCCAGACACAACTTTCACAAGTCGGTTTTGAAGGGCTTCGACTGGGTATCGAAATCCGATCCGTCAACAGTCGTTTCTTGGATCTGAGTTTCAAGATGAACGATGATTTACGCTCTCACGAACCCGCCCTTCGAGAGCTTTTCATGGGTGCGCTCAAGCGGGGCAAAGTCGAAGCCAAAGTCTATCTGGAGCATCAAGAGCCAGACGCCTTGAGCCAACCCTCCGCGAAGTTTTTACAAGAGTTGGCACAACTCCAATCCCTCATCCAAGCAAGCTTGCCCCAAGCGGCCCCTTTGAGCGTTGCTGACATCATCAAACTCTGCACCCAGGGCAGTCAAACACCGCCAGATATTCGCCCAACTCTCCTTGAGTTGACCAAAAAGGCCTTGCATCAATTGATTGAAGCAAGAGCCATTGAGGGCAAACGACTGGTTCAATCTCTGCTCGAGAGAATCGAGCAACTCCATGGATTGACCCAACAAGCCTCGCCCTTGATTCCCTTGCTGGTTGAGCAGCAGCGTCAACGGTTCTTGGACCGCTGGACTGAGGCGATGGCTTTGGGTGCTAACCAGGCCAACATGGAGTCCGCTCAGGAAAGAGCTTTGGCAGAGGCAACCTCTTACGCGATTCGAATTGATGTTGCGGAAGAGTTGACCAGGCTCAACTCCCACTTAACAGAAATTAAAACTTGCCTGACCCAAAGCGCGGTCAAAGAGGGTGTGGGCAAACGGCTCGACTTTTTAATTCAAGAGCTGCACCGTGAATCCAACACCTTGGGCTCCAAGTCCACCACCATGGAGTTGTCCAAAATCTCCGTGGACATGAAGGTCTTGATCGAGCAAATGCGAGAACAGGTTCAAAATTTAGAATAATCAGCATTTGATCGCTTCAAGAAGTCCCTCAAGGGCCAACGGCAGGCCCATCATGTCTTCATGAAGCAACACTTATCGGTTAAAATACACGGTCCAAAGATTTCCAATTCGCCCACTGAAAAGCTGCACAACAAAAGGTGCATGTGCTCTTCACCCATTGGTCTCCTCACATGACTGTTTATCCAGGTAATTTATTCGTCGTTGCAGCACCCAGTGGTGCTGGCAAATCAAGCTTGGTCAAAGCACTGATGGAGTTGGACTCCAGAGTACAACCCTCGGTCTCTCACACGACCCGTGCAGCCCGTGGGCAAGAGCAACACGGTAGAGAGTACCTCTTCGTGAGCGACCAAGAGTTTGATGAACTGGTGCAAACAGATGCTTTCTTGGAGTGGGCCCATGTCCATGGACACCGCTATGGAACCTCCAAGAAAACCATCCAAGACCGAATTGCTCAGGGCGGAGACGTCATTTTGGAGATCGATTTTCAAGGTGCTGTGCAGATCAAGAAGATTTTCAGCAACGCAGTGCTGATCTTCATCCTGCCCCCGAGCATTTTGGAGCTCAGAGCAAGACTCAAGCGACGTGGCGAAGACAGCGACGAAGTGATTGAGTTGAGGATCAAAAACGCAGAAATTGAAATGAAAAAGGCACAGGACTTCGATTTCGTTATAATCAATGAAATGTTTGAGAAAGCCTTGTTTGATCTCAAAACCATCGTGCATTCGCAAAGGCTTAAATATCCCGCCCAAAGAAGAGCTCGTTCTGAGATCTTTGCAGCGCTCAATATCCCCTGATTTGTCTCTCTGATTGGAGTACCCCATGGCCCGTATTACTGTTGAAGATTGCCTTGAACAAATTCCTAACCGGTTCCAACTGGTTTTAGCAGCGACTTATCGCGCAAGAATGCTCAGCCAAGGCCACACCGCCAAAGTGGAGAGCAAAAACAAACCCTGCGTGACGGCTCTGAGAGAAATTGCCGACGGCAAAGTGGGTCTTGAGATGCTCAAAAAAGTTCCCAACTGAATTGCCTTTTTCAAACGACTTTCGAGTCGTTTGAGGTTTAAAAATTAAAAGACCTCTTTATAGAGGTCTTTTTTGCTTTTAACACCCGAGTAGGTGTAAAGTAACACTTATGAGTGTCGCCACCAAACCTTCAATGGACCCCGTCAGCACTGCAGCGGTCAACGCCGCCGCTGCGAGCTTTGCCACGCTCATCAAAAGTTTGGACTATCTCAATCCAGAACAAATTGAATTAATACGAAAAGCCTACAGATTTGCCGATCAGGCTCATTTGGGTCAAAAAAGAAGCAGTGGTGAGCCCTACATCACCCACCCAATCGCGGTGGCCAGCCAATGTGCAGAATGGAAACTGGACACACAAGCCCTGATGGCGGCTTTGCTCCATGACTCCATGGAGGATTGTGGCGTCAGCAAACTGGATTTGATTGAAAATTTTGGCTCCTCCGTGGCCGAATTGGTGGATGGGTTGACCAAACTCGACAAACTTCAGTTCACCACCCGAGAGGAAGGACAAGCGGAATCTTTTAGAAAGATGCTGCTGGCCATGGCCCGCGATGTTCGGGTGATTTTGATCAAACTCGCGGACCGCTCCCACAACATGAGGACCATGGCGGACATGCCCAGGTCCAAGTGGGCACGAATTTCAAGTGAAACCATCGAAATTTATGCCCCCATTGCCAACCGCTTAGGACTCAATCAAACCTACCGAGAGCTCCAGGACTTGTCCTTTAGGTACTTGCGACCTTGGCGCCAACAGGTTTTGGAAAAGGCCGTGACCCGAGCGAGAAATCGCCGCAAAGATTTGATGAAGAAGGTGCAAACAGAGGTCGAGCAATTGTTTGAAAAAGCAGGGCTCCCTCTCAAAATCTATGGCCGAGAAAAGACCCTTTTCTCCATCTATAAAAAGATGCACACCAAACACTTGAGCTTTGCTCAAGTCACCGACATCTACGGCATGCGTCTCATCTTGCCAGGTATCACGGACTGTTACACCGCTCTCGGTTTGCTGCATCAACTTTATAAGCCCGTTCCCGGTAAGTTCAAAGACCACATCGCCATCTCCAAGGTCAATGGCTACCAGTCGCTTCACACCACTTTGGTGGGCCCATCGGGCATCAACATCGAGTTTCAAATGCGAACCGAGGCCATGCACGTGGTGGCTGAAAAGGGCGTTGCCGCCCATTGGCTCTACAAGTCAGAAGACCCCGAGAGTGAGAATGCAGAAAGACTGGGTGCGCAGTGGCTTCAGTCCTTGCTTGACATCCAAAATGAGACCCATGATGCCACTGAATTTTGGGACCACGTCAAAGTCGATCTCTTTCCAGATGCCGTTTATGTCTTCACCCCAAAAAGTAAAATCATGGCCTTGCCCCGCGGCGCAACGGTCATTGATTTTGCCTATGCCGTGCACAGCAAGGTGGGGGATCGCACGCAGGGCGTGAGGATCAATGGGGAGATGGTCCCATTGAGAACAGAGCTTAAAAACGGTGATGTGGTGGAGATCATCACCAGTAGCGAGCCGAACCCCAATCCAGCTTGGTTGAGTTTTGTGAGAACCGGCAGAGCCCGCTCGAAAATCCGCCATTACCTCAAAACCATGGCTCAAAACGAGTCCTTGGAATTGGGGGACAAGCTCTTGACGCAGTCTTTGAGAGCTGAGGGCATTGAGAAAACACCCAGTGACCCATCGATCACACCGGGCATTTGGGAGAAGGTCTTTCGCTTTACTGGCAACAAGAACAAAGATGAGCTCTTGATTGATATTGGTCTGGGTAAACGAGTCGCCAGCATTGTGGCCAAACGCATCACCACCCTCTTGGCTGAAATTGGTGAAAAACCCAACACCTTGTTGATCACCCAAGAACGCTACGCCTCCACTGAACCCTTGTCTCAAGGGGACGTGATTGTTGACGGCAGCGAAAACGCCTCCGTTCAATACGCCAAGTGCTGCCATCCCGTGCCTCTTGACCCCATTTCTGGCTACTTGGGCCACGGAGAGGGGTTGGTGGTGCATCAAGCCGCTTGCGCAGTGGCTCAGCGCCTCAAATACAAAGACAGTGAGCGTTTCATCAATGTCGAGTGGTCCGATGAACCGGCCAGAATGTTTGATGCGCCACTCATCGTGACTGTGAAGAATGCGCCTGGCGTCTTGGCCAAAGTCGCCTCAGCCATCTCCATGGCTGAGGCCGACATCACGCATGTGAACATGGCCGAAGAGGTGATGGCCATGGACACCATTGATTTGAGGTTCACAGTCGCAGTGAGGGACACCCATCACTTGGAGGCGGTCTTGAAGTCTTTGAGGAGAACTTCATGTGTCACCGATGCCAAGCGGGTCATGGCCGCCAAGAACAACGACCCAGAGACTTGAGTCTCAGTCCTTCTGATGGGGTGCGGGGTAATCCACCTGCAAAATCTCAATGTCTTGAACACCCTTGGGCGTTTGGAGTTGGACCACATCGCCCACTTTGGCCTTGATCAAGGCCTTTGCAATGGGGGAGATCCAAGTGACTTCCCGCTTCAAACTGTCCGCCTCATCGATGCCTAAAATGGTGACGGTGGTCTCATGGTCGGACTCATCGACGTAGGTGACCGTGGCACCAAAGAACACTTGATCTCCTGCGTGGTGAATGCTCGGGTCACAAACCACTGCGATTTCAAGTCTTTTGGTTAAAAATCGAATGCGCCTGTCGATCTCACGAAGCCTTCTTTTGCCGTAGATGTAGTCCCCGTTCTCGGAGCGGTCTCCGTTGCTGGCCGCCCAATGGACAATCTCAACGACTTTGGGTCGCTCGACATCGATCAACTCAAACAACTCTGCCCTCAGTCTGGCATAACCTTCAGGGGTGATGTAATTTTTGAGCGGACCCGACGCCACATGCGCATCATCCTCTTCCTCATCGTCGAGTGATGATGTTGAGCGGGTATTCATAAAAGCAAGATCAGCAGCAATAAGAGCGAGGGGCGACCCATTGGATGGGGTGACTCATGTGCGACGCGTGGGTGACATGAGAGCCATCTAGAGTGTTGGTGTTCAGATTAAAAGAACAGATGAAATCACTCTAGAAGAAAAGAAATGGTGCGGCTGGCAGGATTCGAACCCACGACCCCTTGGTTCGTAGCCAAGTACTCTATCCAACTGAGCTACAGCCGCACTAGACGTGTA
>CAIZIT010000021.1 GCA_903933115.1 uncultured Burkholderiales bacterium
CTGGCACTGGCACTGGCACTGGCACTGGCACTGGCACTGGCACTGGCACTGGCACTGTCGCCAGCGTAGGCAAGGGCAAGGGCTCTGGATGGACCGTCCTCGACGCCGTCCTTTTGCGCGCCTCTTGGCGGCGTTCATCTGCAGCCCTGACCTTGTTCTCAAAAACATCCTGGGCACTTTGCGCACCCGCTTGACGCTCTAGCGCTTTTTGCTCTGTTATACCCGACCTCACAACGCCCTCCCCATTCAAGCGACGCTCGTGCTCGGCCAAACGTTGAGCATGAACGCCAGCACGCTCGTCATAGGCCTCTTGAGCGGCTCGAGCGCGCTCTTGAGAGCGCTCGAGCTCCTCGGCGCTTTGTTTTTCAGAGAGGCTTTGCAGCTTTTGCTCACTGCGAAGTCTTTTTTGCTCTTGATGGATTTGCGCCTCTTGCCTCTTGACAACAGCCATCAACTCGTTTTTCTCATTGAGCACATCCAACTTGCAACCCGTGACTGCAAATTTTTTGAGGCATGCCGCATTTTTTTGGTCGAAATTTTCTTGGATTTGTGCCTTTTCTATCCTGAGTTGCTCAAGCCTCAGTTCCAATTGAACATGAAGGTGTTGGGGTTCTTGAGAGCCTGGGGTCGAGACATCAGCAGCGTTCACAGGCAGCTCTTCTGCAGCCACCAAGGCGGCTTCCAATCCCGCGCTCAAGCAGAGCGCGCGCAGCGCTCCAAAGCACCAATAACTCAAGCCCAAGGGCGTTTGATGGGAGGGTAAAAACCGTTCAAAGAAAATCATTCAAGGCATTCACGCTCTGATACATGTGGGAGCAAAAAAAGAGCTAAGGATCGAACAAGACAAAAGAGGTGCATGGGTGCATGGGTCCATCGATCGCTCGGCTCTCGTCAGTACCCAAGCATAACCCACGCACTTATCCACGCACTTACCCACCCACTCAGACGAGCGCCGTGTTCACATCTCTTCTCTCAAGGCTTAAAAACTCTTTGGACTGCATCTCTTTTAAGCGAGAGATGGTTCTAGGGAACTCGTGCGATAGTGTCCCTTTGAGGTACAACTCTTCTGGTTGGACTTCGGCAGAAATGATCAACTTCACGCGCCTGTCATACATCACATCCACGAGCCACGTAAAGCGCCTGGCCTCCGACGCCATCAAGGACGTCATTTGAGGGACATCGCTTAAAAAGATGGTTTGAAAGCGACTGGCCAACTCCAAGTAGTCATTTTGCGACCGAGGTCCTCCGCAAAGGGTTTTGAAGTCAAACCACACCACATCTGCCGCACGCCTCAAGGCCGTGATCTGACGAGCTTCAATGTTCAGGTGAGGACTGTCGAGTTGAGTGCCGCTTAATTTTTGGAACGTCTCGAGCATGACAGCATTGGCACGCTCGCCATTTGGGCACAAATAGAGATCGGCCTGCTCCAGCGTTTGCCTTCTGTAATCCACCCCATGGTCCACGTTCAAGACCTCGAGCTTGTCGTTCAAGAGCTCAATGGCTGGAAAAATCCTGTCTCTGTGTAACCCATCAGGGTACAAGTCATTGGGCTTGAAATTGGAGGTGGTCACAAAACCCACGCCATACTCAAAAAGGGCATCCAGCAATCGATGCAAGATCATGGCATCCGTGATGTCGGCCACATGAAACTCATCAAAACAAATGAGACTGTAGCGCTCAGAAATTTGCTTGCCCAAAGCGCTCAAAGGGTTCACGGTCCCTTGCAAGGCAGCGAGCTCGTGGTGCACCTCACGCATGAATTCATGAAAATGCAAACGCGTCTTTCTCTCCACAGGAACGCAGGCGAAAAAGCAGTCCATCAAAAAACTCTTTCCCCGCCCCACTCCTCCATAGAGATAAACCCCTTTGGGCACGTTCGTTTTCTTAAAAAGAGATTTGACCCAAGATCCGCGATGCGATTCGTGCTGAGCCCAGTCGTCTGCGCAACGCTGCAAAGCCTGCACAGCTCTGAGCTGTGCAGGATCGCTTTGAAAGCCCTTGAGCCTCAGCTGCTCCTCATAATAAGCCAACACCTTGGTCATGCAAGAGCCATCAGAAATTCAAAGCTCTCTTGTCAACGGCCAAAGCAGCTTCCTTGGTCGCTTCACTCAAAGAGGGGTGCGCATGGCAAATGCGAGCGATGTCTTCGCTGGAGGCCTTGAACTCCATGGCCACCACAGCTTCACTGATCAACTCGCTGGCCATGGGGCCCACAATGTGAACGCCCAGGATTTCATCTGTTTTTTCATCGGCCAAAAATTTCACCATGCCAGTGGTGTCCCCCAAAGCCCTTGCGCGTCCATTGGCCAAAAAGGGGAAAGTGCCCACACGGTAGGCGTGGCCTGAGGCCTTGAGTTGCTGCTCGGTTTGTCCCACCCAAGCAATCTCTGGCGAGGTGTAGATGACCCAAGGAATGGTGTTGAAGTTGACGTGTCCGTGCTGACCAACGATGCGCTCCGCCACAGCAACACCCTCCTCCTCGGCCTTGTGGGCGAGCATGGGGCCACGCACCACATCGCCAACTGCCCAAATATTGGGCAAGGCCGTGCGGCACAATTCATCGACTGGAATGGCACCTCGCTCATCCAAGGCCAAACCGACGCTCTCAAGACCCAGTCCTGCGGTTTGAGGCACACGGCCAATCGAGACGATCAACTTGTCACCGGCCAATTGATGCGATTGACCTGCAGCATCTGTGTAAGCCACGGTCACCTCTTTGGCGGTCTTTTTGATCTCTCCCACTTTCACCCCCAACTCAATCTTCAAGCCCTGCTTGGTGAAGGCTTTGTGGGCTTCACGAGCAATTTGCTCGTCAACTGCACCGAGGAAAGTGGGCAATCCCTCTAAGATGGTGACATCTGCACCAAGACGTCTCCAAACGGAGCCCATCTCCAAGCCAATCACGCCTGAGCCAATCAACGTCAACTTCTTGGGCACTTTATCAATGTTCAAGGCGCCATCGTTGGACAAAATCATCTTCTCGTCAAAAGGCGCACCAGGTAACTCACGCGCTTTGGAGCCCGTTGCGATGATGATGTGCTTGGCACTGAGTGAGGTTGCGTCTCCCCCTTTCACAGGCGTCACATTGACAGCGTAGCCCCCTTCAGCTGCACCGGCAAGCGCACCCATACCGTGGAAAAAAGTGACTTTATTTTTCTTAAAGAGATAGAGAATGCCTTCGTTGTTTTGCTTGACCACTTGATCTTTGCGAGAGATCATTTTGGCCAAATCAAGACCCAAGCCTTTGAGCTCGATGCCATGATCGGCAAAGTGGTGTTGAGCGTGATCGAAATGCTCAGACGACTGCAGCAAAGCTTTTGAAGGAATGCAACCCACGTTGGTACACGTACCGCCAGGAGCAGGGGTGCCTTGAGCCGTGGACCATGCATCGATACAGGCTGTCTTCAAGCCCAATTGAGCGCTGCGAATGGCCGCGATGTAGCCTCCAGGGCCTGCACCGATAACGATAACATCAAATTGTTGACTCATGATAAAACTCATTTCTGATTAGGGTGAGCGTCAAACTCTTCATCGCTGAAATTAAACGCTCGCGTGAATACTGAACGAAACGCGGGGAAAAGACAAAGCACGGCACTCGCATCAGCCCCCCCCTTCAAACCCAAGCAAGGCCCTCATGGAGTGCTCTTTGGAGGAAACGCTCAGGGCGTACCCTTTGAAAGGGTGGGCCCTGGGCCAGCCTAGGCGCCTTGCGAGAACGGTGCCCTGATACCAGGGTGCTCAGATATCAAAGAGCAAACGCGCTGGATCCTCAAGGGCCTCTTTCATCGCCACGAGTCCCAGCACCGCTTCACGGCCATCAATGATTCTGTGGTCGTAGCTCATTGCAAAATAGTTCATGGGGCGAACCACCACTTGTCCATTTTCAACGACTGCGCGGTCTTTGGTCGCGTGAACGCCAAGAATGGCCGACTGAGGAGGGTTGATGATGGGGGTGGAGAGCATGGAGCCAAACACGCCCCCATTGGAGATGGAGAAGGTACCCCCGGTCATCTCTTCAATACCGAGCTTGCCGTCTCTCGCTTTTGCACCGTACTCAGCAATCTTTTTCTCAATATCGGCAAAGCTCATTTGGTCGGCGTTTCTCAAAATAGGAACCACCAAACCACGGGGCGAACCCACCGCGATACCGATGTCAAAGTAGCCGTGATAAACGATGTCGTTGCCGTCCACTGAAGCGTTCAAGACGGGGTATTTTTTCAAGGCATGAACAGCCGCTTTGACAAAGAAGCTCATGAAACCAATCTTCACACCATGCTCTTTTTCAAACTTGTCTTGAAAGCGCTTTCTCATCTCCATGACCGGCGCCATGTTGATCTCATTGAAGGTGGTGAGGATCGCGTTGGTGGACTGCGATTGGAGCAAGCGCTCTGCCACACGCGCTCTGAGTCTGCTCATGGGCACGCGTTGCTCTGGACGATCTCCCAAGTCCACACGGGGTGCGCTCACTTGGGGCAAGGGAGCACTGGAGGTGCTGGCCACTTGAACAACAGGGGCTGCTTTAGGGGCTTGAGCGGCTTGGAGTGCATCGCCTTTGGTGATGCGACCGTCTTTGCCCGTGCCAGCAATGGAGGCCGCTGACAAGTTGTTGTCGGCCAATATTTTTTGCGCTGCAGGCATCGCAAAACCTGCAGCAGAGGAGCTGACAGGAGCGGGTGCAGCCGGTGCAGCGGCTGGCGCGGAAGCAGCAGGTGCAGCAGCGGCCTTGGCTTGCGAGGGGGCAGCACCCGCAACAGCTGCGGTATCGATTTTGGCAATCAATTGCTCGGCCACCACCGTGGCACCGTCATGCTGGAGGATTTCTGTCAACACACCCGATGCAGGCGCTGGCACCTCAAGCACCACCTTATCGGTTTCGATTTCAATCAAGATTTCATCGGCCGTGACGGCCTCTCCGGCCTTTTTCTTCCACTGAAGCATGGTGGCTTCGGCCACAGATTCAGACAACTGGGGAACTTTGACTTCAACAATAGACATGATTAACTTTCAGTATTCTTTTATTAAAAATGGATTGACTGGTGTGAGGCTTATTTGTTCAAAACAAAACCTTTGAGCTTGCCAAAGGCACCTTCAACAAGCGCCTTTTGTTGCTCTTGGTGCAAGTGAGAGTAACCCACGGCAGGAGAGGCAGAGGCGGCACGACCAGAGTATCCAAGCTTTTGTCCTTCCAACATATTTTCATGAATATAGTGTTGAACAAAGAACCAAGCGCCTTGGTTTTGAGGTTCATCTTGTGTCCAAACGATTTCGGTCGCGTTGGGATACTTTTTGATCTCATTGGCAAAAGCTTTGTGGGGGAAGGGGTAGAGCTGCTCCACACGCAAGATGGCCACATCGTCATGCTCTTTTTCATCGCGTTTTTTGGCCAAGTCATAGTAGACCTTGCCTGAGCACAAGACCACTCGTTTGACCTTGTCGTTTTTCAAGTCCTTGCTCTCAGGAATGACCGTTTGAAAGCCACCCTTGGTGAACTCGGACAAGGGAGAGGTGGCATCTTTGTTTCTGAGCAAAGATTTGGGCGTGAAGATGATCAGCGGCTTTCTCAAGTTGCGGACCATCTGCCTTCTGAGGATGTGGAAAATTTGACTTGCAGTGGTCGGTTGAACGATTTGCATGTTGGTATCGGCTGCCAATTGCATGAAACGCTCAATGCGAGCAGAGCTGTGCTCTGGGCCTTGACCTTCATAGCCATGGGGCAGCATCAACGTGATGCCGTTCACACGACCCCACTTGACCTCACCCGAGGCAATGAACTGATCAATCACCACTTGAGCGCCGTTTGCAAAGTCGCCAAATTGCGCCTCCCAAATCACCAAGGTGTTGGGGTCGTTGGAGGCATAACCGTATTCAAATCCAAGAACCGCTTCTTCGGACAAAATGGAGTCAATGACAACGAAGGGCGCTTGCGTGTCGGAGACATTTTGCAAGGGCACATAAGAGCCAGTATCCCACTTCTCGCGGCTTTGATCGTGAATCACTGCATGGCGATGCGTGAAGGTGCCTCGTCCACAGTCCTCACCCGACAAGCGAACTGGAAATCCACTGGAGACCAAAGAGGCCAATGCCATGTGCTCGCCCATGCCCCAATCCACAGGGATATCTCCCCTGCCCATGGCTGCACGGTCGTCATAGACCTTTTTGACCAATTGATGAGGTGTGACGGATGCGGGAATGGTCGTGATCTTTTCAGACAAACGCTTCCACTCGGTGAGCGGAATGGCAGTATCGCCTGCATCGGTCCACTTCTTGCCCAAATAGGGAGACCAGTCCACGGTGTACTGGTTGCTGAAGTTGGTGACCAAGGGGTCCACACTGTGTTTGCCTGCATCAAGAGCGGCACGGTAGGCTTTGACCATGTCGTCGCCCAAAGTCTCACCCAGACCTTGCGAGCTCAAACGATCGGCGTAGAGTTTTCGAGTGCCTGGGTGAACAGCAATCTTTTTGTACATCAAAGGCTGCGTCAAGCTGGGGGTGTCTTGCTCATTGTGGCCCAACTTTCTAAAGCAGATGATATCGACCACCACATCTTTGGAGAAAGTCATTCTGAACTCGAGGGCCAATTGGGTGGCCAGTGCCACCGCCTCAGGGTCATCGCCATTGACGTGCAACACGGGCGACTCGATCATCTTCACCACATCAGAGCAGTAAAGGGTGGAGCGAGAGTCTCTGGGGTCAGAGGTGGTGAAACCAATTTGGTTGTTGATCACGATGTGAACGGTTCCACCAGTGGAGTAACCACGGGTCTCGGCCAAAGCCAAGGTCTCCATCACGATACCTTGACCCGCAAAGGCTGCATCCCCGTGCACGAGGACGGGCAGGACTTGCTGGCCTTTAGGGTCACCACGGCGGTCCATGCGAGCGCGCACAGAGCCTTCAACCACGGGGTTGACGATCTCCAAATGCGAGGGGTTGAAGGCCAAACTCAAGTGAACCGCACCCCCTGTGGTGCTCACATCGGAGCTGAAACCTTGGTGGTACTTCACATCCCCACTGGGCAAATCTTCGGGGGCTGTATGGTCAAACTCGGCAAAAAGATCGGCAGGCAATTTACCCATCGAATTGACCAACACATTCAAGCGTCCACGGTGGGCCATGCCAATGACCACTTCCTTCACACCGATGACACCCGCTTGTTGAATGATCTCATCCATGGAGACGATGAAGCTCTCACCGCCCTCCAAGGAGAAACGTTTTTGGCCGACATATTTGGTATGAAGGAAGCGCTCCAAGCCTTCAGCAGCAGTCAAACGATCCAAGATGCGTTTTTTCTTGTCTGCATTGAAGGCAGGCTTGCTTCTCACGCTTTCGAGCTTTTGCTGCCACCAGCGCTTGTGGTCTTGATTGGTGATGTAATTGAACTCTGCACCGATGGAGCCGCAGTAGGTCTCTCTGAGCGCATTGAGAAGCTCTCTCAAGCTCATGCGGTCGCGGCCAAAGAAGGTGTTGCTGGTGTCGAATACAGCCTCTTGATCTGCATCGGCGAAGCCGTAAAAAGCTGGATCCAATTCAGGAATGTGTTCGCGCTCTGTGCGCTTTAAGGGATCCAAATCAGCCCAACGCACACCCACATTGCGGTAAGCGGCAATCAACTGCTGAGCTGCAGTTCTTTTTCTACCCATCTCGGCATCTTGGGAGGCCATGACCACTTTGGTGCCACCCATTTTGGCGCGCTCAGCAAAGGCATTGACCACCGGCAAATGAGCCACATCTTTGGCCTGCGAGCCGTCGACCGCTGGCACGTGCTGCAAAGCATCAAAGTACTCGCGCCAAGTGTCGGGCACGCTGCTGGGGTTGGAGAGATAGTTCTCATAGAGCTCTTCAACATAGGGTGCGTTGCCCCCGAAGAGATACGTGTTGCCTGAGTAGGCTTGATAAAGAGACGATGAATCGCTCATTGCGCTGACCTCCGATTCCCTTTAGGAAACATTAGTTGGTTAAAAAAAACCTCCCGCGACACGGCTGGACCGTTTAGCGGATGCACTGTGGCTGGAAGGGCCTAAGTTAGTGTCGTATTGTGCCATTAAATTGCCAAATAAGACTGAAAACAGCAAAAGAAGTCCAAGAGCGCCATGAACACTCCAAAACGGTGCACTCAAGTCAGTCGTCCCCGAAGAAAACCCAAGACAAAGGGTAAACCCCAGCCTTCTTTTAAAGGCGCATTTAAGCTTTAAAGAAAGATTTGATGGCATCCAAGGTGCTGGGGTCTTCAATCGTGGTCAAGTCCCCTGTATCTCGTCCCTCACAGACCGCTTGGATCACACGCCTGAGCAATTTGCCACTCCTGGTTTTTGGCAAAGCGTTGACAAAAAGGACCCTTGAAGGCCTGGCAATGGCCCCAAGCTGTTGATCGACTTGCTTCATGATGTCGCCCTCGAGCTTTAATTTTGAAGCCTCATCGGGCGCAGAGCTGGGGTCTTTCAGGACCACGAAGGCCATGGCCACCTGCCCCTTCAAAGCATCACTGACACCGACAACGGCAACCTCAGCGACACTGCCGTGGGAGGACAAGCACTCCTCAATCTCCCGGGTCCCCAAACGGTGACCCGCGACGTTGATCACATCATCCGTTCGACCCAAGATGAAGTAGTAACCACTCTCATCTCGAACGGCCCAATCGAAGGTTGAGTAAACCATTTTTCCAGGAATGGTCTGCCAATAAGTTTTGACAAAGCGGTCATCATCGCCCCAAATCGTTTGAAGGCATCCCGGGGGCAAGGGCCCCTTGATCGCCAAGACCCCTTTTTGATGAGGTCCTTTGATTTCTTCCCCCGTCAAGTCGTCAATCAGTTGTACATCGTAGCCATAAACGGCCAAGCCTGGACTGCCAAGCCTTGTGGGCAAGTCCTCAATCGACTTGGCAAGGGTCAAAATCGGCCAACCCGTCTCGGTTTGCCAGTAGTTGTCAATGACGGGCTTGCCCAGGCCTTCAGAAATCCACTTGGCCGTTGGCTCATCCAAGGGCTCTCCCGCCAAGAAGAGCGCCTTGAGGGAGCTCAGATCGTACTGACTCAAATATTTAGGATCTTGCTTTTTGAGCACTCGAATGGCGGTGGGCGCACTGAACATGACGCTCACTTTGTACTTTTGCACCAAATGCCACCAAACACCGCCATCGGGGCGAATGGGCAACCCCTCATAGAGGATCGTTGCCATCCCAGCGATCAAGGGGCCGTAGACAATGAAGCTGTGGCCCACCACCCAGCCAATGTCACTGGTGCAAAAGAAAGTCTCACCAGGAGCACCCATGAAAATATGCTTCATGCTTGCCGCCAGTGCCACGGTATAACCGCCCGTATCTCTTTGTACCCCTTTGGGCTTTCCTGTCGTGCCCGAGGTGTAAAGGGTGTAGCTGGGATGGGTGGAGTCGACCCAAACACAAGGCACTTGCGCGCCTTCAAAGCGCTTTTGGAGCTCACCATAGTGATGGTCTCGCCCTGGGGTCATGGAAAAATCACTCAAACCACGGTTGACCATCAAAACAGCTTGAGGCTTATGACTCGACCTCTCAATGGCCTCATCCAGCAAGGGCTTGTAGGGCACCACCTTGCCAGCTCTGGAGCCTGCATCTGCACTGACGATCAAAGTGGGCGTAGCGTCTTCAATGCGGGTGGCCAAACTGTGCGCTGCAAAGCCTCCAAAAACAACGGAGTGAATGGCCCCAATCCTGACACACGCGAGCATGGCAAACACGGCCTCCGCCACCATGGGCATGTAAATCAGCACACGGTCTCCCTTGCCAACACCAAGGTGCACCATCATTTGAGCCGTTTGCTGAACCTCATGGGCGAGTTGTGCAAAACTGTAGCTGCGCTCTAAGCCCGTTTCACTGGAGACGCAGATCAAAGCGTTTTGATCGGCTCGGTCCAGCAAGTGGCGATCAACCGCATTGAAGCAAAGATTGGTTTGCCCACCTTTGAACCACTGGGCAAAAGGTGGCTTGGAGTAGTCACAAATCTCTGTGGGCGGGACATGCCAGTCGACCAAGGCACTTTGCTCACGCCAAAATTCGTCCCTGTGAGCGAGCGAGTGTTCGTGAAATTTGGCGTAACTCATAGCAAACCCCTTTTCGAAAAGGTGGACTTATAAAAAACACTTTCTCAGCCCACTAGAACAACGAGTTCCCCTTAAATATTAGAGGACCCGCTCAACCCTTGATCATCACTCCGATTTCATACACGCATTTCTCAAAACGAATTTTCGTTTTCAAGTCCAGAATGAATAATTTAAAGCACTCACTTCATTCAAAATTGAAGACGTTCAACGCTTACTTTTCACAAGAAGCACCCCAAATTTCAGTCATCTATAAGGACTAAAGGC
Source organism: uncultured Burkholderiales bacterium (assembly GCA_903933115.1). Classification (GTDB taxonomy): domain Bacteria; phylum Pseudomonadota; class Gammaproteobacteria; order Burkholderiales; family Burkholderiaceae_C; genus Limnohabitans. Next base: position 10,336 of record CAIZIT010000021.1, read on the forward strand.
CAAACTGATGCATTTAAATCTCATTTTCAAAAATTCGCAATGCATATTTACGCCAATTTCACTTGATCCACTGATGGATGGTTTTGAAGTGCTCGTGCTCAGCGGTGCCCAACCACTCAAAGACGAGCATCTCTAAACTGACAAGCTCTGCCCCCGCTCCAGCCAAGCGGTCCAGTGCGGCGTCCTTGTCTCGGCTCTTTCTTGAACCCGTGGCGTCCACCACCACCCAGACCTCCATCTCCTCTTGCATCAAGTCGATGGCCGTTTGAAGCAGACAAATGTGCGTCTCACATCCGGCAAGCACGATTTGATCTTTGACTTTGCTTGAGGTGTTTTTTTGCAAATGCTTGGGCAGGCTCCTGGCGTTGCCCTGAGGCGCTTGCACTGGTGGCTTCAAACACTCCAACAAACCCTCATCACAAGCGGAGAAATGCATTTTGGGCAAGGTCTCTTTGCACAGTCCTCTCCAACTCTCGGGGTTGTGCCCCAAACGAGAGGGGTTTTGCTCTGTGCCCCACAAAGGCACGCCGAGCGTGTGGGCCACTTTGGCCAGCAAATGGGCTTGCTCCAAAATGGAGTTGTGGTCGGCAATTGCGGGCATGAGTTTTTCTTGAAAATCAATCATGACCACTTGAGAATCTTCGAGAGCGAGTCGCATTATGAAACCTTTACTACCAAACGTCCTTTGATCTGCCCATTGCGCAATTCGTGCGCTTTGGCGACCACCTCATCGAGCGCAATGACTTGCGTCATTTGAGCGAGCTTATCCAAATTCAACTGCGTTGACAAACGAGCCCACGCCTCTTGCCTCAAACCCATAGGCGCCATGACCGAATCCACACCGATCAAGCTGACGCCTCGCAAGATAAAAGGCATGACCGTTGTTGGCAAATCCATGCCCTGGGCCAAACCGCAAGCGGCCACACTGGCACCATAGGCACACTGAGACAAAGCATTGGCCAAAGTGTGCGAGCCCACGCAGTCCACCACCCCCGCCCAACGCTCCTTTTGAAAAGGCTTGCCAGGCTCGCTGAGCAAGGCCCTGTCCATCACCTGAGCGGCGCCCAAGCTCTTCAAGTAGTCACTGTCTGAGAGTTTGCCAGTGGATGCACAGACTTGGTAACCCAGTTGAGACAACAACGCAATGGCAACACTGCCTACACCGCCGCTCGCCCCTGTGACCAAGACCTCCCCCTTTTGTGGGGTGAGTCCGTGCTTTTCAAGTGCCATCACACAAAGCATGGCCGTGTAGCCTGCTGTTCCAATGGCCATGGCTTGAAGGGTTGACAATGAGGCGGGCAAATGCACCAAGCCCGCACCCTGTACTCTAGAGCGCTCAGCCAACAAACCCCAGCGGGTCTCCCCATAACCCCAACCCGTGTGAACAAACCGCTCCCCCACCTTCCAATTCGGATGGCTGGAGTGCGTGACCACTCCTGCGCCATCGATACCGGCCACCATGGGCCACTTTCTCACCACGGGCGAGGTATTGGTGATGGCCAATGCATCTTTGAAATTCAAAGTGGAGTACTCCACTTGGACCTCTACATCCCCTTCAGGCAAGTCATCATCCTTCAACGACTCCTTGGCCACTGAAAATGATTCGTCTTTCCTTAAAACCAATGCTTGATACATGATGTGTCTGCTCCTTTTTTTCTGCTCATTCGATCCGCTTGAAGTGGATCGTTTGCAATGCTTGGAACTATCTCACATGCAAATGCTTTTTTTGAGCTCCTCGCTTTTTTTTATTGCTTTAAATCTGTATCAGCACTTGAAAGCGTCTTGAAAATCCTTCACCAGACAGCAGATGCATTGCCAAGTTCTCGAACCCGTCGAAGTGAAGAAATGTATTTCTTTGAACTTTAGTTGCAATTACAGCCTCAAAAACCAAGAGAGAACCTGGTTTATTCCTACACCAACAACACAAACCTCTTTAAAATCAAAGGTTATGCGCTATTTTTTGATTGCTCTGACGATTTGTGGGTGTGGCCTGGGCCAAGCCGCCCCATCCAATCGCCCCAACGATGACATTGAGAAATTTCTGTCTGACAGGGGACTTTTTGAGCAATTGGACAACCTGCGCCAAAACGTTGGAGAGAAGGCCTCCAAGTTGGTGGTCAATGCCATGGGTTTTTTGGGGGTTCCTTACCGAGCAGGGGGCACCAATATCAACACAGGATTTGACTGTAGCGGCTTTGTGCGTGCCATCTTCGAGCAATCCGTGGGGTTGATCCTGCCCAGAAAAGCCTCCGACCAAGCCAAAGTGACGGAGAGCATTGAGCGCACCGAGCTCAAACCGGGAGATTTGGTGTTTTTTAACACGATGAAACATGCCTTTAGCCATGTGGGGATCTACGTTGGAGACAACAAATTCATCCACTCCCCAAGGCCCGGTTACGGTGTTCGCGTTGAGGACATGAGACAAGCCTACTGGGAGAGACGCTACAACGGGGCGAGGCGGGTCAAAGATTTGGGTAAAAATCCCTTGAATGCCCTCCCCAGCCTTTTAGGCTTGCCCAGTGCCAATGCAGGCAACAACGGCGCTTCACCCAACGCCATGGAACTCAACGCAGCCCCCCTTGCACCGTCTACGGGCTTTTACAACTCCGGCAACAACGAGCCTGGGCCTGGCCTCTTTTGGGACAAGAGCACTGCCACGGGGACGAACCCATCCATTGCACCCACTGTCTCAAGTGCTGGCCCTGGAGCGCCTTTGTCCAATTCTGGAAAGTGATTGAGCTTGAACCGTCTAGGCTGGCTGTCTGACGATTTTTAGCTTGCTCCATGCCCTGCCGATACCCTTGCCGAAGCCCATAAACATAGGCATCGGCATCGGCATCGGCATCGGCATACACAATGAGGGTGTTCTTCAGACGCCATGAAACCTTCTCAGCACAGCACGCCCATGCAGTTTGAGTTTTTTAGGTAAGCGTGCTCAAAAAGTACACCGCTGCGGCGATGAGTGCACTTGCTGGGATGGTAAAAATCCAAGCCCAGATGATCGTGCCTGCAACCCCCCACCTCACGGCACTTGCCCTTTGAACGGAGCCAACGCCCACAATGGCTCCAGTGATGGTGTGCGTGGTTGAGACGGGAACACCCAAGAAGGTGGCCATGAACAAGGTGATGGCTCCTCCAGTTTCAGCACAAAACCCACCAAAGGGCTTGAGTTTGGTGATCTTTTGTCCCATCGTTCTCACAATTCTCCATCCACCAAACAAGGTGCCCATGGAGATGGCCAAGTAGCACGAAACCACCACCCAATTGGGGGGCATGGTGTCTTGAGCACTTGCGTAGCCAGTGGCCAGCAAGAGCATCCAAATGATGCCGATTGTTTTTTGGGCATCGTTGCCACCATGCCCGAGGCTGTAAGCACCGGCGGAGATCAATTGCAAACTTCTGAACCACCTGTCCACCCTCAAGGGTGTCGCACCTCGAAAGAGCCACGAGCACAGCACCACCATCAGTGAGCCAAGCACAAAGCCCAAGAAGGGGGAGATGAAGATGAATGCGACGGTCTTGATGATGCCACTGGCATTGAGTCCATCAACGCCCACCTTCATCATGACCGCACCCACAATGCCACCAATCAAAGCATGCGAGGAGCTGCTGGGTATGCCGTAGTACCAAGTGATCAAGTTCCAAATGCAAGCGCCAGACAAGGCACCAAACACCACAGAGGTGTCCACCACACTGAGGGTGACAATGCCTTTGCCAATCGTTGCAGCAACGCTCAATTTAAAAATAAAGATGGCGAGCAAATTGAAAAAAGCAGCGAACGCAACGGCTTGATTGGGCTTTAAAACACCCGTCGAGACGACGGTCGCGATCGAATTGGCCGAATCGTGAAATCCGTTTAAAAAATCAAAGGCCAGCGCCAAAAAGACCAATAAAACAATGAACCAAAGGGAGGCTTGCGAAGAAATCATAAAAACCTAGCGATCAAGAGTTTTCAAGAACAATGCCTTCGATCAAATTGGCAACATCCTCGCATTTGTCACTGATGGTCTCTAGCAACTCGTAAATGGCTTTGTATTTGATGATTTCTTTGACATCGTTTTCTTCTCGAAAGAGCTTGCTCATGGCGCTTCTCATGACGCGATCGGCATCGGACTCGAGTTGATCAATTTCCTCACAGGTCTTGAGCGCTGCATCGGAGTTCAGGGGCTGCGCAATGCTCGACAACAAACTCACGCCATGGCGCAGTCTTTCACAGCACTTCACACTGATATCGGTGAGTCGTTTGATCTCCACCGTGATCGCACGAACGTCATACAAAGCCATCGTCTCAGCAGAGTCTTGGATCAAGTCCGCCACATCGTCCATCGTGTTGATCAGGGAGTGAATCTGTTCGCGATGAATGGGCGTGATGAAGGTCTTGTGCAAGGCCCGGTTGACCTCATGGGTGATTCGATCGGCAGACTTCTCGGCCTGAATCACATCTGCCGTGTACTTCTCTCTCAGGTCCGCATCGGCATAGAACTCAATCAACTTTGAAAATGCTTGAGCCGCTTCAACAACTCTGTCTGCATGCTTGTTAAAGAGCTCGAAGAAATTATCTTCTCGTGGTAAAAATTTTCCAAACATGACCCATATCCAATGCTGTTAACGAATTTTGACTTTTCGACCATCTTGAAACCATCTCCGGGATCCCACAACGCCTTGGAGCATCTTTTGAAGCTTCCAAAGCACACGTGCAGGGGAAATCCTGGATTTGTCATAAAAATGACACCGAATTGTAATATTTAAACCCGTTAAAAGATGCGGACCCACCTCAAATAAAGAACCCTTTAGCAGCGCCACGCAAATGAGACCTCCCTCACCCAGCGAAAAATGTTTCCTCAAAAGACAAAGGCGTGAAAGGCGCATGACACGCTCCTCACGCCTCCTAAAGAGGGACCCCAGGGAAGTTGGGGTTTACTTCTTGATCGGTGGCAAGTCCGTACAGCTGCCATGGGCCACTTCTGCGGCCATGCCAATGCTCTCGCCCAAAGTGGGATGGGGATGAATGGTTTTACCAATATCGATGGCATCTGCCCCCATCTCAATGGCCAGGGCAATCTCTCCAATCATGTCACCAGCATGCGTACCCACCATGCCGCCGCCCAAAATTTTGCCGTGACCGTGTGCTTCCTTGGAGTCATCAAAGAGCAACTTGGTGAACCCTTCATCGCGACCATTGGCAATGGCGCGACCAGAGGCGGCCCAAGGGAATAGGCCTTTTTTAACAGGAATGCCTTGCGCCTTGGCCTGGTCTTCTGTCAAACCCACCCATGCCACTTCAGGATCCGTGTAGGCCACACTGGGGATGACTCGGGCGTTGAAGGCCGATTGAGCCAACTCGGCATCACCCAACAATTCTCCTGCAACCACCTCTGCCGCCACGTGGGCCTCATGAACCGCCTTGTGGGCCAACATGGGCTGGCCCACCAAGTCGCCAATGGCGAAGATGTTGGGCACATTGGTGCGCATTTGAATGTTGACGTTGATGAAGCCTCGATCGGTCACCTCAACACCTGCTTTTTCAGCGCCAATTTTTTTACCATTGGGACTTCTGCCCACAGCTTGAAGCACCAAGTCATAGACCTCAGAGTGTGTGCCCTCTGGCCCTTCAAAACTCACCTCAATGCCCTTGGGCAAGGCTTTGGCCGCAACGGTTTTTGTTTTGAGCATGATCTTGTCAAATCGATGGGCATTCATTTTTTGCCAAACTTTGACAAGATCGCGGTCCGCGCCTTGCATCAAGCCGTCCATCATCTCCACCACATCCAGACGAGCGCCCAAGGTGCTGTAAACCGTTCCCATTTCCAAGCCGATGATGCCCCCACCAAGAATCAGCATCTTTTTGGGGACCTCTTTGAGCATCAATGCACCGGTGCTGTCGACCACTCTGGGGTCCTCGGGCATGAAGGGCAAACGAACCGCTTGCGAGCCTGCTGCGATGATGCAAGACTTGAAGGATAGGATTTGCTCTTTGCCGGTTTTCTCTTGTGCCTGGCCTTGAGTCTCCTCCACCTTGATGTGGTGAGCATCGATAAAGCTGCCGTAACCTCTGACCACTTGAACTTTACGCATCTTGGCCATTTGAGACAAACCGCCAGTGAGCTTGGAGATCACTTTTTCTTTGTGTCCGCGCAACTTGTCGATGTTGACTTTGGGTTTGGAGAACTCCACCCCCAAATCCGCCAAGTGAGCGACCTCGTCCATCACGGAGGCCACATGCAACAAGGCCTTTGAGGGAATGCATCCCACATTCAAGCAAACCCCACCCAGTGTGGAGTAGCGCTCAACGACAATCACTTTGAGGCCCAGATCGGCAGCCCTGAAGGCGGCCGAGTAACCGCCGGGACCGCCACCCAAGACCAAGAGATCGCAATCGGTTTGCTCAGGAGCAGGTGTGACAGGTAGGGAGGCGGGCTTGAATGCAGATGCAGATGCCTGTGATGGTGCAGATGAAGTTACAGGGCTTGCACTAGAAGCCGCCTTTGCTGCAGGAGCCTCCTCGGCCTGGGTGCCCTCCAACACCAAAACGACAGATCCCTCCGCCACTTTATCGCCCACCTTCACTTTGAGCTCCTTCACCACGCCCGCATGCGAGCAAGGAATCTCCATCGACGCTTTGTCCGACTCGACCGTGATCAAACTTTGCTCCACCTTGACCGTGTCGCCCACTTTGACCAAAACCTCAATGACCGCCACTTCGCTGAAGTCACCAATATCTGGAACTTTGATATCCATCGTTGCCATACGTATCGTCCCTTAAAGCTTAGAGCAGTACTCTGCGGAAATCGGCCAAAATTTGGCTCAAATAAACATTGAACCTCGCTGCCAATGCACCATCGATCACACGGTGATCCCAGCTCAAAGACAAAGGCAACATCAAACGAGGCTCAAACGCCTTGCCGTCCCATACCGGTTGAATTTGGCTCTTACACACACCAAGAATGGCCACCTCGGGCGCATTAATGATGGGGGTGAAGTAACGCCCCCCAATACCGCCGAGTGAGGAGATGGTGAAACACGCCCCCGTCATCTCTGCAGGGCTTAATTTGCCCTCGCGAGCTTTTTTGGCCAAGTCAGACATCTCTTGAGAGATTTGCATGATGCCCTTTTTATCGGCGTCTCGAATCACGGGCACCATCAAACCGTTGGGCGTGTCGGCGGCAAACCCGATGTGAAAGTACTGCTTGAAGACGAGCTCATCACCGTCCAAGGAGCTGTTGAATTCGGGGAATTTTTTGAGCGCCGCAACACAGGCCTTGATCAAAAAGGCCAACATCGTCACCTTGACCCCAGACTTCTCATGCTCTTTGTTGGTGAGCACTCGGAAGGCCTCCAATTCGGTGATGTCGGCATCATCGTGATTGGTCACATGAGGAATCATCACCCAGTTGCGGTGCAAATTTGCGCCACTGATCTTTTTGATGCGACCCATGGCTCGACGCTCGATGGGCCCAAATTTGGTGAAATCCACTTTGGGCCAATCCAGTAAACCCAGACCCGCACCGGAGGAGGCGCCCGAGCTGCCCGAACTCGCCTTTTGTGCAGCCGCTTGAGCAGCCGTTTGAACTTGCCCACTCATCACACTGCGAGAGAACGCTTGAACGTCCTCAATGGTGATTCGGCCCTTGTTGCCGCTGCCCTTGATCTCGCCCAAAGGAACGCCCAATTCGCGAGCGAGCTTTCGGATGGAGGGAGAGGCATGGGGGACTTTGCTGAGCTGCGTGGCGTCGCTCGGTTGATGGGCAGCAACGCTAAGAGCTGCAGAGGGTACGAGCGAAGCTGGCGCGGGCGCGGATGCTGGAGTCGTAGGGCTCGTTGCCACTGCTGAAACGGCTGAAGCTGCTGAAGCCGCTGGAGCCGCACTTGAAGCACTTGGCGCAGCAGTGTTGCCAGAACTCGAGAGCACCAAAGCCAACAAGTCGCCCTTGTTGATTTTGTCCCCCACTTTGACCTTCAAACTCTTGATCACACCCGCATGTGAGGAGGGAATCTCCATAGAGGCTTTGTCTGACTCGACCGTGATCAAGGACTGATCCACACCCACGGTGTCACCCTCTTTGACCATCAGCTCAATCACCGCAACGTCCTTGAAGTCGCCAATGTCAGGCACGACCACGGCTTGCTCACTGGGCGCAGCGCTCGAGGCAAGGGCCACGGGAGCTGCCGCTGGAGCGGGTGCCGCAGGTGCCTGAGTTGCATGAGCCTCGCTTGGAGTTGAAGCCACTGAAGCAGCAGCGACTTGACCCTCCACCTTGACGGATGCAATCACGCTCCCCTCACGAACTTGATCCCCCACTTTGACCTTCAACTCGGTGATCACCCCCTCATGAGAGGAAGGAATTTCCATCGAGGCCTTGTCCGACTCGACCGTGATCAAAGACTGATCGACTTTGACATGGTCTCCGACCTTGACCATCAATTCAATCACCGCGACAGCATCAAAATCCCCTATGTCCGGTACTTTTATATCCAAGGTGCTCATGTGTGATGTCTCCTAAGCCTTAAGCAAACAAGGGGTTGATTTTTTGAGTGTCGATTTGATATTTTTCAATCGCTTGACTGACTTTCTCAACGGGAACGAGTCCATCCTCGCTCAAGGCCTTGAGGGCGGCAACCACGATGAAGTGACGGTTGACTTCAAAGTGCTCTCTCAGACGACTTCTGAAATCGCTGCGACCAAAACCATCGGTGCCCAAAACCTTGTAGCTTCTGTCCTTGGGAATGAAAGCACGAATTTGATCGGCATAGGACTTCATGTAATCGGTCGATGCGACCACAGAGCCCGCGTGCTGGCTGAGTTGCTGAGCCACAAAGGACTGCTTGGGTGTTTGGGTCGGATTGAGCAAATTCCATCTCTCGCAGGCCTGACCGTCCCTGGCGAGTTCGTTAAAACTGGGGCAACTCCACACATTGGCAGCAACGCCAAAGTCCTTGAGCAAGAGCTCCTTGGCGGCAATGGACTCTCTGAGAATGGTGCCTGAGCCCAGCAAATTCACTCGGGGTGCTTTCTTGGGTCCTTCAGCAGCATGGAGCAAATACATGCCCTTGATGATTTCCTCTTCCGTACCGGCTTTGAGGCCGGGCATGGGATAGTTTTCATTCAAAAGCGTGATGTAGTAGAAAACGTTTTCTTGGTTCTCCACCATGCGCTTCAAACCGTTTTGCATGATGACGGCCACTTCGTGGGCGAAGGTGGGATCGTAGCTGATGCAATTGGGAATGGTGCCGGCCAAAATGTGGCTGTGTCCATCCTCGTGCTGCAAGCCCTCGCCATTGAGGGTTGTCCGCCCCGAAGTACCGCCCAAGAGAAAACCTCTTGCTTGCATGTCCCCAGCAGCCCAGGCCAAGTCTCCAATGCGCTGGAAGCCAAACATGGAGTAATAGACATAAAACGGAATCATGATGCGGTTGTTGGTCGAATAAGAGGTCGCCGCCGCAATCCAGCTGCTCATGCCCCCTGCTTCGTTGATTCCTTCTTGCAGAATCTGACCCGCCTTGTCTTCCTTGTAATACATCACTTGGTCTTTGTCCACGGGCGTGTATTGTTGGCCTGCTGGGTTGTAGATGCCCACTTGTCTAAAGAGGCCCTCCATACCAAAGGTCCTCGCCTCGTCCACCAAAATGGGCACCACACGAGGGCCCAAGGCGGGGTCTCTGAGGAGTTGCGTCAAGAAGCGAACATAAGCTTGTGTGGTGGAGATCTCACGCCCTTCAGCCGTGGGCTCCAAAACGGACTTGAAGGTCTCGAGTGGAGGGGCTGTGAATTTTTCCTCACTCTCCTTGCGGCGTTGGGGCAAGTAGCCACCCAATGCCTGTCTTCTTTGGTGCAAGTACTGCATCTCTGGCGTGTCGTCAGCGGGCTTGTAGAAAGGCAGATTGGGCAAATCGGAGTCAGAAATGGGGATGTTGAAACGGTCTCTGAACGCTTTGATGTCTTCGTCCGTTAACTTCTTGGTTTGGTGAACCGTGTTCTTACCCTCACCGATCTTGCCCATGCCAAAACCTTTAACGGTTTTGATCAGCAGCACACTCGGTTGGCCTTTGTGCTTCATGGCCTTGGCATATGCCGCGTACACCTTTTGGGGATCGTGACCACCGCGACGCAGATTCCAGATCTCATCATCGCTCATCTTGGCAACCATCTCCAGAGTTCGGGGGTCGCGGCCAAAGAAGTGCTTTCTCACATAGGCGCCATCGTTGGCTTTGAAGGCCTGATAGTCCCCATCGACCGTCTCCATCATGATGCGCCTCAAGGCACCATCCTTGTCCTTGGCAAGAAGTCCATCCCAATTGGAGCCCCAAATCAGTTTGATCACGTTCCAGCCGCTGCCTCTGAATTCACTTTCAAGCTCTTGAATGATCTTACCGTTTCCGCGTACAGGGCCATCAAGCCTTTGCAAGTTGCAGTTGATCACAAACACCAAGTTGTCCAAATTTTCACGGGCAGCCAAACCAATCGCACCCAGTGACTCGACTTCGTCCATCTCTCCATCGCCACAGAAAACCCAAACTTTCCTGTTCTCGGTGTTGGCAATGCCTCGGGCATGTAAATATTTCAAAAATCGAGCTTGGTATATCGCCATCAAAGGGCCCAGTCCCATGGAGACCGTTGGGAACTGCCAAAACTCAGGCATCAACTTCGGGTGTGGGTAGCTCGACAGCCCCCCTCCCTTGACCTCTTGTCTGAAGTTGAGAAGTTGCTCCTCTGACAAGCGGCCCTCTAAATAAGCTCGGGCATAAACACCTGGTGAGACGTGACCTTGGATGTAGAGCAAGTCTCCTCCGTGGTTCTCGTTCTCTGCGTGCCAAAAGTGATTAAACCCCGCGCCAAACAAATGGGCCAAGGAGGCAAAAGATCCAATGTGTCCGCCCAAATCACCACCATCCTCAGGGTTGTGACGATTGGCCTTGACGACCATGGCCATGGCGTTCCAACGCATGTAGGCTCTCAGGCGCTCTTCGATTTCGATGTTGCCGGGACATACCTCCTCTTGATCCGCCTCAATCGTATTGACGTAACCGGTGTTGGCAGAAAAAGGCATGTCGATGCTGCTCTCACGGGCTTGCTCAATGAGCTGCTCCAACAAATAATGCGCTCTCTCGGGACCTTCATTGTCGATGACGGCCTTCAGTGCATCCATCCACTCACGGGTTTCTTGTGAATCGGAATCGTTGATGGCAAAGGTTTGCGAATCGCTGGGTTGAGCCGACATGCTTGTCTCCTAAGTTGATGGCGTATTGTGACTTTTTTTGGAGTATCTCATAGATTTTTTCATGTTTCAACATATGATTAATCTTTTCATATTATGAAATTGAATCAGAAATTAACGATTGTCAAAAAATAACTGCATTGTTCTTCTAAACTCCATGGCATGCATATAAAAGATGTCTCGCAAGTTGCCAAAACACCCCTTAAAAAAATAGCTCTTCGCTGGAGCGCATGGTGGCGCAGTCAAAGCCCCTCTAAACAAGATGCTTTCGCACTCATTGCCCCGTTGACAGCAGTGGCCTTTTTCTTCATCGCCGTTGCAGCCGCTTTCAGTTACTTGCGATACGAGGAGATTTTGCGAGAAGAGGAGACCGTTCGCCGAGACGTGGAGTAC